>JAURVI010000009.1 GCA_030655515.1 Polaromonas sp. | reverse complement strand
TTGACACAGAGCTATGGCAAGGCTACGCTGAATAAGTCCGTTCGCGTTGAGCCTGTCGAAACGCTGCCCTTGCAAATCAACAACTTGCGAAGGACTTCGACAGGCTCAGTCCGAACGGGGAGACTTATTCAGCATTGCCTTAGTCGAGCAACGAAAACACACTATGAACGACACCACGCAAACCCCATCCGCCGCTCAACCGGAAAAGCCTGTTCTGCTCCAGCCAGACAATCACAACAAGAAATACGAGGCGCTTTTCGTTGAAATTGACAGTGGCCAGATCAAGCTGCCGATGTTCCAGCGCGAGTTTGTGTGGGAGAAGGAGCAGTCGTCCAAGCTGATCGATTCCATCCTCAAGGGTTTTCCCATTGGCACCTTCATCTTCTGGAAGACCAAAGAAGAACTGCGCAGCTACAAAGAAGTCGGCAACCACAAATTGCCGGAGACCGACAAGGGCGATTACGTGCAGTACATCCTGGACGGGCAGCAACGCATCACGTCTCTTTACGCCATCCGTAAAGGCATCCGAATCACCAAGGACGGCAAGGAAGTTGACTACCGAGACATCTTCATCAATCTGGACCATGACCCGGAAAATGATGAGCAGATCGTGGTGACTGAGCAGCAAGCGGGCAAGCGCTATGTCTCAGTGCATCGTGTGCTGACCAGCCAAGTGACCGATTTATTGGACGAGTTTCCTAACCGTGAGACGCTCAAGCAAATCGAGACGTACAAGAACAAGCTGACCAACTACGATTTCTCCACCATCACGATCAAGGACTACCCCATTGAGGTGGCCTGCGAAGTATTCTCTCGCATCAATACCGGGGGCAAGTCACTCACTGTGTTCGAGATCATGGTGGCGAAAACCTATGACGAGGCCAAGAAATTTGATCTTGCAGAAAAGTACGAGCTGCTGCGTGATGGCTCCGATGATGAGAAAGAGTGCCTGACATCGGCCAAGTTCGAGACACTGCCGGAATCGATCATCATGCAGTGTGTGGCGGCCATCACCTTGCGGGCTGTGCGCAGCAAGGACATTCTGAAGATTCGCCGCGAGACCTTTATTGCCAACTGGGAGCCGATGAAGGCTGCGCTGTTCATGGCCATCGATTTCATTCGTTCAGAGTTGCGTGTGCCTGTTTCCCAGTTGGTGCCATACCCCGCCCTTGTAGTTCCACTGGCCTACTTTTTTCACGCCACAGGCAATAAGAAGCCGGGCCATGAGCAGGTTCGCCTGTTGGAGCAGTTCTTCTATTGGGCGGGGCTGACCGAGCGCTACAGCTCTTCGACAGAGTCCAAACTGAGCGAAGATTTCAACAAGATGGACGTGATCGCCAAAGGTACGGCACCTAATTACTCCAGCATCGAGCTCTCGGTTGCACCCCAAGCGATCACGGAAACCTGGTTTTCTGCCGGTAACGCCTATTGCAAGGCAATCCTGTGTTTGTTGGCCTATCAACAGCCCAAGTCCTTCGACACCAACGGACTGGTAATTCTGGACAACAGCCACCTGAAGATTGCCACCAGCCGCAATTACCATCATTTTTTCCCCAAGGCTTACCTGGCGATTGCCGACAAGAACCAAGAGCCCAACCTGATCGCTAATATCACGCTGATTGACGGTTATTCCAACAAACACCGTATCGGCAAAAAGGCGCCGAGTGAATACACCAGCAAGTTCGCCAAGGACAACAAGGCGCTACCCGAAACATTCCAGACCCATCTCATCAGGGACATCGAGGGCTATGGGGTGAATGCGGACGATTACGCCATGTTCATTGAGCGTCGTTCGAAAGCGATTGCGTTGGCTTTAAACGTGAAGCTGATGTCAATGACACTGGCGCAAGCAGCGGAGGCGGAGAAGGACGCATGACCCTCGAAGACCAGCACACCGACCGCAAATCCCTGCGCACCATCACCGGCAAGACGGCTGATTGGGACGCGCTGGCGAAGGACTGCGTGTGCTTTGCCAATGGTGCAGGCGGTCGCTTGCTGATCGGCATTGAAGATGGCGAGGCATTGCCGCCTGCCGGGCAGGTTGTGCATGGGGTGGGGGAATTGCCATGAAGTCGCATGCTTCTGAGTCAATGATTTCTCATAACCCAATGATTTATATGGGTTTTTATAAAGGACACGATCAAAATCCGTCCTTTATGCAACGGCTATTTGTCCAATAGAAGGCATCGCATGGCCTACACCGACATCAACAGCGAAGACCGTCTGGTACAGGCCACCTTTGCCGACCATCTTGCGGGCGGCGCTGGCCAAACTCAACCCGCTTCTGCCACCGGGCGCCATTGAAGAGGCCGTCTCCAAGCTGAGCAGTTGGCCTTGTTCGACTTGCTTCAGCGCAGTGATCTCTCCAAGGCAGATCGGGAACGCATCAAGCAAGCCAGTCGTGAGTTGCTGGCCGGCGTTTTACAGGTGATCGCGCCACTGGATCGATGGACCGAGAAGGAGCAGACTCAGGCTGAAGTGAAGACTTTCATTCTTGACCATGTCTTTCAGGTACTCCCGGAACCGCCCTACACACCTGACGACAAGCAGCAGGTGGCGGCGCTTGTTTACCGGCACATCTGGCAGCAAAGCGTGAGTGACCAGCTCTTGCCTCGGGCTGTTCAATGAGTACCCGGCTACCTGGCGTGTCGAACTTCCCTCATCGCCGCGACGACACCACGATCCCGCCGATGATCAGCGCGAAGGCGATGCCGTGATAAACATGCGGCAGCTCACCCAGAAACGCCGCTGACATCAGCGCCGCAAACAGCGGGGTGAGGTTGGAGAAAAAGCCGGCGATGGCGGGGCCGACGCGTTGCACGCCCAGGCCCCAGCAGCGGTAGGCCAGGATGGCCGGGCCGATGGCGACGTAAAGCAGGGCGGCGGCCAACGGCCAGCCCCAGGTGATGTGTGCGTTGGTCAGCGCCCATTCGCTGCCCGCCAACAAGCCGGACCAGCCCAGCCCGAAGACGATTTGCGCCATCAGAAACGCGGCCCAGTCCTTGCGGATGTTCGGTGGCTCCTTGGGTTGCGACAGCAGCCAACTGTAAAACGCCCAGGCCAGGGTGGCCAGCAGCATATAAACGTCGCCGTGGACCAGCCGGACCTGGGCCAGCAGGGCCCACTGGCCGCGTGACAGCACCACCAGCACCCCGGCAATCGACAGCAGCGCACCGGCGATTTGCCGGCGCGAGACGCGCTGGTCGAAGCAGAGCCAGCCAATCGTCAGCATCCAGATCGGCACACTCGATGCGACGAGGGTGACGTTGAGCGGTGTGGAGGTTTGAAGCGCCAGGTACTGCAGGGCGTTGTAGCAGCCCACGCCCAGCAGGCCCAGCAAGGCAAAGCGCCGCCAGTGCGGCCACAGGCCGCTGCCACGCCGGAGCACCGAGCCGGCCAGCGGCAGCAGGATCACAAAGGCCAGCGCCCAGCGCAGGAAGTTCAGCGTGATCGGCGGCACCAGGTCGTTGACCAGCCGTCCGACCACGGCGTTGCCGGCCCACAGCAACGGCGGCACGAGCAGCAGCAGGGCGGTGCGAAAATTCAGGGCGGGCGTCATGCGGTGACTTTAACCAATGCGCCGGCCAGATGGCCGAGGAAAGGTCGAACACCCGGCCCGTGTGACGGGACAGCGGCGACCGGGGCAGCGGACGCCACGGATTCGTGGCAGGATGCAGGCCGCAACGCCACTTTCAACCGCATTCCAAGGAAAACCCATCATGGCCCTGTTCACATCCAAAGCTGTCCGTATTGACCAGCATGGCGGACCCGAAGAGCTCAAACTGGTGGACGTGCGTGTCGGCGAACCGGGGCCGGGCGAAATCCGCATCCGTCACAAGGCGGTGGGCCTGAACTACATCGACGTTTACCAGCGCAGCGGCCTGTACAGGCTGCCCATGCCTTTGCAACTGGGCATGGAAGCCTCGGGCGTGGTGGAAGCGGTGGGCGAGGGCCTTCCAGGTCAACCGATGCACCTGAAGGCCGGGGACCGCGCCGCTTATGCCAGCCAGCCGCCGGGCAGCTACTGCGAGGTGCGTGTGATGCCGGCCAAGTGTGTCTGCAAGTTGCCCGATGCCATTTCCTTCGAGCTAGGTGCCGCGATGATGCTCAAGGGTTTGACCGTGCAGTACCTGCTGCGCCGCACCCAGCCGCAGGGCGGGCTGCAGGCCGGCGATTTTGTGCTGTTTCACGCCGCCGCCGGCGGTGTCGGCCTGATTGCCTGCCAGTGGGCCAGGGCCATGGGCCTGCAACTGATAGGAACCGCCGGCTCCGACGAAAAATGTGCCCTCGCCAAGGCACACGGCGCGGCCTTCGTCATCAATTACGCGAAAGAGGATTTTGTCGCCCGCGTGAAGGAAATCACCGGTGACCTGGGCGTGAAGGTGGTCTATGACTCGGTCGGAAAGGACACCTTTGACCGCTCGCTCGATTGCCTGCGCCCCTTCGGCCTGATGGCGAGTTTTGGCAATGCCTCCGGCCCGGTGGAGCCTTTTTCGCCCGGCATCCTGGGAACCAAAGGCTCGCTCTACGTCACGCGCCAGACACTGTTCAGCCACATCACCACGCGGGAAAACACGCAGGAGATGGCGGATGATTTGTTTGAGATGGTGACCAGCGGCAAGGTAAACATCCGCATCGACCAGCGTTTCCCGCTGGCCGAGGTGCAGCAGGCGCACCGCATGCTGGAAGCACGCAAAACCACCGGCTGCACCATTTTGACCCTGTGAACGGATTCGCCCCGGAGTGGCTGGCCGCCCTGCGTGCGGACAGCCGCCAGACTCCGCTGCGGCCACGCCTGCCGCTGCTGGCGGGCGATGCCGTCATCGGCTCGGTTGAGCCTGATCTATTAAATCGGATAGAGCTCCCACCCCTGCCGGACGGGCGCAAGCAACTATCGAAAGAGGAGCGACCGGAGGGCGCCGCCTGGCATTTGCGGGGTGAGGCCATGGCCGGCCTGAACGCGCTGGCACTCGCGTTGCGGGAGGCGGGCCTGGCCCATGCGTGGCGCGATGAACAATTGGCGGTCACTGACCCGCAAGGTCGGCGCGTCGGTACCGTGGAGCGTGCCGTGGTGCGGGTGCTGGGCATTGCCACGCATGCCGTGCATCTGGTCGGGCAGGCCGAAGATGGCCGCTTCTGGGTGCAGCAGCGGGCGTTGAGCAAGGCCAACGACCCCGGCCTGTGGGACACGCTGATGGGCGGCATGGTCAGCAGCGCCGACACGCTGGCCAGCGCACTGGAGCGCGAGACCTGGGAGGAGGCCGGCCTGAAGTTCGATGCGCTGCAAAACATCATCCGTGGCGGCCACCTGGACATCCGCCGCCCCTGCGCCGACGGCCAGGGCACGGGTTATGTCGTCGAGCACATCGACTGGTACCACTGCACCGTGCCGGACGGGCTGGAGCCGCTGAATCAGGATGGTGAAGTCGAGCGTTTCGTTTTGATGGACAGGAACGAGGTGCTACAAAAAATGCAGCAAAACGAGTTCACGGCTGAAGCGGCGCTGATACACGCCGCACTGCTGGCATTGCCTGGAGGGTAGCCTCCTCGGGGGGCGGCGCAGTACGCGAAGCGACAAGCGTGAGGGGCTATTTACTTTTCTTCACGCGCAGCAATTCGTCCAGAATCAGGCAGGCCGCACCGATGGTGATGGCGCTGTCGGCAATGTTGAAGGCCGGGAAGTGCCAGCCGCCATGGTGAAAGTCCAGAAAGTCCACCACATAGCCGTGCAGCATGCGGTCGATCACATTGCCGACCGCGCCGCCCAGAATGCAGGCCAGCGAAAACGAGAACAGCTTTTGCCCGGCATGCGACCTGAGCAGCCACACAATGAAGAGCGCCGCCGCGATGCCGATGGCGGTGAAAAACCAGCGCTGCCAGCCGGATGCCGACGCCAGGAAGGAAAACGCCGCGCCGCTGTTGTGAACCCGAACGATGTTGAAGAAGCTGGTCACATGGGTGGCGTCGCCCAGCCGGTAGTAGCCCAGGATCAGGACCTTGGTGAACTGGTCGGCAATCAGGAGGATGAGCGCCAGCCCCAGCCAGGGCAGCATGGCGCCAGATGTCTTCATGAAGGTGTTTTTTGCCATTGAGGAACCCTTGTTATGCGAACTTGCGGTTTTCACCGGCGCCAAACAGGTTGCTGGTGCAGCGGCCGCAAATCGTCGGGTGCGCCGGGTCATGGCCGACATCATCGCGGTAATGCCAGCAGCGCTCACACTTGATCGCGGAACTGGCTTTTGCTTTTACAGACTGCTCGCTACCGGCGATCAGGTCAATGGCTGATGTGATGAAGACAAACTTCAGGTCGTCGCCCAGACTGGCCAGCAGCGCATGGTCATCGGCATTGACTTCCAGTGCCACATGGGCCTGCAATGACGAGCCGACTTTGCCGTCGGCGCGCAAGGCCTCGATGTCCTTGTTGACCGCGTCGCGAATTTCGCGAATGCGTACCCACTTGGCCAGCAGCGCGTCATCGGGCGCTGCGAGTTCCGCATAGGTTTCCATGAAGATGGACTCCGAACTGCCGAACACCTTCCAGGCCTCCTCGGCGGTGAAGCTCAAAAACGGCGCCATCCAGCGCAGCATCGCATGGGTGATCTGCCACAGCGCGGTTTGCGCGCTGCGCCGGGCCAGCGACTTCGCCGCGGTCGTGTAGAGCCGGTCCTTCAGGATGTCGAGGTAGAAGGAGCCCAGGTCTTCGCTGCAATAGATTTGCAGTTTGGCCACCACCGGGTGAAACTCATACACCTCGTAATGCGCCAGGATGTCGGCCTGCAACTGGGCCGCGCGGCTCAGCGCATAGCGGTCGATCTCCAGCATGTCCTCGAAAGGCACGGCGTCTTTCGCCGGATCAAAATCGCTGACGTTGGCCAGCAGAAAGCGCAGCGTGTTGCGGATGCGGCGGTAGGCATCGACCACGCGCGCCAGGATCTTGTCGTCGATGCCCAGGTCGCCCGAGTAATCGGTCGATGCGCACCACAGGCGGATGATCTCGGCGCCCAGTTTGCCCGAGACCTCCTGCGGCGCCACCACATTGCCCTCGCTCTTGCTCATCTTGCGGCCCTTGCCGTCCACCGTGAAGCCGTGCGTCAGCAGGCCCTTGTAGGGCGCGTGGTCGTACATCGCGCAGGCGGTCAGCAGCGACGAGTGAAACCAGCCGCGGTGCTGGTCATGGCCTTCGAGGTACAGATCGGCCGGCCAGGTGGACTGGGCGGCGTGGCTGTGCCTGAGCACATGGTCATGGGTGGTGCCGGAGTCGAACCACACGTCCAGGATGTCGGTGCTCTTGATGTAGTCGGGCGCATCGGCGCCGAGGATGGATTCGGCGCTCGCCTTGCTCCAGGCCTCGATGCCGCCGGCCTCCACCATGCTGGCCGCCTGGTCCATGATGGCCATGGTGCGCGGGTGCAGCTCGCCGGTGGCGGTGTGGATGAAAAAGGGCAGCGGAACGCCCCAGTTGCGCTGGCGGCTGATGCACCAGTCGGGCCGGCCGGCAATCATGCCCTGCAGGCGGGCCTTGCCGTTTTCAGGGTAAAACCGCGTCTCTTCAATCGCGGCCAGGGCAAGCTGGCGCAGGGTCTGGCCGGCCTTGTCCCGGGTGAAGACGCCCTGGGTGCCCGGACCGGCTTCGTCCATGCGGATGAACCACTGGGCCGCCGCGCGGTAGATCACCGGCGTCTTGTGGCGCCAGCAGTGCGGATAGCTGTGGGTGATGTTTTCGGTGGCGAACAGGCGTCCGGCGTCGCGCAAGGCATCAATCACCAGCGGCGCAGCTTTCCAGATGTTGAGGCCACCGAACAGCGGCAGCTCGTCCACGTAGCGGCCATTGCCCTGCACCGGGTTCAGGATGTCGTCGTAGGCGATGCCGTTGGCGACGCAGGAGTTGAAGTCTTCGACGCCGTAGGCGGGCGAGGAGTGCACGATACCGGTGCCGTCGTCGGCGGTGGCGTAGTCGGCCAGGAACACCGGGCTGAAACGCCGGTAGCCGGCGTCCACGTCATGGAGCGGGTGCGTGAACTTGAGCAGCGCCAGGTTTTTGCCCTGCGTGGTCGCCAATACCGTGCCGGTGAGCTGGTAGCGTTCCATGCACTTGCCGACCAGCGAAGCGGCCAGCAGCAGGATGCCGCGCTCGGTGTCCACCAGCGCGTACTCGAGTTCGGGGTTCAGGTTCAGCGCCTGGTTGGCGGGAATGGTCCAGGCGGTGGTGGTCCAGATCACGGCAAAGGCGTCTTTGCCCAGGCTGGTCAGGCCGAAGGCCGCCGCGAGTTTGTCGGGCTCGGCACATTTGAAGCCGACATCCAGCGTCTGCGATTTCTTGTCGGCGTATTCGATCTCGAATTCGGCCAGCGAAGAGCCGCAGTCAAAGCACCAGTACACGGGCTTCAAGCCACGGTAGACAAAGCCGCGCTCCATGATGCGCTTGAGCGCGCGGATCTCGTTGGCCTCGTTGCCGAAGTCCATCGTGCGGTAGGGGTTGTCCCACTCGCCCAGCACGCCCAGGCGCTTGAAGTCGGCCATCTGACCCGCGATCTGTTCGGTCGCAAAGGCGCGGCATTTGGCTTGTATTTCGGCGCGTGCAGTCAGGGGCGACGGGCCGCTCCCTAGCCCCTGAGCGGCCCCCTCGGGGGGCAGGACGCCTCCAGCGGACGTGGGGGCCAATTTCTTGCCATGGAGTTTTTCGATGGCGTTTTCGATCGGCAGGCCGTGGCAGTCCCAGCCCGGCACATAGATCGCGTCCAGCCCCTTGAGCTGGCGCGCCTTGACGATCATGTCCTTGAGCACCTTGTTGACCGCATGGCCGATGTGGATCTGGCCGTTCGCATAGGGCGGGCCGTCGTGCAGCACAAACTTCGGCTTGCCGGCGCGGACATCGCGCAGTTTTTTGTAAATCCCCTTCTCGTTCCATTCTTTCACCCAGCCCGCTTCGCGCTTGGGCAGATCGCCGCGCATGGGAAAAGGGGTGTCGGGCAGGTTCAGGGTGCTGCGGTAATCGGTTTTGTCGGTCATGGCAATGCTTCGTGAGGGCTTCGACAGGCTCAGCCCGAACGGAAGTAGGGGTGAAAACAGGATGACAGCCGGTCGCCCTGAGCCTGTCGAAGGGCTGCGACGGGTTGGGAGAACGTTTAAATTCGGTCGCGCGTCGTTTGACGGCTGGTGCCTGCATGCATGGACGAGAAATAGGCCCGCGCGTCTTCGCAGTCTTTGGCGATGCCTGCTTGGAGGGCCTCCAGACCGTCGTATTTCAATTCGTCATGCAGTTTGTGCAGCAGTTCCACGCGAATGATTTTACCGTATGCCCCCTCCTGCCCCAGGCTGGCGGGCCAGCCCAGGCAGTAGGTTTCCAGCAGCACCCGCCCGGCGTTGACGTCGCCGGGGTCCAGCGAGGGCCGGATGCCGAGGTTGGCGACGCCGGCCAGGGGCGCGTCGGACAAACCGTGTACCTGCACGGCAAAAATCCCGCTGGCCGCCGGTTTCCAGTGCGAAAACCGCAGATTGAGCGTACGAAAGCCGATATCCCGGCCCAGCTTGCGGCCATGCACCACATGGCCCGAGATGCTGTAAGGCCGGCCCAGCAGGCTGGCCACCCGTCCCATCTGGCCCTGCGCCAGAGCTTCGCGCACGGCCGAGCTCGAAACCCTCGTATTGCTGACCTCATAACTGTTCATGCGGGCGACGTCAAAACCAAGGCGTTCACCGCTTGCGTCCAGCAGCGCGTAATCGCCGGCGCGTTTGGCACCAAAACGGAAGTCGTCGCCTACCAGGACATAGCGGACCCCGAGGCCTTTGACCAGCACGTCCTGAATAAAGGCTTCCGGCGGTTGTGAGGCCAGATGGGCATTGAAGGGCAGCACCACGCATTGGTCAATGCCGCAGCGCGCCAGCTCGGTGAGTTTGTCGCGCAGCGTGGCGACGCGCGCGGGAGCCAACTCGGGCTTGTGCGCGACCGCGGCGAAATAGTCACGCGGATGGGGCTCGAAACTCATCACGCAGCTAGGTACGCCGCGATGCTGCGCTTCGTTTTTCAGTAGCGCCAGCATGGCCTGGTGGCCGCGGTGTACGCCGTCGAAATTGCCTATGGTCAGGGCGCACTGCGATGCCAGCGCCGGATGTTGGTAGCCGCGAAAGATTTTCATCCGCCGATTATCGTTTTAATAGCGCCTTGGGTCGGTTTGACGCGGTTCGAAGGAGGAAAATGGCCTTATCCGAACCGTTTCGTCATGAAATCACGGTATATTGACGTGTTAGCCAGTCTTGGTCCGGTTTCCATGCGTCATTCACCATCGTGGAGGTTCGTTTGAAGGTCTTGAAGCTCTCAGCCCAGGGGTTGCCGCAGTCGTGGATCAGCCTCGAACAAGCCGTGCTGCACTATGCATCCGATGAGGTGCGCTGGGAGATGGGTGCCCAGGTGGCGCTGTTCCGGGGCGGGCACAACGCCATCACGGGTCACCAGTCGCTGATCACCGTCAATAGCATCATAGGCACCAAGGGGGTGCCCAGCATCAACCCCTTCAACCTCAAGCCGGGCCTGACCAACGGCAAGCTGTTCGCGCGCGACCGCAACGTCTGCGCGTATTGCGGCGACCATTTTCACGAAGAAGACCTGACCCGTGAGCACATCATTCCGTTTGCCCAAAATGGCGTGGACACCTGGATGAACGTGGTCACGGCCTGCCGCGCCTGCAACCACCGCAAGAGCAGCCGCACCCCCGAGCAGGCCGGCATGCCGCTGCTGTACACGCCTTATGTCCCCAGCCTGTGGGAAGACTTCATTTTGCGCAACCGCCGCATTCTGGCGGACCAGATGGAGTTTTTGATGGCCCACCTGCCCAAAACGTCTCGGCTTCACGCCTGAGGCCAAGGGACTGACGCAAGCGCAGGCGGTGGCCGTCATGGTCTGGTTCGGCCCGGCCCAGGGGCTTGGCCGCTTTGCCTTTTCATGGCTGGGTCGGCAGCCGTGGGTGCGGGTCGGTTTTGCCGTGCCCATAAACTAAAGCCATGTCAAGCCAGCCAAAAAACATCGTGATCCTGATTTCGGGCAGCGGCTCGAACATGGCCGCCATTGTCAAAGCCGCGCAAGCGCAAGACTGGCCGCGCCAGTGGGGCGCCCGCATCGCGGCGGTGATCAGCAACCGGCCCGACGCCCCGGGACTGCAACTGGCGCAGTCACTGGGCGTGGTCACGCAGGTGCTCAGTCACAAAGACTTTGACTCGCGCGAAGCTTTTGATGCTGCGCTGATGGCGCTGATTGACGGCTACCAGCCGGCGCTGGTGGTGCTGGCCGGTTTCATGCGCATACTCACGCCGGGTTTTGTCGGCCACTACGCCGGGCGCCTGATCAATATCCATCCGTCGCTGCTGCCGGCCTTCACCGGCCTGAACACGCACCAGCGGGCGATTGATGCGGGTTGCCGGCAGGCGGGCGCGACGGTGCATCACGTCACCGCCGAGCTGGACCACGGCACCGTTCTGGCGCAGGCTGTCGTGCCGGTGCTGCCGGGCGACACGGCCGACACGCTGGCCGCACGGGTGCTGGAGCAGGAGCACATCATCTATCCGCAGGCCGTCCGCGCCTGGCTGCAACACCAGCCTTGAACCGAGAAACCATCGCGGCGAAACAGGTGGGCTACCCTCACAAGAAACAGAATCGATTCCGGCTGTTTTCATGCTGCCGCAGAAGTTGGATTGATCTGGAAGCCGAGCGCGGCGGCGCGGCGCTTGAGGGCGGCGACTGAACGCTGGCGCTGCTGTTCTTCGTAGCGCTGCGGCCCCTG
>JAURVI010000048.1 GCA_030655515.1 Polaromonas sp. | reverse complement strand
TTCGACTGCGCCATCTCTTCCATGCGTACAAGGTAGCGGTCGTAGCAGTCACCGGTATTGCCCACAGGAATGTCGAATTCCATTCGGTCATAGACGTCGTACGGCTGCGTCTTGCGCAAATCCCAGGCAATGCCGGAGCCGCGCAGCATCGGGCCGGTGAGGCCCAGGCTCAGCGCGCGCTCCTGCGTCATCACGCCGATGCCGACCGTGCGCTGCTACCAGATGCGGTTGTCGCTGAGCAGCGTGTGGTACTCCTCCATGTGCTTCACGAAACGGTTCGAGAAGTCGTCGATGAAGTCGAGCAGCGAACCCTGGCGGTTCTCGTTCATCCGCGCCAGGGCCTTGGCGTTCTTGATCTTGCTGACCTTGTACTGCGGCATCGCGTCGGGCAGATCGCGGTACACGCCACCCGGACGGAAGTACGCCGCATGCATGCGCGCACCCGACACCGCTTCGTACATGTCGAACAGGTCTTCACGCTCACGGAATGCGTAGATCAACACCGTGGAACTGCCGCAGTCGTTGGCATGCGAGCCGAGCCACATCAGGTGGTTCAGCAGCCGCGTGATCTCGGAGAACAACACGCGGATGTACTGCGCGCGGATCGGCACGTCGAGGCCCATCATCCGCTCGATGGCGAGGCAGTAGGCGTGCTCGTTGGACATCATCGACACGTAGTCGAGGCGGTCCATGTAGGGCAGCGACTGGATGAAGGTGCGCGATTCGGCGAGCTTCTCGGTCGCGCGGTGCAGCAGGCCGATGTGGGGGTCGGCGCGCTGGATCACTTCGCCGTCCAGCTCGAGCACCAGGCGCAGCACGCCGTGCGCCGCAGGGTGCTGGGGACCGAAGTTGAGTGTGTAGTTCTTGATTTCGGCCATATCAGTGCAAACCGCCGCCGTAGTTGTCTTCGCGGATCACGCGCGGGGTGATTTCGCGCGGCTCGATCGATACCGGCTGGTAGACCACGCGCTTCTGTTCTTCGTCGTAACGCATCTCGACGTGCCCCGACACCGGGAAGTCCTTGCGGAATGGATGGCCGATGAAGCCATAGTCGGTCAGGATGCGGCGCAGGTCATCGTGGCCGTCGAACACGATGCCGTACAGGTCGAAGGCCTCGCGCTCGAACCATGTGGCGGCATTCCAGACGGGCTGCAGCGAGTCGACCACGGGCAGGTCTTCGTTGGGCGCGAACACCTTCAGGCGAACACGCTGGTTCAGGCTCACCGACAGCAGGTGCGTGACGACGCAGAAGCGCTCGCCCTGCCACTCGCCTTCGCGGTAGTCGGAGTAGTCCATGCCGCAGAGGTCGATCATCTGCTCGAAGCGGCAGCCGGGCGCGTCGCGCAGCAGCAAGGCGGCTTCGATGTAGTCGGCAGCGCCGACCACCACGGTCACCTCTTCCAGGGCGAGTGTCACGCTCTTGGCCTTGGCGCCGAGCGTCTCGGCGATGGTGGCGCGCAGCACCTCCGGCGAAATTGCAAAGTCAGTCATCGTCGGCAATCTCTCAGGCGCGGGCAATGGTGTTGGTGCGGCGGATCTTCTGCTGCAGCTGGATCACGCCATAGAGCAAGGCTTCCGCCGTGGGCGGGCAACCTGGCACGTAGACGTCGACCGGCACGATGCGGTCGCAGCCGCGCACGACCGAATAGCTGTAGTGGTAGTAGCCACCGCCGTTCGCGCACGAGCCCATCGACAGGACCCAGCGCGGCTCGGGCATCTGGTCGTAGACCTTGCGCAGCGCCGGCGCCATCTTGTTGCACAGCGTGCCGGCCACGATCATCAGATCGGACTGGCGCGGGCTGGGACGAAACAGCATGCCGAAGCGGTCGATGTCGTAGCGGGCAGCGCCCGCGTGCATCATTTCGACCGCACAGCATGCGAGGCCGAACGTCATCGGCCAGAGAGATCCGGTCTTCGCCCAGTTCACCACCGAGTCATAGGTGGTCGTGACGAAACCTTCTTTGAGAACGCCTTCAATAGCCATCGTGTGCTTTCCTTGTCATTCCCAGTCGAGCGCGCCTTTTTTCCACTCGTAGGCGAAGCCCACGACGAGGATGGCGAGGAAGATCATCATGGCCCAGAAGCCGACAGCACCGATCTCTTTGAGCGCAATGGCCCACGGAAAGAGAAAGGCAATTTCGAGGTCGAACAGGATGAAGAGAATCGCGACGAGGTAATAGCGCACGTCGAACTTCATGCGCGCATCCTCGAAGGCTTCAAAGCCACACTCGTAGGGAGCGTTCTTGGCGGCGTCGGGCCGATTGGGGCCGAGAATGTATCCGATGACCTGAGGTGCGACGCCTACGCCGACTCCGACCAAAATGAACAAAAGGACGGGGAGGTAGGAGTCGAGATTCATCGAGAGTTTTTCACCGCTTGCCATCGGCAGGAAGAACCCCTGGATGAGGTTTTCCGCCGATGAGATTTGGTGCGGTCGGCGAGACTCGAACTCGCACAGCTTTCGCCACTACCCCCTCAAGATAGCGTGTCTACCAATTTCACCACGACCGCGGTTTTTACTGTTCAGATGGCATGAGGTACCTGCAGCAGGTATTTGGCTTTCCGAACAGATTTAGAGTTTACCCTGAAATGAAGCCATTTCTCACAGGTGACTCATGAAAACGACTTGATTACTTGCCCGGGATCTGACCGGCGCCCGAAACCGGGGCAGCAGGCGCAGAAGCAGGTGCGCTGGGCGCCGAAGCACCAGGGATTTCATTCGCGGCACCCGTGCTCGCAGGAGTTGCCGGCGCAGCGGGCGCGCCCGTTGCCGCGCGCTCCAGCAGGCTGCCGCCGCCGGCGGGACGTGCATGGCTGAAATACGCCAGCAACAGCGTGCACGCAAAGAACACGGCAGCCAGCACCGCGGTGGTGCGCGACAGGAAGTTCGCGCTGCCGCTGGCACCGAACAGGCTGCCAGCGCTGCCGCTGCCGAAGGCCGCGCCCATGTCGGCGCCCTTGCCGTGCTGGATCAGGATCAGGCCGATCATGGCGAGGGCCGCCAGCATCTGCACGCCGACCAATAGATTGAGGACCAGGTTCATTCGTTCTTACTCCTAAGTGATACAGCCGTTGCGCGTTCAGCGCGCAGCGGCGGAAATGATCTGCAGAAAGTCGGGCGCCTTGAGCGACGCGCCACCGATGAGGCCGCCGTCGATGTCGGCCTGCGCCAGCAACTCCGCGGCATTGGCCGCGTTCATGCTGCCGCCATAAAGAATCTGGATGCCCGCGGCGTGTTCGCTCGCAGCGTGATGCAGTTGCGCGCGCAGCACGGCGTGCACGGCTTGCGCCTGCTCCGGCGTTGCGGTCTTGCCCGTGCCGATGGCCCAGACAGGCTCGTACGCCACCACGATCTCGCTGATGCAATGGCCGTTCACATGGATCACAGCGGCCAGCTGGCGCTTGACGACCTCTACGGTCTGCCCTGCTTCGCGCTGCGCCAGCGTCTCGCCGACACAGACGATCGGCGTGATGCCGTTGGCCAGTGCCGCGGCGGTCTTCGCCGCCACGGCCTCGTCGGTTTCGCCGTGGTACTGGCGACGCTCCGAGTGCCCGACGATCGCGTAGCGCACGCCGAAGTCCTTGAGCATCGCGGCCGACTGCTCGCCGGTGAACGCACCTTGCGGATGCGCCGAAATGTCCTGCGCGCCCAGCGCCATGGCCGGCGAAGCCGCCAGCAGCGACTGCAACTGCGCGAAGTACGGCGCGGGCGCGCACAGCGCCACGTCGCACGCGGCCGGGCTCGCGGCCAGGCCTTGCTGCAACGCCTTCACCAGTGCCTCGTTGGCAGCCAGGCTGCCGTTCATCTTCCAGTTGCCGGCGATCAGTTTCTTCTTGGTTGTCATCGCGTTTTCGTCACCATGTCAGCACGATCTTGCCGATGTGCTGGTTCGATTCCATCAGCGTGTGCGCTTGCGCCGCGCCGCTCGGCTCTCCGCCTGCCGCAAAGATGCTGTGGATCACGGGCTTGATCGCACCGCTTTCCAGCAGCGGCCACACCTTCTCGCGCAGCGCCTTGGCAATGGCGCCCTTGAACGCCACCGGCCGCGGACGCAGCGTCGAACCGGTGATCGTGAGCCGCCTGCGCAGCACGAGGCCCGCATTGATCTCACCCTTCAAGCCGCCCTGCACCGCGATGATCACGAGCCGGCCGTCTTCGGCCAGGCACTCGATCTCGCGCGCCACGTAGTCGCCCGCGACCATGTCCAGGATCACGTCCACGCCCTTGCCGCCGGTGAGCTTCTTCGCCTCTTCGGCGAAGTCGCTCGTGCGGTAGTTGATGGCGTGGTCGGCACCCAGCTTCTTGCAGGCTTCGCACTTGTCGTCGCTGCCGGCCGTGACGATCACGGTCGCACCGAGCGCCTTGGCGATCTGGATCGCCGTGACGCCGATGCCGCTCGAGCCGCCCTGGATCAGCAGCGTCTCGCCCTTTTGCAGGCGGCCGCGCTCGAACACATTGCTCCAGACGGTGAAGAAGGTCTCGGGCAGCGATGCCGCCTCGGTGTCGCTCCAGCCCTTGGGCACCGGCAGGCATTGCGCCACCGGCGCCACGCACAGCTCGGCATAGCCGCCGCCCGCGATCAGCGCGCACACGCGGTCGCCGACCTTGAAGCCCGCTTCGGCCAGCGCCGCCGCGTCACCCGCAATGATCTCGCCGGCCACTTCGAGGCCCGGCAGGTCGGACGCGCCCGGAGGCACGGGGTAGTGCCCCTTGCGCTGCAGCACGTCCGGGCGATTGACGCCGCTTGCCGCGACGCGGATCAGCAGCTCGCCCGCGCCGGCCACCGGGTCGGCGCGCTCGGCGACGCGCAGCACCTCGGGGGCGCCGTACGACGTGATTTCAATGGCTTTCATGGTCTTTCGGCCTCCAACGCCCGCAGATGGGGCGAAGCTTGCTGTTCAAAAGATGACAACGGCGGCGCGAGGCCGCCGTTGCGCCCTTCTTACTCCTGAGGCTCGCGCGGGGCTTGCTGCTGCTCGCCGGCCGGAGCCTGCGGCTGCTCGCTGCGCGGCTGTTGCTGCTGCTCGTTGTTGAAGCGCGGTGCGCGCTCGCCACGATCGCCGCGATCACCACCACGGTCACCGCGGTCGCCACGATCACGGCGCTCGCCGCGATCGCCACGGTCTTCGCGCGGCGGGCGCTCGCTGTACTCCATGCCGGCCGGACGCTCGGTCAGCGCCTTCATCGACAGCTTGACGCGGCCCTTCTCGTCCGTCTCGAGGACCTTGACCTTCACGATCTGGCCTTCGCTCAGGTAGTCGGTGACCTTCTCGACGCGTTCGTGCGCGATCTGGCTGATGTGCAGCAGGCCGTCCTTGCCGGGCAGCAGGTTGATGAGCGCGCCGAAGTCCAGGATCTTGGTGACCGGGCCTTCGTAGACCTTGCCGATTTCGACTTCGGCGGTGATCTGCTCGATGCGCTTACGGGCCAGCTCGGCCTTTTCGGGGTCGGTGGACGCGATGGTGATGAGGCCCGGATCTTCGTCGGAGATGTTGATCGTGGTGCCGGTCTCTTCCTGCAGGCCGCGGATGACCGCGCCGCCCTTGCCGATCACGTCGCGGATCTTCTCGGGGTTGATGCGCATCGTGGTCAGGCGCGGCGCGAACTGCGACACGTCGGTCTTGGCCTCGCCCATCGCCTCTTGCATCTTGCCCAGGATATGCATGCGCGCTTCCTTGGCCTGCGCCAGTGCGACCTGCATGATTTCCTTGGTGATGCCCTGGATCTTGATGTCCATCTGCAGCGCGGTGATGCCGTTGGTGGTGCCGGCGACCTTGAAGTCCATGTCGCCGAGGTGGTCCTCGTCGCCCAGGATGTCGGTCAGCACGGCGAAGCGGTTGTCTTCCTTGATCAGGCCCATGGCGATGCCGGCCACGTGCGCTTTCATCGGCACGCCGGCGTCCATCAGCGACAGGCAGCCGCCGCAGACCGAAGCCATCGACGAGGAGCCGTTGGACTCGGTGATCTCGCTGACCACGCGCATGGTGTACGGAAACTCTTCCTTGCTTGGCAGCACGGCGATCAGCGCGCGCTTGGCGAGGCGACCGTGGCCGATTTCGCGGCGCTTGGGGCTGCCGACGCGGCCGGTTTCGCCGGTGGCGAACGGAGGCATGTTGTAGTGCAGCATGAAGCGGTCTTCGTAGTCGCCGGACAGCGCGTCGATGCGCTGTGCGTCGCGCTCGGTGCCCAAGGTGGTCACGACCAGCGCCTGGGTTTCGCCACGCGTGAACAGGGCCGAGCCGTGGGTACGGGGCAACACGCTGCTCCTGATTTCGATGGGACGCACGGTGCGCGTGTCGCGGCCGTCGATACGCGGCTCGCCGGCCAGTATCTGGCTGCGCACGATTTTGGCTTCGATGTCGAACAGCATGCCATCCACAGCCACGCTGTCGAATTCAACACCCTCGGCCTTCAGGCCCATCTTGGTCCAGGTGGTCACTTCACGCGTGGCGTGGGTGCGGGCCTGCTTGTTGCGGATCTGGTAGGCAGCAACCAGTTTCTCTTCGGCCAGCGCGACCACCTTGGCGATCAGCACCTCGTCCTTGGGGGGGGCGCGCCAGTCCCAGACCGGTTTGCCGGCGTCACGCACCAGATCGTGAATCGCGTTGATGGCAATGTTGCCCTGCTCGTGACCGAACACCACGGCGCCCAGCATGATTTCTTCGGACAACTGCTGGGCTTCGGACTCGACCATCAGCACGGCAGCTTCGGTGCCCGCCACCACCAGGTCCATCTTCGAATCTTTGAGCTGGGTCTTGCCGGGGTTCAGCACATACTGGCCGTCAATGTAGGCAACGCGGGCAGCGCCAATCGGGCCGTTGAAGGGAATGCCGGAAATCGACAGGGCCGCGC
Organism: Polaromonas sp.; assembly: GCA_030655515.1. Classification (GTDB taxonomy): domain Bacteria; phylum Pseudomonadota; class Gammaproteobacteria; order Burkholderiales; family Burkholderiaceae_C; genus Polaromonas. The sequence goes on along the minus strand of JAURVI010000048.1, from coordinate 55,103 downwards.
TCGATGCGATCAGCGCGGGGATGTCGCCCTCGACTTCAGGGTTCAGCGACAGCACGTGGATCACGACCTGCACTTCGTTGAAGAAGCCTTCGGGGAACAGTGGGCGGATCGGGCGGTCGATCAGGCGCGAGGTCAATGTTTCAAACTCGCTGGGGCGGCCTTCGCGCTTGAAAAAGCTGCCGGGAATGCGTCCGGCGGCATAGGTTTTTTCCAGGTAGTCGACCGTCAGCGGGAAAAAATCCTGGCCGGGCTTGGCGTCAGTTTTGGCAACCACGGTGGCCAACACCACCGTGCCGTCCATGTCGACCAGCACCGCGCCGCCTGATTGGCGGGCGATTTCTCCGGTTTCCATCGTGACCTTGTGCTGGCCCCACTGGAAGGATTTGCTGACTTTGTTGAAAATGCTCATGTTTTATCTCCACTAGTTTCAAGCACTTGAGGCAGTGCAGAAGGCCCGGAGCGGCGGCTGGCAGAACACGATGCCATTCCACAAAATGCCTGCAATTTCAGGTCTTTTCTTGTGGAATGACACAGCGCGTGATCGTTTGGCCTTGCTCCGAAGTAAGTCATCGGCGCCCCTCAACTGGCGAGGAAAGCACTTCTGAAACTGATTTTTTCCGTTTTTAAAGTGCAAAGCGCCTGAGTCAGAAGAACCAACTCAGGCGCCTTGCAGTCGTTTTAGGGATTATTTACGCAGGCCAAGCTTGGCAATCAGCGCAACATAACGGGCCGCGTCCTTGGACTTCAGGTAGTCCAGCAGCTTGCGGCGGCGGCTCACCATGCGCAGCAGGCCACGGCGACCGTGATGATCTTTGGCATGGGTTTTGAAGTGGGGCATCAGTTCATTGATGCGGCCGGTCAACAGGCCGACCTGAACTTCCGGGCTGCCGGTGTCGTTGGCAGCGCGCGCGTTGGCCTTGACAATCTCGGCCTTGACTGATTTCTCGATCATGGGTTTTTCCTTGGAAATAACTTGCGAGCGGCACAGTGTTCCCGAAGTGAGAGTTGACCGTGACCGTCGTGTTCTGCCGTGTGCCGTTTCATCAATGAAAAAGTGCACTTTTCAGCAGAGCCTTGGATTATAGCCCACTCGCCGCGTCAACAGGCCCTACATCGTCATTTCCGCAAGGCTCCAGCGCGGTTTCACGTCAAAGGCGTAGCCGCGCCGCATGGGCGCCAGCCCGGCCTGAATTCGCATGCCGGCCGCCAGCGCGATCATCGCGCCGTTGTCGGTGCATAAATGCAGCTCGGGGTAATACACGCGAACCCCCTTCTTCTTGCAGGCGGCATTGAGTTGCTCGCGCAGCAGCGTGTTGGCGCCGACGCCGCCGGCCACCACCAGCCGCTGCAGGCCGGTTTGCTCCAGTGCTTTGAGCGACTTCTTGACCAGCACCTCGACAATGGCCGCCTGCGTCGAGGCCGCCAGATCAGCCCGGGCCTGCCCCTCCATCGCCTCGCCCAGTTTTTTGGCCTGCGTCAGCACCGCCGTCTTCAGTCCGGAGAATGAAAAATCCAGATCGCCGCTGTGCAGCAAAGGCCGCGGCAGCTTGAAGGCCTGGGCATCGCCCTGCCCGGCCAGCCTGGCCAAAGCCGGCCCGCCGGGATAAGGCAGGCCCAGCAATTTGGCCGATTTGTCAAACGCTTCGCCCGCCGCATCGTCAATCGTCTCGCCCAGCAGTTCGTAGCGGCCCACGCGGTCCACCCGCATGAGCTGGGTGTGGCCACCCGATACCAATAGCGCCACAAACGCAAACTCGGGTGGATCGGCGCTCAAAAAGGGTGACAGCAGATGGCCCTCCAGATGATGCACACCCATCACCGGCTTGCCCAGCGCAGCCGCCAGCGAGCAGGCCACGCCCGCGCCCACCAGCAGCGCACCCGCCAGGCCCGGCCCGCGCGTGTAGGCAACCACGTCCACTTGCGCCAGCGAACATTGCGCCTGCGCCATGACCTCCTGCGTCAAGGGCAAGACACGCCGGATATGGTCACGGCTGGCCAGCTCCGGCACCACGCCACCGTAGGCCTGGTGCATGTCGATCTGGCTGTAGAGCGCCTGCGCCAGCAGCACCGGCACCTGGCTACCCGACGCATCCACCAGCGCCACGCCGGTTTCATCGCAACTCGATTCAATTCCCAGAACAATCATGGAAGAAGTGTAGCCCCCACGTTCGCTCACTGACGTGTAGCTCTCTGCCCCCCGAGGGGGCTGATTTCCCTTGGGGCGGCCCGGCGGAAGTCTGAACCATCAACCGGCTAGCGCGGCGGACCCCGGATGCTGAGCGCTATCGACTTCCGAACAGCCGGCGCCACCGCAACCGTGAATCTGCCCCTGCGGCAGTGCCTCGGGCATATTGACAACCCCGCTGACCGGGTCATAGCCGATCTGGCGCAGATGCAGGGCCAGGGCCGCGTCCATGCTCTGGGCATGAAATGCAAACCAGACGCCAAGCTCACGCGCCATCTGCCGCAGCAGCGCCAGGTCGCCGGCCTGGCCGCGCACTTGGCCTTCGCGCATCACCTGCAGCACCGCCTGGTGCTGGGAACTGTGGCAATTGTTCGACGAAAAACGGGTCGCCAGCATCCACTGGTCTTCGCGGCCGAAGTGATCGTCGGTGTGGACTACCAGGTCGCGCCAAGCCGCGAGCACGGTGTCGTCGCCAGCGTCTTCGACCGTGCCGAGCAGCGCGACGAATTCTTGATGGGTCTCGTCCATGACGGGCAAGCCAAGCACGAGCGCATCGGACCATTGCAATGTGGGCATGCTGGAAATTTCAGAGTTGATATCCGTGGAAGGATAGCGGCAGCAGACAATTCCGGATTGATGCAAATCAGGAAAACTGCGGATGACGGGAGTGATGCGGCGCATGACACGCCAGTCGAGCGAACGCGGGAGCGACACCATTTTCCGCCGGGCCGCCCCAAGGAAAATCAGCCCCCTCGGGGGGCAGAGAGCTACACGTCAGTGAGCGAACGTGGGGGCCATATTCCACTGGCGCGAATCTTGCACAAACTCGCCCATGACACCTTCCCAATCCTTGCGCCTTGTCATCATCGCTCCAGACTTGCTGGAAGGCGTCTCCACGGACAGCCATGCCCGCGCGCAAGCGGAGCGTTCGCGCCAGTTGCGCATCGGTCTGCTGGAAAACGGCTACAACATCGTCGCGGTGTTGCCAGCGGACACGTTCCTGGAAGAGCGCCTGGCCCAGCTCCAGCCCGACATGATTATTGTGGACGCCGAAAGCGAGGCACGCGATTCCCTGGAGCATGTGGTGATGGCGACCCGCGATGCGCGGCGCCCGATTGTTCTTTTTACCAACGACAACGACACCACCCACGTGAAAGACGCGGTGGCAGCCGGGGTGTCGGCCTACATCGTGGCCGGCTTGTCGCCCGAACGCATACGCCCCATCCTGGACGTGGCGATGGCGCGCTTCGAACATGAGCAGCGCCTCAGGCGCGAACTGGCAGACGCCAGGACCGAATTGCAGGACCGCAAAGTGATTGACCGCGCCAAGGGCCTGCTGATGCAGCGCCAGAACATCAACGAACAGCTTGCCTACGAAAAACTCCGCAGAGCCGCCATGGACAAGGGCCTGCGCCTGGGCGAGGTGGCGCAGCGCATTCTGGACGCGGCCGAGCTGCTCGGTTGACGCCGAAATGGTGCGCTGCACACATACGGTGCAGATCCTCGAAAATCCTGGGGCGATCCGGCTTGTCGCTGCTTATGCTATTAATTAAATAGCTGATTACGCTTATATACAAAGCTCCATAGTCCAATCTAATTAATATTTCGAAACCACGTGAAATAAGAACTCTTACTGGCACAAGTTTTGCTTCGCATTAGATGCAAGACATCCTGCTTCAACGGCGAAGCGGGATGCCCTCCAAGAACAAAGGCGTTCGCACCTCGCACTCACATCTCTCTTGTGTGTGCCCGGGTCGAACGCCTTTTTGTTTTTTTTACCTTGTATTTTTCATTCTGGAGTCAAGACCATGACCGATCTGCTGAAATCTTCGCTGACACGCCGGACTGTTTTGCAGGCCGCCACGGTAGGCGCGGTAGGCATCAGCCCGGCGCTGCGCGCCGCCGTCTATGCCCAGGGCTCGGACGCCCCTGAAAAGAAGGAAGTCAAGATCGGCTTCATTCCGTTGACCGACTGCGCCTCGGTGATCATGGCCTCGGTGCTGGGCATTGACCAGAAATACGGCGTCAAGATCATTCCGACCAAGGAAGCCAGTTGGGCCGGTGTGCGCGACAAGCTCGTCAATGGCGAACTCGACTTCGCCCATGTGCTCTATGGCCTCATTTACGGTGTTCACCTGGGCACGTCCGGCCCCAAAAAAGACATGGCCGTCCTGATGAACCTGAACCACAACGGCCAGGCCATCACGCTGTCGAAGAAACTGGCCGACAAGGGCGGCGTGGACGGCCCCTCGCTGGCCAAGCTGATGGCCACCGACAAGCGCGAGTACACCTTCGCCCAGACCTTTCCCACCGGCACGCACGCGATGTGGCTGTACTACTGGCTTGCCGCCTACGGCGTGAACCCGATGAAAGACGTCAAGGTCATCACCGTGCCGCCGCCGCAGATGGTCGCCAACATGCGTGTGGGCAACATGGACGGCTACTGCGTGGGCGAGCCCTGGGGCCACCGCGCGATCGCCGATGGCATCGGCATCACGGCAGTGACCACTCAGGACATCTGGAAGGACCATCCCGAAAAAGCGCTGGGCACCACCGCCGAATTCGTCAAGAAATATCCCAACACGGCGCGTGCGGTGACGGCAGCCATCATCGAAGCCGGCAAGTGGATCGACGCCAGCCTGAACAACAAAAACAAGATGGCCGAGACGGTGGCTGACAAGTCCTATGTGAATACGAGTGTGGACGTGATCAACCAGCGCATCCTGGGCCGCTACCAGAACGGCCTGGGCAAAACCTGGGACGACCCCAACTACATGAAGTTCTACAACGACGGCACGGTGAACTTCCCCTACCTGACCGACGGCATGTGGTTCCTCACCCAGCACAAGCGCTGGGGCCTGATCAAGGAGCACCCCGACTACCTGGCCGTGGCCAGACAGATCAACCAGATCGACATCTACAAACAGGCCGCCACCGCGGCCAAAGTCAGCATTCCCAAAGAGGTGATGCGCACGAGCAAGATGATCGACGGCACGGTCTGGGACGGGAAAGACCCGAAAAAGTACGCCGACAGCTTCAAGGTCCACGCTTGAGTGCAAGCGCAATCCACAAGAGGTGATGCCATGGTCAGTGCTGTTTTTCATTCCCCGCTGGAGACCGCTCCCGCCCGTTCTGAAAGGGCCAGCGCCCCAAAAGACGCCAAAAGCCAGACCGTTGCCGTAACCACAGGGTCGCCGCTCGCCAAGCGGCTGGCCTCGGTCTTCTGGCTCGCCGTGCTGCCGCCCGTGCTCGGTCTCGGCCTGCTGGCACTGCTTTGGGAACTGGTGTCGGTGGGAACGGGCAGCAGCATCCCATCGCCGGCGGAGACCTTCAAGCAGGCCGTGGTGCTGTTCAGCGACCCGTTCTACAGCAAGGGGCCGAACGACCAGGGTGTGGGCTGGAACGTGCTGAGCTCACTCAAGCGTGTCGCCATGGGCTTTGGCATGGCAGCGCTGGTGGGTATTCCGCTCGGCTTCATGATTGGCCGCTTCGGCTTTCTCTCGCGCATGTTCAACCCGCTCATCAGCCTGTTGCGCCCGGTTTCACCGCTGGCCTGGCTGCCGATCGGCCTGCTGGTGTTCAAGGGCGCCAACCCGGCCGCGATCTGGACCATCTTCATCTGCTCGATCTGGCCGATGATCATCAACACCGCCGTCGGCGTGCAGCGCGTGCCGCAGGACTACATGAACGTCGCGCGCGTTCTCAACCTCAGCGAATGGAAGATTTTCACCAAGATACTGTTCCCGGCCGTGCTGCCCTACATGCTGACCGGCGTGCGCCTGGCCGTCGGCACCGCCTGGCTGGTGATCGTGGCCGCCGAGATGCTGACCGGCGGCGTGGGCATCGGCTTCTGGATCTGGGACGAGTGGAACAACCTGAACGTCAAGAACATCATCATCGCGATTTTTGTCATCGGCATCGTGGGTCTGGTTCTTGAGTTCGCGCTGATCAAGCTCGCTACCGCCTTCACATTTGAGGAAGTGAAATCATGAACGACTCCCTGACCACCAAATACATCCAGATCGAAGGCGTGGAGCAGACCTTCAAAACAAAAAAAGGACCCTTCTGCGCACTGCAAAACATCCACCTGACGGTCGCCAAGGGCGAGTTTGTCGCGCTGATCGGCCACTCCGGTTGCGGCAAGTCCACGCTGCTCAACCTGATTGCCGGCCTGAGCACACCCACGCAGGGCGTCCTGCTCTGCGCCAACCGGGAAATCGCCGGCCCCGGCCCGGAGCGCGCCGTGGTGTTTCAAAATCATTCACTGCTGCCCTGGCTGACCTGCCATGAAAACGTTTACCTCGCCGTGGAGCGCGTCTTCGCGGCCACCGAAACCAAGGCGCAACTCAAAGCCCGCACCGAAGCGGCGCTGGCCATGGTCGGCTTGAGCGCCGCGGCGCAAAAGCGCCCCGGAGAGATTTCCGGCGGCATGAAGCAGCGTGTCGGCATTGCCCGCGCGCTCTGCATGGAGCCCAAGGTGCTGCTGCTGGACGAACCGTTTGGCGCGCTCGACGCGCTGACCCGCGCCAAGCTGCAGGATGAATTGCTGCAAATCGTCGCTGCCACGCAAAGCACGGTGGTGATGGTGACCCACGACGTTGACGAAGCGGTGCTGCTCTCGGACCGCATCGTGATGATGACCAACGGTCCGTCGGCCACGATTGGCGAGGTGTTGCAGGTGGCGCTGCCGCGGCCCCGCTCGCGCGTGGCGCTGGCTGAAGACATCCGCTATCTGGGCTACCGGAAAGCCGTGATCGACTTCCTCTACACCCGCCAGGGCCACATCGAGAAAGCCGCCTGAAACAAGGAACCGAGTCGCTCCGCAACTCCTGCAATTGAGCAACTTTCCGGTTGAAAAATGTACACGCCAAAATTGTGCATCCTGCCAGAATAACCTTGCCAATCGCTCTTTAATAGTGCATTCTGAATGCCCCAAGGTGGCACGGGTCGGGCACTGATTCTGTGAATCTGATTTTTCACAGAAAGCGCTTGTTCCACCCTTTTCGCGAAGCTAAAGAGGCGTCCTCGCACGCAGTGCGTGCTCAGCATCGCGCCGCCGCTCCGACCTCAAAAAAGCACATCAAAACCCGCGCTCCCTATAAAATTCCCGCCACCGCAGCCCAGGACAGCGACAGAGATTCCTGTCCGGATCAGTGACACGCGCTGGCAAGCTCCAAACTGATTGCTGCTTTTTACTCAAGGGAAATAATGGCTTTGATTGTGGCGATGGATGATGACGAGACGATCAGGACGCTGATCGCCACGGCGTTGCGGGCCGAAGGTTACGAGGTGCTGGAGGCGGCCAATGGCGAAGCCGGGCTGGCACTGGTGCGGCAACACGCACCCGATCTGGTCGTCAGCGATGTCAACATGCCTGTGATGGACGGGTTTGCGATGTTGGAAGCATTGCGCGCCGACCCTGCCATCCAGAGCACACCGGTCATCTTGCTGACCTCGCTGCACGAGCGGGCAAACGTGCGTCATGGAATGACCCGCGGGGCCGACGACTACCTGACGAAGCCGCTTGTTTTTGATGAGCTGCGCGAGGCCGTCGCGGCCCAGCTCGACAAGCAGTTGATGCGCCAGTCCGCCCATAACCACGCGGTGGACACGGCCATCGACCTTGCGCTGGAGAGTCAGAAGCAGTGGCTGACCCGCTTGTATGAAGACAAACTGCTTGCCGAGCTGGGCGAGAGATGGCCCACCGCGGAGTCGTCGCTGGAAGACCAGAAATTTTCCAGCGCCACGGTGTTGTTTGTCGATGTCGCCAATTTCCCGGCCCTGGCTGAAAAACTGTCCAGCAGCGAGCTGAGCGAGGTGGTGCGGCAGTTTTACAACAACGCCAGCGATACCCTGCATCTGTTTGGCGCTTACCACATGCAATTTGTCGGCGAAGGCCTGCTCGCCGTGTTTGTGGACAGCACCGACACCCACACCGTCAACAACGGTTTGCGCGCCACCAAAACCGCTTTGGGTTTGATCGATTCTGCGCGCCGGGTGCAGGGCTTTCTGGACAAACATTTTCCCGGGCGATCCCTGCCGCGATTCGAGGTCTGCGTGGGCTTGAACAGCGGTGCCGTCACGCTGACAAAACTGCACGATCCGCTGCGGGGAAAATCCCAAGTTTTACCGGTGGGCGACACGGTCAGTGCGTGCCTGCAGCTCCAAAAACAGGCGAGCAAGGCCGGCTGGAAAATTGCCGGTGGCGCCGCTCTGCTGCAGGCGGTGGCCGGCACGGTCAAAACCGGGCGCCGGAAAGCTTTTGACGAGCCATTGCGCAGCAGCACACTCGATGGCATCGAAGTGCTGGGACTGGCGCTGTAGTAGGTCGGCTGCCGAGCGCCACCGTGATGTCCCAGGTCTCGGGTGTGCCGAAATAAGCCGGTGCTGACGCCATCGGCTATCGCAACAATGGCGCCCACGTCCGCCTGGCCCGGTTCGGCCCGCATCGCTGCCGCAAAGACCTCGTTGACGTCCTTGCGTCCCGTCAACGAGGTCAAGCCGATGTCGATTTCAAAGGTCATGCGTAAATTCCTGCACCAGAGACGAAAGATTGACGCCCACATTGGTGCATGACCCGGCCGCCATGCCGTACACCCATCGCACCAGAAGGTGGCATGGCAGAACCGTTGCCCACCCTCGCAGAACAACCGATTTCAGTGCGTTTTCACCCGGCAAATATCCTTTTGGTGCATCGCAGAAAAATCACATCCCAAAAGCTGGCATGGCGTTTGCACGCCATTGAAAACTATTCAGGAGAAGTGCCATGAAAAAACCGAAATTGGTAATGGTAGGAAACGGCATGGCAGGTGTCAGGACAATTGAAGAACTGATCAAGGTGGCCCCCGATCTGTACGACATCAGTATCTTTGGCGCCGAGCCGCACCCCAATTACAACCGCATTTTGCTCAGCCCGGTGCTGGCCGGTGAGCAGACGCTCGACGAGATCGTGCTGAACGGTTGGGACTGGTACAAGGACAACCACATCACGCTGCATGCCGGCAAAAAAGTGGTGGAAGTGGACCGCATCAAGCGCGTGGTGCGCGCCGTGGATTCGGAAGGCGGCGTCACCGAGGAAGAATACGACCGCCTGCTGCTATGCACCGGCTCCAACCCCTTCATCCTGCCGGTTCCCGGCAAGGACCTCCAAGGCGTGATTGCCTACCGCGACATTGCCGACACCAACGCCATGATTGACGCGTCGGTGAAGTACAGAAAGGCCGTCGTCATCGGCGGCGGCCTGCTCGGCCTGGAAGCGGCCAACGGCCTCATGCTGCGCGGCATGGACGTGAGCGTGGTGCATGTCATGCCGACACTGATGGAGCGCCAGCTCGACAGCGTGGCGGGCAAGCTGCTGCAAAAATCGCTGGAAGACCGGGGCCTGAAGTTCCTCATGGGCGCGCAGACCCAGGAACTGACCGCCGGGCCGGACGGCCGGGTCAGCGCCATCAGGTTCAAGGACGGCACCGAGCTGGCCACCGACCTGGTCGTGATGGCCGTCGGCATACGCCCCAACACCGGGCTGGCCGAAGCCATGCGCCTGCACTGCAACAAGGGCATCGTGGTCAACGACACCCTGCAGACCGTGACCGACGCCCGCATCTACTCCGTGGGCGAATGCGCGGCGCACCGCGGCATTGCCTACGGCCTGGTGGCGCCGCTGTTCGAGCAGGCCAAGGTGGCGGCCAACCACCTGGCGCAGTTCGGCATTGGCCGCTACACCGGTTCGCTGACCTCCACCAAGCTCAAGGTCACCGGCATTGACCTGTTTTCCGCCGGCGAATTCATGGGCGGCGAAGGCACCGAGGAAATCGTCATGAGCGATCCCTTTGGCGGCGTTTACAAAAAGCTGGTCATCAAGAACGACAAACTGATCGGCGCCTGCCTGTATGGCGACACGGTGGACGGCAGCTACTACTTCAAGCTGCTGCGCGATGGCCGGGCGGTGGGCGACATCCGCGACCGGCTGATGTTCGGCGAGTCCAACATCGGCGATGCCGGGCATGAAGGCCACAACAAGGCAGCCGCCATGCTGGATTCGACCGAGGTCTGCGGCTGCAACGGCGTGAACAAGGGAACGATCTGCAAGGCCATCAAGGAAAAAGGCCTGTTCACGCTGGACGAAGTGCGCAAGCACACCAAGGCCAGCGCCTCCTGCGGCTCATGCACCGGCCTGGTCGAGCAGATTCTGATGGCCACCGCCGGCGGCGACTACTCGGCCACGCCCAAGCTCAAAGCCATGTGCAGTTGCACCGACCACGGCCACCAGGCGGTGCGCGAGGCCATCCGCAACAACAAGCTGCTGGCGATTGCCGACGTCTACTTGTTTCTGGAATGGCGCACGCCCAACGGCTGCGCCAGTTGCCGGCCTGCCGTCAACTACTACGTGACCAGCACCTGGCCGAAAGAAGCGAAAGACGACCCGCAAAGCCGCTTCATCAACGAGCGCAGCCACGCCAACATCCAGAAAGACGGCACTTACAGCGTGATTCCGCGCATGTGGGGCGGCGAAACCACGGCCAGCGAGTTGCGCCGCATCGCCGACGCGGTGGACAAGTACAAGATTCCGACGGTCAAGGTGACGGGCGGGCAGCGCATCGACCTGCTGGGCGTGAAAAAGGAAGACCTGCAAAACGTCTGGAAAGACATTGGCATGCCTTCCGGCCACGCTTATGCCAAAGCCCTGCGCACGGTCAAGACCTGCGTCGGCAGCGAGTGGTGCCGCATGGGGACGCAGGACAGCACGCAGATGGGCAAGGACCTGGAGCGCGCGATGTGGCGCATGTACGCGCCGCACAAGGTGAAGTTCGCGGTGAGCGGCTGCCCGCGCAACTGCGCCGAATCAGGCATCAAGGACGTCGGCATCATCGGCGTCGATTCGGGCTGGGAGATGTACATCGCCGGCAACGGCGGCATCAAGACCGAGGTCGCGCATTTCTTCACCAAGCTCAAGACACCCGCTGAAGTGCTGGAATACACCGGCGCCTTCTGCGAGCTCTACCGCCAGGAAGGCTGGTATCTCGAACGCACCGTGCATTACGTCAACCGCGTCGGCCTGGACTATGTGAAGAAAAGGATTCTCGACGACCACGAGGGCCGCAAGGCGCTGTGGGAGCGGCTGCAGTTCGCGCTCGACGGCGAGCCCGACCCGTGGTTTGACCTGAAGGAAGCGGCGGTCGACACCCGGCAATTTGAAAAACTGGCTGCGGCCTGAACTCTTTAAAAGAAATCACCATGTCTGAATGGAAAAAAATCTGCCTGGTCACCGACATTCCGGTGCTCGGTTCGCGCCGGGTGGCGCGCGCGCGCGGCCTCGATGTCGCTGTGTTCCGCAACGACCGGGACGGCGTGTTTGCGCTGCTGGACCGCTGCCCGCACAAGGGCGGCCCGCTGAGCCAAGGCATCGTGTTCGGCACCAGCGTGGCCTGCCCGCTGCACAACTGGACCATTGGCCTGGCCGACGGCTGCGCCAAAGCGCCCGACGAAGGCTGCACGCAAAAATTCAGCGTGCATGTCGAAGGCGGCGTGGTGCATCTGGATGCCACCGAACTGGCCACGCTGGCCACCGATCTGACGCGGCCCGTGGCAGGACCGGCCGGAAAAGAGCTTGCCAACGCATGACGGTCAATGTGGTCTCCAGGGAAACCCGCTCCACCTGCCCTTATTGCGGCGTAGGCTGTGGAGTCCTCATCGAATCCAGCGGAGACCGCATCACGGGCGTCCGCGGCGACCCCGACCACCCCGCCAATTTCGGGCGGCTTTGCACCAAGGGCTCGACGCTGGCCCTGACGGCCTCGGCCCATGTCACGCAGCAAACCCGCCTGCTGTACCCGATGCGGCGCGAACACCGGCGGGAGGCCCCCAGGCGCATCTCCTGGGACAGCGCGCTGGACTTCGCCAGCGAACGTTTCGTGCGCATCATCCGGGAGCACGGACCCGATGCCGTGGGTTTTTATATCTCAGGCCAATTGCTGACCGAGGACTATTACGTCTTCAACAAGCTCGCCAAAGGCCTGATAGGCACCAACAACGTCGACACCAACTCGCGCCTGTGCATGAGCAGCGCGGTCGCCGGCTACAAGCAAACGCTGGGCGCCGATGCGCCCCCCAGTTGTTACGACGACGTGAACCATGCGCAATGCATCTTCATCGTTGGCAGCAATACCGCTTATGCGCACCCCGTTTTGTTCCGGCGCATCGAGGATGCCAAAGCGGCCAACCCCGCCCTCAAAATCATCTTCTGCGACCCGCGACGCACCGACACCGCGGGCATCGCCGATTTGTATTTGCCGATCCAGCCCGGCACCGATGTCGCGCTGTTCAACGGCATGCTGCACATCATGCTGTGGGAGGGCTGGACGCAGCCCGGCTACATTGCGGCACACACCCGCGGCTTTGAGGCCTTGAGAACCACGGTGCGCGACTACACGCCCGACCTGGTGGCGCAGACCTGCGGCATCGCCAAGGAAGACCTGCTTGCCGCCGCCAGACTGTTTGCCACTTCGGCTTCGACCCTGAGCCTGTATTGCCAGGGCCTGAATCAGTCGAGCAGCGGCACCGCCAAAAACGCCGCGCTGATCAATCTTCACCTGGCGACCGCACAGATCGGCAAGCCTGGCGCCGGGCCTTTTTCACTGACCGGCCAGCCCAACGCGATGGGGGGCCGCGAAGTCGGCGGCCTGGCCAATCTGCTCAGTGCGCACCGTGACCTGACTAACCCGCAGCACCGCGCCGAAGTCGCCGCCTTGTGGGGCGTGCCCTCGGTACCCGAAAAACCCGGAAAAACAGCGGTCGAGATGTTCCAGGCTGCCGCCGACGGCGAAATCAAGGCCTTGTGGATTGCCTGCACCAACCCGGCCCAGTCCATGCCCGACCAGGCCACCGTGCGCCGTGCGCTGGAGCGCGCCGAATTGGTCATCGTGCAGGAGGCCTTTGCGACGACATCGAGCTGCGACTACGCCGACCTGCTGCTGCCCGCCACCACCTGGGGCGAAAAAACCGGCACCGTGACCAACAGCGAACGCCGCATCAGCCGCGTACGCCCGGCCGTCCGCGCGCCCGGAGAAGCCCGGCATGACTGGTCGATTGTGGTGGCATTTTCGCAGCAGTTGGAGAAACTTCTGGGAGCGCAAAGCCCTCACCCCAGCCCTCTCCCAAGGGGAGAAGGAGTAATACAAGAACAAGACGCAAGCAACTCGCCTTCTTCACGCCCTCTCCTTCTGGGAGAGGGCTGGGGTGAGGGCCGCCCGGAAGGAACGCTATTCCCCTATTCGCTGACCCATGCAGCGGCCGGCGTGGAAAGCATCTGGAACGAACACCGAGAATCCACACGCGGCCGCGATCTGGACATCACCGGCATGAGTTACGCGATGCTGGAAGAAGCGCCGCAGCAGTGGCCCTTAAAAACGGGCGACGCCACAGGCAAAGCGCGGCTCTACGAAGACGGCATTTTCCCCACCGCGGACGGCAAGGCCACATTCGTCACCACCGTCTACAAACCCGTCGCCGAGCCGCGTGAGTCACGCTACCCGTTTTCACTGACCACCGGCCGCCTGCGTGACCAGTGGCACGGCATGAGCCGCACCGGCACGCTGGGCCGGCTGTTTGGTCATGTCGCCGAACCGGCTATCCAGATGAATACGCAGGACATGGCGCGGCGGCGGCTTTTAGAGGGCGATCTGGTACAGGTCACGTCCAGGTGCGGTTCCATCGTCGTGCCCTTGCAGGCATCAAGCGAGGTGGCGGTGGCCCAAGCTTTCATGGCGATGCACTGGGGTGACGAGTACCTCAGCGGCCTGTCCAGCACCGGGCAGCGGCTGGCCGGTGTCAATGCCCTCACTACCTCGGCCTACTGCCCCGACTCCAAACAGCCCGAGCTCAAACACGCGGCAGTCAAAATCCTCAAGGCCGAATTGCCCTGGTCGCTGCTGGCAATGGCCTGGCTGCCCGATGACAAGGCCCTGACGGCGCGTGAGCAGTTCAAGCCGATGATGGGCAGTTTTGCCTTCAGCAGTTGCGTTCCCTTTTCCAACCAGGCACCGCTGAGCGAGCCGGGCCGGCAGCGCACCGGCGTGCTGTTTCGCGCCGCCGGGTTTGAAGCCCCGCCGGAAGGAACACTGGAAAAGATTGAAAACATCCTCGGCCTGGACGGCGCGGATTCATTGCGTTACGCCGACCAGAAGAAAGGTCAGCACCGCACGATGCGGCTGGTGCGCCAGGGCAAGCAGGCCGAACTGGCCGGTTTTGTGCTGGCCGGTGATGTCAGCGCCCAGGCCTGGATCAAGACACTGCTGCAGGACGAACTGCCGGCGCAAGGCTACGGCCGGCTGCTGTTGCTTCCCGGCGCCAGGGCACCGGTGGCGCTCCAGTCGCGCGGCAAACCCATATGCACCTGCTTCAGCGTCACGGATGCCGAGATTGACGGCTGCCTGAACGACATCACCCATGCGGCCGGCGGTGCGGGTTATCTGGCCAGCGACGAAGAGCGCCTGCTGGTGCTGCAGGACAAACTCAAATGCGGCACCAACTGCGGCTCCTGCGTGCCCGAGATCAAACGCATCATCCGGACAGCCACCGAAGCCCGGCATCTTTCTTCCTCTGACGGCACCGCAGCCGGGCGCGCCGTTATCCCCCTCAAGGCCATCGCTTAAGGCTACGCTGAATAAGTCCGTTCGCGTTGAGCCTGTCGAAACGCTGCCCTTGCAAATCAACAACTTGCGAAGGACTTCGACAGGCTCAGTCCGAACGGGGAGACTTATTCAGCATTGCCTTAAGCTCATCATGAAAAGTTATCTGCGTTCGCAGACAATGGCGGCATGGGCATCAGTCAGTACATCAAAATCATAGGCCGCGGCAAAGATGGCGCGCGGGCGCTGGCGCGCGAGCAGGCCTGCGATTTGTTCGGCCAGGTGCTCGACGGCACGGTGACCGACCTGGAAGTCGGCGGCTTTTGTCTGGCGATGCGCATCAAGGGCGAAACACCCGAAGAGATGGCGGGTTTCCTAGCCGCCACCGACCAGCGTCTCCGGCATTTTCCCGCCACCGACCGGCCCACCGTGGTGCTGCCCAGCTACAACGGCGCGCGCAAGCTGCCGGTGCTGACGCCCTTGCTGGCGCTGCTGCTGGCGCGCGAAGGCTTGAGCGTGCTGGTACACGGCACGGCCACCGAATCAAATCGGATACTCGCATCAGAAGTGCTCTCGGCCCTTGACATCCATGCGCTGACAGCCATCAAAAAAATAGCGGGTGGCGAAGTGGCATTCGCCCCCACCGAGCTGCTGTGCCCGGGGCTCAAGCGCCTGCTCGATGTGCGGAGCGCCGTCGGCCTGCGCAACCCGGCGCACAGCCTGGTCAAGATCATGAACCCCTGCCTGGGCAAGGCGCTGGTGGTCAGCAGCTACACCCATCCCGAATACGCGGTCTCGATGGCACAAACCTTTGAACTGATCCAGGCCAACGCGCTGCTGCTGCGCGGCACCGAAGGCGAAGTCGTGGCCGACGCACGCCGAATGCCGCGGATGGAAGCTTTCATCCATGGCCAGCGCCAATGGCACCAAGAGGCCCAAAGCGGCACGCTGGCGACCTTGCCCGATTTGCCCGACACGACGGACGCTGCAGCAACCGCTGCCTACATTCAGGCCGTGATGACAGGCACACTGACTGTGCCAACGCCGATTGCCCGGCAGGTGGAACATATCTTGCGCCTGACCTCGCAACTATGACAAGCAGCAAAACCACCCTGGAAACGCTGGCAGGCGCCATCCATCAAGCCGGCATGGCCAGCCCGCGGGTCTTTCATGCGGACCCGCTATGCTTCTTCTTTTGGAACATCCTAGGATCCTTGATGTCAACCCGTCTTCTGGCTGCGGCACTGCTGACGCTGGGCCTGAGCTGCGCCCAGGCGCAAACCTTTTCTTTCGGGCTGTGGGGCGACATGCCTTACAGGCGAAACGGCGACGACCCGAAAATTCCGGCGCTGATCAAAAGCATCAACCGGTCCGACATCGCATTTTCGATTTACGACGGCGACATCAAGGACGGCGGCTCTCACTGCACCGACGACGTTTACGCCTCGGCATTGGCGATGTTCGGCCAGATGGTCAAGCCGCTGGTGTACGTGCCCGGCGACAACGAGTGGACCGATTGCCACCGCCTGAACAACGGCGGCTATGACGCGCTGGAGCGGCTGGCCTACCTGCGCAAAACCATGTTCCCGACTGCGGACAGCCTGGGCAAGCGCCCCATGCGGCTAGTCCACCAAGGCCAGGCCGGCGAGAAGTTTGTTGAAAACACGCGCTTCAGCCACCGCGGCATCGTGTTTGTGACGCTCAATGTACCCGGCAGCAACAACAACCGCATCCTGGACGAGAAGGACTGCAGCTACAAAAGCGCACGTACCGCCGCCCAGTGCGAAGCCGGCAACGCCGAGTATCTGGCGCGCGATGCCGCCAATGGGTACTGGCTGCAGCAGGCATTCCGGGCCGCCAAAGACAGCAAGGCGCGCGGCCTGGTGCTGGTCATTCAGGCCGATCCCGGCTTCGATTTACCGGAAACCCCGGAGACGGATGAAAGCCAGGCCGCCCGTGTGAGCGGCTATCGCAACTTCATGGAAAAGCTGATCGCCGAAACCGAAGCATTCAAAGGCCAGGTCCTGCTCGTTCACGGCGACACGCATTTCTTCAAAATGGACAAGCCCCTGTACAACCCCCACAAGCTGCTAACCAACCTGACACGCGTGCAGACCTTTGGCAGCCCGCTGATCCATTGGGTGCGCGTCACGGTGGACCCGAAAAACGCCAATGTCTTCACGGTTCAGCCGGTGATCGTGAAGCAGTGAAGCGGCAAAGAGGCGGGGCAAAAGCACCCAGCAAGCGCCCGGGTTCCGCGTGAGGGGTTGATTTGACTCATTCATTCGATGTTGTGGTGATAGGTGCAGGTGCCGCCGGACTATTTTGTGCCGGCGTGGCCGGCCAGCGCGGCCGGAAGGTGCTGCTGCTCGATCACAGCGAAAAAATCGCCGAAAAAATCCGCATCTCGGGCGGTGGCCGCTGCAATTTCACGAACCGCGACACGACGCCGGCGCACTATCTCAGCGAAAATCCGAATTTTTGCCGCTCGGCCCTGTCGCGCTACACGCCGCAGGACTTCATCGCGCTGCTGCAGCGCCACCACATCGCCTTCCACGAAAAACACAAGGGCCAGCTCTTTTGCGACCGCTCGGCCGAGGACGTGATCCGGATGCTGCTGACCGAATGCGATGCGGGCGGCGTCACGCGCTGGCAACCGTGCAGCATCAAGGCCATGATGGTGGACGCTGCCGGCGGCTATGTCCTGCAAACTGATCGCGGGCCCGTTACTGCCGGCCAGGTCGTCATTGCCACCGGCGGCCTGTCGATCCCGAAAATAGGCGCGAGCGACTTCGGCTACCGCATCGCCCAGCAATTCGGCGTGCGCCTCGTTCCCCCGCGCCCCGGCCTTGTGCCCCTGACCTTCGACGGCGAAGCCTGGGTGCCGTATGCCGGGCTGGCCGGCCTGGCCCTGCCGGTGCTGATTGAAACCGGCCCGGCCGACGCGAGCCCCAAACAACGCAAAAAAGCCGTGGTGTTCGCCGAAGACCTGCTGTTTACCCACCGGGGCCTGAGCGGTCCGGCAGTCCTGCAGATTTCAAGCTACTGGCGCGAAGGCCAAGCCGTCCGCATCAACCTCGCGCCCGGCATGGACCTGGCCGCCCTGCTGCTGCGCGCCAAAGCAGTCTCGCGCAAACTCATCGCCAATGAACTGGCCACCTGGGTACCCGGCCGTCTGGCCGACGCCTGGGTGAGCCGCGACCCGGCCTGGCAAAAACCCGTCAGCGAAGCCAGCGACAAAGCCCTGGCGGCACTGGCCGCCCAACTGGCCGACTGGCAACTGGTGCCCACCGGTACCGAGGGCTACAAAAAAGCCGAAGTGACCCTGGGCGGCGTCGATACCCGGGATTTGTCATCCCAAACCATGGAGTCGAAGCAGCCAGGCCTGTATTTCATCGGCGAGGTCGTTGATGTCACCGGCTGGCTGGGCGGCTACAACTTCCAGTGGGCCTGGGCCTCGGCTTTCGCATGTGCACAGGCTCTGCTGTTGCGGCAGGTAGCGGAGCAGGCTTGATAGCTCGGGCGAGCTGCTTCACGAGGATCAGAAAACCGCCTGGATTGCCATCAATTTGATTGCTGGATTCAGCGGCAATTCAGGTCACCCATGTGGCGTCAATTTCACGATTTTTCGTTGTCTGGAAATTCCACTGTTGACAGCGCTAGCGCCAATGCTTGGCTGCGGTCAGCTCTTCCCTTTTCCCACTGCGGATGCGTTGTCCTGTAACAGGGGATTCCGTCTGCCTTGAACGACCACAAGGATTTTTTCACAATGGCGCGACCTTCCGTGATTTTGAAAAATTCCTTGATGTACTTGTCGTAGCCCGCCCCTGTAACGAAGAAAATTACATCAGGCTTAAGAACCTCAATTTGGGCGCGAAGCAGCTCACGGGACAGATTTTTTATCCTCTCAAATTGGCCAATTGCCCGAATAGGACTTTGAGTCTTGTAGCTCAAACAAAACAAATTAGCCCAAATAACAGCCCCTGGCAAAGCAGGGGTTTTACCCGCCATCTTGCGACTCGTTTCTTTATAGAACTGGAAAAATTTGGATTTTGTCTGTGGATTTTGGACATAAGCGGCATGGCGTTGCATGGCATGACGGATGTACGTTTCAACATCTTGGAAATTTTCTACTTTTCTTAACCCGCCAATCCACGACCGAGTTTCCTTGCCAACAATCATGACCCGTCGGTTGCTATCAAGATACTCATTAGAAACACTGCTAACGAATAGTCCTGCCAAGTCCTCCTGCTCTGCCGCCAAAACGCCGAGGTCCTCAAGCCTCACGATATCCAGATACCGAGCAATTAATGCATGTTCCACTTCCATTTTTGAACGCACGTGAACTATCTCCTATTGTTTAAAGCGGTGAGCGGTGCAACCTATTGAGTTGACAAGATACATGATCCGCCATCGTTGCCCCTGATTTTTCAAGCACGTCGATTAGAGCCGCCTCAACAGATCCGATGCTGCCTTCCGCCTCAGCATGATCGTGAACAAACACTGGTACGCCAATTTCTATTAGTCGGTGAAGACTTTCCAGTGCGACTCGCCGACGCGAGTGTTCAAACGAGAATGGCAACGAAACTGCAGCCAACACATTCAGCCCTATGTCTCGGGCGATTTGAACAATAACCGGCGATGCCCCACTGCCAGTCCCGCCGCCCAAACCTGCGAATAGGACCAAAAGCTGCGAGCCTGACATCATCGATTCAAGCTCCTTGCGCGATTCTTCGGCAGCGCGTCTTCCTCGCTCTGGAGTATGCGCGGCAACACCTTTGCAAACCTGCGGACCTATTAACAAGCGCCTAGAAAATGAGGTTCTGTTTATGCCGGCAAGGTCGGTATTCACCGCTACAACCTCGTGTCTCATCGACACATGAACATGGCGGGCTATATCGCACCCAGCCCCTCCGACCCCAACAATAAAAATTTCACTCATAAGATATTTCCAATCAATCCGAATCAGTCAACTTCCTCCAATATGCACATACTTACGTCGAGACGTGTCGCAGGAGGAATCTATCCGTGCCCGACGAAAGAAAACTCTCCTACGAAGCCTGGTTCAGGCTTACGCCAAAACCCGAGACAACAAAGGAAAGAATGTTTGCTTTCATGCTCGGAGTGGAATTTTTTCGACTGCATGCGACACAAAATGTCGCATGCAGTCAGATAATTAACTTCGAATCAAAACTAAACACCCAAGCTCCATATCCCGCCCAGCCCTTATGCGCACTTTTTCAAAATCAAAACTGATGGCACTCCGCCAGTGTCCCAAACGGTTGTGGCTGGAGGTGCATCGCTCTGATTTGCGGGAGGACTCTTCGAGCACAGAGGCTATTTTTCAGACAGGTCACCAGGTCGGTAAGCTGGCACAACGCATTTACGACCCCCTAGGTGTTGGTGCGCTGATTGATATTAAGGCGGAGGGAATGCGGGGGGCTTTCGAGCGCACCACGACGTTACTAAAAACAGCGCATCCAATCTTTGAGGCTGGTTTCTCAGCCAGTGGCGCCCTGGCCTTCGCCGACGTCATGCTGCCTGAACAGAAAGACGGCCAACGGGTCTGGCGCATGGTGGAAATAAAATCCTCCACCAGCGTCAAGGACTACCACCGCGATGACGTGGCCGTACAAGCCTTTGTCGCCCAGTCCGCCGGTGTCGCGCTGCAAAGCATCGCGCTGGCGCACATTGATAGTTCGTGGACGTATCCGGGTGAAGGGGACTACCGTGGGCTTTTGAGAGAAAACGACTTCACGGCAGAGGCCTTTTCACGGACTGAAGAAGTCAAAGCCTGGATTGCCAAAGCGCAGCTTGTCAGCGCCAGTAAAGCAGAACCAGCTATCGAAATAGGAGCGCACTGCGACACACCTTATGCCTGCGGCTTCTACGACTATTGCAGCCGCAAC
This sequence comes from Polaromonas sp., assembly GCA_030655515.1. Lineage (GTDB taxonomy): Bacteria > Pseudomonadota > Gammaproteobacteria > Burkholderiales > Burkholderiaceae_C > Polaromonas. Next base: position 34,383 of record JAURVI010000048.1, on the reverse strand, counting down.
GAACCGAAACCGGAATACCCGGTTTATTGGCTGCCCTACATCGGTGCCAAAGCGGCAACACTGGCTGAGCAGGGTGTGATCGACCTCAAAAACGTGCCCGACGACCTGCTCAACGCCAGGCAGCAACGAGTGAAAGCGCACACCCTGGCCAATACGGTCTTTTTCGATGCGGTGGGTGCCGCAGCGGACCTCGCTGTCTATAGCCTGCCTGCGTATTTTCTCGACTTCGAGACCATACAGTTTGCCGTGCCCATCTGGAAAGGCACCCGACCCTATCAGCAAAACACCTTTCAGTTCAGCCTGCACACCCTGTCCGCATCGGGCCGCCTTGATCACATGGAATTTCTCGATCTCTCTGGCAATGATCCGTCCGAGCCATTCGCGCAGGCGTTGATCGCTGCCTGTGGTGGACAAGGGCCGGTGTTTGTGTACAACGCGGGGTTTGAGACGGCGCGCATGGGCGAGCTGGCAATCCGGTATCCGCACTTGAGCGCTGCGCTGCTTGCCATCAACGCCCGCGTGGTCGATCTGCTGCCGATCGCGCGTGAGCGCTACTACCACCCGAACCAGAAAGGCAGCTGGAGCATCAAAAAGGTGTTACCGGCGGTCGTGCCCGAACTACGCTACGACGCCCTTGACGGCGTGCAAGATGGTGGCATGGCAATGGAAGCTTTCCTGGAGTCCATTCATCCAGACACCAGCGCTGAACGAAAATCGCAAATCGAACAACAATTGCTGGCCTACTGCAAGTTGGATACCTATGCCATGGTTCGCCTGTGGCAGGTGTTTGCAGGACGCACCGACCTGAAGCTCTGATCAATGGCAAAACGACCAGATTCTCTGGAAACACTACAGCTTTCGCATGAGCTTTTGCGGCGTATCCCCAAGGGGCGAACAATCACGGCGCAAGAGTTACATCAGCAGTTGATGGAGGCCGGCTACGAGCGTGAGATGCGCACCATTCAGCGCCAGATGGAAACACTGTCCGAGTTCTACGACATTGAGAGGGATGACAGCAGCAAGCCCTACCGCTATCGCTGGAAAGAGAATGCAAAAGGGCTGTCTCTACCCGGATTGAGCGCTCAGGAATCCTTGCTACTCACACTGGCCGAACAGCAACTGCGCAATCTGCTGCCGGCAAAACTGATGAATTCAATGCAGGGGTTTTTCAGGCAGGCACGTGGACAGTTGGAGGAGGCGGGAAAAGCTCAACCCGAGCGCGAATGGCTGGACAAAGTGCGCGTGGTCAGCACTAGCCAGCCATTGCTGCCCCCAAAAATTGATCCCGATGTGTTCGGGCAGATTGGCAACTCGCTTTATGCCAACCAGTGGCTGGACGTGGTCTACAAAAATGCCGCTGGCAAAAAAACCAGTTCGAGGGTGATGCCGCTGGGCCTTGCCCAGCAAGGTCCGCGCATGTACCTCGTCTGCAGGTTTGAGGGCTATGACAACGAACGAAGTCTGGCACTGCATCGCATGATTTCGGCCAGCGCCTCAACTCTGACCTTTACCCGTCCCAAGGACTTCAACCTGAAGCAATTCGATGACAACGGACGTTTTGGCTACGGTGATGGAACAAAGATCCGCTTGAGTTTCCGGATCGAGAAAGGGGCCGGGCTTCATGTGGTGGAATGCCCGCTGTCTCTTGATCAGCAAGTGGTGGAACTAGATGACGCGTATGAGATTACGGCGACGGTGGTGGACTCGGCTATGCTGGACTGGTGGTTGCGGGGGTTTGGGGATGCAGTAACCACAGTCAACAAAGGGAGGGGGCAATGAGCAACGTGATAGTCGAAAATAAATTCACAGAGTTTTTCTTGGAAGGGTTCAGTAGTCCGAAGTTTACCGAATGGCTGGACTGGTCGGCCGGCAAAGATTCCCAGCATTTTGTAGCGTTGCCCATGATCCAGCGTGGCTCCGTGTGGAAGCCTAAACAGATCATCATGCTGTGGGACTCTCTGCTCCGTGGCATGCCAATTGGCAGCCTGATGCTGAGTCGTTTGAATGCTGTCGACAAGCATGGCAATGCCGTTCTGGTCCGTAAGGTGGGGAGTACGCAACTTCAGCCCGTTTCAGAAGGCGGTGGGGCAGCCCTCATTGATGGGCAGCAACGCACGCTGGCCATGCTCTTGGGCTGGCCTAATCCAAGCGCAGATCAAAAGCAGAGCCGAACATTGTGGGTAGATTTTCCGGACAAGCCAGCGCCGGAGCACCTATTTCGCATGCACGTCACCAGCGCGGCCCATCCCTATGGATTCACCAAGGCCGACCCCAATGCCAAACTTTCCTTGCGAGACCGTCGGGATGCCAGGGAATATCCGCTTGAGGGCCAACAGTTTCCCTGGGATAGCCATTTCCCCATGCGACTGACCGATCTGATTCAGACCTACCTGGATGTGGATCGAGACGCTCTCCGCTGGAAGGATGCTGTACTCGCGCAGCTACGGCAAGCGAAGTCGCATCGCGAAAAATCCTGGCAAGATTTTGAAAACAACACTGATAAGTGGCATGCCTTGAAAGCTCTGGATCGCTTTTGCGAATGTTTGCAGGATTTTTTTGCACTCAGGATTGCGCTTATCGCCATCCCAGATAAGTGCTTCACGGAGTCTGAGGCGCAAGATGGCGACGATCCGGCGCTGGCAGTGTTGTTCAAGCGTGTCGGGACTGGCGGTACGGAGCTGAGCAATGCAGACTATGTGTACTCCGTCATCAAGCACCATCGACCGGAGACCTTTCGGCTAGTCGAGGAAATTGCTTCGGGCAAGGGCTTTTCACAGTTACTTGGGCCAACGGACATTGTCATGACAGCGGTCAGGCTGGTCGCCGCTGACAGAGGCATGACCGACTTTGAGAGCCCGAACAAAGCCAACTTTGACAGCCTGCGCAAAGACCCTGAGTTCCTGGAAAGTTTTCTGGCCTTGGTGCAGTCTGGCCGCTTGTCCAAGGCTTTGCATGCCCTGACGGAGGGTTTGAAGTTCAATCCTGAAAACGGCATGGCTGATCCTGGGCTACCAATGCACGGCTTTATTCTTGGCTCCAGGCCAGTGCTGCAAATTTTGCTCCGGTGGGTGCTGGCTGCAACCAAACAGCATGCGGCCGATGACGCGCAATTTGCGCAAATCGTCGCGAACTCGCGCGAGGAAATGTTGCGTTTTGTGCTCTATGCGCACCTTGCCTTGCCGGATATTGGCAAAGCAAGCGCTTGGGCTTTTGCCTGGATCAAAGTGAACGAGGCGGTTGACCAGAGCCCGTTCCCCGGGCGAGAGCTTGTCCAGCACTTGATTGCCCGTAGCGTCAATGAAACCAGAGATGTGGCCTGGCCACTGCCCTCCAAGGACATTTTTCAAAGCTTGTCAATCTCCGTGGTCGAAGATAAAGATCGGCCCATTCTGGGCTGGGAGAGATTTCATCAAAAAGACGATGCCATGCGCCAAGCAAGGGGCGTCTTCCACCGCTGGTGGGGCAATGGAAACCGTTACCAGCATGCCATGTTGTTATGGCTACAGCGGTCCTATGTGGATCGGATCGAGAAGAACCCCAATGAAGTCAGGTCGGATGATGAGGTTCCCTACGACTACGACCACATCTGCCCATCGAATCACTGGAGCAACTGGACTGGCATCACATCGCAAGACCGTCTGCTGGTTTTTCTGGCCAAAGATGGAAACAGAGGACACGTCCATATTGGCAATTCCATCGGCAATCTGCGCGTCTGGTATGCCAGGGACAATCGGGGCGATGGCGACGCTCCTGCTGCTGAAAAATTGAATTTAAATAGCGGTGAGGATGTGCTGAACAACAAGCGCCTCAAGGACAGCGCCATTCAAATAGAACATGTTGAGTTCTGGAATACCTGTTCTGGCAAAGGCAGTGCAATCGCTTGGAGCGCAGGTAGGGCGCTGGCGTTCCAGAGTGCCGTTGAGCACAGGGTATGCGACTTGTACGCGCGCTATTTTGATGAGCTTAAATTCAGCGAGTGGTTTCCTTTACCCGACATTCAAGCTGTGGCAACAACATCTGCATGATTTTTTGATCAAGTAAAGCGTTAAATTGAGATAAATATTAAAGGGATTTGAAATGGGTACTAAGTGTAAGTTTTGCGGGTCATCAAATTTTGGAACAACGTCTAGCTCGGGGCATCCTCAAGGCTGCCACGAACATACAGGCATGGATTCGAAGCACTGTGTGTTCTGTAACTCAACAAATTATGGAACTACATCCAGTTCGGGGCATCCCGATGGATGTCACAAACATGGTAGTGATGGTCAACATTGCATCTATTGTGGATCGACAAACACCGGCACCACATCCAGCTCTGGTCATCCAAACAAGTGTCATGAAAGATAGACGATTTTGATGGTCTGGGCGCGCCAAATTCACGAAATCAACGATTTAGTCCATTTCGCCACAATTACCAAAGCACGCGCCTGCGAAAGTAAAAGCTTGTTCAGAAGTTCACCAGAGAATGTGTGTCACTTTTCATGCCGGTCATTTTCCGTACCTATGCGCCTACCTGTGTGGCAGGGTGGCGCGCCGCTTGCTCTGCCTAAAACCGGATGGCATGCGCGGCCCAGATTGAAAACTCTTACGTTTGGGCTATAATTCAAAGCTTTGCTAGCAAACCCGCGCCCGGACTGATCCTGATCAGATCATCAAAGGCGTACCCTTTTGGATCAACTTATCAATGACGACCATCCGTGTAAAAGACAATGAGCCCTTCGACGTGGCTCTGCGCCGCTTCAAGCGCACCATCGAAAAGCTCGGCCTGCTGACCGACCTGCGCGCCAGAGAATTTTACGAAAAGCCCACCGCCGAGCGCAAGCGCAAGAAGGCTGCCGCCGTCAAGCGCAACTACAAACGCATCCGCTCCATGCAGTTGCCCAAGAAGCTGTACTGATTGAGTACACGCCTTCCGGCACCATGCCACAAGCCCGCTGAAGGACGCTCCAGCGGGCTTTTTAACTTTTAACGTTGGAGAAACCCATGTCACTCAAAGACCAGATCACCGAAGACATGAAAACCGCCATGCGCGCCAAGGACAGCGAGCGCCTGGGCACCATCCGCCTGCTGCTGGCGGCCCTCAAGCAAAAAGAGGTCGATGAGCGCGTGGTGCTCGACGATGCCGCCGTGGTCGCCATCGTCGACAAGCTGATCAAGCAGCGCAAGGACTCGATTGAAGCCTTCCAGAAGGCCGAGCGCAAAGACCTGGCCGACAAGGAAGCCGCCGAGCTCGTCGTGCTTCAGGCCTACCTGCCGGCGCGGCTGAGTGCTGAAGAAGTCACGGCAGAGGTCAAAGCCATCGTCGCCGAACTCGGTGCCAGCGGCCCCGGCGACATGGGCAAGGTCATGGGTGCGGTGAAAGCCAGGCTCGCCGGCAAGGCCGACATGGGCCAGGTGTCGGCTGCGGTGAAGGCGGCGCTGGCTGCGTAGTACGCGGCATTTGACTTCAACGAATGCAATGCATACAATGAAGCTGGATTAAATATCATATTGCCCGGAGTTCCTTCATGGCCATGCTCACCGTTCGAAACCTCAACGAGTCCGTCAAAACCATGCTGCGCATTCGAGCCGCCCAGCATGGCTGGGCCATGGAAGAAGAAGTCAGGCGCATCCTGACTCAGGCGACCCTGAATGACGAGCCCGACATCAAGCTCGGTAGCCGTATTCATGGCCGGTTCAAATCGCTTGATGGGCTGGACCTGCCTGCCCGCCGGCTACCACGACCTGCACCCAAGTTCTAATCACGACTTTTGAGTCTGAACATGTATTTGCTCGATACCAATGTGCTGTCGGAGCTGATGCGTCCTGCACCCTCGGCATCCCTGCTGGCATGGCTGGATGGCCAAACGGCCCAAACTTTGCATATCTGCGCTATCACCCGGGCTGAGATCGAACTGGGCATTGCTCTTCTGCCAATGGGAAAACGTCGCAGCGCACTGGCAACCCAAGCCACGGCCATGTTTGAAGAAGACTTCGCAGGTCGATGCCTGGCTTTTGATGAGCGGTGTGCGCCCTTGTATGCGGAGCTGGTCGCTTCGCGCACACGCAAGGGAGCTCCGATTTCAGTAGAAGATGCGCAAATCGCCGCTATCGGACTGGCCCATCAAAAAAGCCTGGTGACGCGAAATACCGCGGATTTCGAAAAAATCCCGGGGCTACAGCTCGTCAACCCCTGGCTTGCTTAGGCCAAGGGTTTCATCTCAACTCCCGGCGACCTTCATCCGGTTCACAAGAATCGAGCCCACGCTTTTCGCGCCGTAGTTGTAAACGTCGGCACCGACGGCCTCGATGCCCATCAGCATGTCCTTGAGGTTGCCGGCAATGGTGATCTCTTCCACCGGAAAGGCGATTCGCCCCTTCTCGACCCAGAAGCCCGAAGCGCCGCGCGAGTAGTCGCCGGTCACGTAGTTGACGCCCTGCCCCATCAGTTCGGTCACGAACAGGCCGGTACCCAGCTTGCGCAGCATGGCGTCGAGGTCGTCGCCCGCCGCGGTCTGCCGGCTGCTCAGCACCAGGTTGTGCGAACCGCCGGCATTGCCGGTGGTGCGCATGCCGAGCTTGCGGGCCGAATAGGTACTTAAAAAGTAGCCGCGCACAATGCCGGCCTCGACCACCTTGCGAGCGCGGGTCTTGACCCCTTCTTCGTCAAACGGCGCGCTGCCCTTGCCCTTGCGCAGGTGCGGGTCTTCGCTGATGTCGATGTGCCCGGGGAAAGCCGGCTTGCCCAGGCTGTTCAGCAAAAACGTGCTCTTGCGGTAGAGTGCGCCGCCGCTGACGGCCTGCACAAAGCCGCCCAGCAGGCCGGCGGCCAGCGGCGACTCGAACAGCACCGGGCATTCGGTGGTTTTGATCTTGCGGCTGTTCAGACGCGCCAGCGCCCGTTCGGCGGCGTAGCGGCCCACCGCCTGCGGGCTGGCGAGTTCGCGGGCGTCGCGCATCGAGCTGTACCAGGCATCGCGCTGCATCTGGCTGCCCTTGCCGGCAATCGGCGCGACAGAAATGCTGTGGCGCGAGCTGGCATAGCCGCCGCGAAAGCCGCGCGTGTGGGCGCTGAAAAAATGACTTTGCTGGGCCGACACGCCCGCGCCCTCGCTGTTGGTAATCAGACGGGAGGTGTCCAGGGCTGCGGCTTCGCATTGCAGTGCGAGCCGGGCGGCCTCTTGCGAATCGATGGCCCAGGGATGGAACAGATCCAGCTCGGGGTACCCATGGGCAATGTCCCGGTCAGCGGGCAAGCCGGAGGTCTTGTCTTCGGCGGTGAAACGTGCAATGTCGTAAGCGGCCTGCACGGTCTGCTCGATCGCGGCCTTGGAAAAATCGCTGGTGGCGGCATTGCCGCGCTTTTGCCCGACGTAGACGGTGATGCCGAGTGACTTGTCACGGTTGCGCTCGACATTTTCCAACTCGCCTTTGCGCACGCTGACACTCAGGCCGCAGCCCTCGGACGCTTCGGCGGCGGCATCGGTCGCCCCCATTTTTCTGGCGTGGGCCAGCGCAGTGTCGACCAGTTCCTCAAAAAAATCGCGGCGGTAGCTAAAACCCGACTCGGGCTGGACCGCTTGCTGGGGGTAGATGCTTGTCTTGGGTATCTTTGGGGTCATATGGGTAGCTATGATACTGACTGCTATGAACAACAAGACTATCAAAGGCTATTGGTCGCACGGCCGCTTCGTCAAACCCGAAGAAATTGCCGCGGAAGAAGTCGGCCCGCCCAGCAAGACCCGGCTCAAAGCCGAAGCCGACGAAAAACAGGCGCTGGGCGAAGCCTTGCTGAGTTTGCGCACCGATTTGATGGCCAAGCTCGATCTGCCCGAAAAACTGCTGGACGCTATCGCCCAGGCCAAAAAAATCACCAACTTCGAAGGCAAGCGCCGCCAGATGCAGTTCATCGGCAAGCTGATGCGCCCGCTCGACACCGAACCGATCCGTGCGGCGATTGACGAGCAGAAAAACGGCTCGGCCCAACTGACCCTGGCGCTGCACCTGGCCGAACAGTGGCGTGACAAGCTGATCGCCTCGGACGATGCGCTGGGCGACTGGCTCAGCGAACACCCCGACACCGACGCGCAGCAGCTGCGCGCGCTGGTGCGCCAGGCCCGCAAGGACGCCAAGCCCGAGAAACCGGGCGAAGCCCCGCGCCACGGCAAGTCTTACCGCGAAATCTTCCAGCTCGTGCGGCAAACACTGAACCAGGAGGACGAGTAAATACCATGCACGATGCAGTGAAGATCGGCATCGTCTCGGTCAGCGACCGCGCTTTCAGCGGCGTCTACGAAGACAAGGGCCTGCCCGCGCTGAAGGAATGGCTGACGCGCGCGCTGCGCAACCCGATCACCTTCGAAGAGCGCCTGATTCCCGATGAGCAGGCGCGCATCAGCGCCACGCTGATCGAACTCGTCAATGCCGGCTGCGCGCTGGTGCTGACCACCGGCGGCACCGGCCCGGCCCTGCGCGACGTGACACCGGAAGCCACGCTGGCCGTGGCGCACAAGGAAATGCCGGGTTTTGGCGAGCAGATGCGGAGAATCAGCCTGGAATTCGTGCCCACCGCCATCCTGTCGCGCCAGTGCGCGGTGATTCGCGATCAAAGCCTGATCCTGAACCTGCCCGGCCAGCCCAAGTCCATAGCAGAGACCCTCGAAGGCCTGAAAAACGCCGACGGAACGCAGGCAGTCGCCGGCATTTTTGCCGCCGTGCCGTATTGCATCGACCTGATTGGCGGGCCTTACCTGGAAACCGACGAGGCGGTGTGCAAAGCCTTTCGGCCCAAATCGGCGATCAGACCGAAGCAATAAACCCTGGCGTCACGCTGCGCTTGGGGAGGGCCACTGGCAGTAGGCTGGACTCCCCACTCCCTCCCTCTCCCCGCTGGGCGATGGAGGGGGACTTCATTTGGCCGCGTGTGCTGCACCCGCGCGCAAACATCACGGCCGCTTGAGTCCGCCATGACGCGCAAAGCGCGTCATCGTCTCCCCGCACCCGAACCCGCATTCTTCCCCCACCCGTCGGGCTGGGCCGAGGAGCGCAGGCAAAAGCGGATCAGGGCTGGCGTTGTTTGAGCCGCAGGCGAGTTTAGCCAGACCCCGCTTTTGCCGAGCACCGGAGGTTGCCCCGAAGCGCAGCGCAGGGGACCCAGACCATCGGGTCGCCTTTTCTTTGGTGACTTTCTTTTGGCGAAGCAAAAGAAAGTTACTTGCCGCCGGGCAACCCCCGGCTTGCTGGCAGACCTCCAGCGCATGAGGGAGACGGCTTCGACCCTTCCGCAGGCTCAGGACAGGCCAGGCTCAGCCCGAACGGCAGAACCCTACTTCCCCATCAACCGGTTCAGCTTGTCAGCCTCAAACGTCTCCTGCAGCGCCGCGTCGTCAGGCACGCAGTCCTTGCGGACCCTGCCGCTTTCCGACAGCTTCTCGATCGCCTGCCAGAGCAGCGCAATCTGGTGCTCCTGCGACGAGGCGTTGTCGATCAGGCCTTTCATGGCCTGCGACACCGGGTCGTCCTCCAGCGTGATGCCGTAGGCCGAAAACTTGTCCTGCGCGGTGGTGACATCGGCGCTTTCGCCGGTTTTGGACGGAATGATGCGCGCCGGAATGCCCACCGCGGTGGCGCCTGCGGGCACCGGCTTGATCACCACGGCATTGCTGCCGATCTTGGCGCCGTCGCCGACCAGAAAGCCGCCCAGCACCTTGGCGCCGGCACTCACGACCACGTTTTTTCCCAAGGTCGGGTGCCGCTTCTCACCCTTGTAGAGCGAGGTGCCGCCCAGGGTCACACCCTGGTAAATCGTGCAGCCGTCGCCGATTTCGGCGGTTTCGCCGACCACCACACCCATCGCATGGTCAAAAAACACGCGCTCGCCGATGAGGGCGCCGGGGTGAATTTCAATGCCGGTCATCCAGCGCGCGATGTGCGAGATGAAGCGCCCCAGCCATTTGAGCTCATGGGTCCAGCACCAGTGCGCCAGCCGGTGCAGCATGATCGCGTGCAGGCCGGGATAGCAGGTCAGCACCTCCCAGCCCGAGCGGGCGGCGGGATCGCGTTCGAGAATGCACTGGATGTCGGAGCGGAGTCTGGAGAACATGCTGCGAGTTTATGGCTTGACCGGGGTCTGTGCTGGCGCGCCTGTTTCGCCCCCGGCAAGCGGGGCTTTTTGCGACATGGCCTTGGCCACGCCGCGCAGGATATGAATCTCCTCGGGGCTCAGCTGCGCCCGGTTGAACAGCTGGTTCAGGCGCGGCATCAGTTTCTTGGGGGAAGCCGGGTCCAGAAAGCCAATATCGGCCAGCGCCTGCTCCCAGTGCCGGAGCATGCCCGCCACCTCGACCGCATCGGCCAGCCGGGGCGCCGCCGTCGCCGATTCGACCGCAAAACCACCGAGCGCCTGGCGCCAGTCATAGGCGATCAGTTGCACCGCCGCCGCGAGATTGAGCGAGCCGAAGGTCGGATCGGTCGGAATGCTCAGCGCCACATGGCAACGGTAAACGTCCTCGTTTTGCATGCCGAAGCGCTCGGAACCGAACAAAAAAGCCACGCCCCCGGGTTTCGATGCCACATCGGCATACTGTCCGGAAGGTGAGCCGGGACCACCCAGGAGCGCGGCGAAGTGCTCACGCGGTGCCCGCGTCGGCGGGCCGAAGTCGCGCGGCGTCATCGCGGTGGCGCACAGGTGGGTCATGCCGTCCAGCGCCTCGTCCAGCGTGGCGACGATACGGGCGTGTTGAAGCACGTCGAGCGCCCCGCTGGCGCGCTGTATGGTTTCCTCGCGCCTGAGCACATTGGCCCAGCGCGGCGCCACCAGCACCAGGTCGCCAAAACCCATGACCTTCATGGCGCGCGCGGTGGCGCCCACGTTGCCGGCATGGCTGGTGTTGATCAGGACAAAGCGTGTTTTCATGGATAAAAGCTGCATGGCTGGGCGGAGCCGGTAAAATGGCGTTATTGTCGCCTGCCCTCCGGTTACCGGGCCGCAGCCCTGCCGCTCTTTCTTAGTCCTATATGTCCAGCAATCTCCACCCCATGCTCAATGTGGCCATCAAGGCTGCGCGCGCCGCCGGCGCCATCATCAACCGTGCTGCGCTTGACGTGGAGTCGGTCCGTGTGTCGGCCAAGCAGACCAACGACTTCGTGACCGAGATCGACCATGCGGCCGAAGCAGCCATCATCGAAACCCTGCTCACCGCCTACCCCGGCCACGGGATCATGGCCGAGGAATCGGGCAGCGAACACGGCGCCAAGGATTCCGAATTCGTGTGGATCATCGACCCGCTGGACGGCACCACCAACTTCATTCACGGTTTTCCGGTGTACTGCGTCAGCATTGCCCTCAGCGTCAAGGGCAAGATCGAGCAGGCGGTGGTCTACGACCCCACGCGCAACGACCTGTTTTGCGCCACCAAGGGCCGCGGGGCCTATGTCAACGACCGCCGCATCCGTGTGGCCAAGCGCACCCGCCTGCAGGAATGCCTGATTTCCACCGGTTTCCCCTACCGGCCCGGCGACAAGCTCAAAACCTATCTGAACATGCTCGGCGAAGTCATGAGCCAGTGCGCCGGCGTGCGCCGCCCCGGCGCGGCGGCGCTGGACCTGGCCTATGTGGCCACGGGTTTCAGCGACGGATTTTTTGAAAGCGGCCTGCAGCCCTGGGACGTGGCCGCCGGTTCACTGCTGGTGACCGAAGCGGGGGGCCTGATCGGCAACTTCTCCGGCGAAGCCGATTTCATGAGCCAAGGTGAATGCATGGCTGCCAACCCGAAAATTTATGGCCAGATGGTCGCGGCGCTGGGCAAATACAGCAAGTTCGCCAGTGCCGGCGACAAGGCCGCGGTGCGACAGGCCACGCCAGACGCCGCGCAGACAGCCAACGCTGCCGCACCGACCCAAACCCTGTCGGTGTCGCGAACCGTCAAGGCCAACCAGCAGCGCGGCGACGGCGAACCCCTTTGATCTTCACTATCAGGTCTTGTTGACCCGGTGAGGCCGTCTCCGCCAACGGGCAGAAATGCACCAGACACGCCCTCATTACATCATGTGTCGTTTGCGGCTCACACGCCACCGGCCTGCAGGCTTACAACGGCGCTGCCGGTTGCCAATAATGTCAGTTACCATCATGTCATCACCGAAACACGGGTGCGGTCAGCCATGGCGCAGCACCCGGAAATCCTGCAACCCAATGTCCCTGTCCACGATGTCTGAATCTTCTTCACACCCTGCTGCCGCGTCTGCAGCCGATGCTGCACTGCTGCGAGAAGTCGCCGAACTGGTGGCCTCTGCGCTGAACCTGGAAACAGCCGCCGCCGACATCGAGCCCGACGATCCGCTGTATGGCGACGGTCTGGGCCTCGATTCGATCGACATCCTGGAGATCGCACTGGTGGTGTCCAAACGCTACGGCCTGCAACTGCGTGCGGGTCACGAGGACAACCACGCCATCTTTCATTCGCTGCGCAGCCTGAGCGAGCACATCGCGCTGCAAAGAACACAGTGAAATCCGGCTCGACGGCAACACTGCTGCGCAGCGCTCGCTGGGCCGCCGTTGCCGCCTTCTGTCTGGCCTACTCGGTCCTTGCACATCTGGCGGCGGCCAACCCCAGCCCCGACCTGTTTGACGCGGCGGTGGCCATCGTGCCCCTGATTGCACTGGCCGGGGTGCTGGCCTGGCGCTCGCCCCACCGGCCCTGGATGCTGCTGTTGTGCCTGTCGGGCTGTGCCGTCCTGTATGGCCTCAGCGCTTGGCTGGTGCAACATTACAACTGGGTTTTCCTGTTGCAGCACGCCGGCATACAGGCGCTGCTCGGCTTGGCTTTCGGCCGCACACTGCGCCCCGGCCAGATGCCCATGGTGTCGCGTTTTGCCGCTATCGTGCATGGCAGCCTGTCACCCGCGCTGCGACGCTACACCCGGCAAGTCACCTGGGCCTGGACCTTGTATTTCGGCGCCATGAGCGCACTGTCGCTGCTGCTGTTCTGGCTGGCCCCGGTCGCCGTCTGGTCGGCCTTTGCCAACCTGCTGAACCTGCCGCTGCTGATCCTGATGTTTGCAGCAGAGTATGTGGCGCGCCTGTGCCTGCTCGCGCCGTCCGACCGGGCCGGCCCGCTGGAAGCGATTCGCGCCTACCGGCAGGCTGGCGCGGGCATGCAACCACCTGCCGCCTGAGAAGGCCGCGTTTGTCCATGACCACCTTCGCGCTGACCGCCCACGCCAGTGGTGACGACCTCCTGGCCTGGCGTCACGGAAAAAGCATCACGGTGCGTCAATTTCTCGCCGATGTGCGGCATCTGGCCGCAGCATTGCCGGCGGGCAAACACATGCTCAACGCCTGCAGCGACCGCTACCACTTCACGGTCGGCCTGGGCGCCGCGCTGCTGACACAAAAAATCAGCCTGCTGCCGCCTACCCACACGCCGGAAATGGTGCGCCAGTTGCGGGTCCTGACACCCGATGTGTTTTGCCTGTCCGACACAGCGCACACGATGGACTTGCCCGGCTTTGCTTACCAGGATGCGTTTGCACAAGGCCCGGCAGCGGTGGATTCTGAAGCGCCCTGCGACATTCCCCTCCTTCCCGGCAACCAGCCGGTGGCCGATGTGTTCACCTCGGGCTCGACCGGCCTGCCGCTGCCGCACCGCAAAACCTGGGGCGCTCTGGTGCAAGGCGCGCGCGCCGAAGCGCTGCGGCTGGGCCTGAGTGAAGGCCAACCCTCCAGCATCGTCGGCACAGTGCCGCCACAGCATATGTTCGGCTTTGAATCGACCGTGCTGCTGGCCCTGCAAAGCGGCTCGGTGATGCACGCCGGGCAGCCGTTTTATCCCGCCGATATCGTCAGCGCCATCCAGGCCGCCACCCGCCCGCGACTGCTGGTCACCACACCGGTGCATTTGCGGGTGTTGCTGTCATCCGGCGTCGATTTGCCAGAACTGGACCGGGTGGTATCGGCCACCGCGCCCATGCCGCCGCAACTGGCGCAAAGCTGCGAGGCCCGCTTTGCCGCCCCATTGTTCGAAATCTACGGCTCCACCGAGACCGGCCAGATCGCCTCGCGGCGCAGCGCCCATACCGATGAATGGGAACTCTTTCCCCTGGTCACCCTGACACCCCACGACAACCGGATGTGGGCCTGCGGCGGCCATGTCGAGCAGGTGATGCCGTTGAACGATGTGCTGGAGACCATCGACAACCGGCGTTTTTTGCTGCACGGGCGCCTGGGCGACCTGATCAACATCGCCGGCAAACGCAACTCGCTGGCTTACCTCAATCACCAACTGGGCGGCATCCCGGGCGTACTGGACGGCGCGTTTTTCATGCCCGACGACAGCCGCCACGACACGGTGGTGCGCCTGATGGCTTTTGCGGTAGCGCCCGGCATGACGGCCGCCGCACTGCAAGCGGCGCTGAAAGAGCGGATTGACGCCACCTTCCTGCCGCGCCCCCTGGTGCTGCTCGACGCCCTGCCGCGCAACAGCACCGGAAAGCTGCCGCGTCAAACGCTGCAGGCGCTGGCCCGGCTGCATCAAACGTCTCCAGAACAGGGGGCAACCCCCATGCGAGGTGAAAGCACCCTGACCTTTGCCGCCGATCACCCGGCTTTTGCCGGGCACTTCCCGGGCCGGCCGATTCTGCCGGGCGTGCTGCTGCTCGATGCGGCCCTGCACGCGGTGGCCCAGACGCACGAACGACACGCATTCGGGCCAACGGCAAGCTGCCACATTGCCTCGGCCAAATTCCTCAGCCCGGTGCAACCCGGAGAAACGCTGACGATTTCCTGCACCCGCACCGACAAGGGCCAGACCCGCTTCGAGATCGTTGGCAGCGGGCGCCAGGTGGCAACCGGCCTTCTTGCCTTCGGGAGCGCGCCGTGAGTCCGGCACCCGGCGCGGCCCCTGCCCAGACCGCCTGGCGGCAACGCCCGGAGCGCAGCAACATGCTGATGCTGCGTGTGATGACCTGGATTTCACTGCGTCTGGGTCGCCGTGCGGGCCGCTGTGTGCTCTACGGCATCGCCGCCTATTTTCTTGTGGCCAACGCAGCGGCGCGCCGCGCCTCCAGGGATTACCTGCGCCGCGTACGCAATGCGCCCGGCACTGCCCGGGTCGGCTGGCACCTCGTGTTCCGGCATTTTTTGAGCTTTGCCTCCAGCATTCATGACCGGGTTTACCTGATCAATGACCGCTTCAATCTGTTCGACATCCGGATTCACCAGGAGCATCTGGTCGCGGAATTGACGGCTGCGCACCAAGGTGTCTTTTTGATGGGCGCACATGTCGGCAGCTTTGAGGTGCTGCGCGCTGTCGGTCGCCGGCAACCCGGCCTGCGCGTCACCATGGTGATGTACGAGGACAACGCGCGCAAGCTCAACGCGGCCCTGAGCGCCATCAACCCCGCGGCCCGGCAGGACATCGTTTCGCTGGGCCATGTCGATTCGATGCTCAGGGTCAATGAACTGCTGACCGCCGGCAGCGTCGTTGGCATGCTGGCCGACCGCTGCCTGAACAATGACGCCACCCGTGCGGTGCCGTTTCTGGGTGAGTCTGCCGAGTTTCCCGTGGGTCCGTTTCGGATGGCGGCCATTTTGCGGCGCCCGGTCCTGTTCATGGTCGGGGCTTATGGCGGCAACAACCGCTACGATGTTCATTTTGAAACACTGGCCGATTTTTCCAGCATCGCCGCGGGAGGACGTGACGCCGCGGTACAAGCCGCGATGGCGCGTTACGCACAGCTGCTGGAGCGGCATTGCCGCGCGGCGCCCTACAACTGGTTCAACTTCTTCGACTTCTGGCAGGCGAGCAAGCCCTTGCCTGCCGCCACCCCGGGCCCGCCCCATGATTGACGCGCACCCACCGATGACCCGACCCCTGAAAACCTGGCTGGCAGGAGTCGGCCTGCTGCTGGGCCTGTGCTATGCGCCGGCGCACGCCGCCTGGGATTTGGCGCAACTGATGCAGGCGCTGGCCCAGAACAAATCGGGCCGCGCCAGCTTTGTCGAAACAAAATACATTGCCCTGCTCGACAAACCGGTGGAGTCGTCCGGCGAGTTGCTTTACAGGGCGCCGGACCGGCTGGAAAAACGCACCTTCAAACCCAGGCCCGAATCGCTGCTGATTGAAAGCGGCACCTTGACCGTCGAGCACGGCAAACGCCGCATGGTGCTGCGCCTGCAGGACTACCCGGAACTGGTCGCCTTCACCGAAAGCATACGCGGCACCCTGGCCGGCGACACGGTTGCGCTCAGGCGCATCTACAACCTGGACCTGGAAGGCTCCGAAGAACGCTGGACGCTGACGCTGCGACCGATCGAAACCAAAATGCTGGACGTGGTCCAGCGCATCCGCATTGGCGGCAGCCGCGCCGAGCTGAAGTCGATTGAAATCGAGCAGACCGACAAAGACCGCTCGGTGATGGTGATCGTCCCGCTGACCACGCCATGATGAGAAAAATTTTTCGGCGGCAGTTTTTACCGGTCTGGCTCTGGCTGGCTTTTTTGCTGGCCTGCGGCGCCATCATCAGCCGGACCCACGTCACCACTGACTTGTCGGCATTTTTACCGCGCGACCCCACGCCTGAGCAGCAACTGCTCATGGATCAACTGCGCGACGGCCTGGCCTCGCGCCTGATCCTGGTGGGCATCGAAGGTGCAGACGCGCCAACCCGAGCCCAACTTTCCAGGCAGATCGCCCAGCGTCTGCGCGCCGATCCGGCTTTTGTCTCGGTCAACAACGGCGAGCCCGTCAACACCGAGCGCGACCGCGCCTACCTGTTCAACAATCGCTACCTGCTCAGCCCTGCGGTGGCGCCTGAACGCTTCAGCGCAGACGGCCTGCATGCCGCCTTGAGCGACAGCATCGATCTGCTCGCCTCGCCCGCCGGGCTGCTGGTCAAGTCCCTGCTGCCACGCGACCCGACCGGTGAAATGATGCAATTGCTCGGGCAGCCGGGCAGCGGCACCCGCCCGCCATTGGTCGACGGCGCCTGGGCCTCACGCGACGGCGCGCGCGCCTTGATGCTGATTCAAACGCGCGCTGCGGGATCCGACACCGACGCCCAGCAGCGCGCCATGGCCGCCATCCGGCAAGCGTTTGACACGGTACCCCAAGCAACCCCTGCCGCCAGGCTGGTGATGACCGGCCCCGGTGTGTTTTCGGTGACCTCACGCGAAACCATCCAAAGCCAGGTCAGCCGCCTGGCCCTCATCAGCGTCGCGCTCATTGCCACGCTGTTATTGCTGGTTTACCGCTCCGTGACCGCGCTGGCCCTGGGCTTTTTGCCCGTCGCCAGCGGTGTGCTGGCAGGTATTGCGGCAGTCAGTCTGGGCTTTGGGGCGGTGCATGGCATCACCCTGGGCTTCGGCACCGCGCTGATTGGCGAGGCGGTGGACTATTCCATCTACCTGTTTGTGCAATCAGAGCGCGATGGCTCAGACCCTCAGAACTGGGTCAAGCGCTTCTGGCCCACCATCCGGCTCGGCGTGCTGACGTCGATCGTCGGCTTTGCTTCGCTGCTGCTGTCGGGCTTTCCGGGTCTGGCGCAACTCGGCCTGTATGCGATTGCCGGGCTGGTCGCCGCCGCCGCCATGACCCGTTTTGTTCTGCCGCACCTGTTGCCGGCGAAGTTTCGCATCCATGATGTATCGGCGGGCGGCCGCGTGCTGAGCCGTCTGGCACAGCACGCCGCTGCACTGCGCTGGCCGGCGGTCCTGCTGTTGCTGGCCGCCTGCGCCATCCTCGCCGGCAACCGCACGACCTTGTTGAACGAAAAAATATCTTCATTAAGTCCGGTATCGCAAGCCGAGGTGGCGCTCGATGAGAGCCTGCGCGGCGACATGGGCGCCCCCGATGTGCGTTACCTGGTGCTGGTATCGGGCACAAGCCGGGAAGCCGTACTGCACTCTTCCGAACAGGTTTCCACGCTGCTGCAGACGCAAGTCGATCAGGGCGAGCTCGCCGGCTTTGAAAGCCCCAGCCGTTATCTTCCCAGCACGGCCACGCAGCGCGCGCGCCAGGCCAGCCTGCCCGCGCCCGACCTGCTGCAAGCGCGCCTGGTGCAAGCTGTGCAGGGCTTGCCGGTACGGGCGCAACTGTTCGCCCCATTTCTTGCCGACATTGAAACCGCCCGCAGCAAGCCGTTGTTGCAGGCAACCGACCTGGCGCAGACCTCCATGGCCATGGCGGTAGATGCCTTGCTCCTCCAGCAGGGCCGCGACTGGACGGCCCTGCTGCCGCTCAAGGCGCCTGAGGGTGTCGGCAGCATCAATGCCGACCGGATTCGCGCTGCCTTGCGCACCGCCGGTTTGCCGAATGTGCTGTTTGTGGACATGAAGGCCGAATCCGACCGCCTGTATTCCGGCTACCTGCACGAGGCCGCCCTGCTGTCGCTGGGCGGGCTGCTCGCCATTGTCGGGTTGCTGCTGGTGGTTTTCCGCTCGCCCCTGCGCGTGCTGCGCATCATCGCGCCGCTGGTGGCCGCCGTCATCACCGTCACGGCGGGCCTGGCCGCGCTTGGCCAGCAACTGATCATTCTGCATCTGGTGGGCTTGCTGCTGGTGGTCGCGGTAGGCTCGAACTACGCCCTGTTTTTTGACCGCGCTGATCCGCACACACCCATCTCGCCGCGCACACTGGCCTCGATGCTGTTTGCCAACCTCACGACCGTCGCAGGTTTTGGTCTGCTTGCGTTTTCCAACGTCGCCATCTTGCAGGCGATGGGGGTCACCGTGGCACCGGGCGTCATTCTGGCGCTGGTTTATGCAGCGATTTTTGCGAGGCCATCCCATGCCTGATCCGCGCTGGCACACCACACCGCTGATCCGCGCATCCATCGCGCTGCATCTGCTGGCATTGATGGCCGTCATCACGGCACCCGGGCAATGGCCCTGGACGCTGGCCGCCGTCGCCGCCAATCACCTGCTGATTGCCGCCGTCGGCCTGTGGCCGCGCAGCCACTGGCTGGGTCCGAACTGGACGCGGCTGCCCGCTGCCGCCACGACCAGACATGAAATCGCCCTGACCATCGACGATGGACCCGATCCCGTCGTCACCCCGCAGGTGCTCGACCTGCTTGATCGTCATGCCGTCCGGGCCACCTTTTTCTGCATCGGGGAACAAGCGGCGCGCTACCCGGATTTATGCCGGGAGATCGTGCGTCGCGGCCACGCCGTCGAGAATCACAGCCAGCAGCATCGCCATCATTTTTCACTGATGGGCCCGCGTGGCCTGGCGCATGAATTGCAGGCGGCCCAAGACACGCTCACCGGGATTTCCGGGCAGCGCCCCCTGTTTTTTCGTGCCCCGGCCGGCCTGCGCAACCCGTTTCTAGAGCCGGTGCTGGCCCGGCTCGGGCTCAGACTCGCCACTTGGTCAGCGCGCGGTTTCGACACCCGGGTCAGCGATGCCGGGCGCGTTAAAAGCAGCCTGTTGCGCGGTCTGCGAGCGGGCGCCATCTTGCTGCTGCACGATGGTCATGCCGCACGCACGGCCGAGGGGATTCCGGTGATTCTTGAAGTGCTGCCCGCCGTGCTCGAATCCGCTGCGGCCGCCGGTCTGCGCGTTGTCACCTTGCGCCACGCCCTTTCATGACCGCCTTCTCCTTCTGTTTCCGTCCGAGGTGTCCGGGTCAAACCGGTTTGCCTGAATCGAGGCAATGCAACAGCCTCTGCGTGGAGTGCGCGCCGTGATCGACAGCGGTCAAACGGCGCCCTGGTACCGTCAGGCTGCGGAGGTGATCTTCAAACACCTGTATCTGAAAAGCATCGGCACGACGGTCTTCATCAGCGTATTTTTCGGTGCTTACTTCTATTTGCTCAATAATCCGGCCTACTCGGCGACGGTAATGCCTGTCACCGGGCTGGATCGCCTGATCGGCTTTGAGCCACTGGCCCTGCCGGTGTACCTGTCACTGTGGGTCTACGTTTCCCTGCTGCCGGCCTTTTTCTCGACGCGGCGTGAACTCTACAGGTATGGCTTGGCCATGGCGATGATGTGCATGGTCGGCTTGTTCATTTTTTATTTCTGGCCCACGGCCGCACCTGCAGCCGATATCAACTGGGCGTTGTATCCTGGCGTGGATTTCCTTAAACGCATGGATGCATCGGGCAATGCCCTCCCTTCCCTG
Source organism: Polaromonas sp. (assembly GCA_030655515.1). GTDB lineage: Bacteria > Pseudomonadota > Gammaproteobacteria > Burkholderiales > Burkholderiaceae_C > Polaromonas. The sequence continues at coordinate 14,283 of JAURVI010000048.1, read as the reverse complement.
CATGTCGCCACCGCCCTTTTTTCGGGTGTCTGGTTGCATCACCTGCTGCGGCGCTTCGGGGGACCGCTGTGGATACGCCTGCTCAACTGGACCTGGTGTATCGGAATCATCTATTCCACACTGGCCATACGCCAGCATGTGGCGGTGGACGTAGGGGCGGGTCTGGTGCTGGGGGGGCTGGCTGCCTGGCTGTCACTGCGCCGTCACGGGCACGCGGAGGTCGCGGACGAAGTCCCAAGCTCCTCCCATTGAAAGTCTATCAACCTCCCGCTCCCCTGCATTTGCTAACATCACACCTCCTTTAGATCGGCTAGTTTTTCTCTGAACCCGCTCTGGCTTTCCCATTTCACCGCGACCAGCGCCATCGGTCGTGGCCTCCCGCAAACCCTGGCCGCCCTGCGCCAGCGCCGCGGCGGACTGATGCCGTGTACCTTTGACACGGTTGATCTGGCGACCTTCATCGGTGAAGTCCCCGGCGTGGATGCGGTACAGCTTCCCGCGCCACTGAGCGCCTTCGATTGCCGCAACAACCGGCTCGCGTTCCTGGGGCTGATGCAGGACGGCTTTGCCGATGCCGTGGCAGCCGCCGCCCGCAAATATGGCGCGCACCGCGTCGGCGCATTCCTCGGCACCAGCACTTCCGGCATTTTGCAGACCGAGCTGGCTTACCGCCGGCGCGACCCGGCCAACGGGGCATTGCCTGCCGATTTTATTTACGGCACCACGCACAATACCTTCTCCGTGGCCGATTTCACGCGGCATTATCTTGGCCTGACCGGTCCGGCCGTCGTGGTGTCCTCGGCGTGCTCATCGAGCGCCAAGGTATTTGCCTCGGCCCGTCGCATGATGGCGGCGGGACTGATAGACGCGGCGGTGGTGGGCGGCGTGGACTCGCTGTGCCTGACCACCTTGTACGGTTTCAACGCCCTGGGCCTGATTTCCAGCCAGGCCTGCCGCCCCTTCGACGTTGCACGCGACGGCATTTCCATCGGTGAGGCGGCCGCATTCGCCCTGCTGGAACGCGTGCCCGAGCATCTGGATGGAAATGCCGTGCTGCTGCTGGGCGTGGGCGAATCCAGCGATGCCCATCACATGTCGTCGCCCCACCCGGACGGACTCGGCGCACGCATGGCCATGCAAAATGCACTGGAAACAGCTCAACTCGATGCGGCCGACCTGGACTACATCAACCTGCATGGCACCGCCACGCCAAGCAACGACGCGGCCGAAACCAAAGCCGTCGCGGCGCTGTTCGGTTCCGGCACACCGTGCAGCTCCACCAAAGGCGCGACCGGACACACGCTGGGCGCGGCGGGCGGCCTGGAGGCCGTGATCTGCGCGCTGGCACTGCAACACGGCCTGTTGCCGGGTGGCCTCAATACACAGCAACCGGACCCGGCGCTGCCCCTGAATTACCTGCTGGACAACCGCGAGCAGCCAATCAAGCGCGTACTGAGCAATTCTTTCGGTTTTGGCGGCACCAATTGCAGCCTGATTTTCGGCCGGGCCGGTTAAGGCAAGACGATGATGCGGCATTCCGCCAACCCCGCGCAGTCCCTCACCGTCTTTGTCGAAGGTATCGGCCTGCTGGGTCCTGGCCTGCCCAACTGGGCGCAAGGCCGCCGGCACCTTGACGGCAGCCTGCCCTACGAAGCCGGACGATGCATCCTGCCCTTGCCCATGGCGTTGCCACCGGCCGAGCGGCGCCGCGCAGGCGCAGTTGTCAAGGTCTCGCTGGCAGTCGGCCAGGAAGCGGTGGAAGCTTCGGGGCTGGCGGCAAATGCCCTGCCCTCGGTTTTTTCATCGTCCAGCGGCGACGCTGTCAATTGCCACGAAATTTGCGGCGCGCTGGCGTCGGGCGACCGGCTGATTTCACCGACCCGTTTTCACAACTCGGTGCATAACGCCTCTTCCGGCTACTGGAGCATTTCCAGTGGCGCCATGACCAGCTCGTCCGTGCTGTGCGCGCGCGATGCCAGTTTTGCGGCCGGCCTGCTCGAAGCGATGACGCAGGCCGTCGTCGATGACACCCCGGTGCTGCTGGTGGCCTACGACACCGACTACCCGGAGCCGCTGCGCAGCAAACGACCGGTCCCCGACACGATGGGCGTGGCGCTGGTCATCAGCCCCCGGCGCAGCGCGCGCAGCGCGGCCCGCATCTCGCTGGAGGGCATCCACTACCTGACAAGCACTGCGGCAGACACCCTGGACCATGCTGCGCTGGAGCGCTTGCGCCAGACCATTCCGTCCGCCTGCGCCCTGCCCTTGCTGCAGGCCATCGCAAAACAACAGGCCGGCCCGCTGGTGCTGACTTATCTGGACGGCATGCAACTGGCCGTGGAGGTGGCGCCGTGCTGAACCGGCCGCAGACTCTGAACCGGGACGACATTGCCCGCCGCATTCCCCACCAGGGCCGCATGTGCCTGCTCGACGCGGTGACGGCCTGGGACGACAGCCACATCTGCTGCCAGGCCAGCAGCCACAGCGCGCCGGATCACCCGCTGCGGGCCCATGGCCGGCTTGGCGCGGCCTGCGGCGTGGAATATGCAGCGCAAGCCATGGCGGTGCATGGCGCGCTGGTGGCCGAAACCGGAGCCAAAGGCAGCGCAGGCAACATACCGGCACGTGCCGGTTATCTGGCCAGCCTACGCAGCGTCACCCTGCATGTCGAACGGCTGGACACAGTGGCCGGCCCCCTGACGGTGAACGCAGAACGAGTGACCGGAGACGCCAACACCGTGCTTTACAGCTTCACGGTGCAGGCTGACGCGCAAGTGCTGCTCAGCGGGCGGGCGGTTGTCGTGCTCGACGCAACAGCCCTCTCGCCGGCACCGCTCGGCAGCGGCAGCACGGTCTGACGCGGGCCAGCCAACCAGGACACCTCATGACCCTCCCCCTCAAACGCGCACTCGTCACCGGCGGCAGCGGCGGCATCGGCTCGGCCATCAGCCGGCGCCTGGCGGCCGACGGCTTCAGCGTGATTGTTCATGCCAACAGCCATCTGACCACGGCGCAAGCCCTGGCTGCCAGCATCGTGGACCAAGGCGGGCAAGCGCAGGCGGTGGCTTTTGATGTGACCGACGCATCCGCCACCGCAGCCGCGCTGGAAACCCTGCTGAAGGACGGCCCCATCCAGGTGATTGTCAACAACGCGGGCATTCACGATGACGCGGTCTTTCCGGGCATGCAGCTCAGGCAATGGCAACAGGTGATCGACGTGTCGCTGAACGGATTTTTCCACGTCACCCAGCCTTTGATGATGCCGATGCTACGCACCCGCTGGGGCCGCATCATCACGATCACCTCGGTCGCCGCCGTGGCCGGCAACCGGGGGCAGGTCAACTATTCGGCGGCCAAGGGGGCGCTGCATGCCGCCACCAAGTCGCTGGCCCTGGAAGTCGCCAGCCGCGGCATCACGGTCAACGCGGTGGCGCCCGGCATTATTGACACGGCCATGACCCAAGGCAGCTTCAGCGCCGACGACATCGCCCGTAGGGTGCCCATGAAGCGCGCCGGCAAGGCCGAGGAAGTGGCCGATCTCGTCGGCTTCCTGGCCTCGGAGCGCGCGGCCTACATCAGCGGCCAAGTCATCTCGATCAATGGCGGCATGATTTAGCCACGCTTCAATCGCCCCTGACGCGCCGGACCAGCAACAATGGCAGGCGCAGCACAAACCCCAAAAACAGGCGCGAGTGCATCCAGGTCAGCAGCAGGTTGTCGCGCAGGTAGTTGAAGTGCGACACGCCCCCTTCGTCGGGGCGGAAATACTTGACGCTGGCCGGCAGGTTGACCGGCTTGACGCCCAACCAGCACATGCGCACCACGGCCTCGGGGTCAAAATCGAAACGGCGCATCCAGCGCTGCCCATGCATGACCCGGCGCAGCGGCTCAATCGGGTAGACGCGAAAGCCGAACAGCGAATCGCCAATGCCGGCCCACAGGGTTTCCAGATTGGCCCACGCGTTCGACACCTTGCGGCCATTGACCCGCAGCCGTGGCGCATCGGCGGCGAACACCGGCACCCCCAGCACCATGGCAGCGGGCTGGGCGCTTGACGCGGCCATGAAGTCGGGAATCAGTTGGGCCGGGTGCTGGCCGTCGGAGTCCATGGTCAGCACATGCGTGAAGCCTTGCGCCGCGGCCAGGTCCAGCCCGTGCAGCACCGCAGCGCCCTTGCCGACGTTGTGCGGCAACACGATCACGCGCAAACCGTCATCCTGCGCCGCCATCGCCTGCAGGCCGGCGGCACTGTCGTCGGTGCTGCCGTCCACCACCACCCAGACCGGCGTCCACTGCGCGCGCGCCGAGCGCACCGTGTCATAGACCTTGGGCCCGGGGTTGTAGCTCGGTATCAGGACAAGACGGGTGCGGGACGCGCCGGGAGCGGAAACAGTCATCGTGAAAGCCTGGGCGAAAATAGCGCCAGGCCACGAGGCTCAGGCTGGCGGTGAAACAGGAAAACCGGGCAACTGCGCGTGCGCCAGCTCGGTCTGGAAGTACTGTTCGAGCTCGCTGACAAAACGCGCCGTATGCTGCGGCGGATCAAAGCGCTTGCCGAGACGGACCCGGTAAGTGATGGGCATTTTAGGTGCATGCAGCAACGGCCAGCCTTTGCCCAGAAAGCCGGAGCTGGTTTCAATGAATACCGTCTGTACCGGCACGCCCGCGCTTTTGGCAATCAGGCCTGTGGTGCCCTGCAGCCGGCCCACCGGAAAACGGGTGGTGCGCGTCCCTTCGGGGAACAACAGCAAATGGCTGCCCCGGTGCAGATCGTCCACCGCCAGCTGCACCATGGTGCGCAGCGGCGTATTGCGGATGTAGCCGGCCAGCCGCGCGCCCGCGCCATAAAAAACGCTGTTGACGAGCTCGGCCTTCATGATGCAGGCCGCGCCGGGCAGGCGCGACAAAATCATCACGGCATCGAGCAGCGACGGATGGTTGGGCGCAATCACCATGGCCGGCGCGTCCCGCAGCGCATCCAGCTCCGACAGGTCGAACCGGGCGGCCCCGATCAAAACCAGAAAGCGCAGGTAAGCCCGCGTCACCGCGGTCACCAGCTTGCGGCCGAGCCGCTTGCTCATCACACGCGGCAGCACCGCGCGCATCGGAAAGGCGAGCAGGGTGACGGCCACGCAAACCAGGCCCAGCAGCAGGTAGCCCAGGTGCAGCCGGACGGTTTCGTGCAGGGCCCGGCGGCCTCTGTGCAGCGCCAGCACCTCGTTCAGGACGACATGGGTCTTGTGTTGCATACAGTCTGACTTGTCCGGCTGTCAGCGCACCGCGGGCGCGGCATCGTCGACCACGCGGATGTTGGCCTTGCGCAGGCGCAGGGCATGCCAGGAACGCTTGAAGTTCCGGACGGATGCAATGTAAAAAATGGCCTTGAGCACCGCCAGAGAACCCCAGATCGGCGTCTTGCCGAAAATGTCCCCGGCCAGCATGGACAGCAACGCCTCCTTCACGCGCCACACATTGCGCGGCCCCATGAACATGTCGCGCATGGTCGGGCTGGTCACGCGGTAGATGAACCACGAAAACTCCTTCGGGCCCTTGCGCACCTGCCGGTCAAAATGCGCCAGCGCGGCCTTCGCCCTGGCCGGTTCGCGCAGGCAGGTGTTCACCGCCTCGGCCGCGGCAAAGCCGCCCTGCATGGCCAGCATGACGCCCGAGGAAAATACCGGATCGATGAAGGTGAAGGCGTCCCCGATCATCACGTGGTTGGGGCCATGGGTGCGCTCGCAGGCGTATGAAAAATTGCCGGTCGCCTCCACCTCCGACGACAGCGTCGCATGGGCCAGCCGCTGGCTGAGCGCCGGGCACAGGGCAATCGTGTCGAGGAAAAAGTCCTTGATCGGTTTGCTCCGGCTCTTCAGATAATGCGGCCAGACCACCGCACCGATGCTGGTGGCGCCGTCGGCCAGCGGAATCAGCCAGAACCAGCCGTGGTCAAACCAGAAGATGGTGATGTTGCCGGCATCCTGGCCCGGATGCCGGGTCGCACCGGTGAAGTGAGCGTAAAGCGCCGCGCTGTTGTGTTTGGGGTTGCGGCGCTTGACGTCGAACTGCTTGCCCAGCAAGGTATCGCGCCCCGAAGCGTCCACCACAAAGCGCGCGCGCCAGTGCGCAATGCGGCCATCTTCATGCTGCGCATGAACGGTGGCGCTGCGGTGGTCCGGCGAAAAAGCCACGTCCTTGACCCGGCAGCCTTCAATCACTTCGGCACCCGCCCTGGCAGCGTTGCGGATCAGGATGTCGTCGAACTCGGAGCGCCGCACCTGGTAGGAAAACGGCATGGACTTGTCCCAGGCGTCGCCGAATTTGAAGGTCTGGCTCTTGTTGTCGTGCCAGGGCGAGACGAATTCGGCACCCCATTTCTCCATGCCGATGGCCTTGACAGCGTCCGCCACCCCGAGTTTTTCAAGCAGCGGCAGGTTGGCCGGCAGCAGCGACTCGCCTATGTGAAAGCGCGGATGATGATCTTTTTCAAGGATCACGACCTTGTGCCCCCGTTGCGCCAGCAGCGCCCCTGCCGTGGCACCCGCCGGACCGCCACCCACCACCAGCACATCGCACTCGCTCAGGGCGGCGGCGGATGAGGGGGTTGAGGAACTCTGCTCGGTCATGGCGTGCCCTTCGGTGGGGAGTTTTTCGAGCCGACCACAAACCCTGTGGCATCGGTCCGTGCGGCATGGGTATCGAGCGTGTCAGGCTTCGGTTCGACCAGTTTACTTCGGGGATGTGACACTTTTCGACGAATTCATCTGGCCTGTGCGTAGGACTTCACGCCATCAGCCTCTTCAAGCCGCATCTTTTGTCCATGATTCTTGATGCTGTATCTTTTCATGCGTGGTTTGATAAATCTCAAAAACATATTTTTTCAATTGATTACTCTTCCTTACGTCTACGTTGTTGGCAACAAATTTCAGCAGCTTCAAAGAGGAACGCCATTCCAATGAAACCTTTTTCAGTCCCCCTATTGGCAGGAGGCATGTTGAGCGCATTTTCCGTCCAGGCTGCCGACGTTACCGCACTGGCGCCGACGGTGGTTCAAAACGTCGCCCAGCAAGTCAAAAATGATTCCCGTTTGCCCGACTGGCTGCGCCGGACGGACATCAGCGTCGAATCGATGGACCGAAGCAACCCGACTTGGTCGGTTGAAACGGTGCAGCCGCTTTACCAGACGCCCAAGACCTTGCGCGATACCGTTTTCTTTCAGGGTCGCTGGGGCCGCCGCCATAGCGACAACACCTTCAATCTCGGCTTGGGTTATCGCAACCTGCTCGAGGACAAGACCTGGCTCCTGGGTGTGAACACTTTCTACGACACGACCACCAAATACGACCACAAACGCTGGGGCGTGGGTGCCGAGGCAATCGGCCAGTATCTGACCTTCCGCACCAACTTTTACCACGGCATCAGCGGCGAAAAAACGACTTCGACCCTGAACGGAATCAGCACGACGGAAAAGGCACTTAGCGGCCGCGATTTCGAAATCGACGCCCCGATTCCCTACCTTTCGTGGATACGCGTGGCGGCCAACTCCTACCGCTGGAAAAGCGCAACGGCCGGGATCGAGGACCTCAAGGGCGCCAAGCTGGCGTTCAAGGGCAATATTTCGAAGAATGTTTCCCTGGAGCTGGGCCGCCAGGACGACAACTACACTCGCCCGAGCTCATTCATCAGGCTATCCTACAACTTGCTGGGCAATCCGGGCAACGGTGTTCCCGGGACCATGCTGGAAGGCATGCGCAAGCCTGTCTCGTTCGAGGCTCGCGACCTGACGCTGCACACGCTGGACAAAGTGCGCAGGCAAAACGATATCGTGGTTGAGAAAAAGACCGGCGGCGGTAGTGGTGTAACGATTGGGCGGAGGAACTGATGATGGCCTTGTTTAGCAAAAAATTGAGCAGGAGTGCGGCCGGCTTGCTCGGGGCGCTGGTGGTTGCCGGTGCCGTTTCGGGCAGCGCATGGGCCGGACCGATTGTCACGGCCGGCGGCAAGGCCGCCACGCCTAGCAAGTATGTCGTCACCATCAAGTCGATACAGTTCCGTCGCACGGATGGGACTTTCTGGACCTTTTTTACAGGCGCATCCATGATCGACCTGGGCAGCGGCCGGGTTCAACCCGGTGGCTCCGGCGGCGCGATCGGAGAAGGCGTTTCCATTCCTGCGGGCTCCTACAACGGCATCCGGGTCACCCTGGCGCGCAGCTTCACGATGAATGGTTCGGCCACGGCGGTCGGTCCCGGCGCCGCCGCCACTTGCTCCACCGGCGGCAGCGGCGACATCACTACCGGTGGCTACACGATTCAGGTGGTCAGCCGCAACGGCACAACGGATGACCGCGTGCTTTCTGTGCCGCCTGAGGCCGACACGGCCATCGCAGCCGTGCCCGGGATGGCGATTGTCGGCACGGACCTTCAGACGACTGCCAGCTTGCCGGGTTTCACGGTGCTGCCTGCAGCGACGACGTCGCCGAATGTGGCTGTGAAATTCGATGTAGCCAATACGCTGGAGTTCCTGAACACCGGCGCGGCCTGTTATGCGATTGTCCTGCCGCCCACGGTGACCATCAGTGACCCGAGCGGCTCATCGTCCACCTTCGCCAATCCGCTCTGACCGATTTTTTCATAGAGACCAAAAACACCCGCCCCCGGCGGGTGTTTTCTTTTCAGGCCCTGCCGACGCCAAGCGCATCGGGTGTGACGGCCCGGACTTGAGCACCGGCATAATTCACCCGTGCATTCAGCCTTTGACTGACACCGCCTGAAAACCCAGTGAACCTTCCAGCGCCACCTCCAGCCATCGCCGATACGTCCGCCGCCGGGATCGGCAAACACACGCCCATGATGCAGCAGTACCTGGGCCTGAAGGCGGACTATCCCGACACGCTGCTGCTTTACCGCATGGGCGATTTTTACGAATTGTTTTATGCCGACGCCGAAAAAGCCGCGCGCCTGCTCGACATCACGCTGACGCGGCGCGGCCAGTCGGCCGGCGAGCCGGTGGTGATGGCCGGTGTGCCCTTTCACTCGCTGGAAGGCTATCTGGCCAAACTGATCAAGCTCGGCGAGTCGGTCGCCATCTGCGAGCAGGTGGGCGACGTGGCGACAGCCAAGGGGCCGGTCGAACGCAAGGTGGTGCGCGTGGTCACGCCCGGCACGCTGACCGACGCCGAGCTGCTCAGCGACAAGACCGAATCGATTCTGCTGGCGGTACACCAGGGCGCGCGCAACACCTGCGGCCTGGCCTGGCTCAGCGTCACCCAGGGCGAGATTCATCTGGCGCATTGCGCCAGCGACGCGCTGGAGGCCTGGGTCGCGCGGATTGCGCCCAGTGAGCTGCTGTACAACGTCGATGTCACGCCCGCGTTCGAGCAGCGCCTCAAACTCCAGCGCTGCGCGGTCAGCGCCCGCCCCGCCTGGCAGTTCGACAGCGCGCTGGGTGTGCGCCGGTTGCTGGCGCAATTGCAGGTCGCGTCGCTGGCATCGTGGAATGCCGAGGCCCTGTCCGAAGCCCACGCGGCGGCGTCTGCGCTGCTCGGGTATGTCGATCAAACCCTGACGGGTCGTGCCGAACACACGCAGGGCCGGGCGCTGCCCCATGTACACAGCCTGCAAGTGCTGCGCTCGGGCGAACTGATCGAGCTGCCGCAAACCACGCGGCGCAACCTGGAACTGACGCAAACCCTGCGCGGGGAAGATTCCCCCACGCTGTTTTCTCTGTTAGACACCTGCACCACCGGCATGGGCAGCCGCGCTTTGAGGCGCTGGCTGCTCAGCCCGCACCGCGAACGCGGCCAGGCGCAAGCGCGCCTCGATGCCATTGCGGCCTTGCGGGGTGGCCTGCAGCAAACCCTGCGCGCCAGGCTCAAGGGTTGCAGCGACGTCGAACGCATCACCGCCCGCATGGCGCTGCGCCAGGTGCGCCCGCGCGAACTGGTGGCCTTGCGCGATACGCTGCAAAAAACAGCGCTTCTTGCACCCGGCCAGACGGGGCTGCCGGCACTTTTGACCACTATTTTTGAGGACTTGCAGGCACCGCCCGCCTGCGCCGCGTTATTGCATCGCTACCTGCTGGACGAACCCGCCGCGCTGATTCGCGACGGCGGCGTGATCAACCACGGCTGCGATGCCGACCTGGACGAGCTGCGCGCCATCCAGACCCACTGCGATGATTTTCTGCTGGACCTCGAAGGCCGCGAAAAAGCCCGTACCGGCATCGCCAACCTGCGCGTGCAGTTCAACAAGGTGCATGGTTTTTACATCGAAGTGACGCAGGGCCAGACGGACAAGGTACCCGACGACTACCGGCGCCGCCAGACCCTGAAAAACGCCGAGCGCTACATCACGCCCGAGCTCAAGGCCTTCGAGGACAAAGCCCTGTCGGCGCAGGAGCGGGCCCTGGCTAGAGAAAAATGGCTGTACGAACAACTCCTCGACGAGCTGCAACACTTCGTCCCCGCCCTGAGCCGGCTGGCGCGCGCCCTGGCCAGCCTGGACGCGCTGTGTGCGCTGGCCGAACGCTCGCTGACACTGGACTGGCAGGCGCCGGTCTTTGTCAAAGAGCCATGCATCACCATCGTTCAAGGCCGCCATCCGGTGGTGCAGGCGCGTCTGCTTGAGACCGGTGGCGGCGCCTTCATTGCCAACGACTGCAGCCTGGGCGGCAACAGCCGCATGCAGATCATCACCGGCCCCAACATGGGCGGCAAGTCAACCTATATGCGGCAGGTGGCCATCATCGTGCTGCTGGCCAGCATCGGCTCCTACGTGCCGGCCAGCAGTTGCCGGCTGGGGCCGATTGACGCCATTCTCACCCGCATAGGCGCAGCCGACGATGTGGCCAACGCCCAGTCCACCTTCATGCTGGAAATGCTGGAAGCCGCGCAAATCCTGCACGCCGGAACAAAGCATTCACTGGTGCTGATGGACGAGATCGGGCGCGGCACCTCGACCTTCGACGGTCTCGCGCTGGCCGGCGGCATTGCCGCCCACCTGCACAACAAGACCCAGGCCTTCACGCTGTTTGCCACGCATTATTTTGAACTGACCGAATTTCCGGCGCGCCACCATGCGGCGGTCAACGTCCATGTCAGCGCGGTCGAATCCGGCGCCGACATCGTGTTTTTGCACCACATCGAGCCCGGCCCCGCCAGCAAAAGCTACGGCATCGCCGTAGCCAAGCTGGCCGGTGTGCCGGCCGCTGTCGTCAACCATGCCCGGCACGCGCTCAACGCGCTGGAAACACAGCAAAACGCCACACGCGCCCAGGTCGACCTGTTTGCCGCGCCGCCCGAGCAGCCCGCCGCCGCGCCAAGCCTTGTGGAGAAAGCGCTGCACGGCATGGACCCGGACGCACTGAGCCCGCGCGAGGCGCTGGACGCGCTTTATCAACTGAAAAAACTTGCCGCAAGGTGATTGACCCACTATCGTCTGCCCATGACTTACTGCGTTGCCATTAAATTGAACGACGGCCTGGTGTTTCTTTCGGATTCCCGAACCAATGCCGGCCTGGACCAGATCAGCATCTTCCGCAAGATGATCATTTATGAAAAGCCGGATGATCGCTTCATGGTGCTGCTCTCGGGCGGCAACCTGTCCGTTTCCCAGTCGGTGCGTGAAATCCTGCAGATCGAGCAGCTCAAAGACCCCGACGGTGGCCCGCCCATCACCATCTGGAACGCCAAAAGCATGTTTGACGCGGCGCGCGTGCTGGGTTCGGCAATCCGCCGTGTCCATGAGCGCGATGCGGCAGACCTGAAACAGGCGGGGGTCGATTTCAATGTCTCGCTGATCTTCGGCGGGCAAATCAAGGGCGAAGGCATGCGCCTGTTTCAAGTGTATTCGGCCGGCAACTTCATTGAAGCCACGCTGGAGACGCCTTACTTCCAGATCGGCGAATCCAAATACGGCAAACCGGTGCTCGACCGCGTGATCACGCCCGCGACGCCTCTGGACGAAGCCGCCAAATGCGCGCTGGTCTCGATGGACTCGACGCTCAAATCCAATCTGTCCGTCGGCCTGCCGCTGGACATGGCGGTTTATGAAGTCAACACACTGCAAAGCAACAAAGTGGTCTGCATCGACCACGAGAACCCCTACTTTCGGATGCTCCACAACAGTTGGGGCAAAAAGCTGCGCGAGGTATTTGACAGCATCGAAGACCCGATGTGGAACGGCGGCCAGACCCAGGTGCCGCTGCGGACACCGCTGACGAGCACCCAGCCCCTGAAAAAAATCAGCTCGCCCGAAGAAAAACTGATTTAAGCACAACACTGATCTTGTGTTTTGCGATCCAGGCGTACTTCACAGACATGACTTGGATCGGCCTTAAGTTGCGCAAAATTTCGGTGCGCTACGGTTTGAGTATCAGAGGGCAAAGCGTCAAGGCACTGCCAGAACCGCTTTGATGCGGTGTGCATCAAGCTCAAAGTTGTCTCGTCGCGCCCGCACGATAGTCGGCAAGCGCCTCTGCTGCCAACTGGTCGAGCTTGCCAGAGGCCGCATCCTGCTCGATTTGCCTATCCCACGCGTTGCCATCGAATTCAGCGAACCACCGCCGGAATTCAGCTAACTCCATCGGGGGTAGCGATTCCACAGCATTCTCAATTGACTTCACGTTTCCCATGTTTCCACTCCTTTCGCGCCGCAATTACCGAAGTATGCAGCAAGTCAACGACCGCCCAGTTTCTTGTCGGCTAACGTCTGAATTCACCGGCCTGCGCGGCTTTTCGCGCAGGTCCGGTGGAATGATGGGTTGGACGAAGCCGCTACGCGGAGAAGTCGCTTGCTGCGGCACCACGAATTATTCTGCACCTTCATCCCCTCAATGCCGAGGGGTTTGATTGTGCAATATTTCGTGAGGATAAACCAGCATGACGAACGACACCGCCGCGCACTTTGACCGGCAATACCAGACGCATCTCAAGCACCTCAAGCTCAAGGGGCTGCAACCCAAGACCATCGAGGCGTATTCGCGCGCCATACGGCGCATCGGCAACTACTTCGATCATCAGATCGACACCCTGTCCGAGCAACAACTGACGAACTACTTCACCGAGCTGGTGGCCACGCACTCGTGGAGCACGGTCAAGCTCGATCTGTATGGGTTGAAGTTCTACTACGCGCATGTCCTGAAGAAGCCCTGGGTGGCGCCCGGCCTGATCAAGCCGCCGCGGACTCAGCGTTTGCCGGACATCGTCACGATCGATGAGGCCAAGCGACTGTTCGCCGCCACCCGCGTGCTCCAGACCACTACCGGGCCCTGGCGGCGATGAAGCAGTGCCGCACCCAGGCCAGTCCCATGATGCAGGTCCAATGCACGGGATGCGCGCATCAGAAGCTGGCGCCGCATTCCTGCGGCCATCGCCACTGCCCGCACTGTCAGCACCATGAGAGCCAGCAATGGCTGGAACGCCAGATGCGTGCTTTAGTCCCCGCCGAGTACTTTCTGCTGACCTTCACCCTGCCCGCCGAATTCAGGGGGCTGGCCGGGGCCCACCAGCGCGTCGTCTACGATCTGCTGCTGCGCTGCGCCTGGGAGACGGTGCGCACGTTCAGCCAGAACGACCGGCAGTTGCGGGGCACGCCCGGCGCCATTGCGGTGCTGCACACCCACACGCGGCGGCTGGACTATCACCCGCATGTGCATCTGGTGATGCCGGCGGCGGCGGTCGACGCCAAGCGCCGGCAATGGCGTACCAAGCGGCGCCCGGCCAAGGGCGGCTATCTGTTCAACCACAAGGCCCTGGCCAAGGTCTTCCGGGGAAAGCTGCTGGCGGGCATCGAGGCCGCCGGATTGAGGCTGCCCGCGCGCTACCCGAAAGACTGGGTGGTGGATTGCAAGTCGGTGGGCAGCGGCGAGCCGGCGCTGGTCTACCTGGGGCGTTATCTTTACCGCGGTGTCATTGCCGAGAAAGATATCGTCGCCGTCGATGGCGGTCAGGTCAGCTTCCGCTATCGCACCGCCAAGACCGGGAAGATGGAACGACGCACCGTGTCCGGTGCGCAGTTCCTCTGGCTGGTGTTGCAGCATGTGCTGCCCAAGGGCTTTCGGCGTGCGCGCAACTTCGGTTTTCTGCATCCGAACTGCAAGCGGCTGATCGCTTTGTTGCACCTGCTGCTGAAGTTCGCGCCGAGCCGGGCGCTGGCCTGGGTCAAGGCGCGCGCGCCGATCCTGTGCGCGTGCTGCGGGGCGGTGATGGTGATCGTGAGGACGCGGATTCGGTCGGGCAGCGAGCACATGTCGGCGCCGATTGTCACGGCGGGGGCGCACTGATCG
>JAURVI010000041.1 GCA_030655515.1 Polaromonas sp. | reverse complement strand
CCGAATTTTTTCAAGGTGGCGCCGTTGTTGCCCAGAATCTTGCGGCCCAGCAAATCGAGCGACTGGATGGTGTTGGTGCCTTCATAAATCATGTTGACGCGGTTGTCGCGCACAAACTGCTCCATGCCCCATTCCTTGATGTAGCCGTGGCCGCCAAAAACCTGCAAGCAGGCATTGGTCGCAATATGGCCGTTGTCGGTCAGGAAGGCTTTGACGATGGGCGTGAGCAAGGCCACGATTTCGCCCGAATCCTTGCGGACTTCTTCGTCGGGGTGGTAGAGCTCCTTGTCCAGCAGCAAGGTGCAATAAATCGCCAGCGCGCGGCCGCCTTCGGCATACGCTTTGGCGGTCAGCAGCATCTTGCGCACATCGGGATGTACGATGATGGGGTCGGCCGGTTTGTCCTTGGCTTTCACGCCCGAGAGTGATCGCATCTGGATGCGGTCTTTGGCGTAGGCCAGTGCGTTCTGGTAAGCCACCTCCGTCAGGCCCAGCGACTGGTTGCCGACACCCAGGCGCGCGGCGTTCATCATCACAAACATCGCGGCCAGACCCTTGTGGGGGACACCCACCAGGGTACCGACCGCCTCGTCGAGAACCATCTGGCAGGTGGCGTTGCCGTGAATGCCCATCTTGTGCTCCAGGCTGCCGCAGTGGATGCCGTTGCGCGAACCCGGCGAGCCGTCCTGATTGATATTGAATTTGGGCACGGCAAACAGGCTGATGCCTTTGCTGCCTTGCGGTGCGTCAGGCAAACGCGCCAGCACCAGGTGAATGATGTTGGCGGCCATGTCATGCTCGCCAGCACTGATGAAAATCTTGTTGCCGGTGATCTTGAAACTGCCGTCGGCCTGGGGCGAGGCACGGCTGGCAAGCAGGCCCAGGTCGGTGCCGCAGTGGGGTTCGGTCAGGCACATGGTGCCGGTCCATTCGCCGCTGGTGAGTTTGGGCAGGTAGCGTTTTTTCTGCTCGTCGGTGCCATGGGCGCGCAGCGCTTCGTAAGCGCCGTGCGACAGGCCGGGGTACATGGTCCAGGCCTGGTTCGCCGAATTCAGCATTTCGTACAGGCACTGATTCAGCACAAAGGGCAGCCCCTGGCCGCCGTATTCGGGGTCGCAGCTCAGTGCCGCCCAGCCGCCTTCGACGTACCTGGCATACGCTTGCTTGAAGCCTTGGGGCGGCGTCACTTCGTGCGTGGTTTTGTCGAGCTTGCAGCCTTCGGCGTCACCGCTGATGTTCAGCGGGAAGGTCACCTCGGCCGCAAACTTGCCGGCTTCTTCAAGCACGGCGTTGATGGTATCCGCATCCACCTCGGCATGCCGGGGCAACGCCTTGAACTCGTCGGTGACCTTGAGCACTTCATGCATGACAAACTGCATATCGCGCAGCGGCGGGGTGTATTGAGGCATGGCAACGTCCTTTGAAGCAAGGGATTAAACAGAAGATGGAGATGAAGGGACGACGGGTTGTGCCCGCGTGGTGAAGGCGGCGTCACTGCCGTAGCGGGCCAGAATGCTCTGGAATGCCCGCAAGCTGCGGCCCATCGAGCCCGGCGTTTTGAGGAAGCGGGCCTCGTAGTGCAGCGCCAGGATCAGGCCGTGGATCTCGAAGGCGATCTGGCGCTCATCGGCGTCAGCGCGCAAATGGCCGGCCTTTTTGGCCAGCACCACCGCGCGGTGCATGGCGGCCAGCCAGGTTTGCACCGAGGTCGCCAGCGCGTCCCGCACCGGGCCGGGCCGGTCGTCAAACTCGACGGCGCCGCTGATGAAGATGCAGCCCGACTGGAGCTCCACCGCCACGCGCTTCATCCAGTTGCCGAACAGCGCCTGCACACGCGGCAGGCCTTGGGGTTCTTTCAGCGCGGGGTAAAACACCTCTTCCTCAAAACGCGCGAAATATTCTCGAATGACGGAAATCTGCAACTCTTCACGCGAGCCGAAGTGGGCAAAAACACCCGACTTGCTCATGCGCATGACGTCGGCCAGGGCGCCGATGCTCAAGCCCTCCAGCCCGATCTGCGTGGCCAGGCCCAAGGCGGCATCGACAATGGCCGCCTTGGTTTGCCGCCCTTTTTGCAGGCCGGCCTGACCGACCGCGGGGCGGGCTGTCTTGACGGGGAGTTCAGTAACGGACATGAGACGGCACTCAAAAAGAACGACCGTTCTATTTTGCAGCAATTCCGCACACTCTACCCGTGCCAGGCGATTTTTAGAGCGTTTTTTTCAAACCCATTCAGGGCAAACCCTTGGCCGGCCTGCCATGGCTGCGGCATGACAGCCTGAACGGCACGACCACCTGGCGCTGCTCGCCCAGGCCGTCAATGCCCAAGCGCATGACATCGCCTTTTTTCAGGAACAGCGGCGGCTTCATGCCCATGCCCACGCCGGGCGGCGTACCGGTGGTGATCACATCGCCCGGCATCAGCGTCATGAACCGGCTGACGTAGCTGACGATTTTGGCGACGCTGAAAATCATGGTTTTGGTACTGCCGGTCTGCACCCGTTGGCCATTGAGGTCCAGCCACATGCCCAGCTTTTGCGGATTGGGCACGTCATCGCGCGTCACCAGCCAGGGGCCGAGGGGGCCGAAGGTGTCGCAGCCTTTGCCTTTGTCCCAGGTACCGCCGCGTTCGATCTGGAACTCGCGCTCGCTCACATCGTTGACGGCGCAGTAGCCCGCGACAAAGCGCAGGGCGTCTTTTTGCGGCACGTAACGCGCCTGCGCGCCCATCACCACGCCGAGCTCGACTTCCCAGTCAGTCTTGACCGAGCCCTTGGGCAGCATCACCGGATCGTTCGGCCCCTGGATGCAACTGGTGGCCTTCATGAACATGATCGGCTCTTTCGGAATCGGCAGGCCCGACTCGGCCGCATGGTCGGCGTAATTCAGACCGATGGCGATGAACTTGCCGACGCCGCTGACCGGGCTGCCCAGACGCGGCTTGCCCTTGACCAGCGGCAGGTTCGCCGTCCTGAGCTTGCGCAGTTTGGCCAGCGCGGCATCACCGAGCTGGTCCGGGCCGATGTCGGTGATCACGCCGCTCAGGTCGCGCAGCTTGCCTTCGGCATCGATGAGTCCTGGTTTTTCCTTGCCCAGGTTGCCATGACGAACGAGTTTCATGGGGGGTTTTCTGGCAGGATGCTCTCTTTTTAGAGCGACTCGGCTCAGGCCAGAATGATCGCCAGGCTGGCGTCGAGGTGTTCGGAGGGCAGGCGTTTGAACCCGGAGCGGGAAAACCGCTGCAAGCGCCCGGCCATGAAGGCCACGATGACCGAGGCCTGAGCCTGCGCCCGCACCGTTGGCATGGCGGCACCGCCGGCCGCCGCCGCATCACGCAGGCCTTGCTTGAGGCTGGCCTCGAGTTTGTCGAAAAACTGGTTCATGCGCTCCTGCAGGCGCTCGTTTTCAAACACCAGCGCGTCGCCGGCCATCACGCGGGTCATGCCGGGGTTTTTCTCGGCAAACTGCAGCAGCATGATGACCAGCTTGCGGGTGCGCAGCGCCGGGTCGGTCTCGCGCTCGGCAATCTGGTTGACCAGCGTGAACACGGTCTGCTCGATGAACTCGATCAGCCCTTCGAACATCTGCGCCTTGCTGGCAAAGTGGCGGTACAGCGCCGCTTCACTGACATCGAGCCGGGCCGCCAGCGCCGAGGTGGTGATGCGTTCGGAGCCGGGTTGTTCCAGCATGGTGGCCAGCGCCTGCAGAATCTGCACACGGCGCTCGCCCGGTTTGGGGCGCTTGCGCGGTCCAGCGGCAGTAGAGGGCTCAGGGCTCGCGTCAGGCTCTAACTCGGGCATAAGTGGCGTTGTAAGAGATGTTTCAAAAATCTAAAGCGGTTGCTTTGGATTCTCGCACAGCCGCCAGGGTGCTCGCTCCCCCACCCTCAATGCGACCTGATCATCGTCCCGTAGGCCTGATCGGTCAGGATCTCAAGCAGCATCGCATGCGGCACCCGCCCGTCGATGATGTGGACCGAGTTCACGCCGCTCTTGGCCGCGTCCAGCGCACCGGCAATCTTGGGCAGCATGCCGCCCGAGATCGTGCCGTCGGCAAACAGCTCGTCGATTTCACGCGCGGTCAGGTCCGTCAGCAGATGGCCGGCCTTGTCGAGCACACCGGGCGTGTTGGTCAGCAGCACGAGTTTTTCGGCCTTGAGCACAATGGCCAGCTTGCCCGCGACCACATCGGCATTGATGTTGTAGCTTTCGTTGTGCTCGCCAAAGCCAATCGGACTGATGACCGGGATGAAGGCATCGTCCTGCAGCGCCTTGACCACGCCGGGGTCGATGCTGACGATATCGCCGACGTAGCCGATGTCGTGCGCCTTGGCCGGGTCGTCCTTGTCCACCATGTTGAGCTTTTCCGCGCGGATCAGCCCGCCATCGCGCCCGGTCAGACCCACCGCCTTGCCGCCGGCCTGGTTGATCAGGCCGACGATGTCCTGCTGCACCTGGCCCGCCAGCACCCACTCCACCACTTCCATGGTTTCCTCGTCGGTCACGCGCATGCCCTGGACGAATTGCCCCTTTTTGCCGAGACGGTTCAGCGCCGTTTCAATCTGCGGCCCACCGCCATGCACCACCACCGGGTTCATGCCGACCAGCTTGAGCAGCACCACGTCCTCGGCGAAATCCGCCTGCAAGGCCGGGTCCGTCATGGCATTACCGCCGTATTTGATGACAATCGTCTTGCCATGGAACCTGCGGATGTAGGGCAGCGCCTGCGCCAGGATTTCGGCCTTGTCGCGCGGGCCGACGTGGGAGAGGTCGGGGTCGGTGGGGGAAGAATGGCTCATTGCGGGAATTTTTAGTGGGGGATCAAATTGTGCCGCATACCAGCAACATCGGGGAATTCACGTGGATCGGGCAGCCTGCTCGCCATAACCGTGGACACACGCCCGAAGCACGGCCTTGATCGCGGCCACATCACCGCCGTCAGCGGCACGGCGCAGGGTCTGCAGATGCACTTCGAGGACAGGCCAGGCCAGGTGATCTTCATGCGCCTTCATGATGCGCGGATGCGCCGTGGGCGTGGGATTGTCGCCAATCAGCAATTCTTCATACAGTTTTTCACCGGGGCGCAAGCCCGTGATGGCGATGTCTATGTCGCCAACAGGATGGGCGTCATCGCGCACCGTCAGACCTGACAACTCCACCATGCGGCGGGCCAGATCCATGATTTTGACCGGCTCGCCCATATCCAGAACGAACACATCGCCGCCGCTGGCCATGGCCCCGGCCTGCAACACCAGTTGGGCTGCCTCGGAAATGGTCATGAAATAACGCGTGACTTCCGGGTGCGTGACCGTCAAGGGGCCACCACTGGCGAGCTGGCTGCGAAACAGTGGCACCACGCTGCCGCTGGATCCCAGCACATTGCCGAAGCGCACCATGCCAAAGCAGGTTGCGCCCGGCCCGGACTGCGCAGCCAAAGCCTGCAGCACCAGTTCGGCCATGCGTTTGCTGGCCCCCATGACGTTGGTGGGACGCACGGCCTTGTCCGTGGACACCAACACAAACTGGGTGACCCCGCTGTCCATGGCCGCCTGCGCCATGTTGAGCGTGCCAAACACATTGTTGGCAATGCCCTCGGCCGGGTTGGACTCGACGATAGGCACATGTTTGTAAGCCGCCGCGTGGTACACCGTCGCCGGGCGGTAGGTGCGGCAGATTTCCTGCAGGCGCCGGGGGTTGGCCACGCTGCCCAGCAGCGGCACCAGTTCCGAGCCCAATCCCTTAGCAAGGCACAGACCCTGCAATTTCTGGTGAATGCTGTACAGGCCAAACTCGTTGTGATCCAGCAGCAGCAGTTGGCGTGGGCGCTCCGCCAGAATCTGCCGACACAGCTCACTGCCGATGCTGCCGCCGGCGCCAGTGACCAGAACCACCTTGTCGGCCAGATAGCGCGCCAGCAGTTCCGTGTTAGGCGGCACCGGGTCGCGCCCCAGCAAGTCCTCAATGTCGAGCTCACGGAAATCCTGCACCGTGACGCGGCCACTGGCCAAATCGGCCAAGCCTGGCAAGGTCCGAATATGCACGGGCAATGGGCGCAAGCCTTCAATGATGCTGTTGCGCCGCCCGCGCGAAGCGCTCGGCAGGGCCAGCAAGATATCGGTCACGCCGTTCTGTACCACCATGTTGGGCACATCTGCTGGGGCAAACACAGGCAGGCCGTTGATGCTTCGACCTACCTTGGAGGCGTCGTCATCCACGAATCCTAGCAGCACAAACTGCCCGGTGCTGGCGATCGCCGTGGCGGTCTGAACGCCTGCAGTCCCCGCGCCAAAAATCAGCAAGCGTCCGTCTGCTTTCTTCCGGAAACTGCCAAAACCGCCCAGCCAGAAGCGGGCGATGGCCCGGCTGGCTCCAACCAGGAGCAAAAACATAAGCGGCTGCAGCACACCCAGACTGCGCGGTACCCCCGGCCATTGCCGCCACAACAACACGCCCAGCAGCACGGCGCCATAAACCATCACGGCCTGGGCGGTAGCCAGCAGCGCCGCCGGCCCCGTGTACCTGAAAATGGCCCGGTAAAGTCCAAACCTGATGAAAATCGGCACAGCCAGCGCGGGGGTCAGCGCGTAGACCCACCACTGCGCCCCCGCGGGGCTGTGCAATGCATCCAGACGCAAGGTAAAGGCAACCCAGGTAGCGGCCCATGCCAGACCCACGTCCAGCCCGACAACCAGCAAGCGCTTGACGGCACGCGGCCAGCCCAGAATCCGGCTTTGCATTGAGCTCCCCGAACTCAAGTCAACCCTTGATGGCAAAGTCTTCTTTGGTTTTTCCCTGTGCCACCAGCGCAGTAAGCCAGCGTGGCGTCAAACCGCGCCCACTCCATGTTTCACCATTCGGCCCCCGGTATTTGGCCGCCACGGCTGAAGCACTTTTCTTTTTGGCAGCAGCGCCCGACCGTTTTGCTGAAACCTCGGCCTTGCCCTTGGCCTTGCCGCTGCGTCCCTTGCCAGGCTGCAAGTCTTTCACCGTAATGCCAAATGCCTGCATCTTGGCGCGAATATCCTGCACGGTTTTGTGAAACTCTCTGGTTTTGATTTCAGAGGCCTGCTTTTGAAGCTTTTCTATCTGGCTTTGAATATCCATCAAATTACTCATGGCTCGCTCCTGGTTAATTTAAATATGACGCATTACAAACTGCGGGTCGATTATGACATCGCCCTTGCCAAAATCTTCAGTGCGTGATGCTGTCCTGCCGGATGACTTTAATCGCCGTCAAGAATATGATTTTCACGTCAAACCAGAAAGACCGTCTCCGCAAATACTCGGCATCCAGTTCAACCTTTTGCGGGATGGGTAATTCATCCCGCCCGTTAATCTGGGCCCATCCCGTCAAGCCCGGAACCAGCTCATGCACACCATACTGCGTGCGCAACGAAATCAAATCATGTTGGTTGAACAGCGCGGGCCGCGGCCCGACAAAACTCATATCACCCTTGACAATGCTCCAGAGTTGCGGCAATTCATCGAGGCTGGTTTTTCGCAGAAAACTACCGACAGGCGTGAGATAATGGTCAGGGTCGCTCAGCATATGGGTCGCAATCGCAGGTGTGCCTATTTTCATGCTGCGAAACTTGGGCATTTTGAAAATCGTGTTGTTGCGCCCCACCCGGTTGGACCAATACAGCACCGGGCCCCGGGAAGTCAGGCGCACCAATACCGCGACCAGCAACACCGGCACCAGTAAAAAAAGGCCTGCCATGGCCGCCAATATCAGATCAACCGTCCTTTTCATGGTTTTTGCATCCCCGCGACGGCACGACGCAAGCCCTCATCGACCGAAACAGAAGGTGCCCAGCCCAACCGGCTGCGCGCTTTGAAAATGTCCACCTGCAAATTGCCACACAGGCGCTGCATGGCATCTCCCTTGCCCAGCAGGGAAGCTCCGGCCCGCAAGGCCCAGACCGGCACCGGCAGCAGGCGCGCCGGCACCCCCGCCGCGCGCGCCAGGCCGCGCACCAGCTCAGGGGTGGACAGATCGCTCCCGTCACTCACCAAAAAGGTCTGGTTGGCCGCCTGCGGATGGGACAGGCAGGTAACGATGAAATCCACCAGATTGTCCAGCGCCACCAGGCTGCGCCGGTTATGCATAGCCCCCAGCGGCAAGGGCCAACCACCTTGCACCGCCCGCATGAGGGCTGCAAAGTTAGCCTTTACTCCCGGGCCATAGACCAGCGGTGGCCGGATGATGACCACCTCCATGCCCGACTCCCCAGCGATCTGACGCAAACCCAGCTCGGCCTCGTGTTTGCTCACGCCATAGGCGTCCTGCGGGTCGGCTGCATCCGCTTCGGTAAATGCTTTGCCGGGCAGCGTGTATTCGCCGTTAACCTTGACGGAGCTCATGAACAAGAACCGTTTGACCCCTGCCGCAGCGGCCTGGCGCGCCAGGTTCAGCGTGCCATCCACATTGACCGCGCGAAATGCCGCCAGCGGGTCGGCCGAGGCGTCATGCATGACATGCACGCGGGCGGCGAGGTGGACCACAGCCTTCACATCATCCAGTGCATCCGACCAATCGGTGGCAGGGCCAATGTCGTCCAATTGGATCCGGTCGCAAGGCTCGCCGCCGGAAACGGGATGCCCGCGGACAACGCTGCGAACAGCATATTGACGACGCCCAAGCTCCGCGCATACGGCTCTCCCCACAAAACCGGTGGCGCCGGTGACCAAGACCACACCGTCTCCGACTCTGCTCATAGGGGCTGCATAGTGACTTTGTCCACGCGAGGCAGGCGCCAAAAATATTTAAGGAGATAGCGGGCCATGCTCATCACATGCCAGCGTCTGTACCGCCAATTGATGCGGCTGGCCCGGCGGGCATCATGAATCGCTGAAACCGAAGGGATAACAACAATTTTGAAACCGGCCTGCCATGACCGCACGCAGATATCGACATCCTCATAATAGAGAAAATACCCCTCATCAAAACCATTAAGTGCCGCAAAAGCTTCGGCACGAAACAGCATGAACATGCCGGCCACCCATTCCGGGCAGAAGTCAGGCGCCCCCATCGCAAACTCATAGCGGCTGTTGTCCTTGCCCCAGGCTTTCAGGGCCAATGAGGTGAGCGTGGGGAAATGCCGGACACTGTCTTCTATTTGACCCGCAGGATTCTTGATGAGCGGGGCCACCAGCCCCACCGAGTCCGATTTTAAAGATTCAAGCAGGGCAGGAAATGGGTTCCCCTCGAGCTCTATATCCGGATTGAGGACGCACCAGAAGGATTCCCTGCAGCGGAGGAACGCCGCATTATGGTTGGCGCCAAATCCCTGGGGCGCAGAATTGGCAATGACCTCAACCCGGCCATCCGAAAAATCGGCGGCAAGCTCAGGAATGTTGTAGGTGACGATAATGCGGCCCACCTCAGGGCAAGCCAATACCTGCTCAACCAAATGTTGCACCATCGCCCCATGGCCATGGCTCACGACAGACACTGCAATCACGCTCCCCGCCCTCCGCTGAGCAGCCGATTCCACGCAAAAGCCATACCGCGACGCAGATCGCCATTGAGCACACGTCCGATCACAGTTGCCATGCCGCCCCAAAGAATTCCCAGGGGACGAGGCAGACGCATGATGGGGAGCAACCAATATTTGAACAGGAACCGGCCATGGAAGCGGGCTTCAAATCGGGCCAAAGTGGCATGGAGGTCACCGGATTTGGACAGGCGCTGACGCAAGAGGTAGAAGGGATAATAAGCAAGCATCAAACGGCTTTCAATCGCCAGAATGGCACTTTCCGTGAGGCCACGCGGCTTGCAACTGTCCAGCACCGCGCCCAGATTGGAGACAAATACTTGCGAGAAATCGTATCCGCCTGAATTGTTGCGCTTGCAGGCAATCAGGTAGCGGTCAAGAAATAGATTTTCTCTGGCGGCCAATGCCGCACGCAAAACAAGATGCACCTGCACCAGGTTATCGCCGCAGAACTGACGGGCATCGACTTTGGGCAACAGTTGCTTGCTGATGGCACATGAAGAGATGAGCGTCATCAGCGGTCCGATCACTGCCAGAAAGGCGCCCGCATCGCGGAAAACCCTTTCTCGCCCAGCGGATCCTGGATATTCCCTGCGGAAATCCGACTCAAAGCCATAAGGCCGCAGACACACCACGCCGTAGTCCCCCGGCGCAAGTCGCTCCAGCAAAAGCTGGAGCGCACCATCGACAAACAGATCGTCATCCCCCAATATCAAAACATATTTACCCAGCGCAAGGTTGAAGCACTGCGCGATATTGGCATCCGAGCCTATGTTTTCGGCGTTTCTGACATAGCGAATGGGCATGCCGCCGGCGACTGCTTCGAAAACCACGCGCGGCGTGTCGTCGGAAGAGGCGTTGTCGCTGACCAGCACCTCGACCAAGCCCCAGGAGTTCAGCCCCTCTTGCGATAAACGCTCCAGATTCAGCGCCAGAAAGGCCGCTCGATTCCAGGTTGGAATCGCGATGCTCAACAGCGGAGAGCTCACGCGTTCAGTCATGCGGCCTCATGCTGCCACTTCCGTCGCAGGTGCATCCACAAGCCCAGCGCAACAGGAAGAAAAAAGACGGCATTGATGATGACCAGCACGGTGACGATGCCTGCCGAGCCCCATTGCGGAGCGGCCCACATAGCGGCGGCTGCGGTCAGCAGCGCACCGATCAGTGACGGCCATAAAAAAGGTTCGCGCAAATGCGAGCGCAAATACGCCGCAAACAAGCCTGTGACATGATAAAACCCCATCGCAAACAACAAGCCCACGGTTTCCGCCACAGGCAGGAAGCGCCCCCCATAGGGCGTCCATTCGAGGACCCACCTCACAATGACAAACAAGGCCGCGCCCGCGGCGAACGCCAGGCACGACACACGAAATGCCCGCCAGAAAACATGGTCGAGCTGGGCCCAATCCCTGGTCGCAACGGCTCGCGCCATCGCGGGAAGTCGCGCCGTCATCCAGGACAAGGCCAGCAGGCTCAACATATTGGCCACCGTCATGGTCACGCCCATTTGCCCGGCCACTACCGGCCCCTGGGTGCGGAACAACAAGGGAACGTGCATTAACACCAGCGCGTAGCCGGCAAGCCAACTGGCCCCGATCCGCCACTGGAGCGGCCACACCTCTGCGCCCCAATGGAAGCTGCCCATCTTTTGCCGGAACGCCTGCACGACCATGCGGCGGCGGCGCGCAAACAGCCAGACAGCGGCAACCACCGCGCTAGCTGCTGGCAGCATGGCAACCGCATAAAGCCCGCCGCCCATTGCCAGCACCACCCAGGCTGACGCAGCGCCGATCACACCTTGCACGAGCCGAACCGCATAGACCTCCGCGACGCCGCCGCTTCCTTCCGTCAATGCCAAGGCAGGAAGAAACAGGAAATTGGCCGCCGTCGCGCCAACCAGCAACGCCCAAGGGCCGCGCCAGTCATACGCCAGATCGCTTTGACCACCCGCGATAAAGACGATGCCGCCGGGATAGGCCAGCAGAAATACCACCGCCGCCATGCCATACCAGCGCAGGGACAAGCGAACCAGGGCGAGAAAGCGGGACGGCGCAACCCCCTCGACCGCCCCCCTCCGCCCCCAGGAAAGCCCAACGAACTCCCGTGCCGCAAACTGCACCAACACGGCCGACAAGCCCATATCAAGCGCCATGTGCAGCGCGGCGATACTCGCCAGCGTATAAAAATACCCTTGCCCGGCCGGAGACAGGAAATGGGCCACAAAGGCCAATGTGATGACCCCGGCCGCGGCCTGCCATGTCCGCTGGGCTAGCACAATAATGGATCCGCAATCTCTCGACATCAAAAGAATTTTTCGCACCATCAGTAGCTTCCATGTCAGGTGACCAAGCGTCAGCTTGGCTTTACCAAGGTGCGCTACCGAAGGATGAGCAAAGAAAGGAACACGAGGCAGAACTATTCCGTAACACCAAACAAGCAGGCGATTCAAGCATGCGGAGCACTCCTAAAAACCCATAATCGGCTTCCCAGGAAACTTATCACCAACGTCAACGGAAGAGTGAACGCCAAGGCCGCCACCGGTGAGATCCCTAACTTTACTTGAATCGTGATCACCAATCCGGTACTTAACGCCAGCAGGGAAAGATTGAGCGATATGAAACGCATTTTTTCAAGGCCATTCCAATTAACCGGCTGTCTGAAGGTCCACGTTTTGTTAAGCACATAACTGACAACCATTGCGGATAGATAGGCGACCGGGCGTGCCAGCCATATGGCTATAAACGGGGCCAAACAGGAAAAAACCGCAACATCAACCCCAGTATTAATTACACCAACCAAGCAAAAACGTACGAATTTATTTTCACTAACGCGTTTATTGTTGAACCACATTTTTTTTTGTGAATTGATCTACCACTGTTGGATTAGAATTCCATTCGCCAGATATAATATATGGGGGTCGCTGCTGAACTTCGCGCATGATGATGTTCAGGTAAACCGAGATTATTCCCAGTGCGATAAAGAGCAAACCAAATCCGATACCGAGGAATAGGGAGGTGGATGTCCAGCCGGCAGCCACTTTGGTCACAAATATCTGGCTGACAATGACGTACAGAATATAAAAGACGTCCAGGAATCCCACAAAAAAACAGGCCGCTGCAATTACCCTGAGCGGACGCGAGGATAAGCTAAAAATCTGCTCGATTCTGGCAAAAACGACATGAGAAATATAACGCTTGGTAACTGCTTTATGCGGCTTTTCAGCAGCCTGATAAAGCAATGTTTCCGTTCTGAGTCCAAGGTGGCTACGTAGCAGTTTCAGATTTCTGATTTGACTCTGATGCTTTGTTATGGCATTGATCGCGGCGCGTGAATAGCAGGAAAGATTGGTGCGATCAAATTCTATTTCGCTTGCACTAAGAAAATTCGCAAAGCGGTAAAATGCTCTAGAAAGAAGAACATAAAAGGAAAAATCGTACTGCCGCTCCGATGGCGATGCAAGCACGACATCAACACCGTTGACAACGCCTGCAACGATACGTGGCATCAAATCTACAGGCGTGACTACAAGATTAAACAGTACGACGACGTCGCCAATGCAGGTGTCCAGGGCCGCAAAGTACACCATGTCCTCATCACACTTGCCGACCAATTCAATTAGCCTGGCATTGGGACACTGCTGAACCATCGCTCTTGCATTGCTGCCTCCTCCAGATGCAGGGCCATTATGTATCAGGACGATTTCATAGCCAGCATAATTTTTCTCAAGTATATCGGCCAAACTCAGAAGATACTCAAGATTTCCAAAATCATCCGAAATAATGGCAGCAACGCTGACCAATATATCTTCTTTCACTTGCAATCCCTATGAATTCTGCGTGACCGCAGCTTAAATATCTCTTTCAGATAATATATAGAAGTCTGCGTGATGCGAACCCGTGAATCCCTGTCATCATACCAACTTACCGGCAGCTCCTGGATGCGCATGCCCACGCGTTCCGCCACACATAATAATTCGGTACAAAAGAACCACCCATCATTGAACAGTCCGACCTCACGCAGTTTTTGGTACGCATCTCTTCGGAGAAATTTAAAACCACACATACCATCGGTAATTTTTGTATTCAGGATACCGCGAAGTAGAAAATTAAAACCCCTGGAAGTTACCGTCCTTACAACTGATCTATTAATAACGCGAGACCCGTGCAGATTACGGGAACCATTCACGACCTGAATTCCCCCTTTTTCCAAAATTGCAGCTACCTCCATGAAGTGGGAAATGTCAGTCGCCAGATCAACGTCCATATAGCCAATGACATCAGAAGAACTTTGGTCCCAAGCTGTCTTAAGCGCAAGTCCCACCCCCTTTTTTCCAACTTTGACATAGTTGACATCACCGTACTGGGCAGCCAAATCCTTGGAAATTTTTTCCGTCTGATCCGTCGACCCATTATCAGCAATGGTGATCGAAAAGCGGGAGAAACCGTTTCCGAGAAGAAGCCCCCTGATTTTTGGAATGCATGCGACGATACGTTTTTCTTCGTTCAATACTGGAATGACAATGTTGTATGAGAGTTTCATATGTTTTTGTATTTTAGCGCCACTTGCAAATCAATCGCTTCCAAAAGGCGCACGATCTCAACGGCGGATTCGCAGGCTTGATTAAAAGGTGCTTCGCCATCGAGGCAAGAAGCAAGTGCCGTCAGCTCTTCTGCTAGTGTTTCGCTTTCGCCAATGGGAATGATCTCCGGAACCCGCTTTTCCGCGTATTGTACGATTTGATTTGGAGCGTCGAACCGGGCCCGATCTGAAAAAAATTTTAGTTTGTGAGGAGAGAGCTCATCCCACAAGAGAATTCCTTGGTCGCCCATGATAACGATCTCACGTTTTTTCTCCGGGAAGGTCATATCACATAAAACAGAGGCATGTACCCCCATCGCCAAATGCAGGCTGACAGTCAAGGAGTCGGCGATGTCGGGCACAATGCTTGACGAAGCACTGGCTTGCATTGAAGCGGCAGACAGCGAAAATAACTCATGCATCAGGTAGGCATCATGGTAAAAAAGATGCCACACAACATTCGTGTCCGTCTGGAATAATCCGAAGTCTGCGCGCGTAGAGTGATATCGCAACGGTTTTCCTATCTTCCCGTTTGCGACCAGCTGTTTCAGTTTGACGAATGCAGGGCAATACAAAAATGTATGATCGATCCACACAGCCCTGTTGGCGCTCTTGGCAAGTCTGCAAACCTTTAATGCATCGGCGCTTGAAAGTACAAAAGGTTTTTCGACGAAAACATGCTTATTAGCCTCAAGCGCTTTACAAATCAAATCGACATGCTTGGTAGCCTGGGTTGCAATCACCACCAAATCGACATTTTTGTCGTCAAAAATTTTGGCGGCCTCTACAACAACACGGCAATCGCTCCCGTGATCTTGCAAGCGTGCAAGCTTTTCACGATGACGATCACAGACATATCGAACCTGATAGCGCGGATGATTGCGAAAATTTCTGAAGAGTGTCGGCCCCCAGTACCCAAAACCTATTATGCCGACGGTAATTTTTTTTTTCATTTAATGAAATACCTCAGAAATCTGTGCGCGCGTTATGTTCAGATTTGATTTGCGTTCGGCAATAAACTCAAGGATATCATATATATTGTCAATCTTACCGCCCATGATACTGAAAAGCCCCGGCAGACCGGACTCCTGACGAAAAAGTATTGGACGCCCATCGTCACCCTCATTTCGTTTGAGTACAGTTTTTATTTCATAAATTGATTGTCGATATTTCAATTCTTGCAAGATCGGCATATAGCGACTGGCATCCTTTACCATGTACTGAAAATTGGACCGCGGAGGATGATTGCGCAGCATGGCGTGTCCATCGATCAGTGGATCTTCGTCGGACCAGGATAAGTGAGGGGTATAGCGTACATGGCTCAGGCTATGCAGTCTCTCCGAAGGATAGGGCATCAGTGAGAAAAAGGGACCATCCATGACAGTGACGCCGATCTTCTTTAATTGTTCCGGTGTTTCCACAAGCGCCATTTCGGTTACTTCGTGCTTTAACGGCAACAAGGAGTAACCGGAATGAGCGAGCAGCAAATTGATACGTGAATACAGGCAATTGAATACACTTCCGGCACTGTATTTCTCACCATTGGACAATGTCACAACGAGATTATAATTGTTACCAGCAGTCACAGAATAAACGTCTTTATCCAGAAGAATTTCGACGTGGTTTCCGGCGAGCTTTTTTTTAATTTTTGCACGCAGTATGGATGCATCGAATGCAACTTCGTTGACAATGAACGAGCCTTCAATTAGATGTGAATCAAAGAGACTGGCGATATTTTTTGGAGCTTTCTCAATTTCTGCACCAATCTTGTGAAAAAAATTAAAGAACTGTTGTGCATTAATTTTGCTGGCATATCGAGAAATAGCATAGACCTTTGTGAAGTCATCCACGATTGCCTCTTTAAAATCAGCAACAAAGCGGGGGAAATTAATGCGGGAACGCACAGCAGTTATCACACTGCGCGGATAATGGTAGCCGTTATGGACGCGTGCCTGATTGATTGCCGAAGCCCTCAACAAAAGGCCGTGCTCCTTTTCAATAATTAATACACGCTGCCCACTTTGCGATAGTAATAAAGCGATGCAGCAGCCATAAAATCCTCCACCGAGTACGATTGCATCAAAGCGCTGTTCTGTTGATAGCTTCATTTATACGGACTCTTTAAGGTGGCCGACTATGGTAGTGAACTCAGCAGAAGTTTACGAAACAGCTAGTAGTTACATTTATTGCTGCGGTGCTTTCTTTATGTTAGCCAGTAGCATATACAAAAGTCCACTAAATATCACTGGATTTACGACCGACTGCAGCGTGATCGCTCCACCGACCTGAACATCCAGCAGGACAAAGTGTTTTGGGATTAAAATAATCAGGGTCCCGTAGAATAGAATATTATCTATTTTTGTACAATTTTCTTTTATCAAAATCAATGCCAAGGGAATGAGCAAGTACAACAAACGGTAATCCGCCGAAACAGCAGGAAAAAAAATTACTGACGCTGCCAGAATCCATATTTTTTCAATACTCGAAAATCGCATCGAAAGCTGCACGCATAAAATACATGCAATCAGTATAACTTTTGACATTAATCCATACCAATCAGCCACCATCCCAATCAAATCCCATCTACCAGGAATGTCTTTGAAAAAATAATATACTCCCGTTTTTGCCAGCCCGTAAAGTGAATTGTTAAATAAATCCCCCCCCGTACCAAGCACATACGCACCCTTATAATTATCCAACATTATGAAATACGATTCAATGAATTGGAAAATATCTGTATTTATTAAATAAAATACCAACAAATTTCCCAAAAAGAATAATCCCAGAAGCGCCCATTTTTTTAGCAAGTATCCAATAGGAAATAACGCAAGAAAGATCAATGAGGTCGGTTTTATAGTCGCCGCCGCCAGCATCAATACTACCGCCAAGTTCAATTTTCCGGCAACCAAATATGAGACACCGAATAGAACTATGCCAAACACAAGTAATTCGGCATTTCCTCTGGAAATTGCAAACAGCATCGGATACGATACAAGCAACGCCAGCGCAATAAGTGGGTTTATTTTCAGCCTCCTGAATGCGAAATACGCTATGGAAATGCAAACGATATTATAAAATGCAAAAGCCAGATTAACATAATTTAATGATGCAAATCTAAACAGAAATATCAGCGCTGGGCTAACAATATATGAATCTTTGATGTCAGGCAAATAAGGGGCTCGACCTACGGTATTGTAGAAATCATCAAAGCGCCCCGCCCCAATCAGATATTTGAATATGGGATATCCCGCCAATGAATCTCCAAGAAATATTATTATTAGCATTTGAAGAAATGCGAATGCTATGACTACCTTATTTTTATTTTTTGAAAAAATAAGAGATTTGCTATTAGTCGCGAAAATGTGATAATTCATTTAGATCTAACCAAAATTTCTAAGCTGATGTGCCATGCTCTGAAGATTGACTTGGTAGGGTCTATCCCCACCCGGGAAAGTATTAATTGAAAGATAAGAAATCACAGAATGAGAGTCCGGTCGAGTCAGGAATGGATATGGGGTGTTTAGCTCCTGCACGTTCTCTTTGTCACAAGCGCAAATCCGATTCTGGCAAGACTCATTTGCCATCTCATAACTGTTTCAGTTTTTGCATCAGGCTGACTTATCCAGAGTTTCGTAACTTTTTCAACCATTTTATATAGAAAAGTATGTTAGGTAAGTTACGCGGATATTTTATGCCACACTTCCAATATGCATCCAGGCGACACCTCACGCGAAAAATCCAGGCGGTACAAGTTACGTGGCCCAGTCAACTCCCAGATAGCAGCCTGAATGCTTCTTTGCCCTAGCGGTTTACCATCACGAAAGAGCCGTTCATGTGCATCCCAAGCCACGGGAGGCAATTTCAAATTCACGATTGTCGCGGGGGGAGTCGCCAGCAGCCTGGCTGCCTCTGCTCTGGCAGGCTCGTCCGGTAGAAAATCGAACCAGGGTACGACAACTTTTGAATTCGGCCACTGGTTGGCGATGAGGTAAACCAAAGGGATATTCGGGAAAGCAAAAATATCTCCACCTCGAGGCCCTTTGGCAAGGGCGTTGGCCAGCGCATCAATATTGTTCGCCGTGCCTTGCGAGACCCGCAAGCCGCGCGCAATGGGCACTTCAGATAGGTAAGTGGCCGTGCGCACGCTGGGTTCTGCGACGCCCCACCAGGCGTAAGGTGCGGAAAATTTTTTGCTTGAGAAAGCAAATATAAGGCTGATAGCAAGCAACAGCGCCGCCGTAAAGCCGACATAGCGGAAGGGCCGGGTATCCAGCATTGCGGCCACAGCAAGCGCAAACATGGTGAAAACTCCAACTTCGCTGAGTCCTGCGGAAGTCCCGTTCCCCCAGATCATTCCTGCTGCCAGAATCCCCATGATTGCTATCGCCGGGGAAAGAGCCCTTCTCATCGCTGGAACGAAACAGCTCATCGCCGCCCATGTTAGCAATAGGGCAGAAATCGAGGTCGCAAGCGGAATGATGTAATTATTCGCCTGCAGTCCAAACTCAAAAACCTGATCGGAAAAAGCGATGGGGGCAACATAGGCATTCACGACTACCATCGCGCACAACAACACAAGGCAGGTGAGGAAGATAAACTCGCGGCGACCACCGGCAAGTGGTTTATCTATGAGCGCAAGCACCTTTGTAAAAATGAAGGACAACACGATCAGCTGGACGGCCCATTTGCCGAGCGTGGTCATCTGCGTCACATAGACCGAGGTCAGCAGTCCGTCAAGCCACGAGAAAAACACGTGGCCCAGGGAGCCCTTTGCAGCAAGCGCCCCGCCGAAAATTTGTTCCCAGAAAGCTGACAGTGCGTCTGCTTGAAAAAGCCAGGCCAGCATCACCATGACAGGCAGGAGACACCCGAAACCAAAAGCCACAATCAGCCTCACGCCATCTCGCCCCCAAGGTAGCGCAATATAAATGCAGCCAAGCCAAGCCGCCACGACAACAAATGTGCCATTGCTTTGCTTGGTCAGAAATGCCAGGGCCGCGAACAGGCCCGCCAGTAGCACATGCCGAAGCACCGGCATTTTCCAGGAAAGAGCCCCGATTGGACGCGCTTCACTTCCAGCCAGAACGAGCATCCAGGTTGCGGCCAGTGTGAAAAGCGTCAACACCTGCGTGAAATCGTAGGGAATGTGCGCTACACCCGACTGGTAGTAGATACATGCCGCGATCGAAGCAACCATTGATGGCGCCGGTCTGAAACGCCTTGCAAGAATAAGGTACAGCAGCACAGCGATGGCAACGATGATGAAAACACCAACCACCCGCAGCGCGAAAAAAGAATCGCCAAGCAGGCCGATCACCGCCGCAAGCGCCATGGGGTAAAACGGCGTCAGGTAGAAATAAAAATCCCGATATGGCAGCTTGCCATCGAGAATCAGGTGGGCATAGGCCGAGAACCAGCCCTCGGTAAGGGGCAGGAAACTGAAGGCGAAAAGCGTGTTGTAAAGCCCTACGACTGCAACGACACCCAGCAACCCTGCCAGATGGTGCCATTTACCCAAGCTTGTTCGCGTTTTTGGGGCAATTGCTTTGGCACTTGTGCTCATGAGCTTCTTTTGCCCAGTCCCGTTGGGCAATGCTGCAAGTTCATTTCGGAGAAGCGGTACAGCTTGTATTCCTTGTCGGAAATAACTTCCACATGGTCGTAGTACTGACGCAATTCATCAAGAAACCCCTGCAACCTCACCTCAATTGCATCACCCCTCCGATTGATCAGTATTCCCGCCTTCGCCTGCTTGCGGCAAATATACCTTTGGAGATAAATACTTCTTCGTGCCTCGGATACAGGCATTTCGAGCAACTGTAGCGGGACAGGAAGCCAGTTGGTTTCATTCAGCTTGGCGTACCTGCCCGTAAATACAGGAGGCGCGGCCTCGTCCCCGTAATAAACGATGGATATATCTGCCAATGGATTGGCACGGGAAAGAAGCTGCTCCAATCCGTCGCCAGCCTTTGGTAGCTTGACCGTCACATCCGCAGCAAAAGATTGCACTTGAGCCAGATTTTGAAACCATTTCAAATTGCTTAGGGGAATCAACAGCAAGAAAAACAGGGGGACTGCAGCCGCCTTGATTGGCAATGAATACGCACCATGACTGATTCGCCTGGATAAAACGAGAGCAAGGTAGACCACCATTGCAATAATTGGCAATATTGCGGTGATATTTTGAGGTACCGGCCGGCCAATGTAATAAGTGGCAACCCCCCATATGCATCCTGCCATGGCCGCCAGCGGAGCTGCCAAATTGTCACGCTTGACATCCTCCCGCTGAATTACTCCAATAATCAGAATTGCAATACCCATGAACACCAGCAGCAACAAATTTCCGTTGCCGAATAGCGGAAATGGAACATATCCGAAACCACCCGCATAGCCGATGGCGTGCTCGAAAAAACTGCGCAAGTCGGGTGCCATACCCAGTTTCGATAAATAAAAGGCAAGCACAGTTAAAAAAACCATCGCCAGGCACGTGGTCGCGATCACTACATATTTTCCCGCGAGTGCAAAATGCCTGTTTTCGGCCGTACGGGTTTGAAGCAACGTGACAAGAATAAAAAGAAA
This sequence comes from Polaromonas sp., assembly GCA_030655515.1. Lineage (GTDB taxonomy): Bacteria > Pseudomonadota > Gammaproteobacteria > Burkholderiales > Burkholderiaceae_C > Polaromonas. The sequence goes on along the minus strand of JAURVI010000041.1, from coordinate 60,774 downwards.
AATGGCCGTTCCGTAAATTGCGCTCTCTGCAGACCAGATGACAGCAAGCGACCAAGCAAGGGCCAATGCCGTGGCCTGCCGCAATCCGAATTTCGGAATAAACCATACGACGAGCACAAGCGCATAAACGCAGAAGAACCTGACCACGGATGAGGAGGGGAAAGGATAGGGTCCAATTAACTCCGGGTCTGCAAAAAACAGCGCCATGAATACAACAAGGAAGACTGCCGAGCGCTGAAATAGGGATGTCGATGTATAGCGCCTTGCAGCGAGATAAATTCCCGTCGAGACGAGGAACAGCAGTGTTCCCTGAAATATATAGAATGACTGCCAAGCGGAAGCAGAGGGGACCAGCGAGGCCAACAGAATATTCAAGAAGCCATATTGAGATGGCGTATCCCAAAGCAACCAGCCACCATTCCGGATGCCCTGAATAACACCAACGTAATATTCCCAATGATATTCTGACCCTGGTATAAACAAGGAGTCCTGACGAAAGCTGATCCAGGAAAAGGTAACAATGGCTACTGCATCCGTCCAGACCAGAGAAGACAGATGGCTCTTATTTCCTCGAGCCTCTGAATTCTGAACAGCTATTTCATTTGAATTTTCGGGACCCAGCACGATGGCGAAGGTGGCCCGCAGTATCAGGAAAGCGCCAACAACAACAATGCCAAAATTATTGTCCAGCGTTTGCTTGAAACCATTCCAGTTCGTGAGATTGACCAGTCCGCTCCAGGAAAGCGCCAGAAACAGCCCAAACACCCCTATCGCTAAAAACAGGTTGAGGCGCTTTTTACCACTTGGGGCCATGTACATATACGAACCGCTGCCGGACAAGGACATGCCAAAGGCCAGAAGGCTGAATACATACAGGCACAGGATAAAGCTATCGTATGCGTGTACTTTGTATCCCATTGAAGTCACAATATATGTGACGTACGCGATAAATATTCCACCAAGTGGCCACCGCACCCATTTCCACACACACGGCAGTCGCCTGATCGCGAGTAAAACCAGCACCAGGGAAACGGGGAGTATCAGATGCGCAAGCCATTTCGACAAGCCAAGATGCTTCTCTCCAAAGTAATGGACCGAAAACAAAGCCATCGCAACGAAACCCAGAGAGAGCCCATACACAGCGATGCTGTCGGCTAGCACCGAGCTTGTCGATGGGGCGCCGCCCTCGACTTCAGCGATGGAGCCGCGGGGGAACGACTTCAAAAATACGATGCCGCACAAAGCGATGAGCATCCAGCGGGCCATGCTTGCCACTTTGTCGTAGTAGCTATAAGCCCCATTAAGGTTGAAGTTCCTCACCGTACCAAGCAGTGTTCTCTGTCTTGCCAGGCCTGTTCCAAGCACGATGTTGGATATGTCGAATTTACCGGACAGAAGGACCTTGTCCGTGATATCCAATACCTCTTTTTCATCTATAACGACTTTGAGGAATTCGGCTTTTTCGTAGTTCAGACGAACGACGTGGGATTTACCGATCTGAATTGATTTTGAAAGGTTAAATAATTTTCCATCACCGAGGATGAGCACCAGATTACTCGATGGCTGCAACTCCATGCGAATTGCGTCTATGGAATCTCCAGTCTGGAATAAATTGCCGTAAGAAAATGTTGGTTCCTGCGTCGAGAATTCGAAAGAAATATCAAGCGTCTTCAGATCCAGAGGATGCTTTATTTCCCTGACGGAAACTGGCCCTGTCATGCGTGTGGCGATGCCCCCCCGACCGGAATCTACTGATGCACCAATATATTCAGCACCACGAATTTCAATCGTTTTAAATGACTTCGACTGGGCGAACCATCCGAGAACGAGCACAAAAACTGCAAGCGACAGCAGACCGACAACTGATAAACTTTTATGACTAAATTTCATTGGGAACAATTCTCTGCATCTACTTCACTTGAAATAAAAAAATGATCAGGACGAATTTTTCCCGCGCATAAGTACAACTTCATTGGGTGTCTGACTTCCAGGTACATCTGACCGCTTGAATTTCTTGTCGAAAAAAGACAAATACATACCATACGACAGAACGATCAGAAGAAGAGACGCATTTAAAAGCGTGTTCGTATTGACATATGTTGAACCATAGAAAGTGATGTACGCTTTTGGAATAAGTATCAGCGTAACAAGTACGCACAAAGCCGTCTCATGCCGATAGTTCCTGTTTGAACGCAGCAACATGAGCAGCGGAATGGTCAGATACAGCAACTTGTAGTCCTGGGAGGTTGGCGCGAAAAGGCAAATTGCGCAGGCAGGCAACAAGACCCTCAGGTACAGATATCGTGACTTTTGCATCACGGCTAAAACACCAAGGATTGCAATCGCAGAAAAAATGGAATAGTAAGGCAACAGTGCGGCTATGCTGTATCCCGGGCCGACTATAATGCGGAATGCGTTCATTATGGAATGGCCGAAATACACGCCGTTATACGAAAGCACCATCATCCCGGTGTAATTTTCAAAACCTCTCTGCACCACACCAGCCCACGCAACAATATTTCCGAGCATAGATCCGGTCATGGCGAAACCGATGGTGATTGATAGAGCAAACCCGACTGCAGAACCTAGAAAAAGCTGCTTCCAGTTTTTTCTGGAAACTATAGAAAAGAGAAAGATGGCCGGATAAAGCTTGATGGCTGCCGCAATACCAATCAATGTACCGGCCAAAACGTAAAGCTTTTTGATTCTAAAGAGGATTGCATAAGCCACCAGCAAGAAGCAAAGCATCTCAAAATTCCCGGAGTGGATCGTAAAGAGTACCGGATAATTACATGCAATCAATGCAAAGGCGGTCAATGTCCTGGGCACGGCTCGCATCCCGCGCAAGCTCAAATATATATAAGGTACAAGTAACGCCAGATAAAGGGCAAGCAAAATTTTAATCGCCAGATAGGGGTTATTCACCGTCACCCTCGCCAGAAGATCAAGTGGAATGAACAAGGCGGGAAGATAATTCATTGCGACGCTATACCTCATGCGAACATAGCCATCGAAGAGAGAATAAAAATCGCAGAATATATTTACCGGGAAGTGAAGAAAACTATCAGGTTTTGGCGCATGATCGCCGACAAAAGCGAACCTCGAGTAGTGAAATATTATTGCTGCAACCGTACCAACTACCAGAATAAGTTTAACCAGTTCTGCTTTCTCGCTTTTTCTATTAGTTTCAAAACGGGGAATTTTTGAAGCCCCTTCTTGCTGGACTCGCAGGAACTCAGGTATTTTTAGTTTTAGTACGCCCCACTGTGCGTGAGCTTTTGAAAAGATACGAGCTAAAAATCGGAAGGTTGGGGCAGCCAGTACTGCCACAAATACGACCACGGCAAACAGTATCCATGAAGCCAAAGCCTTGATGAGCAGTTCGTTTCTCTCCATGAACCCGTAGGAAAGGGTATGCACCTTGATCTCGCCATTAAATGGTCTTGTGGCGCTGAAGCCTGAACCAATTGCAATATCATCGATTTGGTAATCAAGACGGCGACTTTGATCGACCACCAGAATATCATCAACAGTAACCCGAAGATGGTTATTCGAACTGATGTCGATAGAAACCTCGTGCCACGCTCCCAGTGTCAAAGCCTGCGTCAGCACAAACGAATCTTCAGCCCGCCCAACGATAAGTGCCAATACAGATGGCTTTCCCAGCTCAAGCCGGATACCGGAATTGCTGCTCGCCGTTTGTAGAATATTCGGATGCCCCTCGTTGTGGTTCGCCTTAAACGAGAAATGAATATGAAAATATTTATACCTAGCCTTATCCGTCTCTTTGTAACGTATAGGCTCCCGGATGCTGCCATCCTTTGCTGGACTTTCCCATGACAAGCTTGCGACCTCAACCCCTTTTGATACCTTCTTTCCCGAGATGTCGATAGCAAAATATAGCGCCAAGGCCAGAATGGTCGAAGCACCCAGCAGCCAAAGCAGTTTGTTTCTAATTTTCATTGGGACTCCAGGGAATGCTGATTCGTGCAATCACGGTTCAAGGTTGTTTCTCGCCCGTGATGCATGCTTCACCAGTCCATTTGGCAGCAGGTTTTCGCATATAAGCCGAGATCAGACGCCCTTCCTCTACCAGCTCATAGCATGGCTTCACGATCTCGAAAACACGCCGCAGACTCGCATGAGCGGCCAGTCGCAGCGTTGAAGCATATACTCTATTTTTCATATAGGCATTGGCGTCCAGCGACCACTCATATTGTCCTTGGCTAATCCTTGAGTCAACGAACAAGACTTTGTCTGGGGAAGATGTCAAATGTTCAGCGAGCTGCTTGACTTCTTTATCCGAAAACAAGGAATCAAAAGAGACCAGAAATGGCCCGGATTTATATTTTCCGGCAAAGGGCAGCAACACCACTTCCCATGGCGACAAGATATTCACTGACGAGTTTATTTCGTGCTTTCGAATAAGGTCGATGCTCTCGCTTATCAGCTCTGGCTGCCCGGTACTCGTCATCTGTCCATTTGGAAAACTCCAGTTGTGAACGACATGAGTACGAAAAATACCCGCCTCTTTCCTGAGTTCGAAAATTCCAAGCGCACCCAGAAGAGTTAGCATGAACAGCGCCAATCCCATGGTCGTGGCAGCAATTTTGATACTGTAAGGCTTTGAGGGATCGAAATAATGCCGGTAGGCAAGCGCCATCGCCAAGCCGATCACCGGCATGATGGGCGCCAAATGGTGCGGCCTGGGATACCAGAGCAGATATATACCGCAAATTGCAGTATAGGCAAGGGAAGTGCCAAGGAATATCCACTCGGCATAATGAACACTGGCCTGAACTGGATTTTCGGGTCGTCTAACCCACCAAAATCCACCCGCCAGGAGTAGCCCTCCGGCCAGTATCGAAATAAAGCCAGCAGGCAAACTTGGCGTATTCAGACCCAGCAATGCAGCATCGGGGTGGGTTAGCGCGTTAGGGTCACCCAGCCAGTAGCCGAGCACGACTGAAAGAATACCGGCAACCACCAGCAACCACTGCCGGCTTCGACGCGAACTTACAGCGTGATTGGTCAAGCCGAAGATAACTGCTATTCCGAGGAAGAGACCCATTTCTCTCGACCAGTAAACCGAAAATCCCGTCATGGCTACCAGCATCAATCCATCAGCGGGGGTTTGACTTCGTATGTACCGAAACAAGTAATAAAGAATCGTGATATCAAAAAAGTGACGCCATGGAGCCAATCCTACGCCAAGCCGGACAGTTTCTATTTCCGATGCAAGATAACCTATGAGTGTTGCCGAAGCAACAAAAATGGCGCTCCACCGCCAAAGCCCCAGACGGTACGCCACAAGAAGAATTCCCGCTAGGTACAAGGGGTAGCTTAAATAAAGCAGGGCAAGATAACTGTTGAAGCGGAGATTTTCCGGGGTACGTTTCAGCACTTCTGCGAAGAAAACTGTCAACCCTCGTCCATATTGGGAAGCAGAAACAAGCACACCATCCAGTACCCCGGCGACCGCGGGTAGAAACAAGAACACGTGATGATAGAAAAAGCGGCCCAATACCAGTTGCCGCTCGAGCTCCGGCCGATTGGCCCGAAGAAACTCCAGTTCATCTTTGTCGTATCTCTCGCCAGCCAGTCTCCGGGCTGCCATGGAATCAGCAGCAAATTTAGCCTCCAGCCGCCTCAAGTCGGCTTCCTGAGCCAATGGCGATAAATACTGGAACTCCTCCCAATTTAGCGAGCCATGAATCTCCAGTTGAGCATTGGTGCGGTCGTACCTGAAGCGCTCCGGTGCGCTTTTTTCCAGAGATTCAATGGCCCATGGATCGATATCAGCCGTAAGCCCAATTCTTATAGCAGATGCCTCAAGTCCTTTGAGGCTCAACCGTGGATCAGGGACGACCAAACCTTCGAAGCGTCTGGAGTTGATGAATTCGATGTTGTCGATGCGCTTACCGCTCGCAAGAATCGTCTCCTCCGGCAACGCCAGAAATTCGTTCGGCACACGAAATGGCGTCAGTAGCAAGGCATAGATGAGCGGGCAGATCCCGATCAGCAGGGGAAGAATGGCGAGCAGAGGACGATATGAGCCCGGCGCTTTGATGCGAAAAGACACCCAGAAGCCGACCACAGCACAAGCCGAAGCGCCCAAAGCAAAAGCCGCATAAGCTGAAAAAACATGCCGTGTATAAAGCAGGACGAATCCGGCAACACCCAGGACCGCGAGCGCCCCGACAAAACCGACAACGCTTGCCAGCGAAAAACGCCCAAGACGCCGTTCCAGAACCTCGGCGTAGGCGGTTTTGCGTGCGCCCAGCAGAATCAGCAGGAGCATCGCCATCGTGGCGGCGAACGCAAATACATAGCCAGAGATCAAGATTATCTTGGCCTCTGGCGGAATATTCACCCAGTCAAATATGCCGCGATTCCATTCATAAAGACTGCCCCGGAATGCCAGCCGTGAAAACGGGATCGCGATTCCCCAAAAGGCTGGGACCAATGCCATCAAAACCGCCAGCACAGCTGTGCGGGCGCTCACGGTTTTATCGGCGAAGTACGAGCGGATATTCATATTTTCTGGGCCTCACAGGTCCGATGCCAAACCCGCAATGCGCCTTGAGCTTCGCCAGGGGTATAACAATGCGCAATTCTATGAAAGACCTGTCCCAATGCCGCCAGCGAAGCCACCCGGTTGGCGGCTCCTGAATCTGCTTCACCTTCATTGTCATAGGGGATTTGCCACTCCCGCTCGTCGAGTAAATCTTTATCTGCATAAAGAAACTGCGCATTGGATTGCAGCACCCGCGCAGCAATTTTTTCAACCATTTCCCGACTTACCACCGCACCTGGTAATTCAACATAGGGGAGAAGCGGGAGGCGATTGGTCAATATCTGCAGCAAGCTGTCGTATCTCGATATCAGCAGAATTCGGCCTTTGGGCTGATACTTTTCGATTAACGCAACGCTCTCCTGCATGACCTTTGGGTCAGCCGTGCTGCTTCCTGTCAAGCCAGGGAAAGTCCAGCGCATCACCTGATGGTTATCAAATATTTCTTCAAACTGTCTCAGGACAGTTTGATTACCGACGATCATGAATGCCAATATGGAGACTGATATTGCAGCACTGTACTTTAAAAAATAGTGCGGCTGAACCTTGTCACGACTGGCTAGCTCCACGATCCAAAGGATGACTGCAGTGAGTGGAATGACCGCACACATCCAAATAACAGCGGCATGATTTGGAGATGGATTCCAGAGCGCATAAATCGTAGCCAGCGCGGCGTATACAGACCCTATTCCAGCGATGTCCAGCAGATTATTCTGTCTTTCACTGACCGCCACTTGCTCCCTGAAGAATCGTATCCAAATCAAACCGGCAATCAATGGGGTCCATATGGCCAGCCAGCCGAAAACATCTCGCCAGCGCGTCAAGGGGGCCCCGATTCCCAACAGGTTGTACTGGGCCAAATCGCTTATGCCCCCTGAATTTGTACTGATTAGCAAGACGATCGCAAAAACCGCTTCCAGAGCGAATTGAGCAACCGGCCTGCGCCAGCGCCCTGTCGCCGAGCAAGCTTCGGCAATGAGCCATGCCATGCTGGCGCCAAGAAAAAAGAGACCGAATTCCCGATTCCACCAGATCAGTATCCCGATAGCAGCAGCGCGTAGCAGGGCAGACAGCCTCGAGCGCCGCCTCAAGTCGTGGGCGATTGCAAGGAAACATAAAAGATCGGGAAAATGGCGGATCGGATTGAATCCGGGCGCCATGCGCAAGGCGTCATAGCTGATGACCAGCACAAGGGACATGGCCGCGCCTGTCGCCAGGACACTTGCCCAGGCATCCCGGGTAATCCACCATGTGACAAATCCAAGCAGCACCAAATAGGCGTACAGTCCCCACCAAAAAAAACTGTAGTAGGCCTGGAATGTCGGCGCGCCGAAGCTTTTAATTAAGGTGCCAAGGGTGCTTGTCAAACCTTCGCCATATTGCGCCGGAGTAATGTGGTCCCCAGGAAACAGCACTCTCTCCAGCGCTGGAAGATAAAGATAGGCGTGATGATAAAAAAACCGGCCCAGCTGGCGTTGGGCTTCAAGTTCATTGTTATTTTTTTGAAGAAACTCTTTTACTCTATAGTTTTCCTGCGGCAGAACTGACTCAGCACCGCTTGCTTTCTCTTTCGGCCCCCGCCAATAGTTCTTTGAGCGCAGCTTATCTTTTTCCAGGAGATCGGGCTTCACTCCCCACAACGATTGAATCAGCAGCTTTTCTTTTTCACCCAGTGGTCTATAGGCAAGCAAGATCTCTTTGTCCCAGCTGTATGCAAGACCACTCCCCGGAGGAAACAACAGAAAAGACTCATACGCATCGCGAAATACCGCCTTGCTCAGGGGCAGGCAAACGTTTAAAGCCGTGGCGTCTTTTTCCTCGCATGAACTGGCTTTGGACCAACCGGGAATACTATTGGCGCGCAGGAATTCGGCATTTTCGACCAAGCGGCCGTCCTGCAGGCGGGTGTATTCAGGAAAGTCTGCGTAATCGTTGATGAAGCGTAGTTCGGGGCTCCAGGAGGTCGCGGCCAGTAGCCACAATGCAGAGCCCAAAGCTCCAGCTGCAATCGCAAGGTATGTGCGTTGCGCAACCACTGTTGGAGATTTTCGATTGCATGAAAAAAGCCACATGGGCAGCAAAATTGCCAACACCAACCACCCGATTGGCATGCCTGATTGACCAGGCGCGATCAAACAGGCAAGTTCATAGGCCCCAAGTGCGGCCCATTGCCAGCCCCCCATCCGAACATAGCCACGATCCCGACGCGAATACGCAGCAACAACAAGAATCAGGACCGCCCCTAATGCCAAGAGCAAAGCGTATTCAAGAATGCTCTCGATCTTGGGGGGTTGCGGCTGAATGGCCCAAGCGGCCAAATTATCGATGTAGTGACTTCTCTCCCAAGTCCGGCGTGACTGCTCGGCAACAAAATGTGCCAGTGCAAGAAGTCCGGGAATCTGGAAAAGCGCGTGAGCTACGACTATCCGCGTTAGGCTTATATTGCGCATCTATTGTTGTCACACCTGTAAGGGCTGGGCACACACCCTGTAGCACAATCCAAACGGATCAAAAATTTATTCGCTCTTTTTCAACTACCACCGGCCGACGTTGAAGATAAGTATGTATTGAGCCGATGTATTCCCCGAGGATCCCAATAAACATCAACTGGATACCGAACAGGAAAAAGAGGCCAATCACCACGGGGGCAATCCCTAGTGGGAAAGACTCCCAAAACAGGAGTTTCAGTATCAGAAAAACCATTGCCGCAAGCACACTGAATAGACCCAGCGCAAAACCCACGAAAGCGGCAATCCGGATGGGAACCTTGGAATGGCTGACGATCCCCAGCATCGCGATGTCGTAGAGCGTGTAGAAGTTGTTTTTTGATATTCCACGCAGCCGTCTCGGCTGATCGAACGGAATGGTCTTGATGTCGTAACCCAGCTCGCAAATCAGGCCGCGCAAAAAGGGATAGGGGTCGTTGATCTGGCGCAGGTGATCCAGAACTTTGCGGTCGTACAGGCCGAACCCCGTGGAGTCCGCCACCAGAGAAATGTCGGAAATCCCATCCACAAAGCGGTAATAGGCCTTGCGCAGGGCATGGACCCAGGCAACACCCTTGCTCACGGGCTTGATCGCCATGACCAGCTTGTAGCCCTCTTCCCAATGCTTGATGAACTCCGGAATCAATTCCGGCGGGTCCTGCAGGTCGGAGGCGAGGTAGATGGTAGCGACACCGCGCGACTGGAGAATGCCGTAATAGGGGGAACGGATATGGCCGAAATTGCGCGCATTGACGATGATCTTGACAGCCGGGTCGCTCGCCGCCAGGCTCTTGAGCTTGGCCACGGTTCCGTCCTCTGAGTGGTTGTCAATAAAGATCAACTCGAACTCGTATTTCGTCAAGCCGGCAATCGCGGCCCTGATCCGCCTGTAGAGCTCGTCAACGTTGTCCTCTTCGTTGAAACAGGGAGTGACGATACTCAGTAGCGGGCGCTCAGACATGATGTCTCCCGGGTTTCGGTGTTGCGATGGTCAGCATGTTGCCGAGCTTGAGTCCCAGTGTGAAGCGCCCGAAACTCGGCACGGACTGGGCCTTGATGCCGAAGGCCCACAGCAAATGCTTCAGGAGAAAGCCAATTTCGAAAAAGTTGACGGTCTTGCGCCGTTCCAGCACTTCAAATCCGGCAGCTTCGAGCAATTTACGCATGCTTTGCGGACTGTAAATTTGGGGGTGTTGAAGACAGAATGCCGGCCACCTCCAGCCCACAAGGCGCCGCAGAAGAGATGACTCGTCGTGGGTGACCAGCAACAAGCGGGCCCCCGGCTTCAGCTTCTGCCTGAGTTCGCTCAATGTCGCTACAGGATCAAGCAAATGGTCCAGAACGTGGATCATTACTGCAGCAGATGCGGCATGATCCAGGACATGCGAAAAGCCAAACATGTCATGGATGACGTGGTATTTGTGGCCTTCAACGATTTTGCTCAAGGCCGGCAATACTTCCCGGTTGGGTTCAAAGAGCCAATATTCATTATATCGCCCTTCGCGCACGCAATTCTCGGTAAACAGACCAATGTCTGGTCCCACTTCAATGAATCCGCCATCGAGGTCGGAGCAGCTTTTGAGCGCCTCAAAATAACCATGCTGGGTCCGACGCAAGGCCTTCATCGGGACTTCCGCCATGTTGGGCGGCATCTGGCCGTAAAGCTGCTCCAACTGAGGGCCATTGAAGAAGGTGGGGGCATAAAGCAAGCCGCAGCCGCCACAGCGGACATAGGAGAAAAACACCTTGTCCTTGAAAAAGCCGTTCCAGCAAGGAACCAAGGCATCAAAATCCAGTGACTCCGCAGTCACCTCGGACTGAATGGCTGCTTGTGCAGGTGGTTTGCTGGAACACACCGGACAGATACGACTGAGAAAAGCTGGTTTTTCCATTAACGGGTCACCTTGGACGATGAGAATGTAATACGGCTATGCCAAAAGTAGCTGGTGACGATGACCAGCACCGCAAAAAGCGTCTGCGCCCACACCGGGTTCATGCCCGCAAGCTCCACCAGCGCGGGCAATGCTGCGAGATTCAGCAGAAAATAGGAAAAATGAAATGTCAGAAATTTTCCGGACTCCCGCAAGTAATTCCCCGTAGTCCGGAATACTAGGAACTTGTTGGTCAAAAAAGCGAATATCACGCACACTACTTGACTGATAACCAAAATCGTCAGGTAGTGAAGCTTCAGTGGAGCCGCAAGAAAATATAAGCCCGGGTAAACCGCCAAGCCGATGGCCGTATTGAGCGCACCGGCCAGGAGAAATCTGACTTTCGTCTGGTGGCGGCTGGCAATGCCCAGACCGATGTCCAGACCACGCCGCCACAGCCCCATCACTGATCCTCAATCAGGTCGATGAGCATATTCTCCCGCAGCTCTTCCCTGGAGAGGAATGGCGAGAGGTCTTCCAGCGCGGGGGACGTGATGCGCCCATCGGGCCATTGCTTGGCACCCAGCTTGGGAGCGAACGACAAGTTCTCGTCCAGCATGATCTCGCACACGGACGGGCCATCGACGGCCATGGTATCGGCAATCGCCTGCGCCATTTCCTGATGGTTCGCGCAGCGGCGATAAGGCAGGCCAAACGCGTCGCTCAGGCGACCAAAATCCGGGAAGGTGACGCCGCTCTTGGGGCCACCGCCCACTTCCACACCACCAAAGAAATTGCGGTGGGTTTGAAAGATGGAAACGTAACCGCTGTTGTTCAGGATAAATATCTTGATCGGCAGCCGGTTGCCAACAATGGTCTGCAACTCCTGCAGATTCATCATGATGCTGCCGTCGCCGGCAAGGCAAACAACAGGCTTGTCGCCCGATGCCTTGCAGGCGCCTATGGCCCCTGGTAGGTCGTACCCCATGGTTGCGCAGCCTGAATTGGTCCACAGCCGTTGGCCGGGCTTGAGTTCGGCCGTCTGGAAACTGACAACACAGGCAGAGCCGTTCGCCGTCACCACCGTTTGACCTTCTTCCAGCTGTTCGAACAGGGTCTTCATGAAACAGTAGGGATTGACCCTGTCGTTGTTCCAGTACTCGGGCAGAACTACCGGGAAACGACGTTGCCGCTCCTTGCACCACGCCAGCCATGCCTTCTGCTCCTGAGTGGGGCCAGCGTAGGCTTGGTCAGCGAGAACCGGCAACAAGTCGGCAAGACTTGCGTGCACAGGCATGTCGGCCTTGACGGTGGGCTTCTTCAGCTCGTTCTCGTCGATATCCACCCAGATCTTGTAGGCCTCTCGTGCAAAGGTCTTCCAGTTGTAACTTACCTGGCGAATATTGAGACGACTGCCCAAAATAAGCAGAAGGTCAGAATTTTGAACCGTGAAGTTTCCCGCCCTGTCTCCAATCGTCCCGGGGCGTCCGGCGTAAGTGGGATGGGCGTCCCAGATGGCGTCGTGAGCGTTCCAGCCGGTCACGACCGGGATGCCAAGCTTTTCCACCAGACGGATAAAAGCCGCGTGCTGGCCGCTCAGCCGCACCCCGCCGCCAGCGAACACCACCGGGCGCTTGGCTGCGGCGACTTTCTCCAGGATAGCCGCGCTCACAGCGTTGAGATCAGTGCGCTTCCAGGGCTCGTCCAGTTCGGCCGGATCAAAGCCAGGCAAGCTGTCTGGATCGATCTGGGCACCCTGAACATTCAAAGGGATATCCAGCCAGCATGGGCCAGGACGCCCAGCACTGGCCAGGTAAATGGCCTTTTCCAGGTGGTAACGGATAGTTTGCGGATCAGTCACCATGAAGCAGTACTTGGTGACGGGGCGCACCAGTTCTTCAATATCAAGTTCCTGGTCGCCATACTGCCGCAAAGGCAGGCCGGTGCTGCGTACCGTGGTCTCCCATTTCACCTGACCAGACAAGACCAGCATGCCGATGGAGTCAACGAAAGCGCCATACACCCCGGTAATGGCATTGGTACCACCAGGCCCGGATGTCACATTGACAACCGGCAAGCGGTTGGTGAGCCTGTAGTAGGCTTCTGCTCCAATGGCACAAGCTTGTTCATGGTGGTTGAACACGCATTCCAGTTGTTTATGCGTTCCCAAGGAATGGTTAAGGTGCATGGCACCACCACCGGTAACCATGAACACATGCCGCACACCGTGCTCCACAACTTTCTGGGCTACATAATCAGATAACTTCATTTAATTATTTTCCTTTCCATCCATGCCAAAGCGCAGTTCTGCGTATCGCTTCATTCAAGCCAACTGTTTGATGCAAGCCTAGATCGCGGCCGATGAGGCTGGTATCCGGGACGTAGCGTCCAAGATTCCACCCCTGGTCTGGGGCACCGAGAACTCTGCACCCTACGTTACCGAGCGTATCAGATACCGTCTCAGCCAACTCCCGAACAGATATCGATATGTCAGACCCCACGTTGTAAGGCTTGCCCGGCTCTGCGCGCACCAACATGTGCCATAACCAAACCGTCAGATCTGAAGCGTAAAGATAGGACCGGCAGGGCAAACCGTTGCCATTGACCGTGATCGACTTACCCTGCATGGCATCTCTAATGAAATTTCCTGCCGCGAAGTGAATGTCCAAAGACAGATAAGGCCCAAGCAGGGCAAATATGCGGGCGATTGCAATTTTTACGCCAAACTGTTTCTGATAAATGGCGCATAACATTTCTGCCGCTCTTTTACCTTCTGCGTAAGCAGCCCGGGCGTCGACACAACTGGGGGCGCCGGTCCAGCTTTCGGCAACCCGTTCCATTTCCCAGGGCTGCTGGCCATAAACTGCTCCGGAACTGAGAAAGAGTACCCGGTCCACGGCTTTTTCCACCGCGAAATCAAGCGCCCGACGCGTTCCCTGCAACACCGTGTCAAACATGCGCCGGGGATCGTTCTCGTTGAGGTCGGCACTGGCGTCCGTGGCGGCGTGAATAAGGTGTGTGAACTCACCCGGCGGCGTCTCGAAATTACAGACATCTCCGGCGATGAAGCTAAAGCCAGGGTAATCGGCCAGATGAGGCGCCTTACGCCGGAAAGCATGAGGGTCCCGCGTCAGGACAGTGGCCTGCACACCGAGCTTATGACGCTGGTCAGCATGGCGCAGGCTTTCCAGCAACCAGCAGCCGATGAAGCCAGTGCCCCCGGTAATGAACAGCCGGGCGCCACGCAACGCCGGCCACACGTCTTCAGTGGCGCCGAGAATGAAGTCAATATCTTGCGCAAAATGCCAATTCGTCATTGTCTGCATCACTTTGTCTGCCAACCAATTTCCCTCAACGCGCTTTCATAGGCCCAAGTGATATCACGATGCGTATCGTCATTCTTTGCCTCGGAAACCAATTCAAGCTCACCAGCCCCTCGAGGACATACCATACGATATGTGTCAGAGAGGTGCTTTTTGTCATTATTGAATTTTTCCATGACCAATTTCAGGTCAATGGCTGCGGGCACCGCGACGATACTGCCGCCATCCAACCTAAGCATAGATTTGGCATGCCTGGACAAGTTGGAAGTTCTTTCAATACCTGTTGGGGACAGCCAACCCCGCTTTTTGGCATATTCAACGGCGACAATCATTCCAACCCCGACCGCGACCCCGTGGGGCACGCTGAAATTGGTACCCGCTTCAATGGCATGGCCGAAAGTATGACCAAAATTCAGAAGTAGTCGTTCCTTTTGGTCGAATTCATCGGTTTCAATAAACCACTTCTTCGTTCGCAAGGCACGAACAATGATGCGCTGGACATTATCCACCGACATCTGGGCAGCAGTACCGTCGGAGAGATAATCCTGGAAGTCTTGATAGCCGCGGGCATAGCAGATTTTTGCGGCCTCAAATAGTCCTCCGACAACTTTTTCGGAATCCAGGCTGGCGACGAAATCGATGTCGATCAAAACCTCTTTCGGTGGATAGAAATTGCCGACAAGATTCTTGTAACCCAATACGTTAATAGAGGATTTCCCGCCAATACAGGAGTCCGCCATACTCAGCAAAGTAGTGGGCATATACGTCCACCGAATTCCCCGCATATAGATCGAGGCAGAAAATGTGGCGACATCCTGAATAACCCCGCCGCCGATCGCAACTAAATGAGTTGCCCGATTCGCGCCCAATTCACGTAACTTGAGTACGATTTCCGACATGCATTCCAGGGATTTATTGGCTTCCAATGCCTTGACAAGGATCCGGCAGTTGACGGGAATAGGCAACAACGGCGCCAAGTGATCATCAACCATAAAGATGGCATCAGGATTATCGGCAACGACTTCCTTTAGGAGACCTCGACCGACAACCACCCGATAGCCGCCGCCAGAGGCAGAAACTTCAAACGATTCTTGCATATGAAAACCCTCTGTCGGCCGCAATGAACTGCCCCGTAATGCCTGTGTTGTCACGGGAGCACAGAAAACCAACGAGATTGCACACGTCATTCAACTCGGGGAGACTTCCCAATGGGGTCATCCCCTCCAGACGACTTATCTGCTCGCCGCTGAGATTGGCGCGGGTCATCGGGGTGTCCAACGCGCCTGGTAGTACCGCATTCACAAGATACCCCGAACGCCCGAGATCAACCGTAAGAGACTGCACCAGCCCCTGCAACGCTGATTTGGTGATGCAGTACGACAACTTGTTTTGGCGAGCCAGATTCTGCCAGATTGAACTAATGATGCAAAGACGCGCCGACGGTGTGAGCAAGTTATGCCGCAACAAGACTTGCAGACTGACAAGTATATAAGTCACGTTGGCGGCATATATCTCCTCATGCGCCTTCAAATCAAAAGTGTATATATCATCGCTGCAATTGACGCCCTGCGCCCAAACCACCGCGTCGAATTGCCGCGAATTATCAAAAGCGACGAGAGCGCCTCCGCCGTCGGAAACGTCCCAGACCAACCAGTCGGCCTTGGACCGAGGGTCATTGGGAGTCCTCTCTGCCCGGCTGATGGCCACCACTTCAAAATCCTTCGCGAGAAAACTCTCACAAAGAGCTTGGCCAATTGCGCCCGATGCGCCAAAAATGACTACAGATTGTTTAGGCACCAGATGACAGTCGCAATCGATTCGAATGAGCGAAGACCATTACGCAGCACTCAATTTTGACCAACGCTTTTCAAGCATTTCAATGCGGCTTGAGTCTTCTCCCTGGATTTCACCATAGTAGTCGCGCTTGTTTTCCAGCCAGAGCAATTCAAAGTGAACCGTTTCCTTCAATCCGTTTGTCATTTTCGGACTATCTAGCGCGCTCGCATCGAAGATAACCTTGCGGGTTTCAAAGCGGGTCAAATGAACGTTGTTGACCTTACGGAGTTCGGGCAGTGAGTCGATCGATACCGCGCCACCAACCACCAAGTCAAGACCGCCGGCCTTGGCAGCTTCGGCAGTGGAAACCACATAATCAGTAATCTTGGAAGAATCAATCGCGTCTCTGGATTGCCCCATCGATCCGACAAAATCAACTCGACCAAAGACGATACCTTGAACACCATTTTCTGATTTTGCCACCTTGACCAACTCCTGAAGGGAACCAAACGTAGTTTCTGTTTCAAGATTAAAAAGAAAATCTGTATATTCCCGCTGTCCTTTAGTATATACTTTGTTTTTTGCTTCAATAAACTTCTTGAGAGCATAAGGAGTTTCAACCATAGGGGCGATGATATATTCAACCCCAAATTGCTTGCTTTCAATAAGGTCACGAACTGCTTCGGCGCCTCCAATTTTTAAACCCACTTTCAAATCAGCACGGCGCGCAAGATCAATTAAACGAAGCAATTCGTCTGTACGCGTACCCTCTGCCTCAAATTCCGCCTTGACTGATAAAGCACCATATTCCTGACGCAACATCTTGAGAATATCAAGCATCTTTCTTTCTACTGCATTCACGTTCACTTCTCCTTGGTTAAATATTGCATATTACGTTGAAATTCTTTGATTTGAGAAATCGTCTCGGCTCGCATATCCTCACCGGAAGTAGCGGACTGATGCCAATCGACAATTTTAGTCAGGGTCGTCTCGAGATTCCAAACAGGTTTCCAACCAAGTACATTTTGTGCTTTGGAACAATCCAATTTCAAATAATGGGCCTCATGGGGACCAACTACAGTATCTAGTCTCCAGGCTGCCCCCTCGCCCCATATATTGCACAGTTTTTCGACAATCCACTCCACCGAGCGAGCATCGTTATCTGCAGGTCCGAAATTCCAGCCTTCTGCATATTCCGCGCCACCCTGATAAAGGCGTTCCGCCAACAGAAGATAGCCTGAGAGCGGTTCAAGCACGTGCTGCCAAGGGCGAATCGATCGAGGACTACGAATTAACACTGGCGATAATGTTTCGATGGCTCGTAGTATGTCCGGAATTAGCCTGTCCCCCGCCCAGTCACCGCCCCCGATCACATTGCCGGCTCGCGCAGACGCTAGCGCTACACCATGCTTCTCATAAGCATCCGGGTTGAAATATGAAGAGCGGTAGGCCGACACAACCAACTCCGAACACCCCTTGCTGTTGCTGTAGGGATCGTAGCCACCCATGGGTTCGTTTTCACGATAGCCCCATACCCACTCTTTGTTTTCGTAGCACTTGTCGCTGGTCACCACCACCACTGATCGAACAGTACCCACAGCCCGCACAGCCTCTAAAAGATGAACCGTCCCCATCACATTGGTGGAATAGGTTTCAACCGGATGATCGTAGGAGTAGCGCACAAGAGGTTGCGCGGCCATGTGAATGACCACCTCAGGGCGAGCCTCATTCATGGCGCGGGACAGCACCTCGCCATCCCGAATGTCCCCAATGATGGAACTCATCCCCTGCCCGACTCTTGCTACCTCGAAGAGGCTTGGACTGGTCGGCGGTTCCAGCGAGAATCCGGTTATTTCTGCGCCCAGGCTTTGCAGCCACAGGCACAACCAGCCGCCCTTGAAGCCCGTATGGCCGGTAATAAAAACCTTGCGCCCACGCCAGAAAGAGGCGCTCATCACCACAACTTCCATGGCGCCTTGCCAGAATCCCACAAGTCTTCCAGGTGGTTCTTGTCCCTAAGCGTATCCATAGGCTGCCAGAAACCGTGGTGAAGATAGGCTTGAAGCTGGTCGGTACGCGCCAACTCTTCCAGTGGCTTGCGCTCCCAGATGGACTCATCGCCGTCTATCAAGTCAAGCACTTTGGGCGAGAGCACGAAAAACCCACCATTAATCCAGCCGCCATCGCCATGCGGTTTTTCAAGGAAGCTGCGCACCGATGTCCCACTGAGACCCAAAGCGCCGAAACGACCAGGCGGCTGGGTCGCGGTCATGGTTGCCATCCGGCCATGTTCCTTGTGGAACGCGAGCGTTGCAGCGATATTGATATCGCCAACGCCATCGCCATAGGTCATACAAAAATCTTCGTCGCCCAAATACTCGGCAACCCGTTTTAAACGGCCACCCGTCTGGGTTGTTTCGCCGGTGTCAACCAATGTGACTCGCCAGGGCTCTGCCTTCTGCCTATGAACCTGCATCGAGTTCCCGGCCATGTCAAACGTCACATCCGACATATGCAGAAAATAATTGGCAAAGTATTCTTTGATGACGTAACCCTTGTAGCCACAACAAATCACGAAATCATTCACACCATGAGAGGCGTAGATTTTCATGAGGTGCCAGAGAATTGGCCGGCCTCCAATTTCAATCATCGGCTTGGGTTTAACTGAGGTCTCTTCGCTAATTCGCGTACCCAACCCCCCGGCAAGAATGACAGCTTTCATTTGATTCAATCTAGTTTTTTTCGTTTTTCATGATCACCAATTCGGGAGAGTTTACCCAATAAATGAAAGTTTATCGACCCCCCCGTCAAACACTACGTACTCGCCAGCCTGATCCTTGCCCGAGAGTTGTGGCAGGCTGCCTGACAACGGCCAATTGATCGCCAGTGCGGGATCGTTCCACGCAATGCAGCGCTCCAGTTCCGGCGCGTAGTAATCGGTGGTCTTGTATAAAAAGTCGGCGCTGTCGCTGAGCACCAGAAATCCGTGCGCCAAGCCAGGCGGCACCCAGAGCTGCCGGTGATCGTGCTCGTTCAATTCCAGGCCAGACCATTTTCCGAACGTCGGCGACGCGGGGCGGATGTCAACGGCCACGTCGAAAACGGCGCCGCGCACCACGCGCACCAGCTTGCCCTGTGGCTGGCCCAACTGGTAATGCAGGCCGCGCAGCACACCCTTCGCCGATCGGCTGTGGTTGTCCTGCACGAAGCTGAAATCGGTGCCGGTCGCGGCATTGAAGTCGCGCTGGTTGAAGCTTTCGAAAAAGAAACCTCGCGAATCGCCGAATACCCGGGGCTCGATGATCAAGACATCTGGAATAGAGGTGGGGATAACATTCATGATGAGATTCCGAGGCATGGATCCCGGGTCAAACCCGGGATGACAGGAGACTGAAGAGGTACTGGCCATAGCCGTTCTTGGCCAGGGGCTGGGCTAATTTTTCGAGCTGCTGCTGATTGATGAAACCGTTGCGCCAGGCGATCTCTTCGGGGCAGGCAATTTTCAGGCCCTGCCGCTTTTCGAGGGTGGCAATGAACTGGCCCGCCTCGAGCAGGCTTTCATGGGTTCCGGTGTCCAGCCAGGCGTAGCCGCGCTGCATGATCTGCACATCGAGCTGGCCACGATCAAGGTAGGCCTGGTTGACGGCGGTGATTTCGAGTTCGCCGCGGGCGCTGGGCTTGACGGCCTTGGCAATGTCAACGACCTGGTTGTCGTAGAAATAAAGGCCCGTCACGGCATAGTTGCTCTTGGGTTGGATCGGCTTTTCTTCGATGCTGACGGCCTTGCCCTGGGCGTCAAAGGCCACCACGCCGTAGCGCTCGGGGTCTTGCACATGGTAGGCAAACACAGTGGCGCCTTGGGTCTGGGCGTCTGCACCCGCCAGGAGCTGCGCAAAGTCGTGACCATGAAAGATGTTGTCGCCCAGCACCAGGGCGCTGGGGGCATGGCCTACAAACTTGTCCCCGATGATGAAGGCCTGCGCCAGGCCATCGGGGCTGGGCTGCACCGCGTATTGCAGGTTCATGCCCCACTGGCTGCCGTCGCCCAGCAACTGGGTAAAGCGCGGCGTGTCTTGCGGGGTGCTGATGATGAGCACGTCGCGTATGCCCGCCAGCATGAGGGTGCTCAGCGGGTAGTAGATCATGGGTTTGTCGTACACCGGCAAAAGCTGCTTGCTGATGGCCAGCGTGGCCGGGTGCAGGCGGGTGCCGGAGCCGCCGGCGAGGATGATGCCTTTGCGTGGGGTCATGGGAGTTGTCACCGTTAATGAGGTTTGTTCAGCAAGACAGCCAGATTTTCGGCGCGCGCTTCAGGCACGGCCGAAACAGGAATGCCTTGATCAAGGGTCACCAGGCGCCCTGCGTTGCGCTGAGCCAATGCCAGAAGATACACGTCGGTGAGGTGCCGGCCGGTTAGCAGCCGGTCCCAGCGCAAGGTACCCGCCGTCAACACACTGAACGAATCGGGCCAGAACTCATGCCGGGGATCGGCCGTGGCCTCAGCCAGAATCTCGGCCACCAAAGCAGCGGGCGCATGGTTGGCGTACGCGGGCTGCGAGAGAATCCGGATGCAGCCATTTTGCGTCAGGGGGCACGAGGCCCAACCGTGCCGGGCATGTTCGGCAAACCATCGCGTCACTGAAACATGGTGAATGTGCTCGGAATCGAACAAAGCGATCAGCACGCTGACATCTAGCAGCGCCCGCATCAAATACCCTCTTGCTCCCTGATCGCATTCACATGATCGTTGGTCACGACATGGCCACGCCGGGGAATGGTACGAAAGCCGGCCACAGAGCGATCTGAACCCGAGCTGCCAGCCGTCAGCGCCTGCCGCGCCAGGCGCGACAGCACAGCACCGGCGGTGCTGTTTTCAAGGCGGGCAAGCTCCTTGGCAGCAGCCAAAACGTCGTCAGCAAGGTCAATGGTGGTTCGCATAATTGTTTACCTGATGAAGTGATGCAGCAATTCATTGATGCAATGGTTCGATGTTACCAAAAACTCTCACTCCTCGTGCTTTTCTACTGTGCTCATTCAGTGTTGCGTTTGTGTTTCGGCATGCGCCAGGCCCAGTTCAGTCGCAATGGTGTGGAGCCGCTTGTCCCGGGTCCAAAGCCGGGCGCCGCCCAGTTTGGCGGACGCCAGCAAATGGGCGTCGACAAAACCGATGCCTCGCCCCATCAATTCATGCCGGTCAATCACAAACAGAACTTCCTTGTCGGTGCATATCGGCATCGAAGGAAGCGCCTGCAACAGGCTCAGCACCTCGGCTCGCGAGCGCAAATTGCCACAAGCCAGTTCTCCCACCACAAAGGAATGCATCCAGACTTCTCCCGCTTCGAGTGCGACCATCAATTTTGCGTCACCCTGCCTGAGGTGGTCGATCCACACCGACGTGTCAACCAGCATCATGCAGAAGCATTCCGGCGCCGGGGGATGGCTTGCAACTGGGCTTCGGTGCCACCCAGCTTGGCAAGGCGGCGGGCGCTCTCGCGCTGCACCAGTGCCAGCAGCGCTTCGCGTAAAAGCTGTGTGCGCTCGGTCAGGCCGCTGATGCGCTGGGCTTGGGCCAGCAGTTCGTCGTCAAGATTGATGGTGGTACGCATGAAAGGAAAGCCCCTTGACTTCAAAGCATTGATTATGACATCAACTGATGCCTTAAATCATCACTTCACTCAGCATGCGGTTCACCCCCTGCTGCCAGGGCGGCAAGCGCAGGCCGAAGGCACTTTGCAGCTTGCGCGTATCAAGGCGCGAGTTGTGCGGTCGCCTGGCCGGCGTGGGGAAGGCACTGGTGGGCACAGGGGCTACCTCGCTTGCTTTTATTTTCATGGCAGGCTGCACCCTCTGCGCTTGGGCCAGCACATGTTTTGCATACCCATGCCAACTGGTCTCGCCGCTGGCGACCAGGTGGTACAGCCCGGCATCTGCGGGGCGTTGCAACACTTGGCGGATGGCGTGGGCGCTCACGTCGGCAATCAGCTCTGCGCCGGTCGGCGCACCGAACTGATCGTCGATGACGGTCAGGCGATCACGTTCCCCGGCCAGGCGCAGCATGGTTTTGGCGAAGTTGGCGCCGCGCGCCGCATAAACCCAACTGGTGCGCAAAATAAGGTGTTTCGCGCACAGGGCGGCGATGCGCTGCTCGCCCTCGAGCTTGGTCCGGCCATACACGCAGAGCG
Organism: Polaromonas sp.; assembly: GCA_030655515.1. Classification (GTDB taxonomy): domain Bacteria; phylum Pseudomonadota; class Gammaproteobacteria; order Burkholderiales; family Burkholderiaceae_C; genus Polaromonas. The sequence goes on along the minus strand of JAURVI010000041.1, from coordinate 38,562 downwards.
GGCCGGTCGGGTCGCCCTCTTCCCACGGCTGGCTGCCGCTGCCATCGAAAACATAATCGGTCGAATAATGAACCAGCCATGCGCCGGCGGCCCTGGCCGCATCGGCCAGCGCGCCCGGTGCGACTGCGTTCACCGCATGGGCGGTGGCGGCATCGCTTTCGGCTTTGTCAACGGCGGTATAGGCGGCCGCATTGACGATGACATCGGGCCGGACCTGGCGCACTGCCTCGCGTATGCCGTCCGGATTGGCGAGGTCGCCGCACAGGTCCGTGCTGTGGCGATCAAGCGCGATGAGTTCGCCGAGTGGCGCCAGGCTGCGCTGCAGCTCCCAACCGACCTGGCCATTTTTTCCGAAGAGGAGGATTTTCATGCGCTCATGTTCTCGCGCATTTGTGGCGGCCCGTCATTCCGGGTTGCCATCCAGCTTTCGGGTACAGGGCGGGTCGTGGCGGAAAACTGAGTATGCCCCCTCTCCCTCTGGGAGAGGGAACTAGAAGAGGCAGACAGTAAACCCTTAAGGCAATCCGGCAGACAGGCCGAGAACACCAAGGCATCGATCAACTCGAAATCAGGAAGTCGCATACTGCGTCTGCACCCAGTCGCGGTAGGCGCCGCTTTGCACATGGGCCACCCAATCGGGGTTGGCCAGATACCACTGCACCGTCTTGCGGATGCCGGTTTCAAAGGTCTCGGCGGGCTTCCAGCCCAGCTCGCGCTGGATTTTGCTGGCGTCAATCGCGTAGCGGCGGTCGTGGCCGGGGCGGTCTTTGACGTAGGTGATCTGCGTCTTGTAGCTGCCTCCGTCGTTCTTGGGCCGCAACTCGTCGAGCAGGTCGCAGACGATGTTCACAATAGCAATGTTGGGCTTTTCGTTCCAGCCACCGACGTTGTAGACCTCGCCGGGCTGGCCGGCTTCGAGCACGCGGCGGATGGCGCAGCAGTGGTCTTTGACGTAAAGCCAGTCGCGCACCTGCATGCCGTCGCCATACACCGGCAGGGGCTTGCCGGCCAGCGCGTTGACGATCATCAGGGGAATCAGCTTTTCGGGGAAATGATAGGGACCGTAATTGTTGCTGCAATTGGTGGTGAGCACCGGCAGGCCGTAGGTGTGGTGGTAGGCGCGCACCAGGTGGTCGCTGGCCGCCTTGCTGGCTGAATACGGGCTGTTGGGCTCGTAGCGATGCGTTTCTGTAAAGGCGGCTTCCGTGGGTGCGAGTGAGCCGTACACCTCGTCGGTGGAGACGTGCAGGAAGCGGAAGACGGCCCTGGCTTCGCCTTCCAGGCCATTCCAGTAGGCGCGCACGGCCTCTAACAGGCGGAAGGTGCCGACAATGTTTGTTTCGATGAAGTCTTCAGGGCCGTGGATGGAGCGGTCTACATGGCTCTCGGCGGCGAAGTTGACGATGGCGCGCGGCTGGTGCCTGGCCAGCAGGCCGGCAACGAGCGCGCTGTCGCCGATGTCGCCCTTGACGAAAATATGCCGGGGGTCATCCCGCAAGGACGCCAAGGTTTCCATATTGCCGGCGTAAGTGAGTTTGTCCAGGTTGAGGACCGCTTCGTCGCGCCCGGCCAGCCAGTCAAGGACGAAATTGGCGCCGATAAAGCCTGCGCCGCCGGTAATCAAAATCATGAATCTGCCTCTGACGAATGCCGGCACCCGGCGATGGCTTCGATTATGCCCGCGGGGCGTACGCATTCTTGCTTGCCCGTTCGCCGCGGTGCTGCGCCCTTTTACGTCGGGTGTCCCGGAATAATCCGCCGTCACTTGACGGCTTTGCCCCATTAAAACCCGCTTCAAATATCCGTGCAAATATATTCATTTATATTCATTTGTTTGTTATCATCCGAACGACAGATTTTCGCATTGAAAGACGAGTCCATTATGTCCACCCTGTCCGAACTGCAGCAGCAAATTAATCAAGCCGAAGCCAAGGTCAATGAGTTGCGCGAAAAACTGGCCCAGCAGAAAAATGATGAGCGCGTACAAGCCATCGCCTCGGCCAGAGAGCTGATTAAAGCCCACCAGCTCTCGGCAGCCGATCTGGGCCTTGCCGGGAAGAAGTCCGCAACGCGCAAGGAACCCGCAACTGGCGGCAAGCGTTCGAAAGTTGCGCCAAAATACAAAGATCCCTCCAGCGGAAAAACCTGGGCAGGCCGCGGCAAGACGCCCGCCTGGCTGGCGGATCACTTGTCTGCCGGCCGCAGCAAACAGGATTATCTGATCCGATAATTTTTAATCGCCGAATTCGTCAGGAGTCCACCATGGTCAAGAAACCGAAAAAAATGAGCGCCGACAAAAAATCCACTCCCCCACTCGCCGATGCCGTCAAGGACTCTGCCCAGCAGATATGGCTGGCTGGCCTCGGTGCTTTCTCGAAAGCGCAGGAAGAAGGCGGCAAGGTGTTCGAGGCGCTGGTCAAGGAAGGGCTTTCGATCCAGCGCAAAACCCAAACCGCCGCCGAAGAAAAAATTTCCTCTGCAACCCACAAGATGACTGCCATGGCCACCGACATCAGCGCCAAAGCCGGCCATCAGTGGGACAAGCTGGAAAGCATTTTTGAAGAGCGTGTCGCCAAAGCCCTGAACAAGCTGGGCGTGCCTTCGGCCAAGGACGTGGAGGCCCTCGCCGCCCGCCTCAATGAACTCAACAAAAACCTGCAGAAAATGGGTGCCAAACCGGCAGCCACAGCCAAAGCGGCGCCCCGTGCCGCAGTCAAGCCCGCAGCCCGCAAGCCAGCCGCCAAGCGCGCGCCGGCACGCAAGTCGGCTTGAGGCTTTTGGTTCAAAAGGGACGTTGCGGCGTCCCTTTTTTTTCGCCTGCCTTTCGCGGCGATTACTCGACTTCCCTACTTCCAACAGCTCTTTGAGTGCGTTAAAGTGGAAACGGTTACGAGGTAAACCCATGCCCTTATACAAGTCTGTTTTGCACCAGGTCAGGTGCCTGCTGGTGTGACTCCTTCACCCTCTGGGGGAAGGAGTAAAAACGGGCAGCCAGAGCCTTCAGCAGGCTGGCACGGACTTGTGTACAACAAAAACAAGGGAGACACCATGGCAAAAAAAGCGCCGCGCCGAACGGCTGAACGCATCCTGGAAGTGGCGCTTGAGTTGTTCAACCGCTTTGGTGAACCCAACGTATCGACCACGCTGATTTCCGCCGAACTCGGCATCAGCCCCGGCAACCTCTACTACCACTACCCCGCCAAGGACGCGCTGATCAATTCGCTGTTTGACCGCTACGAGCGGGCTCTGAGCGAGCTGCTCAATGCCGGCGACGGTGTGCGCGACGTCGAAGACGCCTGGTTTTTCATGCACACGCTGTTTGAATTGATCTGGCAATACCGCTTTTTGTACCGCGACCTGAACGACCTGCTCAGCAAGAACCGGCGGCTGGAAACGCATTTTCAGGGGGTGCTGAAAAACAAGACCCGTTCCGTCAAAACCATGCTCGACAGCATGAGCCGGACCAACACCGTCAGCATCGACCCGCGCGAGGTCGAGGCCACCGCCACCAGCATGGTGGTGGTGCTGACCTATTGGCTGAGTTTCGAATACGTGCGCGACCCGCGCCACGCGCTGGAACCCGAAAACGCGCAGGCCGCCTGGCTGCGCGGTGCGCACCATGTGCTCAATTTATTGATTCCCTATCTCGAACCAGGCCAGCGCAAGCATCTGCAGGCGCTGGTGAGCGCCTACACCAACCTCGCTTGACCTTTTTGCAGCCCCCAGGAGTGACATGGGTGACATGGCGCCGACCCGGAAAGACAGCGTCCGCAAGTCCGGCTCAGGGCAAGGCAAAGCGGGCCGTCAACTCGCCGAGATCGAGCTCAGCCAGCACCTGCTGCAAACGCGCCTGCGCCTGGCGGGTTTTGCCGGCGTTGGGTGCCTGCGGCCGGCTGGCAATGATGAGTTCGTTTTTCATCGAGTGCTCCCAGCCCACCAGTTCGGTCACCGTCACCCGGTAGCCATGGGCTTCGAGCTGCAGGCAGCGCAGCACATTGGTGATCTGGCTGCCGAATTCGCGCGTGTGCAGCGGGTGCCGCCAGAGTTCCGCCAGCGGCGATCTGGCCAGGCCCAGTGCCTTGTTTTTGCGCAGCACACCGGCGACTTCGGCCTGGCAGCAGGGCACCAGCACCATGTGGCGCGCCTGTTTGGCCAGGCCAAAGGCAATCGCGTCGTCGGTGGCCGTGTCGCAGGCGTGTAATGCGGTGACGATGTCCACCTGCTCCGGCAGCTCGACAGACGTGGTGGCCTCTGCTACCAACAGGTTTAAAAACGTCATCCGCGCAAAGCCCAGCCGCTGGGCCAGCGCACGCGATTTGTCGACCAGTTCGCTGCGGGTTTCGATGCCGTAGATATGACCATTTACAGGCTTGGCAGTCTTGGGCCCCTGGTGCGCCACATTGAAGAACAGGTCGTAAAGAATGAAGCCCAGATACGACTTGCCGGCACCGTGGTCGACCAGCGTGAAGCCCTTGTCGCTGCCGGACACGTCCACAAGCAGTGGCTCAATGAACTGGTACAGGTGGTACACCTGCTTGAGCTTGCGTCGCGTGTCCTGGTTCAGCTTGCCCTCGCGCGTCAGGATGTGCAGTTCCTTGAGCAGCTCGATTGACTGGCCCGGCCGGATTTCTTCAATGACCTGCGCGCCGGCGGCGGGCTTGGCCGGTTTGGTGGAAGCGCTGTTGTTGGCGTGGTTCAAGATGTGCGGGCCGCCAAAGACGCTGAGCAACAGGCAGCAGCATTCCCGGCAGGTGGGTACCGTATGCTAACAACCCGCCATTCGCGCCATGCCGCGGTTACAAGCGGCCCTGATTGCACCGACAATCGGGCATGACTGAGAATCACCCGGCCGCAGCGACCCAAGAGGCGGTACACGCCTACGAAAAACTCACCCCCGACGTGGTGCTCGACGCGCTGGCCGGCGTGGGCCTGTACGGCGACGGGCGCCTGATGGCGCTGTCGAGCTACGAAAACCGCGTTTACCAGATTCACCTTGAACCCCCGGCGGGTGCCGGCGCCGTCGGCGACATCGTCGTCGCCAAGTTTTACCGGCCCGGGCGCTGGAGCGATGCGCAGATACTGGAAGAGCACGCTTTTGCCGCCGAGCTGATGGCCGCCGAAATCCCGGTGGTCGGCGCGCTTGTCCTGAACGGCAGCACCCTGCACCACTTTGACGGCTTCAGCTTCAGCGTGTCGCCGCGCCGCGGCGGCCGCCGCCCGGAGCTGGAGGATTTCAACGTGCTCGAATGGATTGGCCGCTTCCTGGCGCGCATCCACACGGTCGGCAGTTCCCGGCATTTTGAACACCGCCCCGCGCTCAACCTGCAAACCTTCGGCCACGCCAGCCGTGACGTGCTGCTGGCAGGCCACTACCTGCCGCTGGACATGGAATCGCGTTGGCTCAAGGCCTTTGAAGAAGCGATGAAGGTGGTGCAGGCCGTGTTCGACAGTGTGGGCGACATCCGCACCCTGCGCCTGCACGGCGACTGCCATCCCGGCAATATTTTGTGGACGCCCGAAGGCGTGGAGGGTGCCGGCCCGCACTTCGTCGATCTGGACGACGCGCGCAGCGGCCCCGCGGTGCAGGACTTGTGGATGCTGCTGTCCGGTGAGCGCGCCCAGTGCTTGCGGCAGTTGGGCGCACTGGTGGACGGGTACGAAGAGTTCCGCGCGTTCGACCGGCGCGAACTGGCCCTGATCGAGCCGCTGCGCACCCTGCGCCTGGTGCATTACAGCGCCTGGCTGGCCCAGCGCTGGCAGGACCCGATCTTTCCGATCAACTTCCCGTGGTTCGGCTCCAGCGACTACTGGAAAGGCCAGGTCGATATGCTGCAAGAGCAGCTTGAGGCGATGCAGGAAGCGCCGCTGGTGGCGTGACGTCGTTGCTGCTCAGATACCGTTCGGGCTGAGCCTGGCCTGTCCTGAGCTTGTCGGAGTGTCGAAGCCTGGGTCATCCGCGTTGGGGTCTGACAAACTATCGACTTGATCTTCAATGCGAAGCAAGAGTTCCATGGCGGCATCGGCATCAGCGTGGCTGCTGACGTGAGGTGACCATGATGGCTTCGCCGGCATGCTTAGTCTTTCAATGAGCGTAGAAGCTGGTTGGCGATGGCGATGGCGATGGCGATGGGAAGCTTGGTGAAGTTTTAAGGCTACGCTGAATAAGTCCGTTCGCGTTGAGCCTGTCGAAACGCTGCCCTTGCAAATCAACAACTTGCGAAGGACTTCGACAGGCTCAGTCCGAACGGGGAGACTTATTCAGCATTGCCTTAACTGTTTCATGAAATTTGAGTCACTATTTCACCATTGTTTGATACTCAAACTTCTTTTGCAAGCATGTCTTCAAGCGCCTTCATACCCTTGGCAATCTCACCCGCCAGGTGCGCCGGCGTGCCAACACATCGGACAAGTTCTAAACCAGCAGAGCGTTCACCCGTTTCACATAGGCCGAAGGATCATCCGGCAAGCCGCCTTCGGCCAGCAAGGCCTGGTCGAACAGGATGTGGGCCAGATCATCGAAGTGCTCGCTGCCTTCGAGCTTTTTGACCAGCGGGTGCTGGGCATTGATTTCCAGAATCGGCTTGACCTCGGGCGCGGCCTGGCCGGCCTGTTTGAGCATGCGCGCCAGTTGCGTGGACATGCCACCGTCCTGCACCACCAGGCAGGCCGGCGAATCGACCAGCCGCGTGGTCGCGCGCACGTCCTGGGCCTTGTCCTTCAAGGCTTCCTTGAGCTTGTCGAGAATGGGCTTGAACCGGGTCTGCGCTTCTTCAGCGGCTTTTTTCTCGTCCTCGTCCTGCAGCTTGCCCAGGTCCACCGCGCCTTTGGCGACGGACTGCAGCGGCGTGCCGTCGAATTCGTTCAGGTAGCTCAGCGCCCACTCGTCCACCCGGTCGGTCATCAACAGCACTTCGATGCCTTTCTTGCGGAAGATTTCAAGCTGCGGGCTGTTTTTGGCTGCCGCCTGGGTGTCGGCCGTGATGTAGTAAATCGCGTCCTGGCCGTCCTTCATGCGCGCCTTGTAGTCGGCAAAGCCGACCGTCACGGTGTCGGTCGTCGAACTCGCGAAACGCAGCAGTTTGGCCAGCCGATCCCGGTTGGCGAAGTCTTCGCCCAGGCCTTCCTTGAGCACCGCGCCGAACTCGGCGTAGAAGCCGGCAAACTTTTCCGGTTCGTTGGCGGCCAGGTCTTCGATCATCGACAGCACGCGTTTGGTGCAGCCTTCGCGAATGGCCTTGACGGCGCGGCTTTCCTGCAGCAGCTCGCGTGAGACGTTGAGCGGCAGGTCGGACGAATCGACCACGCCTTTGACAAAACGCAGGTAGGTCGGCATCAGCGCCTGGGCGTCGTCCATGATGAACACACGCTTGACGTAGAGCTTGACACCGGCGGCCTTGTCGCGGTTGAACAGGTCCATCGGCGCCTTGGCCGGGATGAAAAGCAACTGGGTGTATTCGGTCGCGCCTTCCACGCGGTTGTGGGTGCTGGCCAGCGGCGGATTCTGGTCGTAGCTGATCTGCTTGTAGAACTCGTCGTACTGGGCCGCGGTGATGTCTTTCTTGGCACGCGTCCACAAGGCCGCGGCCTGATTGACCGTTTCCCATTCGTCGGTGGTGACCATCTCGCCGGGCTGATCCTTCTCGCCCTCCTTCCACTCTTCCTTTTTCATCAGGATGGGCAGGGAAATATGGTCGGAGTATTTGCTGATGATGCTTTTGAGCTTCCAGGTGTTGAGGTACTCGGCGGCATCGTCCTTCAGGTGCAGGATGACGCTGGAGCCGCGCGGCGCGCGCTCAATCGTCTCGACTTCGAAGTCGCCGGTGCCGGCGCTGGTCCAGCGCACGCCTTCGCTGGCCGGCAGGCCCGCGCGGCGGCTTTCGACGGTGATTGTGTCGGCCACGATAAAGCCCGAATAAAACCCGACGCCGAACTGGCCGATCAGTTGCGCGTCGTTTTTCTGGTCGCCCGAGAGTTTGGCCATGAAGTCGCGTGTGCCGCTTTTGGCGATGGTGCCGAGGTTGTCGATGGCCTCCTGCTGCGACAGGCCGATGCCGTTGTCGCTGATGATCAGCGTCTTGGCCGCCTTGTCGAAACTCACCCGCACTTCCAGGCTGGGCGCATCTTCGTACAGCGCCGCGTTGTTCAGCCCTTCAAAGCGCAGTTTGTCGCAGGCGTCAGAAGCGTTGGAGATCAGTTCGCGCAGGAAAATGTCCGGATTGGAATACAGCGAGTGGGTGACCAGGTTCAACAACTGGGCGACTTCGGTTTGAAAGGAAAGGGTTTGCTTGCTCATGTGGTTTGAAAAAGAAGGGTAACTAAAAAATTCGTACAAACGGCGGAGGTCCACGCCGGAAGACCGCCAACTATACGAAATTGGGCTGGCGCATCGCTTTTTCAAGCGCCGAACCGCCGGTTAGGGCAATGCTGAATAAGTCTCCCCGTTCGGACTGAGCCTGTCGAAGTCCTTCGCAACTTGTTGATTTGCAAGGGCAGCGTTTCGACAGGCTCAACGCGAACGGACTTATTCAGCGTAGCCTTAGCGCCGCCGAAAAGTGAACCCTGCGCTGTTTAAAAGCGCTCATGCGGCGCCAGGTAGCGCCACTGACCGACCGGCAGGTGGCCCAGATTGACCCGGCCTATGCGCACGCGTTTCAGACCGGTGACCAACAAACCGACCTGTTCACACATGCGGCGGATCTGGCGCTTTTTCCCCTCCTTGAGCACAAAGCGCAGTTGCTCGGGGTTTTGCCATTCGACACGCGCCGGCTTCAGGGCCTCGCCGTCCAGGCTCAGGCCGTGGCGCAGGCGGGCCAGTTGCCCGGCCGGAAAGACGGCTTGCACGTTGACACTTTCCGCGCCGAAACTGACACGCACCAGGTATTCTTTTTCAATCTCCGAGTCTTCGCCGATCAACTGGCGCGCGACGCGGCCGTCCTGCGTCAGCACCAGCAAACCAATCGAGTCGATGTCCAACCGGCCCGCCGGCGCCAGGCCACGCAGTTGCTCATGGCCCCAGCGCATCCGGCTGCTGCACTGGTTCCAGCGGTTGCCTGGTTGCACCAGCGCCACCGCCGGCTCGTGCCCGTCTTCGGCCTGGCCGCTGACGTAGCCGACCGGCTTGTTGAGCAAAATCGTGACCTGCTGGCGCTGCTGCTGCTGGGCTTCGCGCGCCACGTCGATGCGCGCATCCGGCGCCACCGGCTGGCCCATCACGGCGGACGCGCCATTGACGCGGACCCAGCCCCGCGCAATCCAGTCATCGGCCTCGCGGCGCGAGCACAGGCCCAGTTCGGCCATGCGTTTGTTCAGGCGAACGGTGCCGCCGGAAGGCGCAAGGGATTTTGGCGGTTTGCCTGGCGGTCGTTCGGACATAGAATGACTGTCGATTCTAGAGCGGTTTGCGCACGGCAGGCAGCGCATGGCACGAATTCCTCGACACCCCACCCACTTCACGGAGCACCTTCATGCCAGACCTGAAAGCTGCCTTTGACAAAGCCATGCTTGACTCGAAAAACCTCAGCGAGCGGCCCGACAACGCCACCCTTTTGAAAATTTATGCGCTGTACAAACAGGGGAGCAGCGGCGACATCGCCGACAAAAAGCCCGGCTTCGGCGACATGGTGGCCGGGGCCAAGTGGGACGCCTGGAACAGCCTCCAGGGCACGTCGAAGGAAGATGCGATGCAGCAGTACATCGACCTGATCGAGTCCCTGAGCTGAAGCTTCGGTTCAAGGAGAAATAGATCTTCGGCCCTTGCGTGGGGGGGCGCAAGATGCTATGAATCCAGTAGCGACCCTGTCTTGCTCACCATCAAGCCACTGTCCCGCGCAGCCTCGGTGCGCTGATTTTCTCTTCCGTCAAACCGGCTTCACGCAGGACCGCATCGGTGTCCTGCCCCAGCGTCGGCGCGTTGCGGCGCTGGCCGCCGGGTGTGGCGGAGAGCTTGGGCGCGAAGCCGGGCACAGCCGGCTCTGAGCGATCATTTCACTGCGGGTTTCTTTTTGGCGGCCGGTGCTTTGTTGATCAGCGCATCGAGGTTCTTGACGATTTCGCTTTCGATCCTGTCCTTGAAGGCGCCCAGCAAAAAGCCCAGGTGGGCGTCCAGCACAAACCGGTCTTTGGCGACCATGAGCGTGCCCTTGACGCCGGAGCGGGTGAAGCTCACTTCGTCGCAGGTGTCGCCTTCTTCATAAGTGCATTGCATGTCGAATTTTTCTTCGACCTGTTCGGCCCATTTGAACGCCACTTTGCGCGCCTCGGGCAGGCCCAGGGGGTGTTCGCGTTCGATATGGATATCTGCCATCGGTCGTCTCCGTCATGTCGGGGGTTTAGCGCATCGCCAGAATTTTCTGGCGCTCGTCCGCGGGCATGGTGGCCAAGCGTTTGACCGCATCATAAAACGCCCGCCAGTTGCCGCCTTCGCGCTCAAACAGCGCTTCAAAGCCGGGCACCAGCTCATCGTAAGCGGCTTGCGCGCCGAAAGAGGCGTTGTTGGCCTGGGCAACCCAGCGGTCGTAGCCAGTCATGTTGTGGGTCGGTCCGCCCCAGGACGCCCTGAGTCCGGCGTAACGTTTCCGGAAGTCTTCAATCGCTATTGTTTTCATCGCTAGTTGCGCTTGCGGATCAAAGGCTGGCGTCTTGTCTGACTTGTAAATCTCGGCCAGTTGACGCCGTGTGGCCTGCGCCAGCGCGAGAAACTGCCGGCGCCGTTCCTTCAGCGCGGCGTGGTCTTTTTGCGCGGCTTCGGAGCCAAAGGCCGCCAGCCAGCGGGCGGCACCCAGGCGTTCGACCGCCGTTGCGAAGGACTCGTTGAACACCGTGTCGTCTTTGGCGTAGACCACCTGGTGCGCCAGCTCGTGAAAAATCACGCTCGCCAGCTCGCCTTCGGGATAGCCCACAAAGGTGTTCAGCAAGGGGTCGCCGCCGGCCCAGTTCATCCAGCCCAGCGTGGAGTAGGCGGGTACGCCGTGGACATGGACGTCCAGCCCCCGGGCCTGCAGCCGCGCGGCCTCGGCGCGGGCCTGCTGCTCGTCAAAATAGCCGCGGTAGCCGACACAGCCGGCCACCGGAAAGCACCAGGTCTTGAGCGTCAGCGACAGCGCGGGCGCCGCCACCACGTTCCAGACCGCTGCGCTGCGGCGCAGGTCGGCATAACGGCGGTAGCCGGCGTTCTCGGGCAACCGGAGTTCGCTGACGGCAAAGCTGCGGATGCGCTGCGCGAGTTCGAGCCGTGCCTTGAGTTTTTCAGGCGTCCCGGTTTCGCCGAGCCAGTCCTGCACCGGGCGCGCCGCGTTCATCAGTTGCAGATGGCCGCTGACCGACTGCCAGTAGTAGCCCAGGCTCGCGCAGCCGGACAGGCCCGGCAGCAAGGCCGCGGCAAGCAGCGCGGCGCAGGGAAAGTATTTTGAAGGCATATTCGAAGGCCTATCTCTATCTTGTTTCAGAGCGCCGGCGGCGCGTACTGCAGGCCAATTGCCTCGTCACGTCACTCTACCCGCCGGCCCGCCGCGTCCTAATGGACAATACCGGGTTAATGGACAATCTGGACAATCCCGGTTGAAACCGACCGGACGCGGTACCGACACTTGAACCATCCCCCATTCCCATGCGCTTATTGCTCAGTCTTGCCGTCTTGATGCGACCCCACCAATGGCTCAAGAACGCCTTTGTGTTCGCCGGGCTGGTGTTCAGCGAAAGCTGGCATGACGGGCCGCTGGCGCTGAAGGTGCTGAACGCCTTTGCCGCGTTTTGCTGCTTCTCCAGCATGGTGTACATCATCAACGATTGGAATGACCGCGCCAGCGATGCCCGGCACCCGGTCAAGCGCCACCGGCCGCTGGCCAGCGGCGCCGTGCCGCCACCCGCCGCGCTGGCTCTGGCGGCGGCCCTGCTGGCGGCGGGCCTGTGGCTGGCGTCTGGCAACCTGAAGCTGCTGGCCTTGCTGGGCATTTACATGGGGCTGAACCTGGCCTATTCCTGGCGGCTCAAGCAGGTGCCGGTGGTCGATGTGACCCTCATTGCTTCGGGGTTCATGCTCAGGCTGCTGGCCGGCACGCTGGCGGTGGGCATTGCGCCTTCGCGCTGGATGCTGCTGGCCGGGCTGTTCATCGCCTTGTTCCTCGGTTTTTCAAAACGCAAGGCCGAGAGTTTTCACCACGAAGCCGACCAGCGGGCCGTGCTCGAACATTACCCGCCGGCCCTGCTGGACATGTTCATGGCCGTGACGATGACGGCCACCTTGATGACCTATGGGTTGTTCGCGACCAGTCCGGAGGCGCAGTTGCAGCATGGCGAGCGCCTGCTCTATACCGTGCCCATCGTCATTTTCGCCTTGCTGCGTTATGCCTACCAGGTCCACCGGGGGCGTGGCGAAGACGTCTCGCGCGACCTGCTGCGCGACCCCTGGATTTTGCTGGCGCTGGCGGCCTGGTTGGGGGTGTTTCTGGGACGCCGGTTTTGAAAGCGCCGGTGCGGCCGGCCAGCCGCCTGCCGCTCAAGCCCCTGCTGCTGGTTCTGGGCGCGGCCGCCACGGCCTACGCGCTGGCACTGGTCGCGTTCGGTGAGGGTAGCCCCCTGGCGACGATCCAGCGGCTCGGGTCGCTCGCCGGCCTGCAGGCGGTGTTGCTGTGCCTGCTGAACTACCTGCTGCGCGGCCTGCGCTGGCGCTTGTGGATGGCCCACTACGGGCGGCCCCTGGGGGTTTTTGAAGGGCTGCGCCTGTACCTCGCGGGCTACACTTTCACGCCGACCCCAGGCAACGTCGGCGAGGCCGTGCGCGGGCTGCTGCTGGCGCGCCAGCCCTTGAGCGCCGCGCAAAGCCTGGCGATTTTTGGAGCCGAGCGGCTGGCCGACCTGCTGTGTCTGTTGTTGATGGGCCTGCCGGTGCTCGGCTGGCTGGCCGCGCTGGCCTGGCCCGGCGCGGTTCCCGGTTCGCTGCTTTTCGTGGGGCTGGCCGCGCTGGTGCTGCTGTTCAAGTGTCGCCACCGGCTGCTGCTGCGGTTGTCATGGCTGCGCGAGGCCTGGCAGTGTCTGGCGCGCCGGCCTCTGGTGTGGTTCGGGCTGACCGGGGTGGCCTGGGCCGCGCAGGGGCTGGCGGTCTGGCTGCTGTGCCGCGATGCCGGTTTGCCCATCGCGCCGCTGCAGGCCGCGGGGTTTTACGCGCTGGCGATGGTGGGAGGGGCCTTATCGCTGCTGCCGGCCGGATTGGGCGGCACGGAGGCCTTGTTGACGGGCCTGCTGGTGGCCCAGGGGGCGAGTGCCGCGCTGGCGCTCAGCATCACGGTGGCGGTCAGGGTGGTCACCCTGTGGCTGGCGGTGGCCATCGGGGCGCTGGCGCTGGTCTATAGTGCCGCCATCCGCCAGGAAATCAGTTTCAGATAGCCCCGACGCTCATCGACCCATGCTCCAACGACCCGGCGCCTTTGCCGCCTCCCTGTCCCTGACCCACTGGCTGATCGTTGCCGCTGCCTTGTCGCTGGCCTTGCGGGCGTGGATCTCGGCGACTTTTCCGATCACCGGCGACGAGGCTTTTTTCTACTGGTGGGGTGTCTACCCGGATTGGGGCTACTACGACCACCCGCCCATGGTCGGCTGGCTGATCGGCCTGATGCGCTGGACGCTGGGCGATGCGACCTGGGCGATACGTCTGCCGGCGGTCTTGCTGCCGCTGGCCCTTGGCGGCGTGCTCTGGTGGGCGCTGCACCCGCTGGACAGGACGCGCGCCGCCTGGGCGGCGCTGCTGTTCTGGCTGGCCCCGATCAACTGGCTCAACGTCCTGATCACGACCGACACGCCGCTGATTTTCTGGTCGGCGCTGTCCGTCGCCACGCTGCTGCGGGCCGAACGGCGCGAACGCATGGACAGGGCGGCCTGGGGACTGTACGCGCTGGCTGGCCTGTTTCTGGGCGGCGCCTTTTTGTCCAAGTATTTTTCGGTGGTGCTGGGCCTGGGCTACCTGGTTTATTTTGCGCTGTACCGGCGTGAACGCTGGCCCGCTTTTGCGCTGCTGCTGCTGTGCATGCTGCCGGGCCCGGCCATCAACCTGGCCTACAACCTGTCGCACGGCTGGCCGAACATCATGTTCAACCTCTACAACCGCAACGAGGGCGCGGCCTTTGCCTGGCACAAGCCGCTGCTGTATGCGGCCATGCTGTTTTACCTGGCGACGCCGGCGGCGGCCTGGCTGGGCTGGAAGCAGCGCAGTTTGCTGACCGCTGTGTTCCGGCAGCAGCGCCTGCTCGGCTGCGTGGTGCTGGTGCCGCTGCTGTTTTTTGCCTTGCTGTCGCTGAAAAAAGTGGTCGGCCTGCATTGGGTGCTGTCGTTCTACCCCTTTGGCTTTGCGCTGCTGGCCTTTGCCCTGCCGCTGAAGAAACTCAAGGCATGCGCACTGGGCATGGCGGCTTTTGCCGCGCTGCATGGGCTGATCGTCGCCGGTTTGTACGCCAGCCCGCTGGACAACTGGAAAAACACCCAGTTGTATCCGAAAATCATCCGCGGCTATAAAACCGCCGAGATGCTCCAGCAGGTCGTTGCGCCCGGTGTGGTGCTGATGGCCAGCGCCTACACACCCGCGTCCACTTACGGCTATGCGTTGCGCCAGTATGTGCCGGTGTTCGGTCCGGGCAACTTCCACGCCCGGCAGGACGACATGCTGGTCGATTTTTCCATCTACCAGGGAAAAACGGTGCGCATCATCCGCACGGACCCGCCCCGGACGGAGGACTACCAACCTTACTTCGACAGCGTACAAGTGCTCGGCTTCTCCCAGGACGGTGTTCCTTTTTATGCGGTCGAAGGCAAGGGCTTCAATTACGCCGCCTACCGTGACGGTGTGCTGACCGCCATCTACAGCCGCTACTACAACATCCCGGCCTGGCTGCCCATGACGGGGTGCCCGTTTTGCGAACGCCTGTGCGGGAAAGTGCGATGCCAGAACTAAGAGCACGGCCCGACGCGGCTGCCCCGCCTGCCATGGACGTCGCCGCCTTCGATTTCGACGGCACGCTGACCCGGCGCGACACCTTGCTGCCCTACTTGCGACGGGGTCTGGGCTGGCCCCGGTTTTTGCTCGCCCTGCTGCGCAGCAGCCCCTGGCTGGCCGCGTATGCCTGCGGCCTGACCAGCAACCACCAGGCCAAGGCCCGGTTGCTCCAGGTCAGTCTGGGCGGGCGCAGCGCGCTGGCGGTTGACCAGTGGTCCGCCGATTTTGTGGCGCGGTATTTGCCCGATCAATGGCAGGAAGAGATGCTGGCGCGGCTGCGGCAGCACCAGCAGCGGGGGCATTGCTGTGTGATGGTGAGCGCCTCGCCAGGTATTTATTTACGCCGCGTTGGCGACGTGCTGGGCATGGACGCGGTCATTTGCACCGAGCTGGAGGTTCACGCTGGCGTACACACCGGGCGCATGGCCACGCCCAACTGCCACGGCGAAGAAAAAGTGCTGCGCCTGCAAGCCTGGCTGGCCGGCCGCGCCGACCCGCGCGCGCCAATCACCCTGCATGCGTATGGTGATTCCCGGGGGGACTTGCCGCTGCTGAATCTGGCAGACTATGCTTGGTACAAAGGCCGGCCCCGGGCTTGCAAAACATCTGCCAGGCTGTAGGGCATCGGCCTTGACCACCAAGAGGTTTTCATGAAAATCATTGACGCCATCGTCACCCAGGCCGCCGGCATGACTGCCCTGCGCCGCGATATTCACGCCCACCCGGAACTGTGCTTTGAAGAAGTGCGCACCGCCGATGTGGTGGCGAAAAAACTCACCGAGTGGGGCATTCCGATTCACCGCGGCATGGGCACCACCGGCGTGGTCGGCATCATCAAAAACGGCAGCTCGAAGCGCGCCATCGGCCTGCGCGCCGACATGGACGCCTTGCCGATGCAGGAGTTCAACACCTTTGAACATGCCAGCCGGCACCCGGGCAAGATGCACGCCTGCGGCCACGACGGCCACACGGCGATGTTGCTGGCGGCCGCGCAGCATTTCGCTAAAAACCGCCATTTCGACGGTACCGTTTACCTGATTTTCCAGCCGGCCGAAGAAGGCGGCGGCGGCGCGCGCGAGATGATCAAGGACGGTCTGTTCGACAAATTCCCCATGGACGCCGTGTTCGGCATGCACAACTGGCCGGGCACGCAGATCGGCAAGTTTGCCGCCAGCGCCGGCCCGGTCATGGCGTCGAGCAATGAGTTCAGGATCACCATTCGCGGCAGGGGCGGCCACGCCGCCCTGCCGCACAACGGCATCGACCCGGTGCCGGTCGCCTGCCAGATGGTGCAGGCCTTCCAGACCATCATCAGCCGCAACAAAAAGCCGGTGGATGCCGGCGTGATCTCGGTCACCATGATCCATGCCGGCGAGGCCACCAACGTGATCCCCGACAGTTGCGAGCTGCAGGGCACGGTGCGCACCTTCACGCTTGAAGTGCTCGACATGATCGAAAAGCGCATGAAGCAGATCGCCGAGCACATTTGCGCCGCGCATGAAGCCGAGTGCGCGTTCGAGTTTGCGCGCAACTACCCGCCCACCATCAACCACGCCAGGGAAACCGAGTTTGCGCGCCAGGTCATGGCGGAAATCGTTGGCAAAGACAACGTGATCGCACAGGAGCCGACCATGGGCGCGGAAGATTTCTCCTACATGCTGCAGGCCAAACCGGGGTGTTATTGCTTTATTGCCAACGGCGACGGTGACCACCGCATTCATGACGCGAGCGGCGGCCCCGGTGGCGGCCCGTGCATGCTGCACAACCCGAGCTACGACTTCAATGACGACCTGATCCCGCTGGGCGCCACCTTCTGGGTGCGGCTGGCTGAAAGCTGGCTGACCAGGGACGCTGCTTGATCCAGGAAACTCCGAATTCAAAGGGCTGGAGGCCTAAAAAAGATGATCCGCCGCTCGTGCAGGCTTGTCCCGGCGCCGGTCAGGCCTTGAAGCGCCTGCGCGTCAGCACCAGCGCCACCCAGAACGCCAACACCGTGTAGGCCACCAGCACCCCGCCGTGCCGCCAGGGCGCGTCCGGCCACTGGTTCATGAACAGTGGCCGGACGATCTCCACCGCGTTGGTCAGCGGCAGCCAGTCGGAGAGGATGCGCACCAGCGTCGGCAACTGCTCGCGCGGGAAAAACACACCGCTCAGAAACATCATGGGCGTCAGCACCAGCGTGAAGTAGTAGGTGAAGAAGTCGTAGCCTTTGGCCAGGGCGTTGAAGATCAGCGCGATGCATGAAAACATCATGCCGACCAGCAGCAAAATCGGCCAGGCCAGCAACAGTTTGGGGCTGTGACTGATGCCCAGGGCCAGCATCACGCCCAGAATCGCCGTGACGGTGAACAGCGCCTTGAAAGCGGCCCACAACATCTCGGCCAGCAACACGCTGTCCAGGCTGACCGGCGTGTTCATGATGCCGTCCCAGGTTTTTTGCACGTGCATGCGTGAAAAGGCCGAATACAGCGCCTCGAACGACGCGGCGTTCATCGCGCTCATGCAGATCGAGCCGCTGGCCAGAAACAGGATGTAGGGAACCTTGAGCACGCCTTGTCCGCCGCTGGCGCCCACGCTGACCTCGCCGACCAGCGCGCCCATGCCGTAACCAAAGGCCACCAGCCACATCAGCGGCTCGGCGATATTGCCGACCAGGCTGGGAATCGCCAGCTTGCGCCAGACCAGCAGGTTGCGCATGAAGACCGGCCACCAGCGCAACGACAGGTCGGGCGCTCTCCAAATGCTGAATGTGGCCCCCACGCTTGTCGCTTCGCGTGCCTTCGGCGGTGCGCTGCCCCTTTCATCACGAAGGGGGGCTAATTTTCCTAGGGACGGCCCTTCGCCATGCACGGCGGCCCCCACGCTTGCCGCTGCGTGGGCCTCTGGCGCTGCGCCCTTTGCCATGGGCGCCTCTCCTCTGTCCATCACGCATCCTCCCTGATCTGGCGGCCGGTCAGTTTGAGGAACAGGTCTTCCAGGTTGGCGGGGCGGTGCAGTGTGCGTAAGTGGCCGTGTGCTGCCAGCCGGTCCAGCAACGGGCGCGCGTCCTGTGTGTAGAAAAACACGGTTTCGCCGCTGACCTCCACACGCGCGGCCAGCGCCCGCAAGCCCGTGTGTTCGGCAGATTCGGCCAGCGCCAGCGCACCGACGCCATAGACCTCCACCACATCGGGCTCCAGGTGCTGGGCGATCAGTTCTTTGGGTTGGCCTTCGGCAATTTTCTTTCCGTGATCGAGCACCAGCAGGCGCGAGCACAGGCGCTCGGCCTCGTCCATGAAGTGGGTGGTCAGCAAGATCGATTTGCCCTGCTGCAAAAGCAGTTGCAGGCGCTCCCACATCAGGTGGCGTGCCTGCGGGTCCAGCCCGGTGGTGGGTTCGTCGAGCAGCAGCAGGCGCGGGTCATTGACCAGCGCCCGCGCCAGGCTCAGGCGCCGTTTCATGCCGCCCGACAACTCGCCGGGCTTGCTGCCCGCCTTGTGCGACAGCGAGGCAAACGCCAGCAGAGCCGGCACGCGTACACGAACCTGCGCCGCGCTCATGCCGAAGTAGCGGCCATAGACCTGCAGGTTTTCGGCGCAGTTGAAATCCGGGTCCAGCGTGTCGGACTGGCTCACCACACCCAGCCTGGCCTTGATCGCCAGCGCGTCCCCGGGCATGCGCAGCCCGGCGTCCTGGCCGTTCAGAAAATAGGTGATGCTCCCCGCGTCGGGCGCCGTCAGGCCCAGGCACATGCGAAGGGTGGTGGTTTTGCCGGCGCCATTGGGCCCGATGACACCCAGGCATTCGCCGGGGGCGATCTGAAACGACAGCGCGTCGACGACGGTGGTGCTGCCGTAGTGTTTGCTCAGATCCTGCACTGACAAAATCGACGTTCTCATCGCTGCATTGTCCCGCGTCGCGTGAAGTGCATCCGTTTTTAGCCTGGGAAAGTATGCCCAACGGAGGCAGATTTCCGCTGCGGCATGAACGCCATGACGCTGCGGCCGCGCGCAAAAGACCGCAGCCAGCCACCGCTCTCTGTCATGCCGTCTCCAGCAGCGCGAAACGCGGCAGACTCAGCGCATCACTGACTTTCTCGAACACCACCTTGACGCGGGCGCCGATGCGGATGTCCGCCAGGCGGCCGGGCGCCATCGCACCCATCAGCTTGACGCCTTCGTCCAGCGTGACCACGGCCACGGCGTACGGGACATGCGGCTTCATGTGCTCGTTGGCGGCGCGATGGTTGATGGTGAAGGTGTAAATCACGCCAAGTCCGGCGCTCTCCATCCAGCCCGTGTCCTCGGACAGGCAGGCACGGCAAAACGGCCTGGGATAAAACTGCAGCGTCGAGCACGCTTTGCATTGCTGAATCAACAGCCGGTCTTGGCGCGTTGCATCCCAAAAGGCCTGGGTCGATGCGGTCGGTTGCGGCAGCGGTCTTTGTGCAATGCCCATGGTCAGACTCCGAGAATCATGGTGGTGTTGGCGGAAAATACGAGGCCGGGCGCATGGCACAGCGCCAGCTTGGGGTCGGGCAGTTGCCGCTCGCCGCATTCGCCGCGCAATTGGCGCACCGCCTCGATCACCAGGAAGATGCCGAACATCCCGGGGTGGCCGTAGGACAGCCCGCCGCCGGAAGTGTTGATGGGAAACGCGCCGCCCGGCCCAAGCCGGCCATGGCGCACAAAGTCCTTGCCTTCGCCGCGCGCGCAAAACCCGAGTTCTTCGAGCGACTGCATCACGCCGATGGTGAAGTGGTCGTAAATCTGAACAACGTCGATGTCCTGGCGCGTGACATCGGCCATGCGAAACGCCCGCTCCGCCGTGGCGGCAACGCCGGTCTCGAGCCAGTCGTCCAGATCGAAGGGGGTGTAGTGGTGCGAGTAGTGTTCGGCGATGCCGCGCACCAGAACCGGAGGTTTTTTGAGCGATGCGGCACGCGCCGCACTGGTGACGACGAGGGCGCCGCCGCCGTCGGTAACGAGGCAGCAATCGCGCTGGCGCAGGGGCTCTGCCACCAGGGGGGATTGAAGCACGTCTTCGATGCTCAGCGGCTCGCGGCGGTAGGCCTTCGGGTTGAGTGCCGCCCATCGGCGCGCCGCAACCGCAATCTCGGCCAGGTCGGCGCTGCGCGTGCCATACCGATGCCCATGCAGTTGGGCGACCATCGCGTAGTAGCCGATGGGACTGAGGTGCCCGTGCGGCACCACGAACTGGCCGCGCGGGGAGCGCGGGTCTTCGACCAGGGCCGTGAGCTTGCGCGATCCGTCGGAAAGCTGGGTGCTGCCATAGGTGATCAGGGCCACCTCGCACATGCCTGCCGCGATGGCGGCCATGGCGTGGCGAATGTGAACCAGGTTCGACATGCCGCCGACATTGGTGCTGTCTGTGTAGCGGGGCCGAATGCCCAGGTATTCGCTCAACTGCAGGCTGGAAAAGCGGTCGTCGGTGTGCGCAAACACACCATCGACCTCCTGAAGTGTCAGCCCGGCGTCCAGCAATGCCCGGCGGGCCGCTTGCGCCTGAAGCTCGACGGCGGTTTTGTCGGGGACCTTGCCCAGATCGGATTCGGCAACGCCGACAATGGCAACATCGGGAACAGATTTGGCAGGCGTATTGGAAAGACTCATGGGAAAGTGAAAAGGAAAAGAATTTTTTAACGGGCCGCGAGGCCGTCCGTGTTTTGACGGAGCCGGTGTGGCGCCTGCGAAGACCAAGCCATCCCAACCAGGACGCGGCATGCTGCGCCAATGCATGGGGTCCATTTCATGACGGAATCCTTCTTGACGCGGAGTGACCGGAAAACGATCATTTGGAGGAGGCCGATCAGCGGGCGCTGAATCCGCCTGGTACCTGGCAATACTACACTAGCGGTCGTTCCCACTTTGATCTTGACTGCTGTCAACCGAGACCCGCCAATGCAAACCACCACCCGCCACACCGCGACCGCCCGGCGCGGAATTTTTTCCGCCGATCACGAACTGTTCAGAACCACCGTGAGGCGGTTTATCGAGCGGGAGATTCTTCCCTTTCATGCAGACTGGGAGCAAGCGGGGCTGATACCGCGCGAAGTCTGGCGCAAGGCCGGGCGGGCCGGCCTGCTGCTGCCCATGGCGGCGGCCGAGTATGGCGGCGGTGGCGGGGACTTCCTGCACACGGCCATCGTCGTCGAAGAAATCGCCCGCGTGCTGGCAAGCGGGGTGCTGGGCTTTACCACCCACTCGGACATTGTGGCCCCCTACCTGGTGAATTTTGCAACGCATGAGCAAAAACTGCGCTGGTTGCCGGGTCTGGCCAATGGCGACATCGTGTCCTCGATCGCCATGACCGAGCCGTCCGCCGGCAGTGATTTGAAAGCCATCCGAACCACCGCTGAACGCACGTCCGAGGGCTACCGCCTGAACGGGCAGAAGACCTTCATCACCAACGGTTTTCATGCCGACCGGGTGCTGGTGGTGGCCAAGACCCGGCCCGAAGCCGGCGCCAAGGGCATGAGCCTCTTGTGGGTCGATACCACCACGCCCGGTTTCAGCCGGGGCCGTGTGCTCGACAAGATCGGGCAGCGCGCGCAGGACACGGTCGAGCTGTTTTTCGACAAGGTGCTGGTGCCTTTGGACTGCCTGATCGGCGACGAGGACAAGGCTTTTGGCTACCTGATGCACGGTCTGGTGCAGGAGCGGCTGATGATTGCGCTGCGCTGCGTCACCCATCTGGAGGCGGCGCTGGACTGGACCATCCAGTACACCAAGGAGCGGAGCACCTTTGGCAAGCCATTGATCGAAAACCAGTACACCCGCTTCAAGCTGGCCGAGATCAAGACACTGGCCCATGCCACGCGTGCTTTCGTTGACGCCTGCCTGATACGGCACATGGCGGGCGAACTCGACGCCGAAGGCGCCGCCATGGCCAAGCTCTGGGCCAGTGAATCCACGCGCGCCATCGACGATCTGCTGCAGATGTTCGGCGGCTATGGCTTCATGCGCGAGTACCCGATTGGCCGCGCCTTGACCGACGTGCGCGGCAATCGCATCTATGGCGGTTCGTCGGAAATGATGAAGGAAATCATCAGCCGCACGCTGTGACTGCGGTCTTCGACTCCGCCGCAGAGAAGCTGGAGAGAAGCTTCGTCGCACTCAACCACATCGCCGCCGCGATCATCGCGTTTCGCAAAGTGAAGTTGGCAGTCAACATTATTTACGGATAGGTTCTAAGCGCAATGCTGTTCATTGAAGCGCTGCAACCCCGTTCGCCCTGAGCCTGTCGAAGGGTCGTCACAGTGCAAACAGGCTTCGACAAGCTCAGCCCGAACGGTTAAGCGAACAGTATTGGTTCTAAGCGCGACACGTCACGGTTTTCCCGGAGGCTGCCTCAATGAGCTTCTCTTTGTACTCGCCCCATGTTCGCGCGTGATAGATGTTCAATTTCGTACTTTCACTTCCCGCAGAAATAATCTCCGAAACGGTCAGTTGCGCGCTCGAGGCTGTTTTTCTCACCACTTTTGCTGTTGTAGCGACGCCATTATTTATAACTCTTCCGGGGATAATTGATGCGGAGCTGTGCGTAAAACAGTTGTTAGCCGGCGCCGTAACTGACTTCATAACGGTTGCGTAGGGCTTATTGATGATTGTGCTTTCAACCAGTAGTGTCCCAACGTTGTCACATCAGGACGTCGTAAGCACGGCACGGTCTTGATTGTCATGCTGGGCGGGGGTGACAAGTCCAGCCAAGCCAGCGATATTGCCGCGGCCAAGAAGCTCGCTGCCACCCTCGTTTTCAAGGAACAAACATGAGCAAGAAAATCAAGGTCGAAGCACTTCCCGACTTCGATCTGGCTGAGCACCTTAAAAGCGACGAGAACATTGCCACGTATCTGAGCGTCGTGCTGGAGGACGATGACTCGTCCGAATTGATGCACGCCTTGGGCGTGGTGGCGCGGGCACGCGGCATGACAGAGGTCGCCCGAGCGGCCGGCCTGACGCGCGAGGCGCTTTACAAGGCCTTGCGCCCCAATTCCCAACCGCGTTTTGACACCATTGCCCGCGTCTGCCGCGCCTTGGGCCTGAAGCTCACCACGCAGGTACAGGCTCATGTCTGATGCAGCGCTCAAAGGGAATATCGAATTCCCAATAGCCATAACGGCCCTGGACACCGCCCCCCGCACCAAACCTTCCAACTACCCGGAACCGTTTGCGTCGCGCATGGCGGGGCGGGAGAAGCGGGCACTGGGTGATCTCTTCGGTTTGTCGAACTTTGGCGTCAACCTGACGCGCCTCGTTCCCGGGGCCGGCTCCGCGCTGCGTCACGCCCACACCAAGCAGGATGAATTCGTCTATGTGCTGGAAGGGCACCCGGTGCTGATCACGGACCAGGGCGAGACGCCGCTGGCGCCGGGCATGTGTGCGGGTTTCAAGGCCGGCAGCGGCAACGGCCATCAACTGGTGAACCGGACCCGCGCCGACGTTCTCTATCTCGAAGTCGGCGACCGCAGCGCCGGCGACACGGCGACCTACCCGGACGACGATTTGCAAGCCGCCTTGGGTCAGCACGGGACATGGCAGTTCGCGCACAAGGACGGCACGCCGTATTGAGGAGCAGAGCAGAGGCTGAGGCTTGACAACTCGAATGCCTTACCTTAAAGTAAGGAAAAGGATTCGAACATGTCAACCGCAACTCTCACCTCCAAAGGCCAGATCACCATTCCTGTCGAGGTACGCAATGACCTCAAGGTTGACGCCGGTGATCGGGTTGAATTTGTTCAGATCGCCCCAGGCCGCTACGAGTTCGTTGCGGCCACCAGCGAAGTAACCAAGCTCAAGGGGATGTTTGGCCCTGCCAAGAGAACCGTTTCCATTGAGTCCATGAATGCGGCCATTGCGAAGCGCGGGGCGGCAGCACGATGATCGGCCTCGACACGAATGTCCTGGTGCGCTACATCATGCAAGATGACCTCAAGAATTCGCCCAAGGCGAACAAGCTCATCGAGTCTCTGGACGGCGACAACCCCGGATATATCACCATCGTGTCCGTCATCGAGTTGTACTGGGTGTTGACCTCCTGCTACGAGTTGACCGGTGAGCAGGTTGGACAAGCGCTGGAGGCCATTCTTCGCACCAAGCCATTTTTGGTGGAGCGTGCGGATCAGGTCATGCGTGCTCTGCGAGTTTTTGGTCAAGGTAAGGCTGACTTTGCAGACTGCTTGATCGAAAGGTCTGCATCGGGTGCTGGTTGCACCCACATCATGACTTTTGATGTTGGCGCATCCAAGCATGCTGGCATGACTCTCATTGCCTGAAGGGAAAACACCGCCGGCTTCGCCCCGCTCACACAGCTCTGTCCGAAACAGAACATTCCCGACAAGCGCAGTTAGACGATGGGCCGGGCTGGCGGCCCCAGACCCGACAAACGCGCCCCACGGTCGCTCCCCAGGGGCGTTTTCAGCGTCAAAAACAGGTGGCATACACCTTGCATTGAGGGTAGGCAAAGGACGCCACACCATGCCCCTCAACCTGATCATCAACGACACCACGCTGCGCGATGGCGAGCAGACCGCCGGGGTGGCCTTTACCGTCGATGAGAAGTGTGCGATTGCCTGCGCGCTGGCCGCAGCCGGCGTGCCGGAGATGGAGATCGGCATTCCCGCCATGGGCGACGAAGAGATCGCCTGCATCAACGCCATTGCAGCCCTTGAGCTGCCGGCCGCCTTGATGGTCTGGGGCCGCCTGACCGATGGCGACCTGGCCAGTGCGCTGCGCTGCCAGGCCGACATTGTTCACCTCTCGATTCCGGTGTCGGACATCCACCTGCGCCACAAGCTGCGCCAGTCGCGCGAGTGGGTGTTGGCGCAGGTCACACGGGTGATCGAACAAGCGGCAGCCAGCGGGCGCAAGATTACGCTCGGGGCCGAAGATGCGTCGCGCGCCGATATCGGCTTCCTGATCCAGGTCGCGCAGCGGGCCCAGGCCTGCGGCGCCAGCCGCGTGCGCTTTGCCGACACGCTGGGCGTGCTGGACCCGTTCACCACTTATGAGGCCATTGCCCGACTGCGCGAGGCGGTGGACATCGAGATCGAAATCCACGCCCATAACGATTTAGGCCTGGCCACCGCCAACACCCTGGCGGCCTTGCGCGCCGGCGCGACGCATGCCAACACCACGGTCAACGGCCTGGGCGAACGCGCCGGCAATGCGGCGCTGGAAGAGGTGGTGATGGGCGTGCGCCACTTGCACCATGCCAACACCGGTGTGGACACGCGGGCGCTGGTTCCCATCTCGCGCCTGGTCGAGCGCGCATCGGGCCGCCGGGTGGCATTCAACAAAAGCATCGTCGGCGAGGCCGTGTTCACCCATGAATCAGGCATTCACATCGACGGCCTCCTGAAAAATGCCGCCACCTACGAGAGTTTCGATCCCTCGGAACTCGGCCGCCAGCGGCGCACGGTGCTGGGCAAGCATTCCGGTTCGCAGGCGGTGCGCCAGGCCTATGACGCGCTCGGCGTGGTGCTGAACGACGGCGGCCTCACGGGCCGGCTGCTGACGCGCATCCGCAACCATGCGATGGGCGCCAAGCAGGAGCCGACGCCGGAAGATCTGCACCGCTTTCTGCGCGAGTCGCGTTCGCCCCTGGTGCCGCCCCCCTCCGCGTCAGTGGCCTGACGCCTGGCATGAAGCCCCGAAAGAAAAATCCATGCCCGCTCTGACCAACATGGCACAAACCGCGCGCCCCCCCTCCTGGTGGTCTTTGCTGCGCGAGGATGCGCATTGCGTACTCGAACGTGACCCGGCCGCGCGCAATCTGGTCGAGGTATGGACCATCTACCCCGGCGTGCAGGCCATCGCGCTGCACCGGCTGGCGCATGCGCTGTGGCGGCGCGGCTGGCGCTACCTGCCCCGCTGGATATCCTTTTTCGCGCGCTGGCTGACCCATGCGGACATTCACCCCGGTGCCCGCATCGGCACGCGCTTCTTCATAGACCATGGCGCCGGCGTCGTGATCGGCGAGACGGCCGAGATCGGCAACGACGTGACGCTCTACCATGGCGTGACGCTGGGCGGCACGACCTGGCGCGCCGGCAAGCGCCACCCGACGCTGGGCAACCAGGTGGTGGTGGGCGCGGGCGCCAAGATTCTGGGGCCCATCGTGGTCGGCGACCGCGCCCGCATTGCAGCCAACTCCGTGGTCATCGATGCGGTGCCCGCGGGCGCCACCGTCGTCGGCATTCCGGGCCGCGTGGTAGTGGCGCGGCGCCGCACCACCCACGGCTTCGACCTGGACCACCACCTGATTCCCGACCCGGTCGGCAAGGCCATCGCCTGCCTGCTGGACCGCGTTGCGCAACTGGAGCGAGCGCAGGCCCATGCCGGCTTCCTGGCCACCTCCGACGCGGCCTGCAGCGCCTGCGACGACCACTGCGCCGAACCGGGCTTCGAACGGCCCTTTCTTCAAACCTCCACCGAGGAATAAACACCGATGGAAAACTTTCTTCAACAACTCAAGGCATTGTCCTCGGCCGAGGACTTTCTGCAGTTCTTCGGCGTGCCGTTCGACCAGAAAGTGGTCAACGTCAGCCGGCTGCACATTCTCAAGCGCTTCTTCCAGTACCTGCGCCAGCAAAACGGGCTGCCGCAGACCGATGAAGTCCAGATGTTCACCGCGTACCGCGGGCTGCTGGCCAAGGCCTACGGGGACTTCGTCAGTTCCACACCGGCACAGGAAAAAGTCTTCAAGGTGTTCCAGGACACCGACGGCAAACAGCATGTGATGCTCGACAGCCTCAAGGCGTCAATGCCGATGCGCTCGACGGCTTGAGGGGAGAACGGACATGCACATCGTCGTCTGCATCAAACAAGTGCCCGACTCGGCGCAGATCCGCGTCCACCCGGTCACCAACACCATCATGCGCCAGGGCGTACCGGCCATCGTCAACCCGTATGACTTGTTCTCACTCGAAGAAGCCCTGCGGCTGAAAGACAAGTTCGGCGGCAAGGTCACCATGCTGTGCATGGGCCCGCCGCAGGCCGAGGATGCGCTGCGCAAGTGCATCAGCTACGGCGCCGATGACGCGGTGCTGGTGACCGACCGGGCCTTCGCCGGCGCCGACACGCTGGCGACCTCCTATGCGCTGGCGGCGGGCATCCGCCAGATCGCCAGCGAACAGGCGGTGGACATCGTCTTCACCGGCAAGCAGACCATCGACGGCGACACCGCCCAGGTCGGTCCCGGCATCGCCAAGCGCATGGGCCTGCAATTGCTGACCTACGTCTCGCGCATCGTCGAAACCGACCTGGTGAACCGAACGATCACGGTGGAGCGGCGCGCCGAAGGCGGCGTGCAGGTGCTCAAGACCGAACTGCCCTGCCTGATCACGATGCTGGAAAACAGCAACGAGCTGCGCTTTGCGTCGCTGCCCGCCATGATCCACGCCGCCGGCTACCCGGTGCGCAAATGGAACAAGGAGCAGGCCGGCATCGAGGACGTGGACAAGATCGGCCTGAAAGGGTCGCCCACGGTGGTGAGCAAGGTCTTCGGCCCGACACCGCGCAGCGAGAAGGCCGAGAGGCTGGACCTGGAAACCTCCAGCCTGCGCGACGTGTCGCTCAATCTGTTGCAGAAAATCTTCACGCGCCACCCGACGCTGGAGTCCGACCTGCTGATGAAGGAACTGTCATGAGTCAAGCCCCCCACGAATCTGCGGCACCGGTCAAGCGCCCCGCCGGCCGCGGGCGCAACCTGGAACTTTCTGAAGCGTTGAAGGCCTACAAGGGCGTTTGGGTCTTCATCGAACACGACCGCGGCCATGTGCATAGCGTGTCGTGGGAGCTGCTGGGCGAAGCGCGCAAGCTGGCCGACAAGCTGGACAGCGCGGTCGGCGTGGTCGTGCTCGGCGGCAGCGACGAACCGCTGGAAAAGTTCGCCGCCGAGGCCTTCACTTTCGGGGCCGACAAGGCTTACATCGTGCATGACCCGGTACTCAAAGGCTACCGCAACGAGCCTTTCACCAAAGGACTCACGGACCTGGTCAACAAGTACCAGCCCGAGATTCTGCTGCTGGGCGCCACATCGATGGGCCGCGACCTGGCCGGGTCGGTAGCGACCACGCTGCTCACGGGACTGACCGCCGACTGCACCGAACTCAACATCGACCCCAGCTCGCGCGCGCTGGCCGCCACGCGCCCGACCTTTGGCGGCTCGCTGCTTTGCACCATCATGACGCTGGCCTACCGACCGCAAATGGCCACGGTGCGCCCGCGTGTCATGGCCATGCCGCAGGCGGACGCCAGCCGCACCGGCGAGACCGTGCAGGAAACGCTGGGCATGGTGGAGACGCAGATCGTCACCAAGCTGCTCGACTTCATTGCCGACGCGAACAGCAACCAGATCAACCTGCCCTATGCCGACGTGATCGTCAGCGGCGGCAAGGGCCTGAAGAACCCCGAGAACTTCAAGCTGGTGTTCGAACTGGCGCGCGTGCTTGGCGGCGAGGTGGGCGCCACGCGGCCCTGCGTACAGGCCGGCTGGGTCGAGGCTGATCGCCAGGTGGGGCAGACCGGCAAGACCGTGCGACCCAAGCTCTATATCGCCGCCGGCATCTCCGGCGCGATCCAGCACCGCGTGGGCATGGAGGCGTCGGACGTGATCGTGGCGATCAACACCGACCCGAACGCGCCGATCTTCGACTTCGCGCATTACGGCATCGTCGGCAACGCGCTGCAGGTGCTGCCCGCGCTGACGCAGGCCTTCGCCGCCCATCTGGCGCAGCGCCGTCGCCTGGTGGCTTAAAGGAGCGCATCAATGAACCCCCACGCTCATCACTTTGTGTATTCGCTGCCTCCCGAGGGGGCGCAGGCCTCCCTTGGGGCGGCCCGGCGGGAGACCTGACATGAAAAAACCATCCCAATTCGATGCCATCGTCGTCGGCGCCGGCCCGGCGGGCAATGCCTGCGCCTACACCCTGGCCAAGGCCGGACTCCAGGTGCTGCAGATCGAGCGCGGCGAATACCCGGGCAGCAAGAACGTGCAGGGCGCCATCCTCTACGCCAAGGCGCTGGAAGAGATCATTCCCGACTTCCGCGAGGACGCGCCGCTGGAGCGCCACATCATCGAGCAGCGCATGTGGCTGCTGGACGAGACCTCTTTTGTGGGCACGCACATCCGCAGTGAGGACTACAACAAGCCGCCTTACAACCGCTACACCATCCTGCGCGCGCAGTTCGACAAGTGGTTCAGCGCGAAAGTGCGCGAAGCCGGTGCCTTGCTGATCTGCGAGACCACGGTGAACCACCTGATCATGGACGGCGACCAGGTGGTGGGCGTGCAGTGCGACCGCGAACAGGGCGACGTCTATGCCGACGTGGTGATCCTCGCCGACGGGGTGAACTCGACGCTGGCGCGCAAGGCGGGCTTTCACGGCGAGATCAAGGCGGGCAACGTGGCCTTGGCCGTGAAGGAGATCCTCTTCATGCCGGAAGAGACGATCCGCCAGCGCTTCAACATCGGCGAGGAATCCGGCGTCGTGATCGAGATGGTCGGCCGCATCACCGACGGCATGATGGGCACCGGCTTCCTCTACACCAACAAGGAGTCGCTGACCATCGGCGTGGGCTGCATGTTGAACGACTTCAAGCAAAACACGAACCGCACCAGCCCCTATGTGCTGCTGGAGCAGATGAAGCGCCACCCTTCGATCGCACCGCTGATCGAAGGCGGCGAGATGAAGGAGTACTGCGCGCACCTGATCCCCGAGGGCGGCTTCCACGCGATCCCCAAGGTCTACGGCAACGGCTGGATGATCGCCGGCGACTCGGGCGGCTTCGTCAATGCCGTCCACCGCGAAGGTTCGAACCTGGCGATGACCACCGGGCGGCTCGCCGCCGAAACCGTCATCGCCGCCAAGGGTGCCGGCAAGGGTTACGGCGCCGCCGCGCTGAAGGGCTACAAGGCCGCGCTCGATGAAAGCTTCGTGATGAAGGACCTGCACAAGTACCGCGACATGCCTGCCGTGCTGCACAAGAACCCGCAGTTCTTCACCACCTACCCCGACATGGTGGCGCAGGCCGCGCGCACCATGATCACCGTGGACGGCGTGGACAAGAAGACCAAGGAGCGCGAAATATTCGCGCACTTCCGCAAAACCCGCAAGCTCACCGGCCTGGTGGGCGATGCCTACAAACTCTGGAAGGCCATCCGATGAATGCCATCACCGTCAATGTCGAAGAAAAACTCTTCCAGAACCGCTACCGCGTCGATGCCGGGCGGCCGCACATCAAGATCAAGGACGCTGACGTTTGCACCAACGACTGCGGCATCAAGAGCTGCACCTTTGTCTGCCCGGCATCCTGCTACAAGGTCGAGGGCAACGGCAGCGTGACGCTGATCACCGACGGTTGCCTCGAATGCGGAAGTTGCCGCATCATCTGCAGCGAGCACGCCAATGTGGAATGGGAATACCCGCGTGGCGGGCACGGCATTCTGTTCAAGTTCGGTTAACGAAAAACCATGGACCCCCACGCTCACATTCGTTCGCTGCCCCCCAAGGGGCGCATGCCTTCTTTGAGGCGGCTCGACCCGTCCGACCACCTCGGCACCAGCGTGGTCCAGGCGCTGCTGCACGAATCGGCCTGAGCCCGTCGTCCGGCACCACGCCCGCCTCGGGGGCCGAGAACGCCGCGCGTTGCGAGCGAACGGGGGGCTATAAAGTGTGAACGCGGTCGCCTTGCGCAAACCCGAGCGCCTGCCAACCGCTCCAGGGCCGGGCCGGTGAATCGACGACAAAGGCGATGACCTTGAACAGCTCGCCCATTTCATGCTCGTTGATCAGTTTTTGCACCATGCCCCGCTCGGCCAGGGAAGCGTCTTCCATGCCGTCGAGCACACCACAGTTCAGCAGAAAACGCGCCTGGCTGGTGTAGCCCAGCACCTGCAAACCGGCCTCCTGCCCGGCCAGCGCGATGCCGGTGAAATTGACATGCGCGGTGATGTCTTTCTCACCCACGTCCTGCAGAGGATCGGCGTCAAGCCGATGGCCGCGGTGACACATCACCGTGCCCATGCTGCGCTGCGGGTGGTAATACTCATGCTCGGGAAAACCGTAGTCGAGTAGCAGCACCGCGCCGGCCTGCAGCCTGTCCGCCAAAGTGGCGATAAAGCCCTGGGCCTGCGGATGGATTTCGGTGAGGTAGTCATGGCTGCCCTCCACCGCCAACGGCGGCCGCAGTCCGGTCGGCCGGTCGGCGTAAACGAAACGGCCTTCGTGCGTATCGGACGAAGACGAAAGCGCGGGGGCCATGACGACACCACGTTCATGCCAGGCGCCGGCGTACCGCACCAGCCACTGGACTGGCATCGCGTCCAGCACCTCGTTGCCAAGCACCACGCCCTGCATCTGCGCGGGCAACTCGCCCAGCCAGTACACCTTGCCGGCGTGAACGGCCAGGCGCTCGCGCTGGCGCGCCTGCAGGCTGCCGGACAAATCAACGATGGTGTAGCGCTCGATCTGCGAACCGAGGGCGTCCAGCAGTTGC
This sequence comes from Polaromonas sp., assembly GCA_030655515.1. Lineage (GTDB taxonomy): Bacteria > Pseudomonadota > Gammaproteobacteria > Burkholderiales > Burkholderiaceae_C > Polaromonas. The sequence goes on along the minus strand of JAURVI010000041.1, from coordinate 7,083 downwards.
AGCGCCAGCGCGCCGGAACCGGCGCCAAATTCCCAGACGTCGGTGGTGCCGGTGGCCTGCAGCGCCTGCGCCACCTGCCGCGCCAGCGCCTGGCCGAAACGCGGCGACAGCTCGGGGGCCGTCACAAAATCGCTGCCCGACTGGGGCAGGAAACCAAATTTGCGCGAATCGTTGGCGTAATAACCCAGACCGGGGGTGTACAGGGCCATCTCCATGAAACGGTCAAAGCCGATCCAGCCGCCTGCGGCCTCAATGGCCCCGCGGATGTGGGCAGCGAGGGCGCTCGTTAAACTAGGGGGTGTCGTCATGGTCGGGGTGCTCACCCCCGGATTGTCGGCGATTGCTCCGCCTTCAGACTGATCTACCCCCACCCGCATGAAACCAGCGCCTCCCTCTCCTGTTGTTCTCGTCACCGGCGCCGCCAGGCGGCTGGGCCGCGAGATCGCGCTGGCACTGGCCGGCAGCGGCTGGCGGGTCGCCGTGCATTACCGGAACTCACAAGAAGACGCGATCAAAACAGCGGCTGATTGCGCCCGATTGGCGGGGGCCTCCTCCGTATTCAAGACCAATCTGGACGATGAAGACGAGGTCAGAAGCCTGCTGCCGCAAGTGGTCAACCACTTCGGCCAGGTCGATGCCGTGGTCAACAATGCGTCCGCCTTTGAACACGACAGCGCCGCCAGCTTCAGCTTTGCGGCGCTGGAAAAACACATGCGCAGCAACACCAGTGCCGCCATCGTGCTGGCGCAGGCGTTGCACAGCCATGTCGCCGCGCGGCAGGCCGGCGGCGCGGTGGCAGAACAGACCGGCCGGTATGCGGTCATCAACCTGCTGGACCAGAAGCTCTGGAACCAGAACCCCGATTTCTTCAGCTACACGCTGTCCAAGGCGGCGCTGGAGGCAGCCAACACCATGCTGGCCATCGCGCTGGCCCCGCAAGTGCGGGTGGTCGGCGTGGCGCCCGGTCTGACGCTCACCAGTCACTTGCTCAGCGCTGAAAAATTCGAGGCGCTGCATCAACTCTCGCCGCTGGGTCGATCATCCAGCCCGGCCGACGTGGCCGCCACCGTGAAATTTGCGCTCGAAAACCGCTCCATCACCGGCACCACGCTGCTGGTCGACGGTGGCCAGCACCTGATGAAATTCGAGCGCGATTTCTCACTGATGTGAGCGTGCCTTCCCATCCTTCGTACGGCAACCTGACACCATGTTCAATACCCGGGGCACCCAGATCCTGACACTCACCGGTTTGCGTTTCGACGCGAACCTGGGCATTCTTGAGCAGGAGAAAAATGCGCCGCAACCGATCCAGGTCGATGCCGAGCTCAACCTCGGCACCCAGCCGCTGCTGCCTGGCGACGACGACATCCACCATGTGCTGGATTACCGCAAGGTGCGCCAGATCATCATCAACGAATGCACGGCCGAACATGTCAACCTGCTGGAAAGCCTGATCGGCAAGCTGGCGCACCGGCTGATGCTGCTGCCCGGCGTGCTGGGCGTGCGTGTGAAAATTGCGAAGTTAGAGATTTTTGACGACTGCGAAGTAGCCATTCGCGTTGAAACCGGGCAGTGGTCAATCTGATGGACTGGGGTAAATCAATGAATGCCGTATTGAACGAAGTTATGAGCGAAGAAACGCAGATGCACGCCAAGACAGGCCTGAAAATCGAACGCGAAGAACACAAGTTAGAAAAACGCCTGTGCCGCGAAGTCGGGCGCGCGATTGTCGACTTCAACATGATCGAGGAGGGCGACAAGGTCATGGTCTGCGTCTCGGGCGGAAAGGATAGCTACGCGATGCTGGACATCCTGCTCAAGCTCAAGGCGCGCGCGCCGATCAACTTCGAGCTGATCGCCGTCAACCTGGACCAGAAGCAGCCCGGCTTTCCCGACCACATCCTGCCGCAGTACCTGGAAAAGCTCGGCGTGCCCTTCCACATCGAGACGCAGGACACCTACAGCATCGTCAAGCGCGTGATCCCCGAGGGCAAGACCATGTGTTCGCTGTGTTCGCGGCTGCGACGCGGCATCTTGTACCGGGTGGCCGAAGAGCTGGGCGCGACCAAAATCGCGCTGGGCCACCACCGTGACGACATGCTGCAGACCTTTTTCCTGAACATGTTTTTTGCCTCGCGCCTCAAGGGCATGCCGCCCAAGCTGGTCAGCGACACCGGCAAACATGTAGTGATCCGGCCCATGGCCTATGTGCCCGAGAAAGACCTGATCCGCTGGGCCCAGGTGCGCGACTTTCCCATCATTCCCTGCACACTGTGCGGCAGCCAGCAAAACCTGCAGCGCGTGCAGGTCGGCAACATGCTGCGCGAGTGGGACAAACAATTCCCGGGCCGGCTGGAGAACATGTTCACCTCGCTGCAAAACATCGTGCCCTCGCACTTGATGGACGGCAGGCAGCACGATTTCAAGGGCATCCGCAGCACCGGCATGCCCGACCCCGACGGTGACAAGGCCTTTGACGCGGAAGAATTTTTTGAACCGGTGCGGCCCGGACTGGCGATTGTCGCTTTGACCTGATTTTCATGGATTTCATGCCTGGAGTCCTTATGAAACGAGTGCTAAAAGCTATTATTTTCATAGCAACTCTGGTTGGACTGCTGGGCGGCTGCGCCAGCACCCGGGTGGTCGAGAGCGAGGTCACGAGCTTCGCCCGCTGGGTGCCGGCACCGCCTGCGCCGGGCAGCAACTACCTCTTCGAGCGTTTGCTGTCGCAGCAGCAGCCCGATGCGCCGCAGGCCCGGCTGGAAGGCCTGGCCCGGGCCGCGCTGGCCAAAGTGGGGCTGCAGCACAACCCGCAGGCAGCAAGCTTCAGCGTGCAGATCAGCGCCAGTTCCCAGCCCCTGCTGCGCTCGCGCTGGAACGGCGGCTACTACCCCTATGACGGCCCCAACATCTTTGTCGGCGGCGGAAGCGGGGGGGGGGGCGCCAATGTCGGCTTCAGTTTTGGTTTTCCGCTGGGCGGCATGGAGACGCCGATGTACCGGCGCGAAATCAGCATCGTCATGCGCGAGCTGCGCAGCAATGTCGCGGTGTATGAAACACGCGCCGTCAGTGAAGAGCCGTGGAATGACAGCGACCCGGTGATTTCAGCCATGCTGGACGCCGCGCTGCGCGGCTTTCCGGCGCCGCCGGCCGGGCCGCGTCGAATCAGCATCGAGATTGCTCGCTGATGGTGCCGCAGCCTGCCCTGGAAGCCGCGCGCCTGTTGGCGATTCGCCATGGCGAAACCGCCTGGAATGTGGATACCCGCATCCAGGGCCAACTCGATGTCGGGCTGAACGACATCGGGCGCTGGCAGGCCCGGCGTCTGGCGCTGGCGCTGACGGGAGAGCCCATCGCCGCCATTTATGCCAGCGACCTGGGACGCGCCTACGAAACCGCGTTGCATGTCAGCCGGGCCACCGGCGTGCCGGTCAGCGCTGACGAGGGCTTGCGCGAGCGGCATTTTGGCGAATTTCAGGGGAAAACCTTTGCCGAAATTGAAGCGGCGCTGCCCGATCAGGCGATGCGCTGGCGCACACGTGACCCGGAGTTTGCCCCGTGCGGCGGCGAGTCCTTGCTGCAACTGCGCGAGCGCGTGGTCGCTACCGCCGGAAAACTGGCGGCCCGCCACGCCGGGGAACTGATCGTGCTGGTCGGCCACGGCGGCGTGATGGACGTGCTCTACCGGGCCGCGACGCGGCTGGACATCCAGGCGCCGCGCACCTGGGCGCTGGGCAATGCGGCCATCAACCGCCTGCTCTGGACACCCGAAGGGTTTACGCTGGTCGGCTGGGCCGACACCCAGCACCTGGACCATGACGCCCTGGATGAAACGACAACCTGATGCTCCTGCTGCCTGGCCTGCTGGGCCGCCCCGCCGCTGATCGGGTGTGATTTCATCGACGAGGTTCATGGCGCACCGTACGGCCCCAGAAACCGCTCGCCATTGAAATGGATGAGATGCGTCGGATCACTTGCGCACCATACCTCCGTTTCCCATGCGACAACAGACAGGAACTTCCTGAACACATCGCCGCGATCAGGAAATGCCGTAACGAACACCAGACCGGCCGTTGAATTCTGGAACAACTCCGACAGCTCGACATTGGCGTCCACTATCAACAGGACCGCCGCTTGCAACGTCCACTTGACCTGGATCAATCCGGGGTGGGTGCCGCTCCCTAAACTCATGACCATTACCCAGGAGAAGCCATGAACCCCCACGCTCACATTCGTTCGCAGCCCCCCGCGGGGGCGTATCTTTCCTGCCGAGTTGCCCCAAAGGAGGCCTGACCATGTACCAACGCATTCTGGTCGCCACCGATGGCTCCACGCTGTCCAAGAAGGCTGTTCGCGGCGCGATCGATCTGGCTGCCGCCATCGGCGCCGACCTCGTGGCGCTGTACGTCGTGCCGCGCTATCCCGTGAGCTACTTCGAAGGTGGCGCGACGATCTCGCCCCAGGATGTCAGCCGTATCGAAAAGCAGTGGGCCGACAAGGGCCAGGCCGTGGTCAATGCGGTGCAGCAGGCGGCCCAGGCCGAAGGCGTGGCAGCCAAGGCCGTGGTCGCGCGTTCCGACCTGGTGGCCGAGTCCATCATGACTGCCGCGAAAAAGCACAGGTGCGACCTCGTCGTCATGGCCTCGCATGGCCGCAAGGGCATCAAGCGTGTGCTGCTGGGAAGCGAAACCCAACAGGTACTGACCCACAGCAGCATTCCCGTGTTAGTGTTGCGCTGAATTGGTTTTATATATAGGAAGAAAAAATGAAAGTCCTGTTCGCCGCTGACGGCAGCAAGTACACCAAGAAAGCCCTGGCTTTTCTCGTCACCCACGAGAGCCTGACCGGCCCCGAGGATGAACTGGTCGTGCTCAACGTGCAGCCGCCCGTTCCGCCGCGCGTCAAGACCATGGTGGGCTCCGCCACGGTCAACGCCTACCATGCCGACGAAGCCAAAAAAGTGCTGGACCCGATCGAGCGCTTCCTCAAGCGCCACAAGCTGCAGTTTCGCACCGCCTGGGTCGTCGGCACACCGCCGGTCGAGGTGGTGCGCGCCGCCAAGAACGAAAAGGCGCACATGATCGTCATGGGCACCCACGGCCACGGCCTGCTCGGCCGCGCCGTCATGGGCAGCGTGGCCCAGCGCGTGGTGACCGACAGCGACGTGCCGGTGTTGCTGGTCAAGTAAAGCGTTCAGCGCCGCTCCCCCGCTGGCGCGACAGCAAAACAGGCAAGAGGGTGCTGCGCACCGTCAGCGGGGCCACCTTCTCGTGGCTGGTGCTGCAGCATGTGCTGCCCAAAGGTTTTAGGCGGGCGCGCAACCATGGGTTTCTGCGCCCCAACAGCCAACGGCTGATCGCGCTGCTGCGCTTGCTGGTGTTCAAACAGCCCGTCAGATCGAACGCTCAAAGCACCCAAAGTACCCAAAGCGCCGCAACCCTGAGCCCGCGCCCGCGCCCGCAACTGCTGCGCCGCTGCTGCGGCGCGGCGATGGTCATCGTGCGCCGACGCATCCTGCCCGCCATCACCGAGCCGCCACGTGGCGAGCAAGAGGGCACAAGTCTGAGCCGGTAAATCGCGCCCCACTGGGCCCCTGCACCAGCGCCCGACGGGTGCTGTGGTTGGGCGCGGCCTGATGCGGTGAAACGCCAGCACAGTGAGTAAAAAAGTGCCTCCGGGCACCGGGTGGTTGCAATGACCGCCTGTCTCATCGGACGGTTCGGGCTTTGATCAGCGCAAAGTCCGATGTATCCGGGAAAAACCAACAAGCTATTTGCAGTGCCTTGCAGTGCCGTCGAACCGGGCTCGTCCAACAACCGGTTCAGATCGCGGCTGCGCTGCGCTTGCGCGATCTAACCTTATTCGTTGGGCCGGTTTGCGGCTCTACAAGACGCCCCGTGACGTACTTGTGAAGGACGCTGGCCATCAGCGTTTGATAAGGGATTGCTTCTTCTGCGGCCTTGGCTTGAATGTCATCCAGATCACGGGAGGAAATGCGAATGTTAACCCTCTTGTCTTTAACCAGAGAGGCCGAGGCCATTGCAGAAAAACGTGCAATTTCACTTTTGCCTTTTGGGGAAGGCTGCCATTCACCCCTCTCAAAGGAGGCCAGAATCTCTTCCTCAAGTTTTCTTTCTTTGTCCATTTCAACGCTCCTCATCAAGATAAATGCGAGTGGCTTTGCGGCTCGGGATGATTGTTTTCAGGAAGACCTCTTGCTTCGTCTCCACAAACGGCACCAGATAGGCGTAGCCACGAATGCGAACCACAAACATGCGTTGGTTCGGATATTGATCTGTGTTTGGATGGTCTAGCACAACAAGAAGTCCACCATTCGACATGGCTGACACAACCTCCTCAAAAGATACGCCGCGCTCGGCTTTGAGGCGGATATTTTTCTCGGTACTCCAGCTCACAGGTTTCATAAGGCGAATATTACACCTGTGTGCCTTATGGCATCAAGTGGCCCAACACGTCTGACATAACCGGCTGGCGCGGCCTTATCGCGCCAGTCCGTGTTGATGGATGGTCCTGTCGATGGGGAACGGCGTGTGGCTCATGGATGCACGGGTGAAGCTGAGAGCTTGACGCCGAGAGCGTGAAGCAGCTTGAGCATTGTGTCGTAGCGAGGCTTAGCCCCGGGCGTAAGTGCCTTGTAAAGGCTCTCGCGGCCAAGACCGGTATCTTTAGCAAGTTGCGCCATGCCACGAGCGCGGGCTACATCACGCACGGCTGTTAGAAACACATCGGGATTGGAATCTTCCAATGCGGCGGTGATGTACTCCGCGATGGTCTCCTCATCATCCAGGTAGTCAGCAGCATCGAAGGGGGCAAATTTGGTCATGGGTCACTCCTTTCCAAAAACCCGCGCCATCTCAATGGCGCGTTCGTTGTTTGATGTCACGCTTCTGCGAGGACTTGTCGCCGCCCAGAAGAAGCAAATTGGGATTCCCCCAATATCACGGACACACAGTTAAGCTCGCGTAGCGTTTTTCAAACTCTACCGGGCTCAATCCATTGAGCGTCGAATGCCGACGCCTGGGGTTGTAGAACCGCTCAATATAGTCAAAGATATCGGCCCGG
>JAURVI010000032.1 GCA_030655515.1 Polaromonas sp. | reverse complement strand
AAGGCTACGCTGAATAAGTCCGTTCGCGTTGAGCCTGTCGAAACGCTGCCCTTGCAAATCAACAACTTGCGAAGGACTTCGACAGGCTCAGTCCGAACGGGGAGACTTATTCAGCATTGCCTTTAATCCGTGATCTTCGGTGCGCATTGTCCCGAACCAAGAATACGGCTGGTAAAAGCCCTTATAGGTATCAGAAAGGTGGATTTTTACAAGGCCGAAGTTGACAAGTACAACTATCGATTGAATATACTGCCACGCCCATAGAGGTAAGAGCGTATGCCGTTCCCGGAAAATTCTTACGGGGAGCCATGAATCGCCGGTGCGGACTTTGGCTCGCTGGCGAGTTTGATGATGGGGCAGCGGCTAAACTTGTCTTCGGGTTTATCCTTGACCTGTACAGCCAGCGCCACCAGCGCCGCGCGCGGGTTCCTCAAGCTTTACCGCTGAAGCGGCAGCAGTTTCTGCACCAGCGGATGCAGCACCTTCTTGTGTGCTCCGATCGCAAAAAAGTGTTCCTCGACACCCTCGCAGGCACCCACCCGCTTCACGCCGTATCGGGCCGTCAGTTCGTCGTGTACCAGCTCGGCCATCGGAAAGACGCCCATGCCCGCTGCGCCGAACGTCTTGAGCAGGGCACTGTCCTCGAACTCTCCCACCACGTGGGGTTTGATGGCCATGCGCTCGAACCACTGGTCGATCCGGGCCCGTACCGCGGCATGGGTGGTTGGCAGCAGCACGGGAACCCTGGCCAACGATTGCGGAAAGCCGCGCCGGGCTGCCGCGGACAGCGACGCTGGCGCGTACCAGGCCAGCGCCGATGAACCCAGCGGGTGACTGTAGACCTTGAGGTTGGGGTTGGGCGGCGCGGCCCGGTCGGCCAGGACCACATCGAGCCGGTGCAGCGCCAGATCACCCAGCAAATCCGCGAACTCGTCCACGTGGCACAGCAGCCGCAGGTTCGGCGCCTGCATCACCGGCTGCATCAGGTGCCGAACCGCCAGCTTCGGCAGCCCATCGGAAATGCCAACGACCAGCCGCACGGCAGGCGAGCCGACCGCGTCACGCAACGCCGCCGGCAGTTGTTCGCCGAGCTGGAAGATTTGTTCGGCCTGCCGCATGGCCGCGATACCCGCGTCCGTCAACGCAACCCCGCGCCCGGCCGGCTTGAGCAGGGCGTAGCCCAGCGAGCGCTCCAGCTCGCGAACCTGCGTGCTCACGGTCTGCACGGCCATGTCCAGCCGTTCGGCGGCGCGAGCCATGCCGCCTTCCTTGGCGACGACCCAAAAGTAATAAAGATGCCGGTAATTGAAGCCTGGATCCATATTCAGTTTTTTCAGAACATTTGTTCCTTTATTGTCTGCTTTTTAAAAACCTGTCGGAGCCGTATGGTTGGGCCTCGTTCAACTTGACGGAGTCATATGATGCCAGTGGTCTTTGAATCCCGCGAAAGAAACAGGACACGAAAACCAGGAAACAAGGAAACAAGGAAACAAGGAATCAGATGCCATGAAATACACAACACAGACGCTCCGGTCGAACGGCGCGACCATCAGTCCGCACCCGACCGTTCACACGCCTGCGGCACCCAGCACCGACACAAGCCGCGTGCTGCGCAACACCTATGCGTTGCTCGCGATGACGCTGCTGTTCAGCGCGGGCGTCGCGGCGACGAGCCTGGCGCTCAAGGCGCCTGCACCGGGAATCATCCTCACGCTGGCGGGCTATTTCGGCCTGCTCTTCGCTGTCTACAAACTCAAAAACAGTGGCTGGGCCTTGCCGGCGGTGTTCGCGCTCACGGGTTTCATGGGCTACACGCTGGGGCCGGTGTTGTCGCAGTCACTGGCGCTGCCCGGTGGCGGCCAGATCGTGACAACAGCGCTGGCCGCGACGGGCGCCACTTTCCTTGCGTTGTCGGCCTGGGTTCTGACGACCCGGCGCGACTTCAGCTTCATGGGTGGCTTCCTGTTTGTCGGAATGGTCATCGCACTGCTTGCGGGGCTGGCCGCGGTGTTCCTGCAAATCCCAGCGCTGGGGCTGGCCGTCTCAGCCATGGTCGCGCTGCTTTCAGCGGGCCTGATTCTGCACGAGACCAGCCGCATCGTGCATGGCGGCGAAACCAACTACGTGCTGGCCACGGTGGGGCTCTACGTTGCCATCTTCAACCTGTTCTCCAGCCTGCTCAGCCTGTTCGGTCTGGGCGGCTCGGATGAATAAGTTTTTTTCAGGAGAAAATTTTATGAAATGCCCGACCTGCCCCGACGCCACCCTGGTCATGACGGATCGCCAGGGTGTCGAGATTGACTACTGCCCGCTGTGCCGGGGCGTGTGGCTTGACCGCGGCGAGCTCGACAAGCTGATGGATCGCGCCGCCGCCCCGCCGCCGTCAAGCCCCGCTGCGGGACGGTCCCAGCCCGACTTTGTGGATTCGGACTACCGGGGTGCGCAAGGCCATCACCCCCGCCGCAAAAAGTCCTGGATGAGTGACATCTTTGACTGATCCGCGTCACCTTACCTATAACGCCACCAGACAGCTCATGCATACAAGCGTCTCAATCACGCCTTCCCGAAGACGACCGACAACGCACGCCACGTCCGGGGGCTGCCCGTGAACCACATCGAATCTTTTGCCACCGGCCCCATGTGGGCCGGCTTCATCGCCTTCGTCATTGCCATGCTTGCTCTGGACTTGTTTGTACTGGGTGGTAACAAGGCCCACCGTGTTTCGGTCAAGGAGGCCGGGAGCTGGGTCGTGGCCTGGATGCTCCTGGCCATTACATTCGGCGCCTTGTTGTGGTGGTACCTGGACGGCACGGCCGGCCGCGAGATCGCCAACCGCAAGGCCCTGGAGTTCTTCACCGGCTACCTGATCGAGCAGACCTTGTCGGTGGACAACATGTTTGTGTTCGTGATGATCTTCACCTACTTCGCCGTTCCGCCGGAGTTGCAGCGCCGCGTGCTGTTGTACGGCGTGATAGGCGCGATTGTCATGCGCGCCGGAATGATCATGGCCGGCGTCTGGCTGGTGTCGGAGTTTGCCTGGGTGCTCTACGTGTTCGGCGCGTTCCTGGTGGTGACCGGCATCAAGATGCTGGTCATGGCCGATCAAAAGCCCGATCTGGAGAAAAATCCCTTCCTGCGCTGGCTGCGCGGCCACATGCGCATCACCCCGGGCTTTCATGGCGAGGCCTTCTTTGTGCGCATCAACGGTCTGCGTTATGCGACGCCAATGTTCCTGGTGCTGATGATGATCGAGGCCAGCGACCTGGTCTTCGCCGTCGACAGCATCCCGGCCATTTTCGCGGTGACCACCGATCCGTTCATCGTGTTCACCTCCAACATCTTCGCCATCATGGGCCTGAGGGCGCTGTACTTTCTGTTGGCCGACATGGCCGAACGCTTTCATCTGCTCAAGTACGGCCTGGCGCTGGTGCTGGTCTTTATCGGCGGGAAGATGCTGGCGATGCCCTGGTTCCACATGCCGGTGCAGTGGTCGCTGTTGATCGTGGCCTCGATCATCGTCATTTCCGTGATCCTCAGTTTGAAGCTGTCAGCCCGCCAACCGTCCAGGAGTGATTCATGACCGATGCTGCAATACAAGACGCCGTCCCCGCGCCAGCCCTTGAGCGGCGCGATGACATTGACAGGCTCGTCGCCGTGACCTGGCACGGCGCTGAGGCCAGTGACGGCACCGGGAGCGCGCGCTGGCTGGTGGCGGTCGATGGCTCGGCGTGCTCGTTGCGCGCCGTCGCGATGGTCGCAGGGCTGGCGGCACCGGAGCAGGGCGCCGGGGTCGATCTGGTGCATGTCCAGCCCTGGCTGAACAAAGAGGCTGCGGAGACCGAACTGCCGCGGCGCGGATGGGCCGCCACGGCGCAGGCGCGCCAGTTGCTCGACGCGGCGTCGGTCCGCTGGCGCCTGCATGTCGTCATGGGAGAGGGCGCGCCAGAGATCGCGGACCTGGCCGATGCGCTGGGCAGCCGCGGCATCGCCATCGGCTCGCGCGGGCTGACCGCCACCGAATCCCTGTTGCTGGGCTCGGTGGCCTACAAGGTCGTGCATCTGGCCAGGCTGCCCGTGCTGATCGTGCGTTAACAGCGTGGCTGGCGATGCCCTACTTCGAACCCGTCATCCTGTTCTTCGTGCTCGGCGCGATCGCCGGCTTCGTACGCTCGGACCTCAAGATCCCCGGCGTCCTCTATGAGTCCCTGAGCATCTTTCTGCTGCTCGCCATCGGCCTCAAGGGCGGTGTCGAGCTGGCGCGCTATCCGCTGCTCGACGTCGCGCTGCCGGCCCTCGCCGTGGTGGTGGCGGGCGCCCTGATCCCGCTGGCGGCGTTCCCGGTCCTGCGCCGCGTCGGCAAGCTGTCAACCGCCGATGCGGGATCGATCGCCGCGCACTACGGATCGGTCAGCGTGGTCACCTTCGCCGTCGGCTCCAGCTACCTGGCCCGGCTGGGCGAGGCCGCCGAAGGCTACATGACCGTCTTCCTGGTGCTGCTCGAGTTTCCCGCCCTGGTGATCGGCGTGCTGCTGGCCCGGCGCGGCGAGCAAGGCACCCCCTGGGGGCGGGTGCTGCACGAGGTTTTCGCCGGCAAGAGCCTCGTGTTGCTGCTGGGTGGGCTGGCCATTGGCTGGATGGCCGGCCCCGGCGGCATCGCGCCGCTAGATCGCGTGTTCTTTGACCTGTTCAAAGGGCTGCTCGCGTTTTTCCTGCTGGAGATGGGGCTGGTGGTCGCCAGGCATTTCGGCGACCTGCGGCGCGCGGGCGCCTTCCTGATCGCGTTTGCCGTTCTCATGCCGCTGGCGGCCGCGGGCCTGGGCCTGGTCACCGGCCTGCTGCTCGGGCTGTCGGTGGGGGGCGTCACGCTGCTGGCCACGCTGTACGCGAGCGCCTCCTACATCGCCGCGCCGGCGGCCATGCGCATCGCCGTGCCGCAGGCCAACCCGGCGCTGTCGATCGGGGCGGCGCTCGGCATCACCTTCCCGTTCAACCTCGTGGTGGGCATTCCGCTGTACCACCGACTCGCCCAGTACCTTCATCACGCCGGAGCCTGACGCCATGGAATTGACCCCCCGCAAACTGCTGACGATCATGACCGAGGCCGCGCTTGAGGACACGCTCGTGCGCGACATCGAAAGCCTCGGCGCGCGCGGCTACACCATCACCGATGCACGCGGCAAGGGCAGCCGCGGCATGCGCGACGCCACCTGGGCGCCGCACGCCAACATCCGCCTCGAAGTGCTCTGCGACGCCGACACGGCCCACGCCATCTGCACCGCACTGCGCGAGCGCTACTACGACAACTACTCGATGGTGATGTATGTCGGCGAGGTTGACGTTCTGCGCCCTGAGAAGTTCTGACCCTGGAAACAAGCACCGGAAGTTCATGATCCTGAGAGGGTTGGCCTCAATGTTGTGTCCTCCAAAAGGCCGGGGGTGAGCAGGTTCATCGCATCGCTTGTACCGTGAAAATGGGGTGGCCGTTTTGCCTGATTTCCGGGCAGATTCGGTCGCAACCTGCTGTTGTTACTGAGAAAAACAGGACAGGGTGTCGCCCGCAGCAGCATCGGCCAGAACCCTCCGCGGCACGGGGATTATCCGAGCCACTGAATAGTGGTGGAGAGGAGGAGGATCGAACTCCCGACCTTCGCATTGCGAACGCGACGCTCTCCCAACTGAGCTACCTCCCCACTGCCTGGCAATTCTATCGGAATGCTTCAGGACTTTCCAGATGGAACCCCGGCCTTAAACTCGAACCCGCCTCCGGCAGAACCGGCGGTTAACATCGGCGATCACAACGCCTGTCAACGCGACCGGTGCCTTGAGGCCCAGGAGGAAGCTTATGCAACGCATCGTCATCGTCGGGGGAGGCGCAGGCGGGCTGGCGCTGGCCACCCAGCTCGGCAAACGTCTGGGCAAAAAGGGGCTGGCTGAGATCACGCTGGTCGATGCAGCGCGTACCCATGTCTGGAAGCCACTGTTGCACCAACTGGCCGCCGGCAGTTTTGACACCCATGCGGAGGAAATCGAGTACCTGGCGCAAGCACGCTGGAATCATTTCAAGTTTCGCCTGGGCCGCCTGGAAGGCCTGGATCGCAGCACGAAAACCCTGCGCCTGGCTGCCAGCCATGACAAGGCCGGCCGCGAAATCACGCCGATCCAACAGCTCGCCTACGACACACTGGTGATTGCCGTGGGCAGCCAGACCAACGACTTTGGCACCCCGGGCGCGGACGAACACACCATCAAGCTGGACAGCCCGCAAGCAGCCAAACGTTTCAACGACCTCCTGATCAACGCCTGCCTACGCGCGCAAACCGTGCCGCGCAACGCCGGCAGCGGCCGCCTGACGGTGGCCATCATCGGCGGCGGCGCCACGGGTGTGGAGCTGGCGGCCGAGTTGCATGCCTCGGCCAAGGTGCTGGCCAACTACGGCTTTGACCACATTCACCCGGAAAAAGACCTGCAGATCGTTCTGGTCGAAGCGGCGCCGCGCCTGCTGGCGCAACTGCCCGAACGCCTGAGCGACTCGGCCCTGCGCGAGCTGCGCAAGCTGGCCATCGAGGTACACACCAACGAAAGAGTGGTGGAGGTCACCGCGGACAGCCTGAAGATGGCCAGCGGCAAGGTGATTTCATCGAGCCTGAGTGTCTGGGCCGCCGGCGTCAAGGCGGCCGAATTTTTAAGGACACTGGGCGGCGATGACCCGCTGGAGACCACCCGGCTCAACCAGCTCGTCGTCAACGGCAACCTGCAGAGCACCCGGGACGCCAATATTTACGCCTTCGGCGACTGCGCTGCCTGTCAGCAGCCCGACGGCACCTGGGTGCCGCCGCGCGCGCAGGCCGCCTACCAGCAGGCGATGTACCTGGTCAAGGCGCTGCCGCTGCTGCAACAAGGCCAGGCCGTCGCACCCTTTGTTTTCAGGGACCAGGGCTCGCTGGTGTCGCTGTCCGAGTATTCCTCGGTCGGCAGCCTGATGGGCAGCCTGACCAAGGGCAGCTTTTTCATTGAAGGGCAACTCGCCAAAATCATGTACTGGGCGCTGCACAAGCAGCACCAACTGGCGCTGGGCGGCTGGAAAAAAACCGCGCTGATCACGCTGTCGGAAATGATTGACCGCACCTATCGCCCGCGCATCAAGTTGCACTGATAATCACCTCACATCGCCTATCGACAAACTGGAGAACATCATGGCAAAAGGACAGCAAAACAAGGACAAGATGGTCAAAAAGCCCAAGAAGGACACGGCACCCCCGAAAGCGGTGTCGCCCGATGCGGTGCGACCGACCATCGTCACGCAAATCCCCCTGCGCGGCAAGCTGAAAAACAAATAAGAAGCGGCCCGCATGATGGCTGACGCGCCCGCAGCCCCGGCACAGCCCGGCAATCCGCTGCATGGCGTCACGCTGGAAGCCATCGTCACGGCGCTGTCGACTCATTACGGCTGGGAAGACCTCGGCCAGCGCATCAACATCCGCTGCTTCACCAGCGAGCCGAGTGTCGCGTCCAGCCTGAAGTTTTTGCGCAAGACACCCTGGGCGCGCGAGAAGGTGGAAAGCCTTTACCTCTTCATGCTGCGCGAAGCCCGGCGTGCCGGCCCGCTCGTCCACAACTTTCCGCCGCCACGGCGCCAAACACGCTGACCCCGCTGGACATCCTCTACGCTGACGATGCATTGCTGGTTCTGAACAAACCCGCCGGCCTGCTGTCGGTTCCCGGCAGAGGCGAGGACAAACAGGACTGCCTGAGCGCCAGAGTCCAGCAGCACTGCCCCGACGCGCTGGTGGTACACCGCCTCGACATGGCGACCTCGGGCTTGATGCTGATGGCGCGCGGCCTCGCCGTGCAGCGCGCACTGGGCAAATCATTTGAAAGTCGCGAAGTCCACAAGCGCTATGCGGCCGTGGTGGATGGCCGTATGGACGATGCGGACGTATTTTCAAAAAATCCCGAAGGCTGGGCGCTGATTGACCTGCCCATCGCAGCAGATTGGCCGCGCCGCCCCTTGCGCATCATTGATAAAGCGCAAGGCCAACCCAGCCAGACCCGATGGCGCGCCATGACTTTTGACGCGGGGACGAACAGCACCCGGGTGGAACTCGAGCCCATCACGGGCCGATCTCACCAGTTGCGCGTTCATTTGCAGGCGCTGGGCCACCCGATACTCGGCGACGCGCTGTACGCCACGCAAGCCGTGCAAGACAAGGCGCCTCGCCTGCTGCTGCATGCCTGCGCGCTGCGTCTGACCCACCCAACGAGCGGCGCGCCGCTCCAGTTTGAAAGTGCCGCACCCTTCTGACGAGACCAACCGGTCGGCGGTTAATATCTGCGGCTATGACTCAGCACCTTTTTATCCTGACCGGCGCCTCGCGCGGCATGGGTCTGGCCATGGCCAGGAAGCTGCTCAAGCCGGACCACACCCTGCTGTGCATTTCCCGCAAGGCCAACGAAACACTGGCCGCGCAGGCCAAAATGGCCGGTACGCCGCTGCTGCAATGGACGCAGGACCTGGCCAAGGGCGCGGACATCAGCGCACGGCTGGAGCAATGGCTGCGCGAGCAGGCCCATGGCGGCTTTGCCAGCGCCGTGCTGATCAACAACGCCGGCGTGATTCCCCGCATCGGCCCGCTGAGCGAAGCCGACGCCGATGACCTGCGCCAGGCCCTGAGCGTCGGCCTGGAAGCGCCGATGCAACTGACCGCGGCCTTTTTGCGCGCCACCGAAAGCTGGCCGGCCCGGCGCAAGGTGCTGAACATTTCTTCGGGGCTGGGCCGCAGGGCCATGGCCTCGCAGGCGATCTATTGCGCGGCCAAGGCCGGTATGGATCACTTCACGCGCTGCGTGGCGCTGGAGGAAGCGCTCAAGCCCCACGGGGCCGCCATCTGCGCGCTGGCGCCGGGCGTGATTGACACCGACATGCAGACCCAACTGCGCGGCGCGGCGGCGTCCGCGTTTCCCGATCAGCACAACTTCATCAGTCTCAAAAACAAGGGCCAGCTCACTTCGCCGGACGAAGCTGCCGCCCGCGTCCTGGCCTATCTGGCCCGACCGGACTTTGGCAGCCAGCCGGTAGCCGATGTGCGCGACTAGCAGACTACGGAACTGCCCACCGGGTCGCCCCAGGGAAAATTAGCCTCTCGGGGGCAACACAGGACACGCAGTGGCAAGCGTGGGGGCCAGTCAGTCGCGCACCACCAGAATCGGCAAATTGGCATGGGTCAGCACCTGCGCGGCCACGCTGCCGAGTACGAGTTTTTCGAGTCCGCGGCGCCCGTGCGAACCCATCACGATCAGGTCGGCCCCGACAGAACTGGCGGTCTCCAGAATGCCGCGGTAAATGGCATGGCTTTCGATGATGGACGCGCTGACCATGACGCCCGCCGCTTCGAGCCGCTGTGTCGCCGCCGTCAACGCTTCATTGGCTTCAGCCGTGGCGGCGCCGAGGTATTGCGCCTGGCCATAGGAAAAATCGGCGCCGACACCGCTGAAGGCGTAGGGATCGATGACATAAATCACGGTCACCGTGCTTTTGAAGGCCTGCGCAAGCCCGCGGACTTTGTCGACCGCCATCAGCGATGTTGATGAGCCGTCTACCGGCAGCAGGATGTGCTTGAACATGACAGCGGTCCCCTCAAAAAAAGCCGGTCTTGGCGCAATGGGCGGTCAAGGCTCAATCCTCACGCCCTTCCAGAACGCGACGCGGCCTTTGATGTCTTGCGCTTCGGGTTTCGGGTCGGGGTAATACCATGCGGCATCGGTATTCATTTCGCCATTGACCAGCAGCGAATAATAGCTGGCCTGCCCTTTCCGGGAACACACGGTGTGGTGGTTGCTGAAAGTGATGTAGTCGCGGTTCAGCGCGCTCTCGGGAAAATAGTGATTGCCTTCGATGACCACGGTGTCGTCGCTTTGCGCAATGACTGCGCCGTTCCAGATTGCCTTCATATCGCTTCTTTCATGGATTGCAGGGAGTCCGTTTCGAAACGAAGTCCTGAGCGATCTTCGCACACTCTGTTTTGGTTCAACTTGTTTTCAGTCAGCTTTTTTCATTTTTGATGTCGTCTTGCAAAACTCGCGGGCCAGCAATTCGTAGGATCGCCGACGCGCCTCCGGATCGTGCGTCCAGGTAATGACCACCAGTTCCTGCACCGCCAGCGCATCAGCCAGGGCGCGCAGCTTGTCGGCCACCTGCGCTGCGCAGCCCACCAGTGCCGTGCTTCTGAGTTTTTCGGCTCCGGCCTGTTCGTCCGCACTGTAAGACCGTAGCGTCACCTCGGACGGCGACAGCAGCGGCCCCAGCGCGCCCTGGTTTCTGTCGATTTTCCAGCGCTCCCGGCTTGAAAAATGATGCCAGGCCTGCTCTTCGGTGTCGGCCGCCAGCGCCCACACGCACAGCGCGGCCTGCGGCTCCGGATGCGCCGGGCTGGGCCGGTACAAGTCGCGGTACATGGTCAGCGCCTCTTCGGCGCCCTGCCCGTCGGTAATGAAATGAGCAAACGCATAAGGCAGGCCATAGTGCGCGGCCAGTTGCGCGCCGTAGTTGGAGCTGCCCAGCATCCACAACGTGGGCGCAGTCGGCCCCATCGGCCGGGCGACGATGCCGTGGCCCGGGTGGCCTGCGGGTAAATCGGTGCCGCTGACCCAGGCCTGCAGCTCACGCACCTGGACCGGAAAATGATCGGCCGCCCGGTGCGCGTGCGGGTTGAGCAATTGGGCGGTGCGGCCATCCGATCCCGGCGCGCGCCCGACGCCCAGGTCAATCCGCCCCGGGGCCAGCGCCTCCAGTACGCGAAACTGTTCGGCCACTTTCAGCGCCGAATAATGCGGCAGCATCACGCCGGCACTGCCAACGCGAATGCGTTGCGTGGTCGCTGCAATCGCGGCCATCAGCACCTCGGGCGCGCTGCCGACAATGCTGGGGTGGCTGTGGTGCTCGCTGACCCAGAAGCGCTCGTAACCGAGCGCCTCGCAGTGCCGGGCCAGCGACAGGGTTTCGCGGATGGATGCATCCTCGCTGCGGCCGGTCACGGCCACGGATTGATCAAGTACAGACAATCGAATCATGGGCAGACTATAGCGAGTGTGACCCAACCGCGCTGGCAAAGGAAAGGTCTGTTCCAATAGAGGGCTTACGACAGCTCACCACAAACACACCACCATGGCACTCAAAGCCACCATCTACAAAGCCCAACTGCAAATTGCCGACATGGATCGCGGCGTTTACGCCGACCACAACGTCACGATTGCGCGGCACCCGTCCGAGGCCGACGAGCGCATGATGATCCGGCTGCTGGCTTTTGCGCTGAACGTGCCGGCCGACGAGCAGCGCGGCAAGCTGGAGTTTTCCAAGGACCTGTGGGACGTCGATGAGCCCGCCCTGTGGCACAAGGATTACACCGACGCGGTGCTGCACTGGATCGATGTCGGCCAGCCCGACGACAAGCGCCTGATGCGCGCCGCCGGCCGCGCCGAACGCGTCAGCGCGTACAGCTTTGCCAGCAGCACACCGGTATGGTGGAAAGGCATTGAATCGAAGCTGACGCGCGCCGCCAACCTGGTGGTGTGGCAAATCGAGGCCGCGCAAAGCCAGGCGCTGGCAAAACTGGCCAACCGCACGATGCAGTTGCAGGTCACGATCCAGGACGGCACGGTGTGGATGAGCACCGGCGCCGATTCGGTAGAAATCACGCCGCGCAGGCTGACCGCCGGCGCCTGACCGACGTGCTGGCCCTGCCCGTCGCGGCGCAATGCGGCCTGCATCGTCATGCCATGGTCTGGCACCGCCGGGGGCGGCCTCGCGTGCCGCACCGACGTATCGCCGCGGATACTCAAGACAGGTCTCCAGATGATCCGGCCTGCAAGTCATCGCGCTTTCGAAGGAATTCCTCGCGTCCTATTTTTCCGCTGGCATAGGCTTTCCCCAGTATTTCAAGAGCGCTCTTGTCGTTGCCCGCCTTGGATCTCTCGAAAAAAAACTTGATGGCGATAAACAAAAAGGCGAACGGCAGCAGCCACACCGCCAGCATCACCAACCAGCCACCCATCATCCAGACACCGTGGTCAAACCCGTACATACCTCTCTCCTTCGAAAAATGCACGCACATGCATGCGTTGAAAACCGCCTCATCGGTAGGCCTCTGATCCGGACTTCCCGGGTTGCGCAGCCGCCGCGCGCCGCGTCATTTCGTTGGCGACACCCACGAGCTTGCTCCTGACGTCCTGCCCCATCATGGCCGTGCCGATCACGGGCGGCACCCAGAAACCCGGAACGATGCTGGCCCGATAGATCAGGAGCGTCGCGTCGTCCTGCGCCTCGATGCGCCACTCGCCGGACTTGCTTTTCAGCGTACCGCTGACGGCGGAAAAACGGATCGCCACGAGCGGTGCTTCCACGATTCGCACGACAACCTCGATCGGCAAGGTCAGCCACAGGAACCCTGACTGTCCCGTCTGCTGGAGCAGCAGCGGCGCACCCGGCTCGCTCACGATACGGCTGGTTTGCAGGCCCGGGACGAAGCGCGCAAGATTGTCGTAGTCGGTCAGGACCTGCCAGGCAATGTGATGATGCACGTCAACCCGCAGCCTGGCATCAATGCGGATCGTGTCCGCGTCGCGCGCTATCCTGACATCGCGTTCGGCCAGGGCGTCGGCGCTGAACCACAGCAGGCACAGTGCCAGCAGAGACATCCATGTCGCGCCTGCGGCGTGTGCAGTTCCGCCTGGATACCGCCGCGTGAAAGTCCGAACGTAGCCCATATTGAACGCAGCACTCAGTCTGCGGTTGAACCTTGCCCCCTACGGGGGAAGAACCTTGGCGTGCGCTGGGCATAGCGCTCAAAGGCATCGCCAAATTGCGCACGCATCTGCGCTTCTTCAGTAATGGCCAGGCGTCCATACATGACCAGCAGAATCGGGAACATGAGCAGGGTGAGCAGCGTCGGCCACTGCAACAGGAAGCCCAGCAGGATCAGCACAAAGGCCACGTATTGGGGGTGGCGAATGCGCGCGTAGGGTCCCGTGGTGGCCAGTGTGTTGCCGCGTTGCGCTTTATACAAAACGCTCCAGGCGCTGGACAACAGGTAAAAACCGAAGCCCAGGAAGACATAGCTCGCGATGTGCAAGGCTCCAAAGTGGGCGTCTCCCTGCTCGCCCAGCAGCGTTGACCACAGGTGGCCGGCGTTGTGGGAAAGCAGGTCGGTACCCGGGAAGCGGGTCTGCAGCCAGCCGGACATCACATAGATGGTGAGCGGAAAGCCATACATCTCGACAAAGAGCGCGACGATAAACGCAGCGAATGCGCCAAAGGTTCGCCAGTCCCTGGCGGTCTGGGGCTTGAAGAAGCTGAACGCGAACATCAGGAAGACGGCTGAATTGAGGAAAACAAGCGTCCAGAGTCCGTAGGCCGGGGCATCGGGGCTCATGGCTGCTCTCCAGTCTTGCCGGGCTGCGGTGCCGCCGTGGGGTGCGAGCCTTGCTGGCCATCGTGGTGGTCCGCATGGCCGCCACCGTGTCCGCCATGGCCGCGATGCATGAAGACATGCATCAGCGGGCAGGCCAGAATCAGCAAAAACGGCAGCGCGCCGAAGAAGTGGGCGCGGTGCTCGGTGAGCAGGAAATACGCCGCGACGGCGCCGAACGCGAGCAGGCCCAGTCCGTAGCGGGAGCGCCAGAACGGCGTGCTGCCCATGGGGCAGGGCTGCAGGTCGTGTTTATCGTCCATAGCCTCTCCAGGGGAAAATGGCCTGTCACCGGCTCACCGAACCGGTGTCACGCCTTCACGCGAAAGTTGATCATCATGCCGCCATCTTCGTGTTCCAGGTTGTGGCAATGGAACACATAGGTCTGGTCGCCGGGGTAATCGTGGGCGAAGTCGATCGCCACCCGCACCGTTTCGCCGGGCCAGACCAGCACGGTGTCCTTCCAGCCGAGGTCGCTCACGGTGCGGCCCTGGCCGAAGCGCGCCGTGGCCGCGACCTGGGGCGGGCTGCCGATGCGTTCGAGCACCTGGAACGAAAAGCCGTGGATGTGCATCGGGTGCGGCATGCCCAGCGTCGGGTTGCTGATGTTCCAGATTTCCACCGCGCCGCGTTTGACGTCGAACGCGATCTCGTCCATGCGAAAAGTTCGCCCGTTGATCAGAAAACGCATTTGCCCCATCGACAGCTCGATCTTGCGCTGCGCGGCGCCGGTGGTGGGGATGGGCTTGACCTGGGACAGCGTGGCCGGCAGTTTGGCGACGACGCGTTCGCCGGCCGTCACCGACAGCTTCAACACATTGAACTCCGCGCCCAGCGGCAGCCGTGACGAGCTCATGCTGGCCATCATCCGCCCCATGCCCATGCCGCCCATGCCGCCAGCAGGCCCTTCGTTTTCCATCGCATCGAACGCCAGGCTCCTGAGGAAGATGTCCTCACCGGGCTGCGCCTGGCCCGCGTCGAACAGCACGTCGAGGCGCTCGCCAGGCGCGAGAAAGGCTTCGCTCACCGTTTCCGGCCGCTCGATCAGGCCGCCATCGGTGCCGATGACGGTGAAGTTCAGCGCCGTGTTGTCCTTGACGAAGGCGAGCCGGTAGATGCGCGAGTTCGAGCCGTTAAGCAGCCGCAGGCGGTAGGTGCGCGGGGTGACGGCCTGGACCGCATTGGGCGTCAGGTTGGCGAGCACGATGTCGCCGAGCCAGCCCATCATGGCTTCATGGGCATCAGGCTTGTACAACAGCTTGCCCTGCGCGTCGAACTGCTTGTCCTGAATGACCAGGGGCAGGTCGGTGACGCCGAGTTGCAGGTCGAGTGCCTTGGCCAAGCGGCGCTGGTCGTCGTCGTCCACCAGGAAGAAACTCGCCAGACCATGGTAGGCCTGCTCGGCGGTCAGCTCGTGCGCGTGGGTGTGGTACCAGTAGGTGCCACCGCGGTTGCGCACCGTGAAGTCGTAGTCGTAGCGCCCGCCCGGGGCGATGGTGCTGGCCGGGTGGCCGTCCATGGCGGCGGGCGTGTGCAGGCCGTGCCAGTGAATGATGGTCGGTTCCCGCAGCGCGTTGTCCAGGCTGGCCGTGAAGCGCGCGCCGCTCTCGATGCGCAGGATGGGGTTCTGGTAGGCCTTGCCCGCCTGTTCGGTCTGGTACAGCAGAAAGGGTGATTCGCGGCCCGGCAGAAGCGGAAAACTCGCCGCCGTGGCGCGGATTTTCAGAGGCCCGGCGACATCGAGCACCCCGAACGGCCCGCTGCCCACCGGGATGAACAGCTTTTGCTGGAAGTTCGCGGCGGCCACCGGATCGAAGGGGTAGTGGCGAAACGGCCCGCCGGCCAGCTCACTGGAACGACGCGATCCGTAATACACTCCGGCGGCGCCCACGGTGCCGGCCACAACCGCCACACCGGCAAACTGAAACAACTGTCTTCTTTTCAACATGGCGCTTTCCTTTTAAAAATGCAACGCTCCGTTCGGGCCACGAAGCCCGGCGGCAACCCCACCCAACGTACGGGGCGCAGACGACCGAATCGCCGGCATAGCGGAACCCCACAAACCGGCGATGCCTCATGCTCTCCATGGCTTATGGTGATTGGGTGAGTGCCTCGTCACTTGGTGGCGGCAGGCGCTGGCAGACGATCCATCATCATCTGCATCATGGACTGCATCATGTCCATGCGCTTTTCCATCATCTGCTGACGTTCGTTCATGTCCCCCGGCGTGGGTTTGCCGCCTTGCATCCCACCCATGCCCCCCATGCCGGAGCCGCCCATCTTGTTCATCATCGCCATGCCATCCTGCATGGTCTTCATCTGCTCGGTCATCAATGCATTTCGCTCTTCGGGCGTCTTGGCGTTGACCATTTTTTCATGCATCTCGCGCATGGCTTTCATCTTGCTGTCCATGGCAGCCATTTGATCGGCGTTGCCGGGTTTGCTTGCCGCAGCAGCTTGCTTGCTGGCAGGCTGACCCGTTGCAGGAGCCTGGGCCCATGAACTGATGGCGGCTGTAACAAGCGCGATGCTCAGTACGGTGTGACGAAGGTGTGACATGGTGAACTCCAATCGTGAAAATCAAGGTGAAAATCAAAGTGAAAGAAAAGGGAGGTGTTCCCGGATGGCCGATGGCCCATCCAGAGGGCAAGACGCAGGCGCGCGGCTGAACGGATCCCTCCGTGCAGCAACAAGCCAGGTCGAAGGGGCTAAAGGGTCAACCGCAGAAAGCGGATGAAGACAGGTGGCTCCGCCCAGGCCGGATCACCAAGGACTGGCCGCGTGAAAGCGCGATCAGCCGACGATGGCGCCACCCACCACATCGATGCCAGCACAAGCGCGGCATCCAGGTGTCCAGGCGCATCATCCTGTTGTTTGACCGCGCCCGTCTGTTCAGCGGCGCAGAAATTCTGACACGCCATCTTTCCGGGCGAAGCGTCGTGGCTGACGGCCATGGCGCCCGGCGCTGCCGCCGGCATGGCTGTGACGACGGTACCCTGGTAGCCGAGATGACCGTGCCGTGCATGATTCTCCTGCACAAGACAGGCGTTTGCGATTCCCGTACCCAAAGCCAGCAGCCACACGAACAGCATCACGGTGGCGGTAAACCGTGTCGTCCGATAAGCAAAGAAAGGCTTCATGATTGAATCAGGTTAACGGCGAAGAAAACTTCCACGCCATGCAAGTCATGGTAGACGCGGCACACCCCCTCAGCTTGATCTGCGTCAACCTCTTGCAAAAATGACGCGCATCCGGCCTTGCCATCTGAAGAAAGGCCAGGGACCCTTTCGGGCCGGATGTTTGGCACAACAAAGTCAGGCTTTTCCGGTCTCGGCTTCCTGCAGTGTGCGCCACATCACCTTGCCCGAACCGCTTTTCGGCAAGGCATCGACAAACTGCACGACACGCGGGTATTTGTAGGCCGCCATGTTGTCCTTGCACCAGTCGATGATGTCGTTCTCCGTGGTTTTGCCTTTGGCCTCAAGACGCAGCACCACCACCGCCTTGACGGTTTCGCCGCGGTAGGCATCGCGGGTAGAAATGATGCAGGCTTCCTGGATGGCCGGGTGCTTGAACATCAAGGCCTCGACCTCGGCCGGCCAGACCTTGAAGCCCGACGCATTGATCATGCGTTTGAGCCGGTCGGTGATGAAGAAGTAACCCTCTTCGTCCATATGTCCGAGGTCGCCTGAGCGGAAAAACCGCTTGCCCTCGAACTCGATGAAGGCCTCCGCGGTGGCCTCGGGCCGCTTCCAGTAACCGGAGAAATTTTGCGGGCCGTAAATAATGATTTCGCCCCGCTCGCCCTGCGGCACTTCCTTGAGCGTCACCGGATCAATCACGCGGGCTTCGGTGCTGACAAAAGGCACGCCCAGGCACTGCTGCTTGGTCGCATCGGGCGGGTTGCTGTGTGACGGCGCGGCGGTTTCCGTCAGGCCATAACCTTCGGCGAAGCGCAAGCCGTACTGCGCCCACAAGCGCTGTGCCACGGCCTGCGGCATGGCCGCGCCGCCACCGCCGATCTGCACCAGGCTGCTCAGGTCGAAGTCCGCGAAGTCGGGACTCGCCAGCAGGTCAATCACCATGGTCGGAATGTTGGCCCAGTGGGTTACGCGCCAGCGCGAGATCAGGCGGCCGGCCAGTTCGCGGTCCCAGCGCGGCATGATGATCAGGGTGGCGCCGCCATAAATCGAGGTATGCAGCACCGAAACCATGCCGGTGATATGAAACATGGGCACCACGGCCAGCACCCTGTTTTCCGGCGTGCTGTTGCCCCACAGGCTGCCCGCCACCGCGTTGTGCATGATGCTGGCGTGGGTGTGCATGCAGCCCTTGGGCAGGCCGGTGGTGCCGCTGGTGTAAGGCAGCACCGCCAGGTCCTGCGGCGTTGCGCTGTGCGCGGGCAAGCGGCCCGGGCTGCCGGTGGCCAGCGCATCCGTCCAGCGTGTGACGCCGCACCCCGGCGCATCCGGCTCGCCGTGCCGCGTACACAGCCAGTCCTGCCAGGCCGGCGGCACAACTTCGGCCCCTTCGGCGCCTTGGGCGTGGAGGTCGAACGCGTCGCTGTAATGCGTGATGACCATGTGTCGCAGCCGCTCGGCGGGCGGCAACCGGGCATTGGCCTTGGCCAGCTCCGGCGCCAGGTCGGCCGTGGTGATGGCCACTTCGGCATCCGGGTCGGTGATGTAGTGTTTCAGCTCTTCGGCGCGGTTCATCGGATTGACCGGCACCACCACCGCATTGGCCCGCAGAATGGCAAAGTGGGCAATCACCCACTGCGGACAGTTCTGCATGTTCAGCACCACGCGGTCGCCTTTTTGCACGCCCATCTCATGCAAGGTGGCCGCCAGGCGCTCTGCTTTTTGCAGCACCTCGGCATAAGTGAAGACGCGTCCGAAAAACACCAGCGCCGCTTTATCCGGGTAACGCAGCGCGCTGACCGCCAGGTTGTGCCACAGCGAGGTGGCCGGCGGCGTGATGCGGTGCGGCAGCCGTTTCGGCCAGACTTTGTAGTGCAGCGTATGGGGGATGGCAGTATCGGTCGCGGTAGGTACCGATGTTTTCGGGTCGGACAATTCAGGCTCCAGGTTCTCGTGAGGCAAGCCTCCAGCCTACTCCGGCTGTGCCGGCAGCACATCGGGGAAGCTCCTCATAAAAGGCTGTCGCCTCAGCGACGCTCGACCGGTACCGGCGCAGCCCAGTGTCATGCCGTTCGCGGCGCTCCTGTCGAACCACCGGCCCTTCGGCCCTTCGGCGAGCTCGGGACAGGCCCATCTCAGCGCGAACGGTCGATAGCGACCCGGTGAACAACATGGCGCTCAGACGTGGCGCTTCTTCTTCAACGTCTGGCCGACCGAAGGTGCGGCTTGCGCGTCGGCCAGTTGATGCAGCGCTTCGATGATGCGGCAGTGCGTGCCGCGGCCGTCACAGCGGCCGCGCAGGTCCTTGAGGTATTTTTCCAGCGCCTTGAGTTCCGCCAGCCGCGCATGCACGTGGCCCAGGTGCTCGTCCAGCGCCTCGCGCGCGGCCCTGCAATCGGCCTTGTTGCTCAGATCCAGACCCAACAGCCTGCGCACCTCGTCGAGCGACATGTCCATGGCCCGGCACAGGCGAATGAAGCGCAACTGATGCACATCTCCATTGCTATAAAAACGGTAGCTGTTTTCGCCCCGTCCATGCGGTCTGAGAAGATTTTCCTTCTCATAAAATCGGATGTTGGCAGGACTGACGCCGCTGCGGCGGGCGGCTTCGCCAATGCGGCAAGGCGCCGAAGCGGGGGCGTCAGTGGTCATGGCGATGGTGGGCGTCCGGGTAATGCGCATGGCTGTGGGTCAGGGGTTCATGGCGGTGGCGATGCGAATGCCGGCCTTCGTCCGACAGCGCATGGTCGTGCGGGTGATGCGCGTCATGCGTATGCAGGTGCTCGTGTTCCAGAACTTCATGCTGATGCCTGTGGGCATGGTGCTCGGTCAGGTGCAGCCAGATGCCCAGCGCCATCAGACCAGCGGCAGCCAGCAACTGCCAGGTGACGGGCTCGGCGAAAAAGAGGACGGAAAACAGCGCGCCCACGAAAGGTGCGGTCGAAAAATACGCGCCGGCGCGCGACGCGCCCAGGTGCCGCAAGCCCACGACAAAAAGAGCCAGACTCACGCCGTAGGCGACAAAGCCCACACCCATGGCGGCCGCCACTTTCGTCCCGTCCGGCAGCGCAGCGCCCAAAGCGAAAGCGAGCAACAGATTCGTCGTGCCCGCCACCAGGCCTTTGACGCAGGCAACCCAGGAGGCGTCGACCAGCGCCACCTTGCGCGTGAAGTTGTTGTCCAGCGCCCAGAAAAAACACGCCAGAACCACGGCCAGCGCGGGCCACAGCGAGGTGGCCGCCGCGACAGCCGATGACATTTCACTTGAAGGCCAGCTCAGCAACAAAGCGCCCGCCACAATGACGGCCATCCCGAGGACAATGCGCCCACCCAGGTTCTCCCTGAACACAGCCCAGGCCAGAAGTGTCGTCAATACGGCTTCGGCATTGAGCAGCAAAGCCGCATGGCTGGCCGGCATCGCCGACAAACCGTACATCAGGAGCACCGGCGCAATGCCGCCGCCGCACAGCACAGCCGCAAGCAGCCATCGCACATCGCCCGGATCCAAGCGTGGGCCGGCAGCACCCCGCAACCAGCGATAAATGCCCAGGCCGATGCCTGATCCCAGATAAAGCAGCCCCGCGAGCATCCAGGGGCTGACCTGGTCCAGCAGCCACTTGGCCAGCGGTGTGCCGACTCCAAACAGAAAAGCCGACGCCAACGCCGCCAAAACGCCCGGAGGCCATCGTGCAGTCTGCATGTTCATGTTCAAGTCCTTCGCTGCCATGCTGCGAGTTGTGAAAAGGAGCCGAAGGCCCAGGTTCCGCCGACTTGACCCTGCCTTGGGTCGGGTCATTCAGTCACGCCCACTTGACCTTCAAGTGGATTCAAGGTTTCCAATCATGCCATCAACTCAAGGGAAGCGCGGATTTATTCGTCGTGGATTCCCGGCGCTTGGCTTGGGATGGGCTGCAAGGCGCAATTTGCAGCCAATAGCCGTAGCTATTGGCAAAAATTGCAACGCCGCAGACCGCCCAAGCCAAGTGATCGGGGGCCGCGAGGAATAAATCCGCGCTT
>JAURVI010000024.1 GCA_030655515.1 Polaromonas sp. | reverse complement strand
GCTACGCACCCGATGGAGCCGCCCTGGCGCGCGATGGCCGCGTTGCGCCTCCTTGCAGGCAGGCTCCTGCCGCGTCGTCACGCCTTGCCAGCCCACCCCATGACGGCCCACTCGGGCGCGTCCAACGGCGGTTTCTAGGATCATGGCGCGTCGCAAGCAATGGAATCTTGGGGCCAAGCTGGCGCTGATGGGCGCGCCCTTTCTTTTGCTGGCTCTGCTCTCCATGGCGGCTACGCTCTGGGTCTCGTGGCAACTCGATGGCGGCGCCGCCGCGGTCAACGAGGCGGGCCGGCTGCGGATGCAGGCTTACCGGATGTCGCTCTCGATCGGCACGGGCGAAACAGAAGCATTGCCGGAACAGGTCAGGGAATTCGAAAGCAGCCTCGCACTTCTGCGCAACGGGGACCTGGAGCGGCCCCTGTTCGTGCCCTGGGACGACACGGTGCAGCGGCGCTTCGCGGTGGTGGAGCAGGACTGGAAAGGTTTTCGGGCGCACTGGATCGACCTGAACCCGCCCATACTGACAAATTTGCGCGCCGAGACTGTCGCCTTTGCCGCCGACGTGGACGCCCTGGTCGCCAGCATCGAGGCCCACCTGTCCCACTGGACAGCCATGCTGCACCTGTTGCAGATGACCATGATGGCGGTGGCGATCCTGGGCGCTACCGTTTTGCTCTACACCGGCTACCTGTTTGTCCTGGAGCCGGTCGGCCAGTTGAAGCAGGCCATCGAAAAAATCCAGGGCGGCGATTTCAGCGCCCGGGTGGACAAGGTGAGCAGCGACGAATTCGGCACCCTCGCCGAAGGATTCAACGGCATGGCGGAACACCTCCAGTCCATGTACCGCAACCTGGAGAGCAAAGTAGCCGAAAAGACCGCCCAGCTCGAAGAAAAACGGGAGCGGCTGGAGAGCCTGTATGAAGTCACCGCTTTGGTCACCAAGGCAACGTCGCTGGACGAGCTGGCGCAAGGCTTCGTCCAGAGCATGACCCGGATTGCCAGAGCCGACGGCGTCGCCCTGCGCTGGTCGGACCAGGCCAACCAGCGTTACCTGATGCTGGCCGCCAGCGGTCTGCCGAGTTCCCTGGTGAATGCCGAGCAATGCATCCACGCGGGCGATTGTGATTGTGGTGCGTCATCCACCCTGCCTGGATTGCGGGTCATTCCGATCCAGGCCGCGACCGGCAAAGCGCAGCAGCCATGCGCCGAGGCGGGCTTCGCCACGGTCGTGACTATTCCGGTGCGCCTGCACGACCACCTGATGGGTGAAGTCGATCTGTTCTTTCACGCCAGAGTCTCCCCCACGGCAGCCGAGCGCTCCTTGCTGGAAGCGCTCACCAGCCACCTGGCCGGCGCCATGGAAAACCTGCGCCTCAACGCGCTGGAGAAAGAAGCCGCGGTTTCGCAGGAAAGGCATTTGCTGGCGCGGGAACTGCACGACTCCATCGCGCAGTCGCTGGCCTTCCTCAAAATCCAGGTTCAGCTCATGCGCGATGCCGTGCAGTCCGGCGATGCGCAGCAGATCGACCTGGTACTGGGGGAAATCGACACCGGCGTGCGGGAAAGCTATGGGGATGTCCGCGAGCTGCTGCTGCATTTCCGAACCCGCACCAACGCGGAAGACATCGAACCGGCACTGGTCACCACCTTGAGGAAATTCGAACACCAAAGCGGCCTGAAGGCCTCCCTGCAGATGCAGGGTCACGGCATGCCCCTGTCGCCCGACCGGCAGATTCAGGTGCTGCACATTGTTCAGGAGGCGCTCTCGAACGTGCGCAAGCACGCCCGCGCCTCGCAAGTCTGGCTCGACGTTCAACAGCAGCCGCAATGGCGCTTCGAGGTGCGCGATGATGGCGTCGGCTTTTCCCATGACGACGGAACGCTCGATGAAACACACGTCGGCTTGCGCATCATGAAAGAACGGGCCGAGCGCATCGGCGCCCAGTTGGACATTATTTCCACACCAGGACATGGCACGTCCATCCTGCTGACGCTGCCGCCGCCGCCCAACCCCATGGCGGCATCCGTCCCGGATGCCTTGGCCCGCCATTGACTCTGACCCCATGCCCATGCCCAACACCCAACCCGACATGATCCGCATTCTGGTGGTTGACGACCACACGCTGTTTCGCCGCGGCTTGACCGCCCTGTTGTCACGCGACCCCCATTTCGAAGTGATCGGTGACGCCGCCGATGCTGGCGAGGCGCAACGCCGGGCCCAGGCGCTTCAACCCGACCTGATCTTGCTCGACAACCACCTTCCCGGCGTGAACGGCGTGGATGCGCTGCCGACGCTGCGTGAAGCCGCGCCCCAGGCCCGCGTCCTGATGCTCACGGTGAGCGAAGACGCGGCGGACCTCGCGGCGGCGCTGCGCGGCGGCGCCGCAGGCTACCTGCTCAAGACCATCGAGGGAGAGGCACTGGCGACCGCCATCCGGCGCGCCATGCGCGGCGAAAACATTGTCGCCGATGAAATGACCAGCAAACTGGTGGCCGCCTACCGGGACGCCGCCGCCAGCCCCGCGCCTGGCTCCCCGCCTGTGATGGCCACACCGGTGTCGCCGCTGAGCACCCTGTCCCCGCGTGAACTCGATATCCTGCGTGGCATTGCGCGCGGTGCGAGCAACAAGGAAATCGGCCGCGATCTGGGCATCGCCGAAACCACGGTGAAAATTCACGTTCAGCACGTGTTGCGCAAGCTTGACGTGAGCTCCCGCGTCCATGCCGCCGTCATAGCCACTGAAAATGAGCTGCTTTGATCTGACGCAAACACTCGCCACGGACCAACCGCCATAGTTCTTTCGGACGATGGCGCATCGTCCTTGTGGGTTCGCATGCTGCTTCCTCAGAAGGATGTTGCTTCATGCGCGTTAACCCTAAAGTCAGCCCATGAACAAGAAGGAGTCGTTGACATGAGCAAAAAAGGACAGGCCCTGTCAGTGCTGATCGTCAGCACGCTGGCGTTTACCGTGTGCTTCATGGTGTGGATGATGTTCGGCGTGATCGGCATCCCGATCAAGAAGGCGCTCAACCTGAACGCCACCGAATTCGGCCTCCTGACGGCCACGCCGGTGCTGACCGGCTCGCTGATCCGGGTGCCGCTGGGCATCTGGACCGACCGGTACGGCGGCCGCATCGTGATGACCATCCTGATGGCGCTGACCGTGCCCGCCATCTGGATGATGAGCTACGCCACCGCCTACTGGCACTTCCTGACCATTGGCCTCTTTGTCGGCTTGGCTGGCGGCTCGTTCTCGGTCGGCACACCTTATGTGGCGCGCTGGTTCCCGAAGAACCGCCAGGGTTTCGCCATGGGTGTGTATGGCGCTGGCAACTCGGGCGCGGCAGTCAACAAGTTCATTGCCCCGGCGCTGGTGGTGGCCTTTGGCTGGACCATGGTGCCGCAGGTCTATGCGGCCATCATGCTCGGCACCGTGGTGCTGTTCTGGCTGTTCAGCCACAGCGACCCGGCGCATCTGGTGCCCAGCAACGTCAAGTTCATGGACCAGCTCAAGTCCCTGAAGGATCCCAAGGTCCTGAAATACTGCCAGTACTACAGCATTGTGTTCGGCGGCTACGTGGCCCTGTCTCTCTGGATGGTGCAGTACTACGTGGGCGAGTTCGGGCTGGACATTCGTGCCGCCGCCCTGCTTGCCGCCTGCTTCTCGCTGCCCGGCGGCGTGCTGCGCGCGGTGGGCGGCTGGCTGTCCGACAAATACGGCGCCCACAGCGTGACCTGGTGGGTGATGTGGGTGAGCTGGATTTGCCTGTTTTTGCTGAGCTATCCGCAGTTCGACTTCACGGTCGCCACCGTCAACGGCCCCAGGACTTTCCACTTCGGCCTCAACGTCTATGCCTTCACCGGCCTGATGTTCATTCTCGGAATTGCCTGGGCCTTCGGCAAGGCCAGTGTCTTCAAGTACATCAGCGACGACTACGGCGGCAACATCGGCGCCATCAGCGGCATCGTCGGCCTGGCCGGCGGTCTGGGCGGCTTCGTGCTGCCCATTATGTTCGGCGCGCTGATGGACCTCACCGGCATCCGCTCCAGCGCCTTCATGCTGATGTATGGCGTGGTCTGGGTTTCGCTGATCTGGATGTACTGGACCGAAGTACGCCGTACCGAAGTCATGGGCAGCAAAGCCACCTCATTCAGCCTCAAGGACTGACCTGAAATACAACTCTGAAGGAACATCATGAATACAACCCGCAAAACCGGTGTTGACATCGCCGACTGGCGTCCGGAAGATACGCAGTTCTGGGAGAGCACCGGCAAGCGCATCGCCTACCGCAACCTGTGGATATCCATTCCCAGCCTGTTGTGCGGCTTCGCCATCTGGGGCATGTGGGGCATCATCACCGTGCAGATGCTCAACCTGGGTTTCCCGTTCACCCAGGCCGAGCTGTTCACGCTGACCGCCATCTCGGGCCTGGCCGGCGCCACCATGCGCATCCCGGCCTCGTTCCTGATCCGCCTCGCCGGCGGGCGCAACACCATTTTCCTGACAACCGCCATGCTGCTGGCGCCGGCCATTGGCACCGGCATCGTGCTG
Organism: Polaromonas sp.; assembly: GCA_030655515.1. GTDB lineage: Bacteria > Pseudomonadota > Gammaproteobacteria > Burkholderiales > Burkholderiaceae_C > Polaromonas. Next base: position 52,885 of record JAURVI010000024.1, on the reverse strand, counting down.
CAGCACCCCGAGTGGCCGCTGTGGTCGTTCCAGTTGATGGCGCTGTGGTCGGGCGTGGGCGGCGGCAACTTCGCCAGCTCCATGTCCAACATCAGCACCTTCTTTCCCAAGCGGCTGCAGGGCACGGCGCTGGGCCTCAATGCGGGCCTGGGCAACTTTGGCGTCACGGCCATGCAGGTTGTCATTCCGCTGGTGATGACGATGAGCCTCTTCGGCCCGTATGGCGGCGAGGCCATGACGCTGGTCAAGGACAGCGGCTGGATCTTCGGCAAGATCGCCGCCGGCACCCCCACCTACATCCAGAACGCCGGCTTCGCCTGGCTGCTGTCGCTCGTTCCCCTGTCCGTCCTCTGCTTCTTCGGCATGAACAACCTGACGACGGTGTCCCCTGCCATCGGCGGCACGATTCCCGCCTTCATCAAGATCATCTGGCTCTACACCCTGTCCTTCGTGCCGGCCGGTGTCGGCCTGTACCTGTACCTGCCCGCCCCCACCGGCTTGGGGCTCCTGAACATGTGGGTGGCCATGCCTCTGATCGTGGTCAGCACCCTGCTGGTGATGAAGCTCGCCGCCTTCGGCCCGATGAAGGAAAACATCGCCAAGCAGTTCGACATCTTCAAGAACAAGCACACCTGGTCGATGACCGTGCTGTACATCGTGACTTTCGGTTCGTTCATCGGTTTTTCGATGGCGCTGCCGCTGTCGATCACCGTGATCTTCGGCATCAGCCACGTGCCCGACGCCGCAGGCGTCATGCAGCACACGCTGAAGAATCCGAACGCCCCCTCGGCTCTGACCTACGCCTGGATCGGCCCCTTTGTCGGGGCACTGATCCGCCCGGTCGGCGGCTGGATTTCCGACAAGATCGGCGGCTCCATCGTGACCCAGGCGATCTCGGCCGTGATGGTGTTCGCCTCCGGCGCGGTGGGCTACGTGATGCTGCTGGCCTACAAATCGGCCACGCCGGAACAGTACTTCCTGCCCTTCATGCTGCTGTTCGTGCTGCTGTTCGCCGCCAGCGGCATCGGCAACGGCTCGACCTTCCGCACCATCGGCGTGATCTTCGACCGCCAGCAAGCCGGGCCCGTGCTGGGCTGGACCTCGGCCATCGCCGCCTACGGCGCATTCATCGCGCCCGTGGTGATTGGCGCCCAGATCAAGGCCGCCACGCCCGAGATCGCGATGTACGGATTTGCCGTGTTCTACGCCCTGTGCCTGATTCTCAACTGGTGGTTTTATCTGCGCGCCGGCTCAGAGATCAAAAACCCTTAATTTCACCTACTCCTGTGAAGGCAACTCATGAGCCACTTCCTTGATCGCTTGACCTATTTTTCCCAGCCCACGGAGCCGTTCTCCGGCGACCACGGCGTCACCACCGGCGAAGACCGCACCTGGGAGAACGCCTACCGCGACCGCTGGGCCCACGACAAGATCGTGCGCTCCACCCACGGCGTGAACTGCACGGGCTCGTGCTCGTGGAAAATTTATGTCAAGGGCGGCATCGTCACCTGGGAAACCCAGCAGACCGACTACCCGCGCACACGCTGGGACATGCCCAACCACGAACCGCGCGGCTGCGCGCGCGGCGCCAGCTACAGTTGGTACCTGTACAGCGCCAACCGGGTCAAGTACCCGCTGGTGCGTGCTCGCCTGCTCAAGCTTTGGCGCGAGGCCCGCCTCTCCAATGACCCGGTGGATGCCTGGGCCGCCATCGCCCAGTCCGATGCCAAGCGCAAGGCGTACCAGAGTGTGCGCGGCTTGGGCGGTTTTGTTCGCTCCAGTTGGGACGAGGTCAACGAAATGGTGGCGGCGGCCAATGTGTACACCATCAAGAAGCACGGCCCGGATCGGGTCATCGGCTTCTCGCCGATTCCCGCCATGTCGATGGTGAGCTACGCCGCGGGCAGCCGCTACCTGAGTCTGATCGGCGGCGTCTGCATGAGCTTTTACGACTGGTATTGCGACCTGCCCCCCGCCAGCCCGCAGATCTGGGGCGAGCAGACCGACGTGCCCGAATCGGCCGACTGGTACAACTCCAGTTTCATCATCGCCTGGGGCTCCAACGTGCCGCAAACGCGCACACCCGACGCCCACTTCTTCACCGAAGTCCGCTACAAAGGCACCAAGACCGTTGCAATCACGCCCGACTATTCGGAAGTCGCCAAACTCTCCGACATCTGGATGAGCCCCAAGCAGGGAACGGACGCCGCCGTTGCCATGGCCATGGGCCACGTGATTCTCAAGGAGTTCTACTTCCCCGATGGCGGCGAAGAACACCGGGCCGCCCCAAGTTCTTCACACCCCCTCGGGGGGCAGCCGCCGGCAGGCGGTGTGGGGGCTCGTACCACGCGCAGCGCCTACTTTGACAACTACGTGCGCCGCTACACCGACATGCCCATGCTGGTCATGCTCAAGGAGCACCAGTTGCCCAGCGGCGAGACCGTCATGGTGCCCGACCGCTATGTGCGCGCATCCGACTTCAACGGCAATCTGGGCCAGGCCAACAACCCCGACTGGAAAACCGTCGCCTTCGACGAGCTCGGCAAGGTGGTGCTGCCCAACGGCGCCATCGGTTTCCGCTGGGGGCCGGACGGCCGGGCCGACGAGGGGCAATGGAACCTCCAAGCCAAAGAAGCCCGTCACGGCAATGAAGTCAAACTCAAGCTGTCCGTGATGGAGGGCGAGAACCCCAGCACCGAGACTGCCAGGGTCGGCTTCCCCTACTTTGGTGGCATCGTCAGCGAACACTTCCCGAACAATGCGACCGGCGCCGGCAGCAACGATGTGCTGGTGCGCACCGTGCCGGTGCAACGCATTGCCCTGGGCAAGGCCGGCGACAAGCGCGAGGCCCTGGTCGCCACCGTGTTCGACCTGCAGGTCGCCAACTACGGCGTGGCCCGTGGACTGCCAGGCGAGCTGGCGGCCAAAGACTTCAACGACGACACCCCGTACACGCCCGCATGGCAGGAGCGCATCACCGGCACGCCGCGCGAGCAGCTCATCACCGTGGCGCGCCAGTTCGCCGACAACGCCGACAAGACCCATGGCAAATCGATGGTCATCATCGGCGCGGCCATGAACCACTGGTACCACAGCGACATGAACTACCGCGGCGTCATCAACATGCTGATGATGTGCGGCTGCATCGGCCAGAGCGGCGGCGGCTGGGCGCACTATGTGGGCCAGGAAAAACTGCGTCCGCAAACCGGCTGGACCGCGCTGGCCTTCGCGCTGGACTGGATACGCCCGCCGCGGCAGATGAACTCGACCAGCTTCTTCTACGCCCACACCGACCAGTGGCGCTACGAAAAGTTGGGGCTGGAAGAAGTGCTCTCGCCGCTGGCCGACAAGAAAATGTTCGGCGGCAGCATGATCGACTACAACGTGCGCGCCGAGCGCATGGGCTGGCTGCCTTCCGCGCCCCAGCTGCAGACCAACCCGATGCAGGTGGTGAAGGACGCAACCGCCGCGGGCATGGACCCCAGGGACTACACGGTCAAGAGCCTGAAGGACGGCTCGCTCAAGATGAGCTGCGAGGACCCGGACCACCCCGACAACTGGCCGCGCAACATGTTCGTGTGGCGCTCCAACATCCTGGGCTCGTCCGGCAAGGGCCACGAGTACTTCCTCAAGCACCTGCTGGGCACCAGCCACGGCGTGCAGGGCAAGGACCTCGGCAAGGATGAGGCCAAGCCCACCGAGGTGGTGTGGCACGACCAGGCGCCCGAGGGCAAGCTGGACCTGCTGGTAACGCTGGACTTCCGCATGAGCACCACCTGCCTGTACTCGGACATCGTGCTGCCCACCGCCACCTGGTACGAGAAGAACGACCTCAACACCAGCGACATGCACCCCTTCATCCACCCGCTGTCCACCGCGGTGGACCCGGCCTGGCAGTCGCGCAGCGACTGGGACATCTACAAGGGTTTCGCCAAGAAATTCAGCGAAGTGTGCGTGGGCCACCTGGGCGTGGAACGCGAGATGGTGCTGACGCCGCTGATGCATGACACACCCGCCGAGCTGGCCCAGCCCTTCGGCGTGAAAGAGTGGAAGAAGGGCGAGATTGACCTGATTCCCGGCAAGACCGCGCCCAACATCGCCGTGGTCGAGCGCGACTACCCCAACGTGTACAAGCGCTTCACGGCCCTGGGCCCCCTGATGAACAAAGTGGGCAATGGCGGCAAAGGCATCAACTGGAACACCCAGACCGAGGTCAAGCAACTGGGCGAACTCAACGGCTTCCATACGGCCGAGGGCGTGACCTGCGGCATGCCGAAGATCGAGACCGACATCGATGCCTGCGAAGTCGTGCTGCAGCTCGCGCCGGAGACGAATGGCCATGTCGCCGTCAAGGCCTGGCAGGCGCTGGGCAAGCAGACCGGCCTGGACCACACCCACCTGGCAATCCACCGCGAAGACGAGAAAATCCGTTTCCGCGACATTCAGGCCCAGCCGCGCAAGATCATCAGCTCACCGACCTGGAGCGGCATTGAATCCGAGACCGTGTCCTACAACGCGGGCTACACCAACGTGCATGAGATGATTCCGTGGCGCACGCTGACCGGTCGCCAGCAGTTCTACATGGACCACCCCTGGATGACGGCTTTCGGCGAAGGCTTCAGCAGCTACCGTCCGCCGGTCGATTTGAAAACCACGGCCGGCATTCATGGCATCAAGCCCAATGGCAATACCGAGATTTTGCTGAACTTCATCACGCCGCACCAGAAGTGGGGCATTCACTCCACCTACAGTGACAACCTGATGATGCTCACGCTCAATCGCGGCGGGCCGGTCATCTGGCTCAGCGAGGACGATGCCAAGAGCGCCGGCATCGTGGACAACGACTGGGTCGAGCTGTTCAACATCAACGGCGCCATTGCGGCCCGCGCGGTGGTGAGCCAGCGGGTGAACAACGGCATGGTCATGATGTACCACGCCCAGGAGAAGATCATCAACACCCCGGGCTCGGAGATCACCGGCATTCGCGGCGGCATCCACAACTCGGTGACGCGCATCGTGCTCAAACCGACCCACATGATAGGCGGCTACGCCCAGTTCAGCTACGGCTTCAACTACTACGGCACCATCGGCACCAACCGCGACGAATTCGTGGTGGTGCGCAAGATGGACAAGATCGACTGGCTCGACGACGAACCCAGCTCGACCGTGACCGAAGCCCACGCCTAAGGATGAACATGTACCCCCACGTTCACATTCGTTCACTGCCCCCAAAGGGGGCGCATGCCTCCTTCGAGGCGGCTCATCAGGAGTCATAGATGAAAATACGCGCTCAAATCGGCATGGTTCTGAACCTGGACAAATGCATCGGTTGCCACACCTGTTCGGTCACCTGCAAAAACGTCTGGACCAGCCGCCCCGGCATGGAATACGCCTGGTTCAACAACGTCGAAACCAAACCCGGCATCGGCTACCCCAAGGAGTGGGAGAACCAGGACAAATGGAACGGGGGCTGGGTCCGCAAGGCCAACGGCCAGATCGAGCCGCGCCAGGGTGCCAGGTGGAAGCTGCTCATGCGCATCTTCGCCAACCCGAATCTGCCCGAAATCGACGACTACTACGAGCCGTTCACCTTCGACTACGACCACCTGCAGTCGGCGCCCGAGATGAAGGCTGCACCCACCGCGCGCCCGCGTTCACTCATCACCGGCAAGCGCATGGAAAAAATCGTGTGGGGCCCGAACTGGGAAGAAATCCTCGGCGGCGAGTTCTCCAAGCGCAGCAAGGACAAGAACTTCGACGACATCCAGAAGGACATCTACGGCGAGTTCGAAAACACCTTCATGATGTACCTGCCGCGCCTGTGCGAGCACTGCCTGAACCCGGCCTGCGTGGCCAGTTGCCCGTCAGGCTCGATCTACAAGCGCGAGGAAGATGGCATCGTGCTGATCGACCAGGACAAATGCCGCGGCTGGCGCATGTGCGTCAGCGGCTGCCCCTACAAAAAGATTTACTACAACTGGAAATCGGGCAAGGCCGAAAAATGCACTTTTTGCTATCCGCGCATCGAAGCGGGCCAGCCCACCGTGTGCTCGGAGACCTGCGTCGGCCGCATCCGCTACCTCGGCGTTCTCTTGTACGATGCCGACCGGATTCAGGAAGCCGCCAGCGTGGCGCATGACCGCGACCTGTACCAGGCCCAGTTGGACATCTTTCTGGACCCGAACGATCCCAAGGTGATAGCGCAGGCGCGTACCGACGGCATCCCCGATGCCTGGATGGAAGCCGCGCGCAAGAGCCCGGTCTACAAGATGGCGGTGGACTGGAAGGTCGCACTGCCGCTGCACCCGGAATACCGCACGCTGCCCATGGTCTGGTACGTGCCGCCGCTCTCCCCCATCAGCGCGGCGGCCAATGCCGGCCACATCGGCACCAACGGCGAAATCCCGGATGTCAGGCAGTTGCGCATCCCGGTCAAGTACCTGGCCAACCTGCTGACCGCCGGCGACACGCTGCCGGTGGTGCGCTCGCTGGAGCGCCTGCTGGCCATGCGCGCCTATCAGCGCGAAAAACATGTGGATGGCCGCATCAACACCGCCGCCCTCGATCAGGTTCAAATGACTCAAGGCCAGGTGGAAGAGATGTACCACGTGATGGCGATTGCCAACTACGAAGACCGCTTCGTCATCCCCAGCACGCACCGCGAGTACGCCGAAAACACCTTCGACCTGCGCGGCGGCTGCGGCTTCTCGTTTGGCAACGGTTGCTCCGACGGCGCCAGCGAAGCCAGCCTGTTCGGCGGCAGCAAAAAACGCACCATTCCCATCAAGGCGGAGGTCTGAACCATGGCGATTCCCAACATGTCCACCAGCCTTCGGGTACTCGCCCGCCTGCTGTCCTATCCCGACGCCGAATTGCGGGGCCACCTGAGCGCCATGCGTGATGCGCTGCACACGGAGCGCGCGCTTGCGGCCGCCCGGCTGACCGAGATCGACGCGCTGATCGACACGCTCGCCAGCGGCGACGCGCTCGACAACGAGGCCGAGTATGTGCAACTGTTCGACCGCGGCCGCGCCACCTCGCTGCACCTGTTCGAGCATGTGCATGGCGACTCGCGCGACCGCGGTCCGGCCATGATCGATCTGGCGCAAACCTACGAGAAAGCCGGCCTGTTTCTCGCGCCCGGAGAAATGCCCGACTACCTGCCCGTGGTGCTGGAGTTCGTCTCCACCCAACCGCCCAGGGAAGCCCGTGCCTTTCTGGGTGAAATGGCGCACATCTTCAATGCCATCTTCAACGCCCTGCAGCAGCGGAAAAGCGCCTACGCCAGCGTCCTCGGCGCCCTGCTGGAGTGCGCGGGCGAGAAAGCGCACGCCGTCAAGGTGGCGCCTGACGAAGAGCTCGATGCCGCCTGGGAAGAGCCCGTGGTCTTTGACGGCTGCTCGTCCAGGGGTCAGGCCAAACCCAACCAGCCCCAGCCCATCCACATTGTCCGGAATGAAGCGGTACGCGCCCAACCGACGGCCGCCATGCCTCAAGGAGCCTCCACATGAACGCCTTCGACAACTTCCTGTTCGGCTTGTACCCGTACATTTGCCTGACTGTCTTTTTCCTGGGCAGCCTGATCCGTTTCGACCGCGATCAGTACACGTGGAAAAGCGACTCATCAGAACTGCTCAAGAGGGGGCAGTTGCGCTGGGGCAGCAACCTGTTTCACATCGGCGTGCTGTTCCTGTTCTTCGGCCACTTCTTCGGCATGCTGACGCCGCACTTTGTGTACGAAAGCTTCATCGGCGCCGGCGCCAAGCAACTGGTGGCCATGATCTCGGGCGGCATCGCCGGACTGCTCGGTTTCATCGGTGTCACCCTGCTGCTGCATCGCCGCCTGACCGAGCCTCGCATCCGAGCCACCAGCAAGACCAGCGACATCATGCTGCTCGTCCTGTTGTGGCTGCAACTGGCGCTCGGCCTGGCCACCATCCCGCTGTCTGCACAGCACCTGGACGGCGGCATGATGCTGCGCCTAGCCGAATGGGCCCAGCGCATCGTGACCTTTCGCTCAGGCGCGCCCGAGCTGCTGGCCGGTGCCGGCTGGATTTTCAAGACCCACATGGCCCTGGGCATGAGCATCTTCCTGATCTTTCCGTTCACCCGGCTGGTGCATGTGTGGAGCGGGTTTGGCACCGTCGCCTACCTGACGCGTCCCTACCAGGTGGTGCGCAGCCGCCGGCTGAACGTGCCTGTGGGCCAGAACCAGCCACGCCGCCCCGGCGCCAGCGTTTAAGGAGAGCCAGCCATGCTGATGGACGTCCCTGTGAAATCCGACATCGCCCGCATCAACGGCGTCGCGCTCCATGGCGCCGAGGAAGCGCTTGCAGCCGATGAGTTGCGTCAGCGTGCCTGCTCCGAATTGCTTCGCCAGGCCGCCCAAGGCCAGGGCTTGCTGCCCGCCAGCGACACACCGAGCGCCGATGGCGTGCTCAGCGAAGACGCTGCCAGCGCCATCGAAGCACTGCTGGTGCAGAGTCTGGCCATTCCCGATCCCTCTGAAGAAGCCTGCCGGCGTCATCACGCGGCCCACCAAAGCAGCTACAGCACCGGTGAACGGGTTCAGGTGCGCCACATCCTGTTTGCGGTGACACAGGGGGTTGACGTGGTGGCCCTGCGCAACCGGGCAGAGACGACCCTGCTGGACGTGCGCTGCCATGATGGCAGTCGGGTCGATGGCTTTGCCAACGCCGCGGCCACCCTGTCCAACTGCCCCAGTGGCGCGCAGGGCGGCGACCTGGGCTGGCTCACCACGGAAGACTGCGCACCGGAATTTTCCAGGGAACTGTTCGGTCACGCTGAAGTGGGCGTTTTACCGCGCCTCGTTCACTCCCGTTTTGGCCTGCATGTGGTGGAAGTCCTGGCACGCGAACCCGGTGTTGAACAAGCCTTCGAAGCAGTTCGCGGCGCCGTCGCGATGTCTCTCAGGCAAAAAACCTACGTCACGGCCTTGCGCCAATACCTTCGCCTGCTGGCCGGCGAAGCGTTAATCGAGGGCGTCGATCTCGACGCGGCTGAGACACCGCTGCTTCAATAACTGACGCGGTAAAAAAGTCTCCCGGGCCTGACGAGCTGCTGGCGCGGCTGCGCCGGGGTTCCGCGAATATACGTTCCCGGGGCTTCAGGAACAATTTCCGACCCTGGTCAAGGAAGGTCAGCATCCGATCATCCTGTTCATTGGCTGCTCCGGCTCGCGCCTGGCTCCTTATCTGCTGACCGGCATCGGCCCTGGAGAATTCGTTCCTGGTGCGCAATGTCGGCACCTTCGTGCCGCCCTATGACGGCTCGCGCGGTTATCAGTCAACGCTCAGTAGATTTGCCAGCAGTAGCGCGGCAACACCGTTGTGCGCTACCGCCAAGGCCAGAGGGAGTCCATTGTGAACCAGCAACACACCCGCTGCTAGCTGAATCCCCACCAAGAACAACAGGGAAAACCCAACCCATCGTCGTCCACTTCGCAAGAGGGTGATCGCGGCTGCACTCACAGCCAAAGCCGCCACAGCCGCAGCCCACCGGTGCAGCGTATGCACCAGTGCGCCCTGCCCATTCACGGACAATATGCTCGAATCAAAGTGAGGCTCACGCAGAGGATTCAACGCTGCCCATGGAACGGGTGTGGGTATGATGCAGTCCGTGAAATTCGGGCAACTGAGTCCGGCAAAGCTGCTGCTGACCAGACCGCCAAGCACGATCTGCGACAGCAGGATGGCAACGGCGACGCCTCGCCAGCCCCGTGTCTGCCGGGAAAGCAAAGGTCCATCCGACTGACCTCGCCCGATGACGGCCATTCGCCAGCAAAGTCCAAACAACAAGAACCCACCAAGCAAGTTGCCTAAGGTCACCGCTGGCACCCGCGCCCCGGCAGTCCAGCGCCCAAGCACGGCGAGAAATAGCACCAGAGTGAGCGCGAGTAGCGCAGTCCAGCGTTCGTTCCAACGCTGCGGCTGCATGGTAAATCCACCAAGCACCAGGACCAGCATAAGCGGCAGCAGGAGAACCGCGAGAAACCGATGCGCAAAACGGGCTACGATGACCGACTGGCCCGCTTGCGTGTCCGTCGCTCGTGGCATACCGTGCTGTTCATCACGTAAAGTCTGACCATAGCAGTGGGGCCACGGCGAACATCCCAGCCCGGCGCCGGACAGGCGAATGAAAGCGCTGATACCGACAATCGTGATGACGATCAGGGCACAAAGTAGCGCCGTACGCCGCAGCAAAGTGATACGGGAATCCTTCTTATTAGCATTCATGCATTTATGCGTTCATTCATCGATGTTAGGGCAGTTTTTCAGTCTAGCACGCAGGCACTGACAAGCTTGAACACCACGATGAATCTCTTACGAGCTTGCGCGTCATGCACCGGTGAACAACATGCCGCCAATTGCGGTGGCTGCATAGGAGCGAGCCAGGTACAAGCCTGCATCCAAAATCACCAGTGTGTGCGACTCAGAGTTGACAACCATGACCCAGCGGCCATCGCCCAACACGACCAGATTTCCCCTATCCAATCCCGCACAAAACCTCGGCACCCATGAACAGAGCCAAGAGATCGCACTTGGTGATCAAGCCGTCACGGGAGCCCAAATAAACGTAGCGTCCGCAGAATGAAAAATCCGGTTCGCCATGCAGGACAAACCGTGATGCGAAGCGATGAATGATGTGAAGATAATCGTCAACTACCAGCGACACATGACGACCACCCGTCTCAATGACAAGAATCAGCAACAGATTTTTCAATCTGTGCCCTGCGCGTCATGTTTTCAGAATGAGCTCAATCGCAGCTTTCAAATCCGCGTCATTGATTTTGTCAGCCCCATTGGGTGCCATGGGCACAGGGCCAAAAGCGCCGGCCCCACCTTTACGAACTTTTTCCATCAGCTTGGCAATGACTTCCTGCCCTTTGTATTTGGCCGCAATGTCCTTGAAGGCCGGCCCAACCATTTTTTTGTCTTTGGCATGACAAGCCATGCATCCGGCTTTGTTCATGGCTTCTTCAGGCGCTGCGGCCTGGGCACCGAAGGCCAGCATCAGAGCAGTGAGGGGGAGAGCAGTGAGGGAAAGAGAGCGCTTCATAAAATTTACCCCAAAGATGTAGGATCAAAATTCGTTGACCGTATTGATCAACTCCGAAAAAAGCCACCCTATCCAGAAAATACGGTGGCTTTCCTTACCGCCAAATCGGTCCAATCGTCAATCTGACCTAGTGCCAATACTGTTCGCTTAACCGTTCGGGCTGAGCTTGTCGAAGCCTGTTTGCACTGTGACGACCCTTCGACAGGCTCAGGGCGAACGGGGTTGTAGCGCTTCAATGAACAGCATTGGACCTAGGGCAGTGTTGCACTGGCATTTTCGGTCAATATACATCGTGCTGCGTATTGAACACGTTGAACTTCCCGGTCGGCGTAATCAGGCGCTTGTCCTTGATCACGGTCTTCAGTTTGAGCGTTTTGTCGTCCACCACGACGATAGCCGATTGTTTGTCCTTGGCAGACCATACCGAGAACCACACCTCATCGCCCGCCTTGTTGAACTCCGGCTGCACGACGCGCATGGCGCCACCGTCGGCGGTGATGCCTGCCCATTCAGCAATCGGCAAAACCTTGAAACCCTTGTCCAGTGCCTTGATGTCATAAACAGCCACCGACTGTGACAGCTTGGCGTCCGGATTCAGCGGCGTATCGACATACAGGTGGGCCGACTTGGGATGGCTTTTCAGAAACAAGGAACCGCCACCCTGCCCCTTAAGTGTCTGCACTACTTTGAAGGCCTGGGCTTTGTGTTTGACCGGATCCGTACCAATCAGAGAGACTGATTCGTCTCCCAAGTGGCCTGTAGACCAGACCGGTCCAAATTTTGGATGAACAAAATTGGCCCCTCGTCCCGGGTGCGGGATCTTGCCCACGTCAATCAGTGCTGCCAGCTTGCCTGCCTTCGCATCAATCACACCGATCTTGTTGCTGTTGTTGGCAGCCACCATAAAGTAGCGCTTGGTCGAATCCCAGCCGCCGTCATGCAGGAAACGGGCCGAGCCGATTTCGGTAATTTTCAGGGCGTCAATATTGGAATAGTCGACCATCAAAGTTTTCCCGGTCTCTTTGACGTTCACAATGAACTCTGGCCTGAAGTGTGAGGCCACAATGGATGCGACGCGCGGCTCCGGGTGGTATTCCTGCGTGTCCACCGTCATGCCACGGGTGGACACGATTTTCAGAGGTTCAAGCGTGTCGCCCTTCATGACGACAAACTGGGGCGGCCAGTAGGCGCCGGCGATCACCAGCTTGTCGGTAAAGTCGCCTTCCTTGCCCTTGTACTTGGAAGTTTCGACCGAACGCGCCTCCAGGCCGATGCGGATTTCAGCAACCGTATCCGGCTTTGCCATCCACAAGTCAATCATGTTCACCCGGCCATCACGACCAATCACAAAAATATAGCGACCCGATGCCGACGTGCGCGAAATATGCACTGCATAGCCGGTTTTTACGATACTGATAATTTGTTTGGTATCGCCATCAATCAGCGCCACCTCACCACTGTCACGCAATGTTGTCGAGAAGATGTTCTCAAGGTTGTAGTCGTTCATCTTCTTCTTGGGGCGGGCTGCGGGTGGCACCGAAACCTTCCACGTCGACTTCATATCAGCCATGCTCCACTCGGGTGGTGTTGGCGGCTCATGCTGAATATAACGGGCCATCATGTCGACTTGCTGTTCGGTCAGGTCACCCGAAGTTTGCCAATTTGGCATGCCGGCCGGCGAACCGTAGGCAATAAACACCTTCAGATAGTCGGTTCCTTTGCCAACGGTGATGTCCGGCGTCAAGGGCTTGCCGGTAGCCCCTTTGCGCAACACGCCATGGCAGCCAGCGCAGCGTTCGAAGTAAATTTTTCGGGCGGCATCAAACTCGGCCTGGGCCATGGGAGGAGCCTTGGGGTTGGTGCTCTGAACCATAGGCTCTGCGGCCAACGGCGAGGTACCAGCCTGGTAATTCTTCTCAGCAGGAGAGATCGCTTTCTGCTCCTGTGCCGCTGCAGAAATGACCAAGGTTGCCAGTAGAACTGCCGCAACGCTGGAAAGACGTGGAATTTTCATATTTCTTGCTCCGTTGTACCTCGCAGCCAAACCACCGCATCAGTGGAAATCCGGGCTCGTCGAAGGCTGCAACTATTCGTCCGAGCAACGACATTGTCCGCCGGGATCTCGAGCTTCGTCCTTAACTTAGATCAAAAAATCGACAACATTACCGGGAGCGCCACGAAATACGGAAACCAGTGAGCAGACGTTAACAGTCAGCGTTTATCCTAGGACAAGCCGGAACCAAACAAATAGCGCCATATCTCGTCATGGCTGACGAGACAAGATCATGAAAACACAACTGGTCAATCGCTACGCGGTCAACATGCATGGAGTGCTGTCGTGCTATGAGCGCATTGTGATCTCGAGCACCCTGCCTGAGGCGTGCTACGCGGGAAGAATGGGCCGTTTTTTGTACAGAAAGGCGTGCGCATTTTTGACTACGCACAGTTTTCCGAGCCGCTACGCATCCGCGCGCATGCACAAGAGGTCAGCGGCAAGACCTACCTCAGAAGCGATACGGGCAAGTGCCCGCATGACTACTTTTACTTCATCGACGAGGAACGCCTTGTGAGCCTTGTGCCAGGCAGCCATCCGGCCCAAGGGCTCGCAGTCGGGAGTCTCGGCCATGCGGGCGAAGAGGAATGTGGATGTCGAATAACACTTCTAAGAACGTGGTTTAACGCTGGGCCAGCGCGTACCCACTGATTTCGCGATCCATCTTCGACATTTCGCATTTTTCTTGTGCTGGATCAAATACCGGCGCGCAACTGCACACGCATACTTTCCTCCATTGTTTTTCTTTAATCCACATTGCAAAGACATCTTTGAGAGGTATCGAAATGAGCGACACGAATACTGACAATGAACCGGTGCCATTTATGCAGAAATTGCTTGACAACCCGTTTATCCTGCTTTTTCTCGGCGTGATGATCCCCATGATCGTCTACACGCTCTGGGGGGTGATTGACATCCTGACAGTTCCACTTGCCAAGTAAATGTCGATGCACCACACCGGTCTGAACAACCTGAACTAGAAGGACGTCAATATGAGCGCCATCCTGCCCCCGTCAGAGCGTCTTTGGTGGAAGCATCCGCTCGACCGCGTTGAAGGAACCTGGATTGTCATAGCCCTTGTCTGGTGCCTCATCATGTTCGCCATGATGGTCGGCTGGCACATTTATGGCAAACAGAACCTTTCGACCGAAACGTACAAAACAACGCCCGAGCTTTTTATGAAAAAGGCACAGGCCGTGGTTGACAAATACACCGTGCGCACGGAGACCGACGCCAATATCCCGGTCATTGCACCACCCGCAGGCAGCGACGTGTACATGATCGCACGGCTCTGGAATTTCTGGCCGATCATCGAGTTCGAGAAGGGCAAGAGCTATCGCCTGCACCTGACCTCACTCGACTACAACCATGGATTCTCTCTGCAGCCGGCCAACATCAACATTCAAATTGTGCCCGGTTATGAGCACGTCATCACGGTAACTCCGAATCAGTCCGGCACTTACTCGGTAGTTTGTAATGAATACTGCGGAATCAACCATCACACGATGGTCGGTCGCATTTACGTCAAATAGAGGGGTCTCAAGATGTCCAACACAACAACTTACCGGACCTGTCCACGCTCAGGTTTGCAATTTGAGGCGCAGGCCGAAAAATTGATGCTGGTCAACGCCGTGGTGGCGGTGGTTTTCCTGCTGCTCGGTGGCATCCTGGCAATAGGCGTGGTGCTGACGCGATGGCCCGCCGTACATTGGCTCGAAGCCGACACGTTTTACCAGGTACTGACCGCACACGGCATCGACATGCTGATCTTCTGGATCATCTTTTTCGAAGTCGCGGTCCTCTATTTTTGCTCCTCAACACTGCTGCGCTGTCGACTTGCCACGCCCCGGTTCGCATGGCTTGCGTTTGCATTGATGCTGATTGGCGCGATCATGAACAACGTGGCCGTCTTTCAAGGCGGCTCCAGCGTCATGATGACGTCCTACGTGCCAATGATGGCGTCACCGTGGTTTTATCTCGGCCTGATCCTGTTCGCGGTCGGCGCCCTGATCGCCTGCTTTGTGTTCCTGGGGACACTGGTGATTGCGAAGCGGGACAAGACCTACCAGGGTTCGGTACCGCTGGTGACCTTTGGCGCGATCGTGGCGTGCATCATCGCGGTGTTCACCATCACATCCGGTGCGATCATCCTTATTCCGACCTTCTTCCTGTCGATCGGACTCATACAACATGTCGATCCGCTGATATACCGCACCATCTGGTGGGCGTTTGGTCACTCATCCCAGCAAATTAACGTGGCTGTCCATATCTCCATCTGGTATGCCATTGCCGCCATTGCGTTCAATGCCAAACCGATGTCGGAGCGCGTGAGCCGGGGGGCATTTCTGCTCTACATCCTCTTCCTGCAACTGGCCAGCGCGCACCACCTGCTTGCCGATCCGGGTGTAAGTACCGCATGGAAGGTGGTGAACACCAGCTACTTCATGTACTTCGCCGTTCTGGCCTCGATGATCCACGGTTTGACTATTCCCGGCGCGATTGAAGTAGCACAGCGACAAAAGGGCTACACCAACGGCCTGTTCGAATGGTTGCGCAAGGCGCCGTGGGGAAATCCGGTGTTTTCGGGCATGTTCATCTCTCTGATCGGCTTTGGCTTCCTCGGCGGCATCTCCGGTGTCATGATGGGCACCGAGCAGCTCAACATGATCATTCACAATACCATTTACGTTCCCGGGCACTTCCATGCCACGGTCGTCGTTGGCACCACGCTGTCATTCATGGCGCTCACCTATTTTCTGATCCCGGTACTGTTCAAGCGCGAGATGATCGCGCCCGGACTGGCCAAGCTGCAACCCTATCTGTTTGGTTTTTCCATGTATTTCTTCTGCCTCGTGATGATGGGCGCCGGCACGCTCGGTGTCTCACGTCGACACTGGGATATGGCATTCGCCGGTGCTGTTCAGGCCTACGAATGGCCGGGTGCGGCCTACTTGATGATGGGACTGGTCGGCATTTCCGGCGTAGCGGCCATCGCGGGCGGCGCGATTTACATCTATGTGACCGTCGGTTCGCTGTTGTGGGGGAAGCGGCTCGATCCTGGTAAACAGAGCGCCACGTTTACGCCGATTCCACAGACACCTGCTTCGACGGTGGTGGTGCAGAGCTACGGCTCCGCCGGGTTTGCCGCACCGGGCACGTTCGTACTGGCGATGGTCTTTCTGGTGGCCTTTGTGCTGTACTACTTCATTAACTGGAAATACCTCTCCACGGTATGGGGGCTCAGCTAGAGTCGCGATCATGAGTTCGACACTCGCTCAGGCTGGTCATCCGTTCACACGTCTCGCACGCAATGTGCTCGGGGTGTTCAAACTGCGCATCGGCGTGATGATCATGATCACCGGGCTGGCCGGTATGGCGGTGACGCCGGGCGCGTCTCCGAGCGCTGTGCAATGGTTGGTACTGGCGCTGGCGGTCTTTCTCTCGTCGGCCAGCGCGGGGGCTTTCAATCAGTACTACGAGTATGAGAGCGACCGTCTGATGGCCCGCACTCGAAACCGTGCCTTCGTGACCGGTGCGCTGGCGCACACGCCGGTCTGGCTCTGGCTCATTGCCGCGCTGTTGGCCGGGTCGGTGTTGGCGACGTGGGCCGTCATCAATGCAACGTCGGCGCTCTTTGTCTTTCTGGGCGCATTCTTTTACGCGGGAGTCTACACCGTGTGGTTGAAACGCCGAACCTGGCTCAACATCGTGATTGGCGGACTTGCGGGCAGCTTTGCCGTGCTTGCCGGAGCGGCTGCGGTTGACCCGATTCTCGGACCACTACCGCTCTTATTGGCGTTGGTTTTGTTCTTGTGGACTCCCCCCCATTTCTGGAGTCTGGCCATCGCCAACCAGTCCGACTATGCAGCCGCTGGTGTGCCGATGCTGCCGGTGGTGGTCGGACCGCAACGGGCTGCACAGATCGTGTTTGCCAGCACACTTGCACTCCTGTTGGCGTCGCTGCTGCCCGCATGGTTTGGGGCCGGGCCGGTGTATGTGGTCGGCGCCCTGGTCGGCGGTAGCTACTTCTTGTACAAGGCTTGGCGTCTCGCTCGCAAGCCATGCCGCGCGACGGCAATGGGCGCTTTCTTTGCGTCGCTGGTGCAGCTCAGCCTGCTGCTTGCGGCAGCGAGCATCGACAGCATGATTCGGTAGACGCCCCGGTGTCGATGTCGCGCGTCTCGTGCCTTCTGCCGCGTTCGCAATCACGCTTTGCCAAAGACCGGTGCTGGCGCCATTGGCCACTTCATCTGCGGGGCTTGCTGCCATCCGCCGTGGCGCTCGTGCTGGCCCTTGCCAACACGATTGGTCCGGCATTCGCCGCCAACGATCCCGGAGTGGAGCCGACAAGGTCGCCCACGTCAGCACCATCCGCGGGTGCCGCCCTCGATCAGGCCACTGCCCTTCGCATCAGTCAGGCGGTGATCGGCACGGTACCCCAAGACTACACCATGCTCGACCGTCAGGGACGTCCGGTACGTCTGTCCAGTTACCGTGGCAAACCACTGCTGGTGAGTTTCATCTATACGGGTTGCTTTCAGGTCTGCCCCACCAACACGCGCTCACTGCATGAGGCCGTGCAGGAGTTGCAGAAAATCGTGGGGCTCGACCAGTTCAATGTGGTGAGCATCGGATTCAACCAGCCGTTCGATTCGCCGCAAGCGCTGCGAAGCTTTGCGGCACAGCACGCGATCAGCGCCGCCAACTGGGAATTTCTGAGCCCGCATCCGTCGATCATTGAGCCGCTGACGCGTGATTTCGGCTTCAGCCATGTCGCTACGCCGGCCGGCATTGATCATATCCTTGGCGTCACCGTGCTGGACGCGCAAGGCCACATCTACTCGCAGGTGTACGGCGAACGTCTCTCAGCGGACAAGCTCGGAGAACCGGTCCGCCAACTGCTGCTCGGCGCGCCGCTGCCACAGGCTGTGCGTCTGAGCGATCTGATGGAGCGGGTACGCATCCTGTGTACTGTCTATGATCCGCAGACTGGTGCTTACCGATACGACTACGGCCTGATTCTGATGCTGATGGGGGGTCTCACTTTTTTTCTGTTCATGATCTGGTTCTTCGCTGCCGAGTGGTTGGCGCGTCGCCGGTCGCGGCGACCGCCCCCAAGCGGGGGCGGTCCGACGCTGAGGGTCCCGCAGTGATCCCCGCGTGCAAGGGAAGAACTTGCTCAAAACGAAGTTTCAGAGGAGACCAACTTGTACTCAGGTTATATCGTAACTAAAAGTGCATGGATGGGGGCTGACGGTGAGTCTACCGTCAGCGCCTGAACACTTCGGACGGTCCGCAGTTCGACGGGTCGAGCGGGGCTTTGATTCGGTGTTCGGCGCCCGGCTCAATCCGCTGCGCCACCTGGGTTCGCTCGGCTTTCTGTTCTTCTGGATCATCGCCATCAGCGGCATCTACCTGTACGCGGTGCTGGACACCTCGGCGTCCGGCGCCTACCGGTCGATTGACGAGTTGTCGCGCAAACAGTGGTATTTGGGTGGCTTGCTGCGCAGTATTCATCGCTACGCGGCAGATGCATTGGTCCTCGTCATGATCGCGCATCTGATCCGCGAATGGCTATTGGGCCACTTTCGCGGCTTCCGCCGTTTCTCCTGGTTGACCGGGGTGCCCTTGTTGCTGTTCGTTTTCGCGTGCGGCATTGGCGGGTTCTGGTTGAATTGGGATCAGTTGGGTCAATTTTCTGCGATGGCCACTGCGGAATGGGTTGACGGATTGCCCCTGTTTGCCTCGCCACTGACGCGCAATTTCTTGAACGCTGCGGCGGTGAGCGACCGTCTTTTTTCATTGTTCATGTTCATTCACCTCGGGCTTCCGCTACTGCTGCTGTTTGGTTTGTGGTTTCATATCCAGCGCATCAGTCTTGCGGATGTCTTTCCACCTCGCGCATTGGCGGTGGCCGCAACGGCGACGCTCTTCGTGCTCGCAGCCCTGAAGCCGGTGCTGAGCCATCCCGCCGCAGATCTTTCGCAGGTGCCGGCAACGCTGGCGATTGACTGGATTGTTTTGTTCGTTCACCCCTTGATGTACGCTACATCGTCCGGTTTCATCTGGGGCATACTTGTTGGCGTGTTATTTTTTCTGTTGCTGCTGCCATTTCTGCCGAAAACGCGTGTCATGCCGGTGGCGAAGGTAGACCCCGACAACTGCAATGGCTGTCGGCGCTGTTTCGATGATTGTCCGTACGCTGCGGTGACCATGGTGCCGCACCCCAATCGTCGGCTGGCCAGGCAGATGGCGCAGGTGGATGCAGACTTGTGCGCAAGTTGCGGCATCTGCGTCGGGGCCTGTCCCTCGTCCACGCCATTCCGAAGCGTGGTCGATCTCGTCACCGGCATCGACCTGCCGCATTCGCCGATCAGTCGTTTGCGCCAGCAATTGCAGGCGGCACTCGCGAGCCCTGATTCTGACCGGAAAATCGTTGTTTTCGGTTGTGATCATGGTGCCTGCGTGGAGACACTGCGCGATCACGGCGTGGCGGTGTTCAGCCTGGTTTGCACCGGCATGCTGCCACCCTCGTTTGTCGAGTATGCGCTGCGCGATGGCGCCTCGGGTGTCCTGGTCAGCGGCTGCCGTGCTGGCGGGTGCGAGTTCCGGCTCGGTCAGCAATGGACCGAAGCGCGCCTGCTGGGGATGCGGGAGCCCCATTTGCGGGCGGCGGTACCCCGGGATTGCATTCAGATGGTCTGGGCCGACGCCGGCGACGACGCAGCGTTGAGGCTTGCGCTCAGTACGCTCAGGCAGCGCATCGCTGCGTTCGATGGACCCGCGCCGCTGGTGGAGCCGGTCTGACATGAATGAGAAAAAATCAATGACGGCAATGACATGGTTGGGGCAGGTCTTGCTTTACGCGCTGTTCGCAGCGGTGATCGGTGTCTTTTCGCGGTGGCCGTCTTATCAGCCGCTGGCTCCGGATCAGGCCATGATCAAGCTGAGCTTCAGTCATCACGGCAAACCGGTTTCGGAATGCCGCCAGGCCAGCGCGGCCGAGCTGGCCAAGCTCCCGCCGAACATGCGGGCACCCGTGCGCTGCCCGCGGGAACGCTCCCCTGTGACGGTCGAGCTTGATATCGATGGTGTGGCAAGCTATCGTCACGTGGCGGTGCCGTCCGGACTGTCCAGGGATGGCGCCTCTGCCGTCTACCACCGGCTGCAGGTGCCCGCCGGGTCGCACCGCATTGCGGTTCGGCTGAATGACGATGCCCGCACGCCTGGATTCGCCCATGTTCGCGAGGCGTCTGTTGTGTTGAAGCCGGCGCAGATTCTGATCATCGACTTTGACCCTGAAAAAGGGGAGATTACCCTGCAATGAATACGCCTTCGCACGAGTCCCCATTCGCCATTCCGGTTCCGCTGGATGAGCGGCGCACGCTGGCACGGGGCTGGTTGCTCCTGGGCTTGCTCGCACTCATCGGTTCAGGGATATTTTCGGTGCTATTGGTGCTGGCACGGACACCGGGAATCAACCGCTTGCTGCCCGGCGCTGATTTTTTTCGAATCGCACTGGTCCTTCATGTCGATCTGTCGGTGCTGGTATGGTTTGTTTCCGTCACCGGCCTGCTGTGGAGCATTAACGGGGCGCGTGCGGGCCTCCTATGGGGTTGGGCGGCGCTGGGCTTGGCTGGCACGGGCGCCGCCATCATGTCGATTGCAGCCTTCGTCGCGCCGGGCCAAGCGGTCATGGCGAACTACATACCGGTGCTCGATGGCAAAATCTTCATCGCCGGACTGCTGGTGTTCGGGCTAGGCGTCACGGTACTGGTGCTGCGCGCCCTGATCGGCGCGCCCAAGGTCGGCCTGTTGATCGATGGGGTCAGTGCGCTGCGTTTCGGCGCGAACGCAAGCGTCGTGGCGACGGCCGTCGCCCTGCTGGCGTTTGGATGGTCCTTCGTGGTGCTGCCCCAATCACTGAGCGGGAAAGCTTACTACGAGATATTGTTCTGGGGCGGCGGCCACGCCTTGCAGTTCACCTGGACCCTGCTGATGCTGGTGGCCTGGTTGTGGCTTGGCAGCCTTTGTGGCGCGCGCACGCTGCTCTCACCACGTTTGGCGGTGTTCATGTTTGCGTTGGCACTGGCCAGCGTGTTCGTCACGCCGTATGCCTACCTCGCCTACGACATCGCCACTGTGGAGCATCGAAATCTGCATACCTGGGCCATGCGTCTGGGCGGGGGAGTCGCCATTGCACCGATTGCGCTGGCTGTCTGGTTTGGCCTGCGTGGCACGTCGCGCATTGGCGAGACGGCACGCCCGCTGCGTGCGGCACTTGTTTCTTCCATGATCCTGTTCGCGGCGGGAGGCGTCATCGGTATCTTGATAAGCGGCAACAACGTAAAAATACCCGCGCATTATCACGGTTGCATCGTCGGCGTCACGCTGGCGTTCATGGGCTTGATCTATCACCTGTTGCCGCAACTCGGCTACGGCACCATTCAAGGCAAGTGGGCGACGGCGCAACCCTACCTCTACGGCGCCGGCCAGTTGATGCACATCGTCGGTCTGGTATGGTCTGGCGGCTATGGCGTGCAGCGCAAGGTCGCTGGCGCCGATCAAGTGCTGCGCAGTGCGGGCGAGACCGCCGGAATGGGGCTGATGGGGCTCGGTGGCCTGGTGGCCATCATCGGTGGCCTGCTGTTCGTGGTGATCGTGGTAGGTGCCCTGCGACAAGCCGTCGTCCAGCCCGGAACGGGAGCTTCTTCATCATGATCCGGCGCCTGCAGACCACCCTGCAATGGTTGTTCATGCGTGCCGAGGCGCTGTTCAACGCAGCGTTTGGTGATCGCCTCAACCCGCTGTACCATCTCGGCGCGATCAGCTTCTTCCTGTTCTGGATCATCGCGGCCTCGGGGCTCTACCTTTACGCATTCTTTGAGACTGGCGTGGCCGATGCCTACGCTTCAGTGGAGGCGATCACGCATCGCCAATGGTTTGCAGGCGGCATCTTGAGGAGCATGCACCGGTATGCCTCCGACGCGATGGTCGTCACGATGCTGTTGCACATGCTGCGGTATTTCGCGTTCGACCGTTTCCGGGGATTGCGCTGGTTTTCGTGGCTCACCGGCGTCGCGCTGATCTGGCTGGTGTATGTATCGGGTATCAACGGCTACATGCTGCCCTGGGACAAACTGGCGCAGTTCGTCATCGTTGCCACCTTTGAGTGGATCGACTGGTTGCCAAGCTTTGGTGGCACGCTGATGCGCAATTTCATCTATCCGAGCAGCGTCAACGACCGTTTTTTCTCGCTGCTGGCGTTCATGCATATCGGCATTTCTCTGCTGGTGCTGTTGTTGATGTGGATCCACGTGCAGCGCGTTCCCAAAGCAAAAACAACGCCGCCGAGGCCCATCATGGTGAGCTTGCTGCTCACCATGATGGGCCTCGCGCTGGTGAACCCGGCCCTGAGTCAGGGCGGTGCCGCCAACCTGGGCATCGCGGTTGCCCAGTTGAATTTCGACTGGTTCTATCTGTCGCTGTTTCCGCTCTTCCACACCTGGCCACTTGGGCAGGTGTGGGCTCTGGTGCTCGGTGCCACCGCATTGGTGGCGGCACTTCCATGGTTACCGCCGCGTTTGCGTCGGGAGAAAAATGGGGAATTCCGGATGACCATCATGGGCGAGCCGCAGCCCGTGACCGTGCGCGTCGGCGAAACCCTTCTCGATGCCGGTCTGCGTAACGGTGTCGAATTGCCCTACCAGTGCCGCAACGGCGGCTGCGGTGTATGCCTTTGCACGGTGCTGCACGGGCGGGTAAATCACGGCTTGTACCAGCGTAGCGCCCTGCCGGATGCAATGCGGGTGCAGGGCAAGGCGTTGATGTGCTGCGCCACACCCTTGTCCGATCTCGCAATAGAGGTAGACCACGACGCTGAACAACCGGTTCGGCCGATACGTCAGTACCTTGGCCGGGTCGAATCCATCGACCGGCTGGGCGCAGACACGATTCGCTTGCGGCTCTCCTTGCCTGCAAACGAAACGATTGAGTTCTCCGCTGGACAGCACATCAACTTCGTGCTCGAAGATGGTCAGCGACGCGCATTTTCGTTTGCCAATCCACCGCACGAGAACGGACAGATCGAACTGCACGTTCGACGGGTCCCCAGCGGTCGTTTCACCACATTCATTTTCACCGGCCTCAAGGTCGGCGACGCCCTCCGGTTTGAGGGGCCTCTTGGCAATTTCACGCTCAATGAAGGTACGAAGCCGATTTTGTTTATCGCTGGCGCCACGGGATTTGCTCCGGTCAAAAGCATCGTTGAGGACGCATTCCATCGCGGCATTCAACGCCCGATGTGGTTGTATTGGGGGGCGCGCAGACGCAGCGACCTCTACCTGCTTGATCTGGCCGAGCGCTGGCAGCGCGAGCATCCGAATTTCCACTTCGTGCCTGTGCTGTCTGAAGCGACGACCGAGGATGCGTGGCCAGGGCGACAAGGATTAGTGCATGAAGCCATGTTGTCGGATTTTCCCAATCTGGTTGGGCACGAAGTTTACGTCTGTGGATCGGTAAAAATGGTCGAATCCGCCGTTCCGACTCTTATCGCTCAGGGACTGAGTCAGGACGCCTGCTTCTCAGATGCATTCCTGCTGTCACCGACTCGGCTGGCGGTCCATACCGACAGCTCTCAGGGACATGGCTAACGACGACTGACAACAGGCAACACGTCTTCACATCGATCACGTTCGTCACCGCCCTTGATGGACGTCTCACTCCGGTTAACGCCCAAGGGTACTACCCGTAGTGGTGACGCGTTGGTCGGGGCAGCCGAGCAATGCCAAAGTCCGGTGTACAGGTCGTCGTAAGTTGGCCCTGCAACACGCGTCCAGATTCCGAGTACCGAAGGTGAACGCCTCGCCCTTCACCCCGCGTCTTGCCGCCGCCGAGCGTCAATTGCCGCAGACACGCTCGCTGGGGAACATCTGTTGAAAATCCAAAAGGGTCGTCGGGGACGCATTGACCATCCCCGAACACTACCCATGGTGTCCTTGGGTGTCAAACGGATAGGCAGGAATCCGACTTGGCATGCCAGCTACAATTGAGCAGTCCTTCCGACTTGCCACAGGTAGAAAAATGAAAATGGACGTCGAACAATTCGATATGCCGCGTTACCTGTCGGTACTGCCTCTATTCAGCGATCTGTCGCAAGTGGAGCGCGAACGCTTGGCCCAGGGTTGCCAACTGCGACGTCTGATCCGCGGAGATATGGTTTTTCGGGCAGGAGAGGCATGCGAGGCGTTCCACGTCGTCGTTGTGGGACAAGTAAAACTGTACATCGCATCGCCCTCCGGCCAGGAAAAGGTCATTGATCTTGTCGGCCCTGGCCACAGCTTCGCGGAAGCCATGATGTTTACCGGGAAGCCTTACATTCTGAATGCGCAATCACTGGCTGACACCTTGCTCATGAGTGTGAGCAAGCATGCCGTATTCAGCGAAATAGAACAGGATCCTCGCTTCTCGATGCACATGCTCGCCGGCATTTCACGCCGGCTGCACGGACTGGTTCGAGACGTGGAGGGCTACACATTGCACAGCGGCATGCAAAGGCTGATCGGCTACCTGCTGCGGGATGTCCAGGATGGAAATGCCGTCGCCATGGGCGTCGTCACCGTGTCCCTGCCCGTCAGCAAGGCAACCATTGCCTCCCGTCTGTCGCTGACCCCGGAGTACTTTTCACGAGTAATGCACGAACTGGAAGCTGAAGGGCTGATTAAAATCGACAAGCGAGAAATCCGTATTCTTGACGTGCAACGGCTCGCCTGCTACGGTTCGCATTGACGATTCGTCCTGACGGACCGCACGACCGCATAGGGACGAAAAAGCCACTCAAATCAATGGCTGGTGCCCTCCGAGCGGGTGATCTTGTTGAAAACATTGTATTTTCCGGAAGGCTTGTTCATCTTGATCCGCTTGACAACTTCCAGCGTCACCGCGTCGTAGATAACCAGCTCCCCATCCGTTTCCCAGATACTGACCACCGCATGTTTTCCATCCCGCGTGAATTCGGTATGCGCCGCAACCTTGCCCGGGCTGGGCCTCAATTGCCTGACGAGTTCCAGCGTCTTCTTGTCGACGATCTGAATCACGTCGCGATTGTTGAGGCTGTTGAAGGCATCCACCCAGGCATACGGCGTGTTCTCGTGACTGCGCATGAAAAAACCAGGCCCCAGCGTGGGTATCTGCTTGAGGACTTGCCACGATTTCATGTCGATCACCGACACCACGCCATCTTTCAGGTTGGGCGTGGCCATCACGGGCCGGCCCTGGTATGCCCACGATATGCCGGAACCGAGATGCGGCAAACCAGGCAGGTCAACATCGGCTATTTTTCGACCGACATTCAGATTCACCACCTGACCATGACCGCCACGCGAGGAACCAATCACATGGTCATAGGTGGGGTCGAAGAAAAAATCGTCCAGATAGTCATCCAGCTTGATGCGACGCGGCGCAAAAGGCCCTTTCAGAGGAAGCGCCTCGGCCATCCGGTAGTCATGTACCAGGCCGGCATAGACAGGCGGCGTTTTTTCAGCGTAACCAAGCTCCCATACTTCCGGGATGTCTTTCAGCGCGGCAATGAAGCTCTTGCGCGGTGCGGCGTCATAGACCGCTGACACGCGTGACGACTTGCCGCCATCGTCCCTCACGTCGATCACGCGGATGGGCGACAGGTCGCGGGTGTCTAGCGCTACCAGCGTATGGGGCAAGTAGTTGGCGACCATCGCAAAGCGCCCGTCGCTGGACACCGCCATATTGCGTGTGTTGATGCCGGCGCGGATTTCCGCGACCAGTGTCAGGTTCCAGATGTCATATTTGGCAATCCAGCCGTCGCGCGAAGCGAAATAGACATAACGCCCCTCCGGCGAGAACTTCGGCCCGCCATGCAGGGCATAGCGAGTGGGGAAACGGGTGATCGGTTCGAACTTGTCGCCGTCCAGAATGGTTGCATGGTGGTCGCCAAGCTCCACCACCACGAACAAATTGAGCGGGTCAGCCGAAAATACAGGTTTATCCGGCAGGCTGCCGGCCTTGGCATGTTCAACCCGGGACGCGCGGATTTCATCCATGCCCCATGCCGGTGTTTTGGCCAGCGGCGCATAGATCAGGTCCGTCAGCGATGCAATCTCCTGCGACGTCAGGCTTGCGCCAAAGGCGGGCATCTGGGTGGCCTGCCGGCCTTGCGCGATGGTTTTGATGGCGTCCGAACGGCGCAGGCGCGCGAGGTTTCCGGGCAGCAAGGCAGGCCCGGTGCCGCCCAGTCGGTCGGCGCCATGACAGGACGCGCAGTGCGATTGATAAACCTTGCCTGCATCGACCACGGCATGGGCGGCCGCAGGGCTTGCCGCATTCACGGGCACGGGTCTTTCCGAGGCCGCCCCTGCCGCAGGCAGAAAAACACTTGTCAGCAACCCCATCATCAGCCCGTGGAACAGTTTGTGTAACAGGGCTGTGCTCATTCGGCAACCCTCGCCCTGCGTACGCCAATAAATGGTTTCATCGGAACCCGTTCACGTTCGCCGGCCAGCCCGATTTCCGTATCCGACAAATAGCAGGCCGGGTCTTCCTGCCAGGCGTCGCCGGTCAACTGCAAGGCGCGCACCCGGGTGTTGCCACCGCAAACATCGAAGTAGTTGCATTCACCGCAACGACCCTTGATCGTGCGCGGAACCGCCTTGAGTCCCGCCATCAGGGGATCCGAGGTATCGCGCCAGATGTCGGAAAAGGCCCGCTCGCGCACATTGCCAAGGCTGTGGTGCCACCAGAAGGTGTCCGGGTGGACATTGCCCAGGTTGTCGATATTGGCGACATTGACGCCCGATGAGTTGCCGCCCCACTGCGCCAGCCTGGCGCGCAGCGCCGCCTCCTGCTGCGGGAAACGACGCCGCACCCAGTGCAGCAGGTACACGCCATCGGCATCGTTGTTTCCGGTGACGAATTCCTTTTCCACGCCGTTTTCAATATTTTTCCAGCAAGTGTCGAACAGCAAGTCCATCGCCTTGCGGGTTGTTTCCAGGAACGCATCACGGCCGCGGTTGGTGTTGCCGCGCCCGGCGTAGTTGAGATGCGACAAATAGAACTTGTCGATGCCTTCATCATCGACCAGCCTGAGCAAGGCAGGCAGGTCGTGCGCGTTGTCCTGTGTCAGCGTGAAGCGGACACCGATCTTGATGCCGGCATCTCGGCACAGCCCGACGCCTCGCAGCGACGCGTCAAAAGCGCCTTCCTTGCGGCGGAACGCGTCATGGGTCTCACGGATGCCGTCCAGGCTGATTCCGACGTAGTCGAAACCGATGGCCGCGATGCGCTCGATGTTCGATGCATCCACCAGCGTTCCGTTGGTCGACAGGCCGACATAAAAACCCATCTCTTTGGCGCGGCGTGCAATGTCAAAAATATCGTCGCGCAACAGCGGCTCACCGCCCGACAGAATAAGCACCGGCACGCCGAAATCGCGCAAATCGTCCATCACGCCATAAACTTCCGCGCAACTCAATTCACCGGCAAAATCCTTGTCCGTCGAAATCGAATAACAATGCCTGCAGGTCAGGTTGCAGCGGCGAATCAGGTTCCAGATCACCACCGGTCCCGGTGGGTTGCGCTTGGGACCGAGCGGCGTGGGGTGTGCGATTTCTCGCATGTAGTGGGTCATTCGAAACACGATTGCTCCTCTAATCGGCCATTTTCCGGCCCGCCAGACGCAAACCCGTTTTTTTCAATATGCGGGTGCTGTACAAAATAGTGTGGCTGCGCACATGCTCGCCCAGCAGTGCAGCGATGTGTGCCACTTTTTGTTCCACTTCGTCGCGGCTCTTGCCATGCACCATGGCGAACAGGTTATACGGCCACTGCGGCAGGCGGCGTGGCCGACGATAACAGTGGCTGACGAATTCGAAACCGCCGACCGACTCCCCCAGTTGATCCACCCGGTCATCGGGCACATCCCACACCGACATGCCGTTGGCGCGATAGCCGATGGCATAGTGATTCGGCACCACCCCCAGGCGGCGGATCACGCCGGCCTCCTGCATGCGCAGAATCCGCGTCATCACTTGCCCGGGCTCGATTTGCAAGCCTTCGGCAATGGCGTGATAGGGCCGCGCCACCAGCGGCAGCCCGCCCTGCGTCGCCACGATGATGGCGCGATCAGTGGCATCGATAGCTGGCAACTGGGACTCCACCCCGGTGATGTCTGTCATGTGCTTGCTCACGCTTTGAGTTTCAACTCGACGAAGTATTCCCGCGACTTGGGGAAGTTGAATACGCTGCAACCAGTGTCCTGCTCGATGCGGTTGATGACCTCTTCAATCTCACCCGGCGTTTCGGTGGCAATGACGAACCACATATTGAGTTCATGCTCGCGCGCATAGTTGTGCGCCACCTGCGGCAAGGCATTGACGCATTGCGCCACCTGCTCATACGCCTCGACCGGCGCATGCAGGGCAGCCAGGGTAAAGGCACCACCCATGCGCTCGATCTGGTACAAGGGCCCGATGCGGGTGAGCACACCTTGGGTCAACATGCGGCTGAGCCGCGTCATCAACTCCTCCTCTTGCAGTCCAAGTCGCTGCGCCGCGTCAAGATAGGGGCGCTCACACACTGCAAGCCCCTCCTGCAAGCCATTGATGATGTCGCGGTCAATCTGATCCATTGGCCAGCTCCGGAAAAATTTCATTGTTCACATGAGCGACATAGCGCGCACCGCATTGCTTGAAGCGGCGGCAACTGAACAGCACCTCGAACGGATAAGAACCCAGTCCGCAGGCCTGGGCCAGGGTGGCGATGCGTCGTTCGACCTCATGGCGATCCTTGCCATGGATCATGCAAAAAAGGTTGTACGGCCAGTGCGGCAACGCCCGCGGCCGGCGATAGCACAGGCTGACCCGGCCGGAATCTGCAATGCTTTTGCCGATCTGGCTGACCACCGCATCCGGCACATCCCACACCACCATCGCATTGGCGGTGTAGCCCAGTTCATGGTGGCGCACCACCACGCCGAACCGGCTGATGACACCCGTTGCGGTCCAGTGCGAGAGCAGGGCCATCGCCTCCGCCTCGGTCCGGCCCAGCGCTGCAAACGGCTGCACAATCAGCGGCAGGCCTTTCTGCAAGACAGCCACGAATGCCCGTTCCGCCTCACTCAATTTGATCGCCACGACATCTGACGCAACCTGTGCATCGCTTTGGAAATCGTGCGCCGAAGCAGGCCCCAGGCCAAAACCCAAATCTATATGGAACTGCTCCAGCAAGGGCAGCACCAGCACGGGTCCGCATCCTGAAGCGATTTCTATTTTCTGAAAAATCGCGTGCAAATGTTCTGCGGATGATGTGGTCGCAACGAACCAGAGATTAAAACGGTGCTCGCGCTGATAGTTGTGGTTGATCTCGGACAGCGCGCTGACTTGAGCGGCCACTTCTTCCAGCCGCCCGACCGGCACGGTCAGCGCCGCCAGGGCGCTGACCCCGACGACATTCGGACGGAACACGGCGCCGATCCGGCTGACAAGGCCTCGTTTGCGCATTGATCGCAAGACTTCGATGACCGTCGCCTCATCGACGCCCAGTCGGTTTGCCAGTTCGGCAAAGGGGCGCGCTACCAGCGGAAAATCCCGTTGAAAATCATTCAGTAACTTGAATTCCAGCTCACCCAGAACGCCGTCTTTCGTTCGACCCAGCTCATGCACCGGTTCCATGTACGCCTCAGAATCCGATGCGCGCCGCGCGGCTCGTGAAGAAAATACCGCTCGGGGACTCCGCCGCAAGCACGCCTCGTTGCGAAAAATTCTCCGTGTCATACACCACCACCCGGTTGTCGTCGCGCGCCGAAATCCAGATGGATTCGCCGCGCGGCGCGAACTCCATGTGCAATACGGCCCTACCCGGCGCCAGTTGTTTCATGACCGTACGCTTTTCGACATCGATCACGTCGACATTCCCGTTGCCGGGAAATGCGAAATTGACCCACACCTGACGCCCATCGGGTCGCGCGATCACAAAGACCGGCTGGCCCGACACCTTGATGCGCGCCGCTTCAAGCCAGGTCTCCATGTCCAGCACCAGGACCTCGTGGCGCCCGATGGCCGGCAGGTAGGCATATTTTCCGGCGACCGCCCAGCCGCGCAAATGCGGCATCTTGAAGACAGGCAACTTTTCCTGCCCCTTGCCGTAACCGCTCAGCACGCGGCTCGCGCCCCGCTCCGGATGCCACAAATCGACCAGCGCCATGCCATCCTCCCCGAACAGGCCCGCCAGGTAGAAGCGTCCGTTCGGTGTGATCAAGCCATCGTAGGGGGCCCGGCCAATGTCCTTGAACTTTTTGATCTGTGGTTGGTAGGGGTCGGAAAAATCGCCGACCCAGATTTCATCCGCATCAAAAAGACTCCAGACGAAACGGTTACCCGGCGCATCGGCCAGGCCGACCACTTTAGAGCGCAAGCCGGCCGCGCCGTAAGTCGCCGGCACGTCGGCAACCAGCTCCAGGGTATCGGCTGAAAACACCTTCACGCCGCCTGGCGCATAGTTCTGGGCCGCGACCAGTTTGCCATCCTGCGAAATGGCGCCGCCGATACTGTTGCCCGCCTGCATCACCCGGCGTTCGAGGGCGCCGCGCAACAAGTCAACTTTGCTCAAGCCGCCGTCGCGCCCGAATACATAGGCATAGCGGCCATCGCGCGAATACACGAGCGACGCATGAGACAGGTCACCCAGGCCCTTCACTGTAGCGATGGCCACGCGCTTGCTGGTGTCAACGATCTGTACGCTGCCGGTAGCCCGTTCGACGATGACACCCAGATCCCCGGTACCGCGAATCACCGGGCCGGCACAACCGGCCAACATGAACAACGCCGCAACCCACAGTATTGCCTGAAATTTTCTAGTATTCACCGGGGGAAACCTTTCTGCAAATTGGAAACGATCCATTCAACGTCTGCTTCACTGAGGAAGCGCTGCCAGGGCGGCATGGCCGTGTGGGGCCGTCCATGCAGGATGACGGACTTGAGGGAATCGGCAGGCTTGTCCTTCAAAGCTTCGGGCGACAAGGCAGGACCCAGGCCGCCTTTGAGTGCCAACCCGTGGCAAGAGCCGCAATCCTGTCGCACCAGCTTGACAAGCTCAATCTGCCGGGTAGCGGCAATGGATGCGTCGGCTTCAACCGCATGCCCTGTGGCAAAAACCGCCATGGAGAAGGTCAGGCCAAGAGCTGCGATGCCGACGATCACACGCGGGAGGCCTTGTCTGACAGCATGTTGTTTTGTCGGCACTTGTAGATCCCTTGCTATTTTTTCATCCGGGCGGAGCTTGCATTTTTTGGAGTAACGAAGCTATGCACTGAAATCCGGAAACCCGTGTTGAAGGCGATATCCCGAAGTCTGTTGCAAGTAAAAGTGACTAAGGCAACGCTGAATAAGTCTCCCCGTTCGGACTGAGCCTGTCGAAGTGGCTCTATGCCGTTTAGTGTGGAACTTGACATCACAGGCACCGGTGAAGTAGCACGCCGGTCTGCGGCAAGGCGGTTTGCAGCGGGTTGGGTGGCAAATGCTTGAGCTTGGACATGCGCAAATAGGCGATGGCGATGAAGTTCGTGGCGGTTTTGAAACCTCTGGCCGCGCGCTTGGCCTGTTGCAGCAAGCCGTTCATGGCCTCAACGTAGGCGTTGCTGCGGTTGTCCAACATACCGCGCACCACCCCAGCCAGACGCTGCTTCAAGGTGCTGGCCAGCTTCTTGAATGGCTCCAGCCGACTGCGCCTGGCCCAACTGATCCAGCCAGCCAAGTCCGCCGTGGACTGCTCAGCGTTGTTGTCCTGCACTGCCTTGGCATAGACCGCACGCAGTGCCATCTTCAGCCGCCATGCCCGCGCACTCTTGAGCGTGGAGCGCTGCAACCAATGCATGGTGTCCCACTGCTTGTCGCTCCAGCCCTTGGGATTGCGACGCATGGCCCAGGTCAAACTCTTGAGCAACTTGCGATCATTGTCCCCCAGTGCCTCCTTGACCGCTTGGGGCTGCGTGCTCATCTCTTGGCGGCGTACGCCGTCCATGGCCTCGTTGGCCATGGCAATCACGTGAAATCGGTCGTAACTGATCTGGGCCTGAGGCACAGCCAATGCGACGCCCTTGGCGTAGGCCGCGCTCATGTCCTGACAGACATCTGTGATCTGTGCCGGGTCTGCCCCGTGGGCCTTGAGGTCTTGGGCAAAGTCCACTACGGTTTGATGGTCTCGTCCCTCACAGGCAAACAACAAGCGTTTGGCCTGCAAGTCGTGCATCACGGTGATGTAGTTCTGCCCTTTGCGCAGGCTGGTCTCGTCAATGCCAATCAGGCTGACCTGCGACATGTCGTCCAGCGAGCGCGCCGCATTCACATAGTACTCAATGCGCCGCCACAACTGCTTGTCCGAACACCTCAGCAGCGCGGCCGCTTGGCGCACTGGCAGTTCCTGGCACAGCGACAGGGCAAGCGCTTCAAACAAGGCAGTAAACCCACTGCCTTCGCGCGCCCAAGGTACATCTATCTGACTGGTCTTGCCGCAGCCGCTACAGGCCACCCGCGGCACCTCAGCGTGCAGCCAGGCTTCAAACTGAAAGAAGTCCAGATGCCGCCACTCACGGCTGAGCCGGTCATGCACGCCTTGATCGGCCAAGGCGCAGTGCGGACAAGGCAGCCGGGTGGCATTGCAAGTCAGATCGAAGTCGATGCGTCGGCGCGCCGTATCGAGCTCAACTCTCGCAACGCTCCATGGTGCCTGCAAGCCCAGCGCACTGGTGAACAGCGCCTCAAGACCAACTGCCATCTCAACGTCTCCAGATTTTTAAACACCGCCCCGTGGGTTTGTGGACAACTCGGAGTACCGAGTTCCCCACAAGCCCCACCGGGCTCTACTACTATCTATTCTCGCAGTCAAGTTCCACACGGAACGACGAAGGGCCCTCGGGGGGCAGCGAACGTATGTGAGCGTGGGGGAGTACATAATACTTTTCCATGAAACCACGCTATGCAACTGTTGGCATTGTCGGCGCTGGCGCCATGGGTCAAGTCATCGCACAAATAGCCGCGCAGGCGGGCAGCCTGGTACGGCTGTTTGACGTCCACGCGGATGCGACCGGCAAAGCGGGTAATGCGCTGGCGGCCCAGTGGGACAAGCTGGTGGACAAAGGCCGGCTGGACCGCCTGCTGGCCGTCGGCCACAAGGCGCGCCTGCGGCCTGCCGCCACACTGGAAGACCTGGCCGACTGCGCCCTGGTGATCGAAGCCGTTGTGGAACGTCTGGATGTTAAGAAATCACTGTTTTTTCACTGGAGAGTGTTGTTTCGCCGCAAACCGTGCTGGCCTGCAATAACCTCGTCACTGTCCATCACGGCGATTGGCGCCGGGCTGAAGCACCCGGGGCGCGTGGCCGGTTATCACTTCTTCAATCCCGTTCCCCTGATGAAGGTGGTTGAAGTGATTGCCGGGTTGAAAACCGATGCGACGACCTGCATCGGTCTGACCGAGTACGCGCGGCAAATGGGTCACACGCCGGTGCAGGCCATGGACACACCAAGCTTTATCGTCAATCACGCCGGCCGCGCCGCCGCCGCGCCATCGGTCTGAGCCTGATGCATGAGGAAAACCAGGATGAAACACCCCCACGCTCGTTTTTTTCGCCGCCCCCCGAGGGGACGTTCAGCGCCCTCCGGGCGACCGAGCGGACACCGATGAATTGCTCCCTGAAAAGCACCAGCGACGGCGGCACCCTGGTGCTGACCCTGAGCAATCCCGAGTTCAAAAACGCCCTGGGACCCGAAATTTACGCGGCCGGTGTCGAAGCCCTCAACGCCGCCGAGAACAATCCCGAAATCCGCAGCGTGGTCATCACCGGCGAAGGCGCGAACTTTTGTGCCGGCGGCAACCTCAAGCGCCTGCAAGCCAACCGGCGGCAACCGCCCGAAGTGCAAGACCAGGGCGTCAAGGGCCTGCACAGTTGGATTGACTCGATACGAACCTTTCCCAAACCCGTGATTGCGGCGGTTGAAGGGGCGGCCGCGGGAGCCGGTTTTTCTCTGGCGCTGGCCTGCGACTTCGTGGTCGCCGCAGACAACGCCTTGTTTGTGATGGCCTACAGCAACGTGGCCCTGTCGCCCGATGGCGGCGGCAGTTGGACGCTGAGCCGCGCGTTGCCGCGCGCGCTGGCCTCCGAACTGCTGATGTGCGGTACACGCATTGATGCCCAACGGCTGCATGCGCTGGGGCTGGTTAACCGCACCGCCGCTGCCGGCAACGCCTTGAATGAAGCCCTGAAGCTGGCCGACCAGCTCAATGCGCGCGCGCCCAACGCGCTTGGAAGCATCAAGGAGCTCATCAATGAGGCACAGGCCAATACCCTGAGCCAACAGATGGACGCCGAGCGTGCGCACTTTGTGCGTAATCTGCACCACCCCAATGGCGGTGAAGGCATAGCGGCTTTTCTGGAAAAACGCCCGCCTACCTACCTCTGAGCAGGCCGGCCGCCGTCGCTGGCGCGACAATAGATCGCTTGTGAGTCACCCAAAAGACAGGTTATGGACGATCCCATTCTTACGATAGGCGAAAGAGAGGCCATCAACGGTGGCCGCTGGTTCTCATCGCTCTCCCCCTCCCTTCGGCACGACATACTTCGATGCGCTTACGTCCAACGTTTCAAGGATGGCGAACTGATCGCCGCCCGCGGCGACCCGCCGGAGCAATGGATCGCCTGCGCCAAAGGCGCCGTGCGGGTCAGCTCAACCTCGATCTCGGGCAAACTGATCACACTGACCTATGTGGAGCCGGGCATCTGGTTCGGCGACGTCGCGATCTTCGACGGCGACCGGCGCACGCACGACGCCTATGCGCATGGCGAGACCACCATCCTGTGCGTGGCGAAAGCGGACCTCAAGAAAATCCTGGACTTGCATGTGGAGCTTTACGAAGCCATGCTGCGCCTGCATGCACGCCGCATTCGCCAGCTCTATGGCCTGGTGGAAGACCTCAACACCCTGCCGCTGCGGGCACGGCTGGCCAAACAGTTGCTGCACCTGGTGCGCAGCTACGGCGTCAGCAGTTTGAGCGACGGACGCGAAGTGCGCATCGGCCTGCAGTTGGCCCAGGAAGAGCTGGCGCAGTTGCTGGGCGCCTCGCGCCAGCGCGTCAACCAGGAACTCAAGGCCATGGAGCGAGAAGAAGCGATCCGCATCGAACCGGGCGGCCTGGTGGTGCGCAACCGCGAAGCGCTGCTGCGTATTTCTGAAGCCGATCTGGAAAAATAAGCGATGAGCAACTTCGACCATTTCCTGGGCACCCGCGCGGTACCGGACCCGCATGCATTTGATACCGCAGCGCTAAGCGCCTACCTTGAGAAAAACCTGCCGGGTTTCCAGGGCCCGCTGACCGTGGAAATGTTCAAAGGGGGCCAGTCCAACCCCACCTACAAGCTGGTCACGCCGGCACGCGCTTACGTGATGCGCGCCAAGCCCGGCCCGGTGGCCAAGCTGCTGCCGTCGGCGCACGCGGTCGAGCGCGAGTTCAAGGTCATGACCGGCCTGCAGGGCACCGACGTGCCGGTGGCCAAAATGTATTGCCTGTGCGAAGACGAGGCCGTGATCGGACGCGCCTTCTACGTGATGGCGTTTGTCGAAGGCCGGGTGCTCTGGGACCAGTCCCTGCCCGGCATGACGACCACCCAGCGCGCGAATATCTACACCGAGATGAACCGCGTGATTGCCGCGCTGCACAAGGTCAAGTTTGCCGAGCGCGGTCTGGCCGACTACGGCAAGCCCGGCAATTATTTTGAACGCCAGCTTGGCCGCTGGAGCAGGCAGTACGTGGCCTCCATCACCGAACCCATCCCCGAAATGGATGAGCTGATGAAGTGGTTGCCCCAAAACATTCCGGCCAGCGCACGGGACGAGACCATGGTCTCCATCGTGCATGGCGATTTCCGGCTCGACAACCTGATCTTCCACCCGACCGAGCCGCGTGTGCTGGCGGTGCTGGACTGGGAACTCTCGACGCTGGGCCATCCACTGGCCGACTTCAGCTACCACTGCATGGCCTGGCACATTCCGCCGGGCGCGTTTCGCGGCATAGGCGGCCTTGACGTGGCCAGCCTGGGCATTCCCACCGAGGCCGAGTACATCCGCCTGTACTGCGAACGCACCGGTTTTTCCAGCCCCGGGCAGATCAAGGCCGACTGGAATTTTTACCTCGCCTACAACCTGTTCAGGCTCGCTGCCATTTTGCAGGGCATTGCCAAACGGGTCGAAACCGGCACCGCGGCCAGCGCCCAGGCGGTCAACGCCGCCAAAGGCGCGCCCGCGATGGCCCGCCTGGCCTGGAGTTTTGCCCAGAAGAGCCAATCGCAGGGCGCCTGACCGGCCCTCACCCCTCAACCACGACGCCACCCCAGGAGATATACCAATGGACTTCAGCTACACCCCCAAGGTTCAGGAACTGCAGGCCCGCCTGCTGACATTCATGGACCAGCATGTTTACCCGAACGAGGCGCGTTTCTTCCGCGAAATTGCCGAAAACCGCGCCAAGGGCAACCCGTGGATACCTACCACCCTCATCGAAGAACTCAAGCCCAAGGCGCGCACGGCCGGCTTGTGGAACCTGTTTTTGCCGCACTCACCGCGTGCGCCCGAGGGCCTGTCGAATCTGGAGTACGCGCCGCTGTGCGAAATCATGGGCCGCGTGCCTTTTGCGCCTGAAATCTTCAACTGCTCGGCGCCCGACACCGGCAACATGGAAACCATTGCGCGTTACGGCTCGGAGGCCAACAAGGACCGCTGGCTGGAGCCGCTGCTTAAGGGCGATATCCGCTCGGCCTTCCTGATGACCGAGCCCGACGTGGCGTCCTCCGACGCCACCAACATCCAGTGCCGTATCGAGCGCGACGGTGACGACTACGTGCTCAACGGCCTGAAATGGTGGTCCTCGGGTGCTGGGGATCCGCGCTGCGCGATTTACATCGTCATGGGCAAGACCAACCCCGACGCCGGACGCCACGAGCAGCAGTCCATGATTCTGGTGCCTGCCAATACGCCAGGCATCACCGTCACCCGCCCCTTGAGCGTATTTGGCTACGACGACGCGCCGCACGGCCATATGGAGGTGCGGCTGACCGATGTGCGCGTCCCGGCCAGCAACATGCTGCTGGGCGAAGGCCGCGGTTTTGAAATTGCCCAGGGCCGCCTCGGCCCCGGACGGATTCACCACTGCATGCGCAGCATCGGCGTTGCCGAGCGCGCCCTCGAACTGATGTGCAAGCGCCTGAACAGCCGCGTGGCTTTCGGCAAGCCTGTCGCGCGCCAGTCAGTCTGGCACGAACGCATTGCCGATGCCCGCTGCCTGATCGACCAGGCTAGATTGCTGACGCTCAAGGCCGCCTACATGATGGACACCGTCGGCAACAAGGTCGCCAAGGCCGAGATCGCGATGATCAAGGTGGTGGCGCCCGCCATGGCGTGCCAGATCGTTGACTGGGCGATTCAGGCCCATGGCGGCGGCGGCGTCTCCGACGATTTCCCGCTGGCCTACGCCTACGCGCACCAGCGCACGCTGCGCCTGGCCGATGGCCCGGATGAAGTGCATCGCGCTTCGCTGGCCAAGCTGGAGCTGGCCAAACACCTGTTGATGCCTGGCGAAGTAGACATGCCGGTGACCCGCGGTAGCTAAGGTGAATCGCACCCGGCGTTGCATCCATGCCCAAGGTTTATTCCTGGCCCACACCCCATGACCGCAAAGTTCACGTCATGCGTTGACCTGGTGCGCGCGCCCAGTTGTGCAACAGGTTCCCATGCGACGCCGTTCGGTCTATAATGCTCGACTAGTCGGAGTGTGGCGCAGTCTGGTAGCGCACCTGGTTTGGGACCAGGGGGTCCAAGGTTCGAATCCTTGTACTCCGACCAAGAATCCATCTATAAAAAAAGCTCACATTGTGGGCTTTTTTTATATCTGCCCGTAGCTCAGTTGGATAGAGCATCAGCCTTCTAAGCTGAGGGTCGGGGGTTCGATCCCCTCCGGGCAGGCCACTGCGATACCACGCGCCCTGGAATGCAGCGCCAGTCAGAAAACAGCGGCTTGCCGCCTTCGAGCAACGCCCGGGCAGGAACGGCTCCTGGATCACCAGGCGCTTGCCCTGGAACAGCTTGATTTCGAAAACACGGCTGCAAGCCGACTCACCATAAAATGGCGAAGCGGAAATTCAACAGGAGGCTCCAATGACGGTAAACATCGTGAGGCTTGGCACAGAACGTCTTCCCGCCGAAGGCCTGCGCATCGGCACGGTGCGGCGTCCGCCGCGTGGTGTGCCCAAGGCCGAGTTCGCAACGCAGAATTGGTACGACGTGTGGTATCCGAATCTGGCCCCGAGCGCAGACGCCATGAAAACCGGACAGTCGGCTGACAATGAACGCGACTGGGCGAACTTCAAAAAGAAATACCGTTCGGAGATGAACGAGGCCGATGCCAGCCGCAGCCTGGACCTGCTGGCCGCGCTGTCACACAGCGCCGACTTTTCAGTGGGCTGCTACTGCGCGGACGAAGCGCGCTGCCACCGATCAGTGCTCCGGGAACTGCTGGTCGAGCGGGGCGCGTTGATCGTTTAGCATACCTGTCGATATGGCCCCCACGTTCCCGGCTTCGCCGCGTCACGGCCGCCCCGAGGGGACGCAGGCCGCCAGCCGGCGGCTTGAGTTTTTCTGCATAGGAATCCCATGAACGACCGAATCACCCGAATACTGGCCCAAATGGCAGCGCTTGAAGATGACTTGCGAACAGCAGTCCATGACCAGGAGAGCAGGATGTTCTTTCAGATCAAGGGCAAGCGGGTGGAGTTTGACCGCTCGGTCAAAGCAGCACATCGCAAACTGAAGAAAAATTTCTTTCGCTGGCTGGTCACCAACCGACCGCAAAATCTGATCACCGGACCCATCATCTACGGCATGGTATTTCCGCTGATGATGCTGGATTTTTTTGTCAGTTTCTACCAGTTCACCTGTTTCCCGATCTACGGTGTCACCAAGGTCCGACGCTCCGACTACATCGTGTTTGATCGGCAGCACCTTGGCTATCTCAATTTCATCGAAAAATTCCATTGCACCTACTGCACCTACGCCAGCGGCCTGATGGGTTACATGGCTGAGATCATCGCCCGGACCGAAGAGTATTTTTGCCCGATCAAACACGCGCACAAAATACTGGGCACACACGCCCGCTACAACCGCTTTCTGGACTACGGCGACGCCGCTGACTATGAAGCAAAGCTTGAGGAGTTCCGCGCCGGCCTCGGCAAGGTCAGCTAAATTTCCTGGCAGGCGGCAGGTCGGTGCAGCCACCGTGCGCCACTTCCGCAGCCATGCCCATGCTCTCGCCCAGCGTCGGGTGCGGGTGAATCGTCTTGCCGATGTCTACCGCGTCGGCGCCCATTTCTATCGCCAGCGCGATCTCGCCGATCATGTCGCCGGCATGGGTGCCGACAATGCCGCCACCGAGTATCTTGCCGTGGCCGTGTGCTGCCGGGCTGTCGTCGAACAGCAGCTTGGTGAAGCCTTCGTCGCGGCCGTTGGCAATCGCACGGCCCGAGGCGCTCCACGGGAACAGGCCTTTCTTGACCTGGATGCCTTGCGCTTTGGCTTCGGTCTCGGTCAGACCGACCCAGGCGATTTCGGGGTCGGTGTAGGCCACGCTGGGAATCACACGGGCATTGAAAGCCGCGCTGGCGAGTTCCTTGTTGCCCTTCAGTTCACCGGCAATCACTTCCGCGGCCACATGGGCTTCATGCACCGCCTTGTGCGCCAGCATCGGTTGGCCGACGATGTCGCCAATCGCAAAGATGTGCGGCACGTTGGTTCGCATTTGAATATCGACCGGGATGAAGCCGCGGTCGGTCACGCTGACGCCAGCTTTCTCAGCCAATATTTTCTTGCCGTTCGGTGCGCGGCCCACGGCCTGCAGCACCAGGTCGTAGGTTTGCGATGCCGGAGCACCCTCGCCTTCGAGGCTGACTTCAATACCGGCCGGGGTCGCCCTGGCACCCACGGTTTTCGTCTTGAGCAGGATGTTGTCAAAACGCGGCGCATTCATTTTTTGCCAAACCTTGACCAGGTCCCGGTCGGCACCCGGCATCAGGCCATCGAGCATTTCAACAACATCGAGGCGCGCGCCCAGCGTGCTGTACACCGTGCCCATCTCCAGCCCGATGATGCCGCCGCCCAGAATCAGCATGCGTTTGGGCACTTGCGTCAGGTTCAGTGCGCCGGTCGAGTCCACCACGCGCGGGTCCTCGGGCATGAAGGACAGGCGCACCGCCTGCGCGCCCGCCGCGATGATGCAGCGCTTGAAGGCAATGGTTTGTTGTTTGCCGGTTTTTTCCTGTGCGCCGCCGGTCGTCTCTTCGACTTTCAAATGATGGGCGGAGGCGAAGCTGCCCAAACCGCGCAGCACCGTGACCTTGCGCATTTTGGCCATCGCGCTCAGGCCGCCGGTCAGCTTGCCAATCACTTTTTCCTTGTGTGTGCGCAGCTTGGCGACATCCAGCACGGGTTCGCCAAAACTCACACCCAGGCTGCCAAAATGTTTGACCTCGTCCATCACGGCAGCCACATGCAGCAGAGCCTTGGATGGGATGCAGCCGACGTTCAGGCAGACGCCGCCCAGCGTGGCGTAACGCTCGACCAGCACCACGTTCAAACCGAGGTCGGCCGCGCGGAAAGCCGCCGAATAGCCGCCAGGGCCGGCGCCCAGCACCAGCAAATCGCAATCCAGGGTTGTCATAAAAGAACCCTGCGGAAATCACCCAGTATCTGGCCCAGGTAGGCGTTGAAGCGCGCAGCGGCCGCGCCGTCGATGACGCGGTGATCCCAGCTCAAGGAGAGCGGCAGCATCAGGCGCGGCTGGAAAGCCTGGCCGTCCCACACGGGTTGCGTCGTCGACTTGCAGACGCCCAGAATGGCGACTTCCGGGGCGTTGATGATGGGCGTGAAATAACGCCCGCCAATGCCGCCCAGCGACGATATCGTGAAGCAGGCGCCCTGCATGTCAGCCGGGCTGAGCTTGCCGTCGCGCGCTTTTTTTGCGAGTTCGCTCATCTCCTGCGAAATCTGCACAATGCCTTTTTTGTCGGCGTCCTTGATGACCGGAACAACCAGACCATGGGGCGTGTCGGCGGCGAACGCGACGTTGTAATACTGCTTGAAGACCAGTTGCTCGCCATCCAGCGAGGCATTGAACTCGGGAAACTTTTTCAAAGCCGCGACCGAGGCCTTGATCAGGAAGGCCAGCATGGTGATCTTGATGCCGTCTTTTCCATTTTCCTTATTCATCAGCACACGGAAGGCTTCCAGCTCGGTGATGTCGGCATCGTCGTGGTTGCAGACGTGCGGGATCATCACCCAGTTGCGATGCAGGTTGGCGCCGCCGATTTTCTTGATGCGGAACATGTCCCGGCGCTCGAGCGGACCGAATTTTGCGAAATCGACCTGGGGCCATGGCAGCAGGCCCAGCGCAGCGCCGTCACCGCCAGCCGCTACGGGTGCTTTCGCTGCCTGGGCTTGCGTGCGGGCCTCGCCGGCCATGACGGACTTTGTGAACCCCTGCACGTCGTCCAGCATGATGCGGCCTTTCGGGCCGCTGCCTTCGACTTCGGCCAGCGGCACACCGAGCTCGCGCGCAAACTTGCGCACGGACGGGGAAGCATGCGGCAATGTGCCGGTGAATGCGGCGGTGGGTTCGTGAGCAGCTTGGACTTGACTCCCGCCCCCGCTGGGGGAGGGTTGGGAAGAGGGCATCGGCGTTTGTGCAAAAACTGGTGTCGGCGCGACCGCTGCGACTCCCTCCCTACCCTCCCCCGGAGGGGGAGGAGGAGAAATGGCGCTTTCCAGCACCGCCAGCAAGTCGCCGGCATTGATCTTGTCGCCGAGCTTGACCTTGAGCTCCCTGAGCACGCCTGCCGACGAGGACGGAATTTCCATCGAAGCCTTGTCCGACTCCACCGTCACCAGCGACTGCTCCGTCTTGACCGTATCGCCGACCTTGACCAGCACTTCGATGACGACGACATCCTTGAAGTCGCCGATGTCGGGAACTTGAATGTCTACCAATGCCATGCTCTTGTCTCCAATTCGTTCCGGGTGTTGAGGTCATGCATAAAGCGGGTTGATTTTGCCGGCATGGATGCCATATTTTTTAATCGCCTCGGCGACCTGAGTCACCGGCACCGTGCCCTCTTCACTCAGCGCCTTCAGCGCAGCGACGACGATGTAGTGACGGTTCACCTCAAAGTGTTCGCGCAGCTTGTAGCGGAAATCGCTGCGGCCAAAACCGTCGGTGCCCAGCACCTTGTAGGTGCGGCCCTTGGGAAGGAAGGGGCGGATCTGCTCGGCATAGGCTTTCATGTAGTCGGTCGAGGCGACCACCGGCCCGGCGTGTTTTTCCAGTTGCTGGCTGACAAAGGACAGGCGCGGCGCCTCCAGCGGGTGCAGCAGGTTGTGGCGCTCGCAGTCCTGGCCTTCGCGCGTCAGTTCGTTAAAGCTCGGACAGCTCCAGACGTTGGCCCCCACGCCCCAGTCTTTTTCCAGCAATTCCTGCGCAGCGATGGACTCGCGCAGGATGGTGCCCGAGCCCAGCAATTGCACGCGCGGCGTTAGTTTTTGTCCTTCCTTGCACAGGTACATGCCCTTGATGATCTGCTCTTCGGTGCCGGCCACCAGGCCCGGCATCGCATAGTTTTCATTGAGCAAGGTGATGTAAAAATAAATGTTGTCCTGCTTTTCGACCATGCGCTGGAGGCCGTGGTGCAGGATGACCGCGATTTCGTGCGCAAAGGTCGGGTCGTAGCTGACGCAATTGGGAATGGTGCTGGCCATGATGTGACTGTGCCCGTCTTCGTGCTGCAGGCCTTCACCGTTCAGGGTGGTGCGGCCCGAGGTGCCGCCCAGCAGGAAGCCGCGCGCCTGCATGTCGCCCGCGGCCCAGCACAAATCGCCGACACGCTGCAGGCCGAACATCGAGTAGTAGATGTAAAACGGGATCATGATGCGGTTGTTTGTCGAGTACGACGTGGCAGCCGCGATCCAACTGGCCATGCCGCCGGCCTCGTTGATGCCTTCCTGCAGGATCTGGCCGGCCTTGTCTTCCTTGTAGTAGCTTACCTGCTCGCGGTCCTGCGGCGTGTAGAGCTGGCCTTGCGGGTTGTAGATGCCGATCTGCCGGAACAGGCCTTCCATGCCGAAGGTGCGGGCCTCGTCCACCAGAATCGGCACGATGCGCGGGCCGATCACCTTGTCGCGCAGCAAGGTCGTCAAAAAACGCACATAGGCCTGGGTGGTCGAAATCTCGCGCCCTTCCGCGGTCGGCTCCAGCACCGGCTTGAAGGTCTCCAGCGCGGGCACGGTGAGCTGCTCGTCGGCCTTGACGCGGCGGTGCGGCAAATAGCCGCCCAGTGCCTTGCGCCGCTCGTGCAGGTACTTCATCTCCGGGGTGTCGTCGTCCGGCTTGTAAAACGGAACCTCGGCAATCCGTGAGTCGGGAATCGGGATATTGAAACGGTCGCGAAAAGCCAGGATGTCCGCGTCGGTCAGCTTTTTGATCTGGTGCGCGGTGTTTTTGCCTTCACCGCTTTTGCCCATGCCAAAGCCCTTGACGGTCTTGATCAAAAGCACCGTCGGCTGACCCTTGTGATGCACGGCCGCGTGGTAAGCCGCATAAACTTTTTGCGGGTCGTGGCCGCCGCGCTGCAGGCGCCAGATGTCGTCGTCGCTCATCTTGGCGACCATCTCCAGCGTGCGCGGGTCCTTGCCGAAGAAATGCTTGCGCACGTAGGCACCGTCGTTGGCCTTCATGGCCTGGTAGTCGCCGTCGAGCGTGTCCATCATGACCTTGCGCAGCGCGCCGTCCT
Source organism: Polaromonas sp. (assembly GCA_030655515.1). Lineage (GTDB taxonomy): Bacteria > Pseudomonadota > Gammaproteobacteria > Burkholderiales > Burkholderiaceae_C > Polaromonas. Next base: position 8,850 of record JAURVI010000024.1, on the reverse strand, counting down.
TGTCGCGCGCCAGCAGTGGATCCCAGTAGCTGCCCCAGATCAGCTTGATGACGTTCCAGCCGGCGCCGCGGAACTCGCCTTCGAGCTCCTGGATGATCTTGCCGTTGCCGCGCACCGGGCCGTCCAGGCGCTGCAGGTTGCAGTTGATCACGAAGATCAGGTTGTCCAGGCTCTCTCGCGCCGCCACGCCGATGGCGCCCAGACTTTCAACTTCGTCCATTTCGCCGTCGCCGCAGAACACCCAGACCTTGCGGTTTTCGGTGTTGGCGATGCCGCGCGCGTGCAAATACTTCAGAAAACGCGCCTGGTAAATGCCCATCAGCGGACCCAGGCCCATGGACACGGTCGGGAACTGCCAGAACTCGGGCATCAGCTTGGGATGCGGGTAGCTCGACAGCCCCTTGCCACCGACTTCCTGGCGGAAGTTGAGCAACTGCTCCTCGGTCAGCCGCCCTTCCAGAAAAGCACGCGCATAGACGCCCGGCGAGCTGTGGCCCTGGATGTAGAGGCAGTCGCCGCCGTGGTTTTCACTTTCGGCATGCCAGAAATGGTTGAAGCCGGCGCCGAACATAGTGGCCAGCGAGGCAAACGAGCTGATGTGACCACCCAGGTCGCCGCCGTCTTCCGGGTGATGGCGATTCGCCTTCACGACCATGGCCATCGCGTTCCAGCGCATGTAGGCGCGCAGGCGTTCTTCGATTTCCAGGTTGCCGGGGCAACGCTCTTCCTGGTCGGACTCAAGCGTGTTGACATAACCGGTGGTCGCGGAAAACGGCATGTCGATGCTGCTCTGGCGCGCATGCTCGAGCAATTGCTCCAGCAGAAAGTGGGCGCGCTCCGGGCCTTGACTTTCGATGACGGCGCTCAAGGCATCCAGCCACTCCCGTGTTTCCTGTAAATCCTTGTCCTGGGCTTCGATGGCAGCGGCGCCCAATGTGTCGATCCCTGCCTGTTCCGGATCTGCAGCCATGGTTTTTTCTCCTGCGATAGCTAACGTCCTCATCACCTTGTAACGCAATTTGGATTCACTTTTCAAGTTTCTCATAATTTCTGTTTATTTTCAAATAATGATTGTTAATTTCATATTAAAAAATTATCACGACACAGCTTCCGATGGCTCGGCTCTCACCCGCTCGAACCCCAAGCGGGTCAATCCGACAAGAACATGGCCGGGCAGAAGCGCCACCAGTCCAGCCTTAACTCCCTTAAACTTGGCGACCCACCATGACTCAGCCCACGCCCAGCCCTTCCGCCAGTCCGACCGGTACCGCACCGCTGGCCCGGTGGCGCCACTGGTGGCGCAAACAATCACCCACACGGCAGGACCGCTTCGTCACGCTCGGGCCGCTGCTGGCGGTCATGCTGTTTCTGGCGGCAGTGATTGCGGCCTTTGCCTATCTGCGGATTGAAGAAATTGACCGCGAACAACAAGCGGTCAAGCGCGACGTGGAGTACGCCCAGCAAAGGCTGCGTCTGCGGCTGCTGGAGCGGCAGGAGCAACTGATGCGATTGGGCCGCGATGTGTCGAACAAGGATGTGAAAACCGACGACTTCATCACGCAGGCCGAGTCCCTGGTCAACCAATATCCGGAACTGCTGGCCGTGACCTGGGTGGACGCACGCCGCCGGATCAGGTCTTCGTATGTCTCGCCGAGCGCCAACGCATCTCAGATGCAGGCCATCGGCGAACAGATCAAACGCGGAGAGACGGAAAGCACCTTTGGGCTGGCGCGTGATTTGCGTCAGCCGGTTTACTCGCGTCCACTGACTGTCAAGGACGACCCCGGCTACAACGCACCCAGCCTGCAGTTGCAGGTGCCGCTTGACGACCACGGAAAATTTGATGGCGTCATCATGGGCGAATACGCCATCGACGGCCTGCTGCGCTTTGGCGTGCCGACCGAAGTCACCGCCAAGTATGCAGTCGCGCTGACCGACGACCAGGGCAAGCTGCTGGCCGGCAGCCTGCCGCCGGCTAGAGCTACCGCGGCCAAGCTGCTGCCCTGGTTCGACGATGCACAGCAGTATGAAATACCGGTATCGCCGGTCGGCAACGGCTTGTTGCTCAAGGCCCATGGCTACCGGGCTTCGCTGGGCGTCGTGGGCAGCGGCTTTTTCTGGCTCGTCAGCGCCTTGAGCGCGCTCACGGTATGGATGCTGTTGGGCACCTGGCGCCACACGCGGCGGCGCGTACAGGCGCAGGAAGCGCTGATTACAGAAACCAACTTTCGCCGAGCCATGGAAAACTCCATGCTGACCGGCATGCGGGCGCTGGACCTGCAGGGCCGCATCACCTATGTCAACCCGGCTTTTTGCCAGATGACGGGCTGGAGCGAGGGCGAGCTGGTGGGCCGCACCGCGCCCTTTCCCTACTGGCCCGACCAGGACCGCGAAACCCTGGCGGCCCGGCTGGACGACGAGCTGAACGGTCGCTCCACGCCGGGCGGCTTTGAAGTGCGGGTCAAACGTAAAAGCGGCGCCATTTTTGACGGCCGCATGTATGTCTCGCCGCTGATTGACCCGCGCGGCCAGCAGACCGGCTGGATGAGCTCGATGACCGACATCACCGAGCCCAAGCGTATCCGCGAGGAGCTGTCGGCGTCTTATGAGCGCTTTACGACCGTGCTGGAAGGACTGGATGCGGCGGTGTCGGTCGCGCCGCTGGGCAGCGCAGAGCTTTTGTTTGCCAACAAACTGTACCGCGCCTGGTTTGGCGGCGAGGTCTCCGGCCACATGAACCTGATTGCCCAGGCCGGGGTACCGCCCGCTACGCCGACCGAAGATGCGCTCGATGCGGTGGACGGCCTGGCCGGTCTTCCCACCGACACCCTGACCACGGCGGAAACCGAAAATGCCGAAATTTTTGTGCCTGAGCTGGGCAAGTGGCTGGAGGTCCGCTCGCGCTACCTGACCTGGGTCGACGGACGGCTGGCGCAAATGGTCATTGCCACCGACATCACGCCGCGCCGCCACGCCGAAGAACAGGCGGCCCAGCAGGCCGAACGGGCCCAGTCGGCCAGCCACCTGATCACGATGGGCGAGATGGCCTCCAGTGTCGCGCACGAGCTGAACCAGCCGCTGACGGCCATCAACAACTATTGCAAAGGCATGGTCTCGCGCATCAAGGGCCAGCAAATCAGCCATGCCGACTTGCTCATCGCACTCGAAAAAACCGCCAGGCAGGCCCACCGCGCCGGACAAATCATCCAGCGCATACGCTCCTTCGTCAAACGCAGCGAACCGAACCGGACCTCCGCCGACGTGGCCACCATGGTCAGCAACGCGATGGAACTGGCCGACATCGAGCTGCGCCGCCACAATGTGCGGCTGAGCCACTACATCGCGGCGCGCCTGCCTCCGGTGAGGGTCGACCCCATCCTGATCGAGCAGGTGTTGATCAACCTGATGAAAAACGGTGCCGAGTCGATCGCGCAGGCCCGGCGGCCCACTGCCCGCCGCAGCGTGGAACTGCGCGTGGCGCCCAAAATCATCGACAACCAGAGCGTGGTCGAGTTTTCGGTGCTGGACTCGGGCAAGGGCCTGTCGCCCGAAGTAACGAGCCGACTCTACGAAGCCTTCTACTCCACCAAGGCTGAAGGCATGGGCATTGGCCTGAAACTGTGCCGCAGCATTGTCGAGTCCCACCAGGGCAGGTTGCAGGCCGAGAACCTCTACAATAGCAAAGAAGTGGTGGGGTGCCGGTTTACCTTCTGGATTCCTGTGACGCCCCCTCTTGCATCAGCCACGGCGGCACCACAAGCGCCGGCCGCCCCCACCGGCATTTCAGGGTCCTGAGACCGTCTACGCAAAAGGTTTGGCATGAGCTTGATTCCGAAAAAAGGTACCGTGTATGTCGTCGATGACGACGAGGGCGTGCGCGACTCGCTCCAGTGGTTGCTGGAGGGCAAGGACTACCGGGTGCGTTGTTATGACTCCGCCGAGACCTTTCTGAGCCGCTACGACCCGCGCGAGGTGGCCTGCCTGATTGTCGATATCCGCATGGCTGGCATGACGGGCCTGGAGTTGCAGGACCGCCTGGTCGAGCGCAAATCGCCCTTGCCCATCGTCTTCATCACCGGCCACGGCGACGTGCCCATGGCCGTGAACACCATGAAAAAAGGCGCCATGGACTTCATCCAGAAGCCTTTTCAGGAAGAGGCCCTGGTCAGCCTGGTCGAACGCATGCTGGACCAGGCCAAAGAGGTCTTCAGCGAGCACCAGCAATCGGCCAGCCGCGATGCCTTGCTGGCCAAGCTCACCTCGCGCGAAGCGCAGGTGCTCGAACGCATTGTCGCCGGCCGCCTGAACAAGCAGATCGCCGACGACCTGGGCATCAGCATCAAGACGGTGGAAGCGCACCGCGCCAACATCATGGAGAAACTCAACGCCAACACCGTGGCCGACCTGCTCAAGATAGCGCTGGGCTCCAGCGCGCCCAAAGCCTGAACCCAGGCTGAACCGAATAACCATCCGCTACACTTTTTATAGCTTCTTGCGCCCGTGGTTAAAAAACTTACGGGCGTTTTTACTTGAAAAAACGAAAACATGACCGCACAACTCATTGACGGCAACGCCCTGTCGAAGCAACTCCGTGGCGAGGTCGCCAAACGGGCCGCCGCGCTGCGCGAGCGCGGCATCGTCCCCGGCCTGGCCGTGGTGCTGGTCGGCGAAAACCCGGCCAGCCAGGTCTATGTGCGCAACAAAGTCAAGGCCTGCCAGGACAGCGGCCTGCATTCCGTGCTGGAGCAGTACCCGGCGACACTGCGTCAAGCCGACCTGCTGGCGCGGATCGATGCGCTGAACAAAGACCCGGCGATTCACGGCATCCTGGTGCAGCTCCCCCTGCCCGCCCATATCGACGCCCAAAAAGTGATTGAAACCATTTCGCCGGCCAAGGATGTCGATGGTTTTCATGTGGCCAGCGCCGGCGCGCTGATGGTCGGTCAGCCCGGCTTCTGGCCCTGCACGCCTTACGGCTGCATGAAGATGCTGGAAGCCATCGGCTATGACCTCAAGGGCAAACACGCGGTGGTGATCGGCCGCAGCAACATCGTCGGAAAACCGATGGCGCTGATGCTGCTGCAAAAAAATGCCACGGTGACGATCTGCCACAGCGGAACCCAGAACCTCAAAGCCCTGACGCTTCAAGCCGACGTGATTGTGGCGGCAGTGGGTAAACGCAATGTATTGACCGCCGACATGGTCAAGCCTGGCGCGGTGGTGATCGACGTTGGCATGAACCGCATTCCTGACGGCGAGCCCGGCGCAGGCAAACTCTGCGGCGACGTGGATTTTTCAGCGGTCAAGGAAGTCGCCGGCTGGATCACGCCGGTGCCCGGTGGAGTCGGCCCCATGACCATCACCATGCTGCTTGTCAACACGCTGGAAGCGGCAGAGCGCGGCTAGTCTGGGCTGCGGCTCGTCCCTGCGGACGATGCATCCATCGCCGGCCGGGTCAAACGCCAAAGAGTGACCAGAGCGCACAGCCACTGGGCCAGGTACATCACGCTGCCCAGCCCATGCCAGAGCTTCAGGTTGCCGCCGTCAGCCCGGGCGCTGACGATGCGCGGCGCAACGCCAAACTCCACCAGCACCGCCAGCAGCAGCCCGGCCACTACAAACTTCATGGCTGCCTGCGCATACGAGGCAATGGCTGGTTCGTCTTTTTTATTGAAAACAAGAAGCAATGGCAGGGTGCAGCCAATGCTGAGCCAGGTTTGCGCCGTGAAGAGTTTGGCGGCCATGGTGCCGGCCGCGGCGGCACTGCCCAGGTGGGCGAACAAAATGGGCACCACGACAAAACCCAGGCCCGTCAGACTGCCCCACCACAAAGCCGCCAGCAGAATGCTCAGGCGTTGTTTCATAGCGAGGAAAAGTCAGCTCAGATGTAGCTGACAGACACAATCTCGTAGCGTTTGATGCCACCGGGCGTCTGCACTTCGGCGGTGTCGCCCTCATCCTTGCCGATCAGCGCACGCGCAATCGGTGAGCCAATATTGACCCTGCCCTGTTTGATGTCGGCCTCGTCTTCCCCGACGATCTGATAGGTTGCCTTGTCACCCGAATCTTCGTCCTGCAATTCGATCGTCGAGCCAAAAACGACCTTGCCACCGGCGTCGAGCGTAGAAGGGTCGATGATTTGAGCCGCCGACAATTTGCCTTCGATTTCCTGGATGCGGCCTTCAATAAAGCCCTGGCGGTCCTTGGCGGCGTCGTATTCGGCATTTTCACTCAGGTCACCCTGGGCGCGCGCCTCGGAAATCGAGTTGATGACCCAGGGTCGATCCACGGTTTTAAGCTGGTGCAGCTCGGCCTTGAGCTTTTCTGCGCCACGTTTGGTAATCGGAAGGGTTGCCATGGTTTGAGTCCTGCGAAAGCGAAACCGCCACCAGTCACCTGGCGGCGGCGTGATTGTCTTGGTTCAAGTTTAATGCAAGTGCGCCGGCACCGGCTCGGTAATTATCCCGACCTCAGGCCAACTGGGCATGAAGTTCCTGAATCGAATAAACCGTCAGGTTGTCCAGGTATTTCATGCCTTCCACCGCCGCTTCCGCACCGGCAATCGTGGTGAAGGTCGTGACCCGGGCCAGCAGTGCCGAGGTGCGGATTTGCCGCGAATCGGCAATCGCATTGCGGCGCTCCTCGACCGTGTTGATGACCAGCGCAATCTCGTTGTTCTTGATCATGTCCACCACATGCGGCCGGCCTTCGGTGACCTTGTTGACCACGCCGCAGGCAATGCCGGCAGCCGTGATGGCTGCGGCCGTGCCTTTGGTGGCAACCAGTTCGAACTTCAGCGCCGCCAGCGCGCGCGCCACGTTCACGGCACGTGGCTTGTCATTGTTTTTGACCGTCAGGAAAACCCTGCCGGAGGTCGGCAGCCTGGTGCCGGCACCGAGCTGCGACTTGACAAACGCCTCGCCAAAGGTCTTGCCGACACCCATCACCTCGCCGGTGGACTTCATCTCGGGGCCAAGAATCGTGTCCACGCCGGGAAACTTGACAAACGGAAATACAGCTTCCTTGACGCTGAAATACGGTGGCGTGACTTCGTTCCTGATCCCCTGCGACGCCAGCGACTGGCCCACCATGCAGCGCGCAGCGACCTTGGCAAGCTGGATGCCGGTGGCCTTGCTGACGAAAGGCACGGTGCGGGAAGCGCGCGGATTGACTTCGAGCACATAAATGACATCTTTGCCATCGACGTGCTGGATCGCAAACTGCACATTCATCAGCCCGACCACGTTCAGCGCCTGGGCCATGGCGGCCGTCTGGCGCTTGATCTCGGTGACGGTCTCGGCACTCAGGGAGTAAGGCGGCAGCGAGCAGGCCGAGTCGCCGCTATGCACGCCGGCCTGCTCGATGTGTTCCATCACGCCACCGATGAAGGTCACGCCCTCCGGATCACGGATGCAATCGACGTCGCATTCGATCGCGTCGTTGAGGAAGCGGTCCAGCAGCACCGGCGAATCATGGCTGACCTTGACCGCTTCGCGCATGTAGCGCTCGAGGTCGCGCTGCTCATGCACGATTTCCATGGCGCGGCCGCCCAGCACGTAACTCGGGCGCACCACCAGCGGGTAACCGAGTGCAGCGGCTTTTTCCAGCGCTTCGGGCTCGGTGCGGGCCGTCGCATTGGGCGGCTGGCGCAGTTTGAGCTCGTGCAGCAGCTTCTGGAAACGCTCACGGTCTTCGGCGGCGTCAATCATGTCGGGCGAGGTGCCGATGATGGGCACGCCGTTTTTCTCCAGGTCCAGCGCGAGTTTGAGCGGTGTCTGGCCGCCGTACTGAACGATCACGCCCAGCGGCTTTTCCTTGTCGACGATTTCCAGCACGTCTTCCAGCGTCAGCGGCTCAAAGTACAGGCGGTCGCTGGTGTCGTAGTCGGTCGAGACGGTCTCGGGGTTGCAGTTGACCATGATGGTCTCGTAACCGTCTTCGCGCATGGCCAGCGCGGCGTGTACGCAGCAGTAGTCGAACTCGATGCCCTGCCCGATGCGGTTGGGCCCGCCGCCGAGCACCATGATCTTTTTGTTGCCGGTCGGCGCGGCTTCACACTCGCTGCCCTCGGCCTCGTAGGTCGAATACATGTAGGCGGTGTTGGTCGCGAACTCGGCGGCGCAGGTGTCCACACGTTTGTAAACCGGGCGCACGCCCAGTTCGCGGCGTTTTTCGCGAATCGCAGTGTCGGTTGTCTTGAGCTGCCTGGCCAGACGCCGGTCCGAGAAACCTTTCTGTTTCAACGCACGCAGCGTCACCGCGTCAATGTTGTCGAGGGACGTCGTTTCAAGCTCCAGCTCGATCTTGACGATCTGCTCGATCTGCACCAGAAACCAGGGGTCGATCTTGGTCAGCGCGAAGACTTCATCAACGCGCATGCCCATCGCAAACGCGTCGCCCACATACCAGATGCGCTCAGGGCCGGGCGCGCCCAGCTCTTTTTCCAGCACTTCGCGATCCTGGGTTTTTTCGTTCATGCCGTCGACGCCGACTTCCAGGCCGCGCAGGGCTTTCTGGAACGACTCCTGGAAGGTCCGGCCCATGGCCATGACCTCGCCGACCGACTTCATCTGCGTCGTCAGCCGCGAATCGGCAGTCGGGAATTTTTCAAACGCAAAACGCGGAATCTTGGTGACCACGTAGTCGATGCTGGGCTCAAAACTCGCCGGCGTCGCGCCGCCGGTGATGTCGTTGCGCAATTCGTCCAGCGTGTAGCCGATGGCGAGCTTGGCCGCGACCTTGGCAATCGGGAAACCGGTCGCCTTGGATGCCAGCGCCGAAGAGCGCGACACACGCGGGTTCATCTCGATCACGACCATGCGGCCATCGACCGGGTTGATCGAGAATTGC
>JAURVI010000018.1 GCA_030655515.1 Polaromonas sp. | reverse complement strand
ACATCATGAAAGTGATGGATTCGTACCCAGGGCAAGGCGCAAGCCGCAGCGAAGGCTGGCCGCCTTCGCAAGGGTTGCAACGCCGCCATGGGTGCGAAGACGCGCTTTCATGTTTCGATATTTTTGGGTTGCAGTACTAGGCGTAGCGCCGAACCAGCGATTCAGCAATACACACGGGCTTGGCCGCGCCCTCACGCTCGACAAGCATCTCCCAGGTCATCTGTACGCCCTGCTTGTCAATCGGCTCACAGGCCAGCAGCGTCAGGCGCGCCCGCAGCCGGCTGCCGACCGGCACGGGCGCGGTAAAACGCACTTTGTTCAGGCCGTAGTTCACGCCCATGCTGCTTTGCACGATTTGAAACGAGGACGCAAAAAATTTCGGCAGCAGCGACAGGGTCAAAAATCCGTGCGCAATCGGCCCGCCGAAAGGTCCGGTTTTGGCTTTTTCCGGGTCCACATGGATCCACTGGTGGTCGCCGGTGGCTTCGGCAAACAGGTTGACCTGCGCCTGGGTGATGGTGAGCCAGTCGCTGACGGCGACTTCCTGGCCGACACAGGCAGCCAGTTCGGAAAGGGTCTGGAAGGTTTTCATACCCGGACTGTAAGGTCAGGCCGGCAAGCGGCTTGTCCAGTCCGAGACACGATGACGGGCCGCTGGGTGGCATGGCCGCCGGGGTCAGCCAGTCCGACCCAACGAATGTCACTGGTCGAGCCAGCGACAGATGCCGCCCCATTGCGCCAGGTCTTTTTCGACCCGGCCCGGGACCACGTCAAACAGGCTCAAGCCCCGTGCCGCCAGATGGATGTAGTTTTGCGTGTCGCGCACATAACCGAGCACCGGCAAGCCCAGACTTTCGACAAAGCTGCGCAGTTTGTCGGCGGCAAGGGTGCGCGAATCGACCCGCATGCCGACGATGCCGACCTGCACCTTTCCGGCATGGCGGTGCTCGGCGAGCTGATCCAGAAACGCACGGGTGGCAAAAATATCAAACACGCTGGGCTGCAGCGGCACGATCACCTTGTCGGCCAGCTTGACCACATCGTTAAAGCGCCAGCCATGCAGGCCGGCCGGCGTGTCCAGCACCACGTGCGTCGTGCCTTTGGGCGGTTTGGCAATCAGGTCGGCGCCGACATCCCAGGTCGTGATGGGCCGCGCCGCCGCCGGCCGCAGCCCCAGCCACAGCCGCGACGATTGCTGGCGGTCGGCATCGCCAAGCATGACCGCATGGCCCTGGCTGGCGAAATAACCCGCAACGTTGGTGGCCAGCGTCGTTTTACCGACGCCGCCTTTCGGATTGGCAATCACAAGCACAGGCATACGAATCTCCTGGTATTTTGACGCTATGGTAACGGGTAACGGCACCCAGCCCAGCCCCGACAATTTTTAGTCAAGTGGCATTTTTGTCCCTGATGAACGGCTCAACCCCCATCAATTACGCACTTCCTGAGACTCCCGGCGCAGCTTCTCCATCGCACGCCGCTCCACGCAGACCGGGTGCTTGCTGAATGCCGGCTTGGCGCACTGCTCGTTCATGCAGCGCTGAAAGCCCAGCAAAATGCGGTTTTCGCAGGCTTGACCGGGATTGGACGCTGTTGCCAGGGCGGCGGCAGGCTCAGCGACGGTTTCCGCTGCCGCGGGCCGGGCGGGTTTTGGCTTGGGCAGCGGCTTGGGCGTCCTTGGCAAAGCCGCTGGCGGTGCCGGGCTGGCGGCCGGTGCCTCGGAGGCGACTGCGGGCAGGGCCACCTGAACCGGTGCCGCCGTGCCGGGCAAACGCTTGAAAATCACGCCGGCAGCCACCAGCACGGCCACCCCGGCCAGCGCGAATAGCGGCAGTTTTGAGCGGCTGGCGGTTGGCACTGCCGGTGACGGTTCGGCCACAGCGGCAGGACTGCGCGGGTCGGCCAAAGGCAAGCCAGCCCCGGCCATTCGCGTCGCATCCGGGTCATTCGCCTCGGCGGTGCTGGCTGTCACACGGGCCGAGGCCAGCGCAGCCGGCTTCAGGACATTTTGCGCCTGTAGCCGCGCCCATTCGGCGTCCGCCGCGGGAGCCGCCGCCAGCGTCGCCGTCCCGGACCCCTCACCCGAGCCCTCGTCCGAAGCGGTGCCGGTCAGCCGTTTCACGCGCCGACGCGCCAAATCGGCGTAAATCCCCGAGGGAAACCTGCCGAGAAAACCTTCCAGGTCTTCCAGGTCGTCGGAGTCCTTGATGTCCTTCCAGTAGACCAGCTCGAGTTCCTGCGTCACGGTAGAGCCGGAGTCGGTTCCCGACGAACTCAGTTTGACCGTCGATCCGCCGACGTGCGAGCGCTGCCGTCCGGCGTCTGTCGCGTTGCCGCCGGGCTGACTGGTCGGGGGAACAATCGTCGGGTCCGACGCCTGGCCGCTGGCTTCCTGCAGGGCCCGCGCAAAATCCTGCGCCGTCGTAAAACGTTGTTCGCGTTTTTTCGCCAGCGCACGCAACACCACCGCGTCAATGGCGGGCGGCAACAGTGGATTGAACAAGCTGGGCATGTCCGGTGTGTGGCCAACGATTTTCTGGATGATCGCAAAATCGGTATCGCCATCAAAAGGCCGCCGGCCGGTGAGCAACTGGTACAACACGATACCCACCGCAAACAGGTCGGCCCGCGCGTCGATCGGCTGACCCTGCACCTGTTCGGGCGACATGTATTTGAGCGTGCCGACCATCGAGCCCTGGGTCCGGGTGGCCTCGCTGGAGTCCTGGATACGGGCCACGCCGAAATCAGTCAGTTTGACCCGGCCATCGTTTTCAATCAGCAAATTCGCCGGCTTGACGTCGCGATGCACCACGCTCTGCCGGTGTGCATACTCCAGCGCGGACAGCAGGTCGCCCACCATACGGAGCGACTGCTCCAGCGAGTAGCGCTTGCCGCTGTCCAGATGGTGTTTTAAATCTTCGCCCTCGATGAACTCCATGACCAGAAACGCCACGTCGCCATGGCGGTCGGAGTCATAGACGCTGACAATATTGGGATGCTGCAGACGGGCAGCCGAGCGGGCCTCGGTTCGAAAACGCGCCTCGTATTCGGCGGCGGCTTCTTCGGAGAGGTTTTCCACCTTGATGGTCTTGATCGCCACGCGGCGGTCCAGGTTCGGGTCGCGGGCCTCATAGACCAGGCCCATCGCGCCCTTGCCCAGCACGCGGATGAGGTCATATCGACCAAGCTTGTTCAGACTCATGGGATGAAGGGGGCCGCCAACGGAGTACGTTCGGAAACAGAAAAATGATTCTAGTGCAGTGTTGCCCGCTGAAACCGGGCGAAACCGCGTCAACCGCTGATCGAAAAACTGATCAACGGGCTGCCTTCCTTGCGCTCACAACCCGCCGAGAGCTGGCCGCTGCCCACCAGATAACATTCGGTACGGCGCAATACCACCGCTTCGCTCTGGTTGCCGAAGTACACCCAGGTACCGTAGCTCGATGCATCGCTGAGCACAAACTGCCCGCCACGCCACTCCAGCGTCGCGTGCATCCTGGACACGCGCGGATCGTTCAACACCAGCGAGGCGGCCGCTCCGCGCCCGATTGAAATCTTTGGGCTCCTACCGTGAATTTGCACGGTTTGCTCGCCCGCCACCAACTTCAGCACCAGTTCCGAAGCATTGGAGGCCATGGAACGCCCCATCATCGTGGCATCCTCATCGCGGCCGGTTTGCCACTCCACGCGGTAAACATGGCTCGCCTCGGCCCTGCCGCGCAAGTGCATGGGCCCCAGGCTGCGCAACGAAGCCCGCTGCATCGGCCCCAACGCCGACCAGACGTTTTGGGTCGTGAGAATCTGCGCCGCGCCGGCCAGGTCGGCCAAACGCGCCGCCGAATTGACGGTGTCGCCAAAACAGTCGCCGTCGATCTCGACGACTTCGCCCGATTCGATGCCCATCTGCATCTGCACCGGCGCGCCGCTGCCGCCAGGATGGAGGGGTTTGTCCAGAAAACGTTTCTGGATGCTGACACAAGCAGCCAGCGCATCCCCCTCCTGCGGAAACACGACAAACAACCCGTCACCCAGCAGCTTGACGACGCGGCCGCTGTGCTGCTCAAAAACCTGGCTCAGCGCCCCAACCAGTTGCGCGACAAAATGCGATGCGGTCTCGTCACCCAGCCGCTCGAACATGCTGGTGCTGCCGACAAGATCAGCAAAGACAACGGTGGTCATGAAGACGGGCTGGAAAACGGCGGGGCAGAGAAAACGAAACAGCAGCGCAGCCGAGGCCAGGCGATGACATGTAAGTTTTTGTTCTCATGCCAAAGATTTTCACAGAAATCCGCAACTTCTACCATGTGAAGTTTGACCCGCTGTCGCACGCCATGAAAGCACCGCAGGAATGGCCACAGCGCAAAAAGACGGGCCGGCGATCAGCGGAAATCCCATCGATAGACACAAAGCGCCTGCGGCCCCGTGGGAACGGGCGCAAACAGCCGTCAGGAAGATAGTAGTTGGCGAAGGCTGCTTTTCAGCCCCTGCAGTCACCCACCGCGATCAAACGCGCTCCAGCACCACGGCGATGCCCTGCCCGACACCAATGCACATGGTGCATAAGGCGTAGCGCCCGCCGGTTCTGTGCAGTTGGTTGACCGCGGTGGTCACCAGACGCGCGCCGGACGCACCGAGCGGGTGGCCCAACGCAATCGCCCCGCCGTTCGGGTTGACGCGTGCATCGTCGTCCTGCAACCCGAGCAGGCGCAGCACCGCCAGACCCTGGGCGGCAAACGCCTCATTGAGTTCGATCACGTCCATTTGCGCCAGGCTCAGGCCGGTCAGCGCCAGCACCTTTTCGGTTGCGGGGGCCGGGCCTATGCCCATGATGCGCGGCGGCACGCCGGCGGTGGCCATGCCGACGATGCGGGCACGCGGCGTCAGGCCATTTTTCCGGGCGGCGTCCTCGCTGGCGATCAGTAGCGCGCATGCGCCGTCGTTCACGCCGGAAGCGTTGCCCGCAGTGACGCTGCCGTCAGGCCGGACCACGCCCTTGAGTTTGGCCAGCGCTTCCAGGGATGTCTCGCGCGGGTGTTCATCCTTGCTGACGATCACCGGGTCGCCTTTTTTCTGGGCGATGGTGACCGGTGTGATCTCCGCATCGAAGAAGCCGGACTTTTGCGCCGCGACCGCCTTGAGCTGCGAGGCCAATGCCATCTTGTCCTGGTCTACGCGGCTGATCTTGTAGTCGGCGGCCACGTTTTCTGCGGTTTCGGGCATCGCATCGATGCCGTACTTTTCCTTCATCCTCTTGTTGACGAAGCGCCAGCCCATCGTGGTGTCGTATATCTGCGCGGCGCGGCTGAAGGCGCTCTCCGCCTTGCCGATCACGAAGGGGGCGCGGCTCATGCCCTCGACCCCGCCGGCAATCATCATGCCGGCCTCACCGGCCTTGATGGCGCGGGCCGCCGTGCCTACCGCATCCATGCCGGAGCCGCACAGGCGGTTGATGGTGGCGCCGGGCAGCTCCAGCGGCAAACCGGCCAGCAAGCTGGCCATGTGCGCCACATTGCGGTTATCTTCGCCGGCCTGGTTGACGCAGCCAAAAATCACGTCGGCAACCAGCATCCAATCAACATTCGGGTTGCGCGCCATCAGCGCCTGGAGCGGAATGGCCGCCAGGTCGTCGGTGCGCACGCTGCTCAGCGCTCCGCCGTACCGGCCAAAGGGTGTGCGAACTGCATCGCAAATAAAGGCTTCGATGGTCATGGAGGGTTCTTCTTGGAGGAAAGGAAATCGAAATCGGAATATTGTACGCAGAGAGTTTTTTTTGCGTCAAGCGTCAAGCGTCAGGCGGCCATCGCAAGCCAAGCAAGCGAGCGGCAAAGCCACCCGCAGGATGAGCATCTTCAGCATCCAGCGCGTCTGACAGGGGTGTCGGTACCCCATGTCAGGACAGATCAGGACTTGCGGGCACCCATCACCAGCACCACAGCGCCGAGCACCACCGCACCCATACTGAGCCACTGAGGAATATTGACCGCCTCCTGCTCCTTGACGGTCAACTCAATGGGACCGATCTTGGCTGCCGTGGTGTCTTTGGTGAAACTGAACCCGCCGGTAAAAAAGCCGGCCAGCCCAAGCACAATTAAAACGATGCCCGTGATTCTCATTGCATTCATTGAATTCTCCTCGCCGGATGGTTGGTTGACCGACACGCGCTTGCCGGGATCGCTGCCGTGCATGTAATCTAAACGATATGCTCACAAGGTACAAATACATCACATATTGCGCCGGTATTGCCCGCCGACTTCAAACAGCGCATGGGTGATCTGCCCGAGCGAGCAGACGCGCACGGCGTCCATCAACACTTCGAACACGTTGGCGTTGGCGATCACGGCCTGCTGCAGGCGCTTGAGCATGGCCGGTGATTCCTTCGCGTGGCGCCGGTGGAAGTCTTGCAGGCGTTTGAGCTGGTTCTGCTTTTCTTCTTCAGTCGATCTCGCCAGCTCCAGCTTGTCGGCGACCTGCTCGCCATGCGGATTACGAAAGGTGTTGACGCCGATGATGGGCAGCTCGCCGGTGTGTTTGAGCATCTCGTAGTGCATGGACTCGTCCTGGATGCGGCCGCGCTGGTAGCCGGTTTCCATGGCGCCCAGCACGCCGCCGCGTTCGGCGATGCGCTCGAACTCTGACAACACCGCTTCCTCCAGCAGCTCGGTGAGTTCCTCGATGATGAAGGCGCCCTGGGACGGGTTCTCGTTTTTCGCCAGGCCCCACTCGCGGTTGATGATGAGCTGGATCGCCATCGCGCGGCGCACCGACTCTTCGGTCGGCGTGGTGATGGCTTCATCGAAGGCGTTGGTGTGCAGGCTGTTGCAGTTGTCGTAAATCGCAATCAGCGCCTGCAAGGTGGTGCGGATGTCGTTGAACTGGATTTCCTGCGCGTGCAGGCTGCGGCCCGAAGTCTGGATGTGGTACTTGAGCTTCTGGCTGCGCTCGTTGGCGCCGTATTTTTCCTTCATCGCCACCGCCCAGATGCGGCGCGCGACACGGCCCATGACCGTGTATTCCGGGTCCATGCCGTTGCTGAAGAAAAAGCTCAGGTTCGGCGCGAAGTCGTCGATGTGCATGCCGCGCGCCAGATAGGCTTCAACAAAGGTAAAACCGTTGGACAGGGTAAAGGCGAGTTGCGAGATCGGGTTCGCACCGGCCTCGGCAATATGGTAGCCGCTGATGGAGACGCTGTAGAAATTGCGCACCCGGTTATGCACGAAATACTGGGCGATGTCGCCCATCACCTTCAGGCTGAACTCGGTCGAGAAGATGCAGGTGTTCTGGCCCTGGTCTTCTTTCAAAATGTCGGCCTGCACCGTGCCGCGCACGTTTTCCTGCACCCATTCACGTATCTTTTCCGCTTCGGTGGCAGTGGGTTCGCGGCCGTTGTCACGCTTGAACTTTTCGAGGTTCTGGTCGATGGCGGTGTTCATGAACATCGCCAGAATGGTGGGCGCGGGTCCGTTGATGGTCATGCTCACCGAGGTGCCGGGGCTGCACAGATCAAAGCCGTCGTACAGCACCTTCATGTCGTCGAGCGTGGCAATGCTGACGCCGCTGTTGCCGACCTTGCCGTAAATGTCGGGCCGCAGGTCGGGGTCGTTGCCGTACAGCGTGACCGAATCGAAGGCCGTGCTCAGGCGTTTGGCGGCCATGCCTTCGCTCAGCAATTTAAACCGCGTGTTGGTTCGAAAGGCATCGCCCTCGCCGGCGAACATGCGCGTCGGGTCTTCCCCTTCGCGTTTGAAGGCAAAGGTGCCGGCGGTGTAGGGGTAGCTGCCCGGCACGTTGTCGAGCATCAGCCACTTGAGGATCTCGCCGTGGTCTTCGTACTGCGGCAGCGCCACTTTGCGGATGGTGGTGCCGCTCAGGGACTTGCTGGTCAGCGCGGTGCGGATTTCCTTGTCGCGGATTTTCACCACGTATTCGTCGCCGGCATAAGCCTTTTGCATTTCGGGCCACTGGGCCAGCAGTTGCCGGGCCGCCCGGTCCTGGGCTTGCTCGCGCTGCACCGCCAGGCCGATGGCGGCGTCAGCGGCGCGGGCCTTGTCGGGCTTGTCCACCGCCAGCATGGCGGCGGCGGCGCGCAACTGCTGAATTTCTCGGGCCAGCCGGGCCTGTTCGCGCGCTGCCCTTTTGTAGCCGCGCACGGTGTCGGAAATTTCGGCCAGATAACGGGTGCGGGCGGCGGGCACCACCGGCGTCTGGTTGGTGCTGTGGCGCACATCGACCCGTGGCAGCAGGCCAGCTTCGGACAGCCTCAGGCCCAGCGCCGCCAGACGCGGTTTGAGCGCCTGGTACAGCGCGGTGACGCCATCGTCGTTAAAGCGCGCGGCCATGGTGCCGAACACCGGCATGGTGTCGGCAGGCAGGCTCCAGGCTTCCTTGTTGCGCTGCACCTGCTTGGCCACGTCGCGCAGGGCGTCGAGCGAGCCCTTGCGGTCAAACTTGTTGATGGCGACGAACTCGGCAAAGTCCAGCATGTCGATTTTTTCCAACTGGCTGGCGGCGCCGAATTCGGGCGTCATGACGTACATCGGCACGTCCACATGCGGCACGATGGCGGCGTCGCCCTGGCCGATGCCGGAGGTCTCGACCACGATCAGGTCGAACCCGGCGGCCTTGCAGGCGGCAATCACGTCGGGCAGGGCCTTGCTGATCTCGCTGCCGAAGTCGCGCGTGGCCAGCGAGCGCATGAACACTCTGGCCCCCACGCTCGTCACTTCGTGTACTTCGCTGCCCCCCGAGGGGGCTAATTTCCCTAGGGGCGGCCCGTCGGGAAATTGCGCGTCATGCTTCAACGAGCTTGCAGTCCACGGACTGATGGCGTTCATGCGGATGCGGTCACCGAGCAGTGCGCCGCCGCTCTTGCGGCGCGACGGATCAATGCTGATGATGGCCACGCGCAACTGGTCGTTCTGGTCCAGCCGCAGGCGGCGAATCAGCTCGTCGGTCAGGGACGACTTGCCGGCGCCGCCGGTGCCGGTGATGCCCAGAACAGGTATCTTTTTGAGTGCGGCCTGCGCCCGGACTGCCTGCACCAAGGCCGGATCGGCTTTGTCGTTTTCGAGTGCGGTGATGAGCTGCGCCAGCGCCCGCCAGGCCATTTCGCCATGGCCTTCAATGGCTTTCATGTCTTTGGGCGCCAGGCCGGTCAGGTCCTTGTCGCAGCGCATCACCATCTCGCCGATCATGCCGGCCAAGCCCATGCGCTGACCGTCTTCGGGGCTGTAGATGCGCGCCACGCCGTAGTTCTGCAGCTCGCGGATCTCGTCCGGCACGATCACGCCGCCGCCGCCGCCAAAGACCTGGATGTGCTGGCCGCCGCGGCTTTTCAACAGGTCCACCATGTACTTGAAGTACTCGACATGGCCGCCCTGGTAGGAGCTGATCGCGATGCCCTGCGCGTCTTCCTGCAGCGCGGCCGTGACGACTTCATCGACGCTGCGGTTGTGGCCCAGGTGAATCACCTCGGCACCCATGCTCTGCAGAATGCGGCGCATGATGTTGATGGCGGCGTCGTGCCCGTCGAACAGCGAGGCGGCCGTCACAAAACGCACCTTGTGCGTGGGGCGGTAGCTGGCAAGGGCCTTGTATTCGGCGGACAGGTCGGTCATGGCGGCACTCTTTCGATGCGTTGTCTAGTTGGGAAGAAGCTTATTCGATCCTGAGTCCGGCCAGCGCCGGATCGTCGGGCGGGTAACGCAGATCCAGACGTTTGAGCGTATCGCGCACGAGAGTGGCGATCATCAGGTTGCGGTGCGTCTTGGAGTCGGCCGGCACCACGGTCCAGGGCGCCCAGGGCGTGCTGGTTGCGCCCAACAGCAGTTCATAGGCATTCTGGTACGCCTCCCACTGCTTGCGCACGTCCAGGTCGCCCAGGCTGAACTTCCAGCGCTTGGTCGGGTCGTCCACCCGCTCCTGGAGGCGCTGGCGCTGTTCTTCGAAGCTGATGTGCAGCATGAACTTGAGAATCACCGTGCCGGTTTCAGTGAGCAGGCGTTCGAAGTCGTTGATGTGGGCGTAGCGCTGGCGGGTCTGCTCGGGCGTGATCCAGCCCCTAACCACCGGAACCAGCACGTCTTCGTAGTGGCTGCGGTTGAAAATCGTCATCTCGCCTGCCCCGGGCATCTGGCGGTGAATGCGCCACAGGTAGTCGTGCGCAAGCTCGTCCTCGCTGGGCGCCTTCCAGCCCACGGTGTGGACGCCCAGCGGGGTGGTGCGGCTGAACACGGCGCGAATCGTGCCGTCCTTGCCCGAGGTGTCGGTGCCTTGCAGCAGCACCAGCAGCTTGTAGCGCTTGTCGGCAAAAAACAAATCCTGCAGACCGTCGAGTTCGGTGGCCAGGGCATCCACCGCCGCCTTGTCCTGCCCTTTGTCACCGCTGGAAAACGGCTTGGCCGACGGCTTGAGTCCGGACAGCGCAAACGGCTGGCCGCGCCCGCCGGTGGGCGCTTGCCAGGGGGCCAGCACGGCCGCGCGTTTACCGTTGCCGTTGGGCATGGCTGTCTCCGTGTGAATAATTGACGTTTACGTAAACGTCAATTTTATCGTTTTTCCAAGGAAAAAAGCACTGGTGCCCTGGACGCAGGGCGGTGTATTCAGGCCGGCGACACGGCCCACCCAAAACCCGAGACAAGACACCGATGCTCACCCAGGGCCTGTTCACCATGAAACGAGAGTGCGAAAGATCAATGCCGGGAGGCAGTGCAAGGCGCGGTGAGTGCCGCGCTGCACCGCTACACAAGCGAGCCGCAACGCCGCAATGCGCCCGGCATTGATCTTTCCCTTCGGGTTGGCTTGGCTTCCCGGCGCCTGCTTTGGCGGGCGGCTGGCAAATAGCCCGGCTATTTGCGGCGCCTCCCTTCGCGCATCCATCCGGGAACCCAACCACAACGCATCTCTCGTTTCATGGTGAACAGGCCCTAAACTGCCGGGGATGAACAACGACAGCCTGCTCCAACGCATTGAATCGAAACGGGACGAGGTGGTGGCGCTGACGCAAGCGCTGGTTCGCATTCCCACCATCAACCCGCCCGGCGACGCCTACGAGGCCTGCGCCCGCCTGCTGGGCGAACGGCTGCAAAAGCGCGGCTTTGCGGTCGCGTACATCCGCGCAGAAGGCGCGCCGGGTGACCGCAACGCCCATCCGCGAATCAATGTGGTGGCGCGTTACCAGGGCAGCAGTGGCGGCGAGTGCGTCCACTTCAACAGCCACATGGACGTGGTGGAAGCGGGCTCCGGCTGGACCACCGATCCGTTTGGCGGCGAAATCCGGGACGGCAAGGTGTACGGTCGCGGCACTTGCGACATGAAAGGCGGGCTGGCCGCCAGCGTGATTGCCTGCGAAGCGATTCTCGAAGAAGGCCGGGACTTTCCCGGTGCGCTGGAAATTTCAGGCACGGTCGATGAAGAATCGGGCGGCTTCGCCGGTGTGGCTTACCTGGCCGAGCGCGGCTACTTCAGCCAACCCCGCGTTCACCATGTGATCATTCCGGAACCGTTGGGCGTGGACCGCATCTGCCTGGGCCACCGCGGCGTCTGGTGGGGCGAGGTCGAGACCCGGGGCCGGATCGCCCACGGCTCCATGCCTTTTCTGGGTGACAGCGCCATCAACCACATGAGCGCTTTCATTCACTTGCTGGAAACCCGGCTGCAGCCGCGGCTGGCGCAGCGCCGCACCGCCGAGCCCGTGGAGCCGCCCGGCGCCCGGGTCAGCACACTCAATATCAACAGCCTGCATGGGGGCCAGGTCGAACAGATGTTTTCGCTCGACGCACACGGCCAGCCGACCGGCGACCTGCCTGCGCCGGTGGTCGCGCATTCCTGCCGCGCCGTGCTCGACCGCCGTTTCATCGCGGAAGAAAACCTGGAAGCGGTGAAGGCTGAAATCGTGGCCATGCTCGACGAGCTCAAGCACAGCCGGCCCGGCTTCAATTACGGCATCAAGGACATCATGAGTTTCGTGCCGACAGCCACGCCCCGGGATGCACCGGTGGTGCTGGCCACCGCCCGCGCCATTGCCCGGGTGCTGGGCCGCGAGGCCAGCTACATCTCCAGCCCCGGCACCTATGACCAAAAGCACATCGTGCGCACCGGCAAGCTCGACGCCTGCATCGCCTACGGCCCGGGCATTCTGGACCTGGCGCACCAGCCCGACGAATACGTGGGTATTCAGGAACTGGTGGACAGCGCCAAAATCATGGCGCTCGCGGCTTTGAAGCTGACCGGGGGCAGCACGCACCGTGAATGAGCACTGCAAAGGCAATCAAAGGCAGTGAATAAAATGTTGACGATTCAGCGCGCCTGCCGGTTGGGCGTGACCTGAAGGATGTCCCCTGGCAAGCCCTGCTGGCGGGGCTTGCACAATACTGTTCATAATTCTGTCCCATGACTTTTCTAGCACTTGATGTGGGCAACACCCGATTGAAGTGGGCCCAGTACGCGGCCCCGGTGGCAGGATCGCGGGCGCTGGCCCACGGCGCGGTGTTTCTCGAAAACATCGACAAGCTGGCCGACGACGAATGGCGCCTGCTGCCCGCGCCCTCGCGGATCCTGGGCTGCATCGTGGCCGGCGACGCCGTCAAGCGCCGCGTCGAGGAACAGATGGAGCTCTGGGACGTGGCGCCGCACTGGGTCGTGTCCAGCGCCCAGGAAGCCGGCGTGAGCAACGGCTACGACCACCCGGCCCGGTTGGGTGCCGACCGCTGGGTCGCGATCATAGGAGCGCGGCACCGGCTCTTGGGCCGCGGCAGCAGAAAGCCCTGCGTGGTGGTGATGGTCGGCACCGCGGTCACGGTCGAAGCGATCGACGCTTCCGGCAAATTTCTGGGCGGCATCATCTTGCCCGGCCACGGCATCATGCTGCGCGCACTGGAGTCCGGCACGGCCGGCCTGCATGTGCCAACCGGCGACGTGAAGGACTTTCCCACCAACACCAGCGACGCGTTGACCAGCGGAGGCACCTTTGCGATTGCCGGCGCCGTGCAGCGCATGGTGGAAAACACAACGCGGCATTGCGGTGAAGCGCCCGAGTGCATCATGACCGGTGGCGCGGGCTGGAAGATGGCGCCCAGCATGTCGGTCAAGTTCGAACTGGTGGACAGCCTGATCTTCGACGGCTTGCTGGAAATCGCGGCGCAACGCTTGACCCCTTGACGCATGGATGCCATAAGATTTCTAGGACCTGTTCACAAGGCAAAAACTAAACGCCCCAGACCACGTCGCTGTCCGCCTTGTGGCAGCGTTTGAGCATCTCGATAAAGGGCAATGCCCGCTGGCGCAGGCCCACCGCGGCGCCATCGTAGGCAACACCGCCCTCCTCGCCGCCATGGGCATTTGCCGCATGACGCTCCGCGTCTTCCCTGGCGACGGCCGCTTCCAGGCTGGCAATGGCGGCCGGCATTTGCGCGGGTGACACGATGCCCTTGGCGCCGGGGTCTTTGCCGATGATCTCCAGCACACGCCGGCCGTTGGGCTCGAGCATGATCAGATCGCCGAAGGCCTTGGACTTGAATTTGTACAGCATGAACAGCTCCTTGTTTCTGCGCGGATGAAACCGGCCCCGAGAGGACAGTTGTTCCGTGGGGCGAACCGGCGAAAGACCAATTATGAGCGTGTTTGCGGCGATGAGCGATGGTTTGAGCCGGCTGTCGCTAAGGCCTGTTCTGGCTTAAGATGATTTCGGTGCTTGGCAAAATTCCGTAGAATTCGCCAAGCGTGCTGTTTCAGCGATGGCCCCCCTTCCCTGTACTGGCAGCGCTGGGGCGAAAAAGCAGCCATCGGCCCAGATCCACTTGGAGACTCCTGTGACCCCAGTCCGACCCCATATTGCAACCCATGTCTGATAACACGTCCGGGTTCAGGCAGATGGCTCCCGAGCCCGAGTTCGGATTGACCGAAGCCCAGCGCAGAATGCAGCAGCAGTTGATGGCGTTGACAGGCGTGGCCCAGTCCGTCTTCAACCTGGAAACACAGCAACTGAGCTGGAACACCCGCGCCTACCAGATGTTTGGCGTGAGCCCGGCAGGTTCGCCGATAACGCTGGAGGTGGCCATGTGCCTGGTCTACCCCGACGACCTGGCGCTGCTGGTCCGCGCCCGCGACCAATTGCGCCAAGCCCCAGGCGCGATAGAACTCGACTACCGCATCATCCGGCCGGACGGAGGCCTGCTCGATGTCCACTCGTTGCTGTACCTTGAGTCCGACGCCCAGGGTAGGCCGCTGGCCTATGTCGAACTGAGTCTGGACGTCACCGAACGCAAACGGGTGGAGAGCGCCCTGATTCAGTCAGCCCGGCTATGCAGGGTGCTGGACAAGGTGTCCACAGACGGCTACTGGGAACAGGCCACTGCAGGGCAGGCCGCCAGTTCGATGGAGACCCTAGCAGCGCCGCAGGCGGCACCCAAACCCGCCGCCAATGGCCCGCAACGCAAAATGCGCGTGTTGTATGTCGAGGACAATATGTACAACCTGATGCTGTTCGACGACGTGATGCGGACCCGCGACGACGTCGAGGTGCGCATGGCCCAAAACGGCGCCCAGGGCTTTGAGGTGGCCGGCAACTGGCAGCCCGATGTGCTGGTGCTCGACGGCCGCTTGCCCGACACGCACGGTATCGAGCTGCTGCACCGGATGCGTGAGCTCCCGGGGTTGCGGACGACGCCCGCTTTCATGTGTTCAGCCGATACCCTGCCTGAGCACAAAATACTCGCCGAGCAAGCCGGGTTTACCGGTTACTGGAGCAAGCCGGTGGACTTTGACAAGGTGTTCGACGAACTCGACCGGGTGGCCGCCAACAGCGATTTGCGCTGAGCGATTCTTTCCCCGCGCGTCTGCTGATTTTCGGTGGTTTGGGTTTTTTCGGGATTGAACTTCCCCCTGCCGAACATACCTTTTAGCTATCCGCCAAGGAGTAGGTTTTTCGGTGGCAAGGTCAGTGCCGCCAAATCCCAGTCGGGCAGTGCCTGCACACCCTCATCGAGCGGCGTATCGCACGCATCCCACGGCGGCGGCTCGCGCGCCGGGGTAATTTCGGAGCCGGTGCCGGTACCCCACAGAATGGACAGCAGGCCATCTCCACGTATTTGTCAAAATGCATTCTTGCATCGTGTAGCGTTACGAGATACAATCAAACATGATTAAGACATTCCGGCATAAGGGCCTGAAAGCTTTTTTCGAGAAAGAGAGCATGGCTGGCATTCAGGCCGCCCATGTCCCGCGACTGGCCGCCATGCTGCGACGCCTGAACGAAACGACCAATGCCCAAGGCATGAACCTGCCGGGCTGGGGCTTGCACCCATTGAGGGGGCGAGAACTCAAGGGGCATTTTTCAGTTTGGGTGAGTGGCAACTGGCGAATGACTTTTACTTTTGATGGCACAGACGCCGTGCTGGTTGACTATCAGGACTACCACTAGGAGAAACAACGATGGCACGCATGTTTAATCCCCCGCATCCCGGCCTGACGCTGCGTGACGATGTGTTGCCTGCGCTGGGGCTGACTGTCACCGAAGCCGCGCAGCAATTGGACGTGTCCCGCGTGGCGCTGTCCCGCGTGCTCAATGGTCGCGCTGCCATCTCGCCTGAAATGGCCTTGCGTATCGAGGCATGGCTGGGCGTGGCGCGTGGAGGAGAGGCCCGCCTGTGGTTAGCCGAGCAAAGCGCCTATGACGTGTGGCAAGCGCAGCAGCGATTCAAGGCCGCGCCGATGCACGTTCAATCAGCGCCGATGGCTGCTTGAACCTAGAAACCGCCGTTGGGCGCGCCCGAGTGGGCCGTCATGGGGTGGGCTGGCAAGGCGTGACGACGCGGCAGGCGCCTGCCTGCAAGGAGGCGCAACGCGGCCAGCGCGCGCCAGGGCGGCTCCATCGGGTGCGTAGCGCTCTGACCCATTGGGTGAGTTTGTTCGTGAGTACAAAAGTGCGTGTTCATGCGGCTTCGCCAGCGGGTGTAAGCGGTCAACTGCGGTTTCTAGGATGAAATGTTCCGGCACTACGTTATCGACTGCCCGGCGCCAGCGTGACGGCGCTTTCCCGCGCGATCAGCCAGCGATCACCCATCCGTACCCATTGCAGGGTCTTGGTCGCGACATCCCGGTAGTTGGCGGATCGGTAGGTTTGCCTGAAGACCATCGTCGCATGGGTGGCATCCGGCAGGGTGACTTGCAGATCGGCAATGTCGACGGCAATGTCGGCCGCACGCTCCAGAAAAGCCTTGCGTTTTTCTTTCCAGGCGTCCAGGCTGCCTCCGGCGGAAGGGACGAAGGTGGGCGCATAAAACTGAAGGTAAGTGTCCGCATCCCGCTTCGACCAGGCGGCACGCCAGCCCTCCAGCGCCTGCCTCAGCGCCTTGTTGTTGTCGTCCTTGGCCGTTGTTGAGGCTGGCGCCAGGACCGGCGGCGGTGCCGGCGCCAGAACCTCCAGGACGGCGCGCTCCCGCGCATTGAGCAGGGCGGTCTGCTTCACCAGGTCGGCGGCCCGCACGACCAGGGTGCTTTTGTCGACCACGTACAGCCCCACTGGCTCGGCCGGACAGTGCTGCGAAGCGTCTTCCCCTTCGCTCCATTGCGCCAGCCCGGCAAGGGGGGCCGTCTCGATTTTGGACAACTCCAGCGCTGCCAACAGCGTGCCCAGTGCAGCATGGGTTCTGGCGTAAGCGACATTGAGGTCCTGCTCGGCGTTCGCGACAGCGCGTTTGGCCTGAAACAGTTCGTTCTCGGTATCCAGCAAGTCCAGCAGCGTGCGCTGCCCAATGTCGAATTGAAGCCGGTAGGCGTTGCGTGCTTTCTCGACGGACACCCGGTTTTGGACAAGGTAGCCGATCTGCTCCTTGACCTTGCGAACATCGTTGTAGGCGATCTGCAGCATTTGCCGGATATCCCGGCAGGTCTTGTCGCGCAAGTCCTTGGCCACATTGAGTTGTTCGGCGAACTGGCGCTCCCGGGCCCGGTCGCTGAAACCGTTGAACAGGTTCCAGCTCATGACCACTTCCGCCACGGTTGCGTCGGAATTGCCCGCGACACCGCTCAGGTTGCTGCCCTGGTCGCGGCGCAAACGCAGATCGAAACGCGGCTGATAAGCGCCACTGCGGGAGGCCAGGGCCGCATTGGAGGCGCGCACGTTTTCAATGGCGGCGCGCAAGGCGCCATTGCGCTGCTGCGCCGCTTTGATGGCGCTGACCGCATCAGCGGGAATATCCTGGACCAGGGGCGCCGGCAGCGGCATCTCCTGCGTCGGCATCACGCCGACAATACGCTGGAAGCGTGCCGTCGCATCGTGCAAATTGGAGGTCTCGGTCAATAAATTGGACTCGGCCAGTGCCAGACGTGCGGAGATTTGCTCCAGATCCACCGCACGCGCCACCTTGGCCTTGACCCGGCGCTCCGTCTGGTCGAACACCGAGCGATGCTGGACAAAATTTTCTTCGCCCAGGCGCACCAGTTCCCGGTAACGCAATATGTCGTAATACACTCGAACGGCCTCGAACGCCACACCCTCCGAGGTATCAAAAAACTCGAACAGGCGTACCAGGTGGGCGTGGTCAAGCCGTTTGATCTCATTGCGCGTGGCAAAGCCGTCGTACAGCAATTGCGTGATGGTCAAGGACGCCGAGTTCTTGTTGTAACGCGAGCCAATCGCCAAGGGGGGGCTGCGCCGCTCCGTTCCGCTGCCAGCCGAAAGATCGGCCTTGGGCAAGAACGCCCCCGCGCCAACATCGCGCTCGCTGCCTGCCGCCTTCAGCGTGTGCCAGCGTGCCAGTACTTCAGGGTTGCTCAAAACAGCTTTTTGCGCCGCCTCCTTGAGGGTCAGCGGTTTGTCTGCCTGTGCGGCCGCCGGGGCAGGGACCATCGGCAGCAGGGCACTGAACACCGCGCCGATCCACAACAAGCCAGCGGCAGCGCCTCTCACGCGGTATGTCCCCAGAAAATATTGACGCGGTGCGCCCTGGTCGCCAACCGCCTCGGGCTGAGGCACCGGCGCCAGCTCAGGCAAGCGGCCGACGGGTTCACCGTTACACTGGCAAAAAATGATGCCGCCCAGGCAACAGCAACCCGGCTTGACGGGCCATGGCTATTGGCTGGCTTTTCCTGCATTTTTCGCTCTTTCCATACCCGCCTGTTCTTGACACGCTCCATGGCGTTGCGAACCTGGCGTTGTGAATTGCTCGTCCTTGCCAGAAGATTTATTCGAAACAAGGTGAAGAATTGATCGTTAGTTACTGTTTTATATAGACATTTTCATGTTAGCTCAGGATTTCCAGAAGCGCAATTAATATCCGGACGAATTTCGCCATTGGCGCGAAAACGACACACTTGAAGCATCTTCAACACGCCGCACTGATTGTTTTGCTGCTGCTCGTCGGCGCGCTGAAAGTCGCCGCCGTCGACTTTGACCGGATGCAAAGAGTCATATCGCAGCGTTTCGGAGCGGTGGCCGTGGCTTCTTTGCGGGACTGGCAAAGACTCCTGCAGGAAAGCGCAGATCAGCCCGCACCTGCGAAGCTCCAACAGGTCAATGATTTTTTCAACCGCCGCATCAGGTTCGGCGAAGACCAGGAGATATGGGGCCAAAGCGACTACTGGGCCACCCCCATGGAAACCCTGGGCAGGGGCGCCGGCGATTGCGAGGACTTTACGATTGCCAAATATTTCACCCTTCTGCTGCTCGGCATTCCGGAGGAAAAACTGCGCCTGATCTATGTGCAAGCCCGTCTTGGCGGCGCCAACAGCAGCATCACGCAGGCCCACATGGTACTGGCTTTTTACCCCACGCCGGAGGCTGAACCCTTGATCCTGGACAACCTGATCAACGATCTTCAGCCCGCCTCGCGTCGCCCGGACCTGCAACCGGTTTTCAGCTTCAACCGCCAGGGTCTCTGGCAAGGCGCGTCGGGTGCGCGTGGCGCCGGGGGGCCATCGAGTTTGTCGCGCTGGGAACAATTGCTCAAACGGGCGCGCGCTGAAGGTTTTGATTGACCAAATTTAGAAACCACTGTAAAGAACTGTTCCGAGGGGAATTTTCCATGTCGATGTACCGCCAATTGTGGCTTGCAATCATTCTCAGCACCCTGCTCGCCATGCTGGGAGGCTTGGTGGCGCATACGCTCAATGCCCGAAGCTACCTGTCAGAGCAGCTCAGTTTTAAAAACACTGACAACGCGATAACGCTGGCCTTGGCGCTGGGCCAACAAAATGCCAATAGGGTGACGATCGAGCTGGCCGTTTCGGCCCTGTTCGACAGCGGGCACTATGAATTGATACGCGTCGTTGACCCGCTTGGAAAAATCATCGTTGAACGCATCGCGCCAGCCAATGCACACGCGGTGCCCGAGTGGTTTGTCAGGGCTTTTCCGCTCTCGGCTGCGCCCGGGCAAGCACAGATCAGCAGCGGCTGGAACCAGTTGGGCACCTTGACCCTCACCAGTACCAGCCGTTTTGCCTACGAAACACTGTGGAAGGGCGTCCTGCATCTGGCGCTGGCGCTGGCACTTTCCGGACTGGTGGGCGGCTACCTCGGAACGCTGATCCTGCGTCGGCTGCGCGAACCCTTGCAGCGCGTGATCAACCAGGCGAACGCCATCAGCGAGCGCCGTTTTGTGGTGATCGACGTGCCTGACGTCCCCGAACTCAGGCAGCTCGCGATGGCCATGAACAGCACCGTCACCCGCCTCAAAAGCATGTTTGCCGAGGAGGCGCAGCGCCTGGAAGTGCTGCGGATCAGCGCCAACTATGACCCGCTCACCGGGCTGGCAAACCGGACTTTCTTTCTGGCCCAGTTGCTGGACTCGCTGGACAGCGAAGAAATCACGGGCGGCACGTTGCTTTTGGTGCGGGTGGCCGATTTTTCCAGGCTCAGCGAGCGCCTCGGCGCGGCTGCCACCAACGAACACCTGAAAGCTTTTGCGAAAGTGTTCAGTCAACACGCGCTGCGAACCCATGGCGTTGCCGCGCGCATCGGCGATGCCGATTTTGCGTTGCTGCTGCCCAGCCAGGCCAAGGCGCAGGAGGCGGCCGAAGAACTGCTGCACGCACTGGTTGAAGCAGGCGCCCCATTGACCGGGAACGCTCCGACGGCTTACATCGGCATCGGGAAATTGCAGCGCGGGCAGGATATTGCCGACTTGATGGCGCAGGCCTCCCACGCGCTGGCTGCGGCCGAGGCGCAGGGCGTCAACGCCATCCGTGAGACCGACGGCGCTGATGAGGAAGCGATGTCCGGCAGCGCCGAGGCAACCGCGCAATTGATCCGGCGCGCGCTCGATCAAGGCCAAGTTCGCCTGGCCCCGCTTCCGGTGCTTGACCTGGAGGGCCGCCTGATGCACCGCGAATGTCAGTTGGAACTGATGTTCGATGGAACAGACGAGTGGCAGGTCGCCAGCCACTTCATGCAAATAGCGGCGCAATTCCAGTTGGCGCCGCTGATTGACCTGACCGCCATCCAGTTGGGGTTTGAAAAATTGCGCAATGCGCCGAGCCTGGCCGGCGTGTCCATCAAGCTGTCGGCACCCTCCCTGAGCGAGGCCGGGTTCCGGCCCCGCTTGCTGGATCTGATCAAGAAAAACCCAGACCTTGCCAGCCGCCTGTGGCTGGAACTGCCCGAAGCCGAGGCCACCCAACACAGGTCTGTCTTCCCGGCATTCGTCGCTGAAATCCATAAAACAGGCGTCCGTGTCGGACTGAACCATTTTGGCCGCGATTTCAGTCAGGCCAATGCCTTGCACGATCTCGGCCTCGATTTCCTGAAAGTCGATTCCAGTTTCATCCGGGGCTTGCAGTACAGCGCCGACAACCAGGTCTTTCTCAAAGACCTTGCCTCCGTGGCGCACAAGATGGGCATGCAGGTCTATGCCACGGGCGTGATCGACCGCGCCGAGCTGGCCACGCTGGGGGCGGTCGGCTTCGATGGGGCCGCCGGACCTGCCGTCAGGGAAGTCAGTTAACTTGCGTTAATTTAGGCAATGAAATCTGACCCCGATTTTTCACTTGGCCCTTCTTCAAAACGACTTCAACCACCACACGCTGTTCGGCCAGCGAAAGGTCTACCTTCTTGACCGACCAGGGTGTCTTCAATCCAAGAAGATGTTCGTACAGCGCTGTGTCTTTCATATTCAAGCCAGAAATTTTG
>JAURVI010000016.1 GCA_030655515.1 Polaromonas sp. | reverse complement strand
ACATCATGAAAGTGATGGATTCGTACCCAGGGCAAGGCGCAAGCCGCAGCGAAGGCTGGCCGCCTTCGCAAGGGTTGCAACGCCGCCATGGGTGCGAAGACGCGCTTTCATGTTTCGATATTTTTGGGTTGCAGTACTAGGGCACCAGTATCCGGGCGCCTGCCCGGTCAGCGTTTGAAGGATGGCGTTTTGTTTGTATTGTTTGAAGAAGCCGGGAAGTTTCTGGCGGGTCGTATTTTGCTTGACTCCGACATCTCGCTGCAGGTCGAGCTGGACTCGGGCAAACGCGTCAAGCTCAAGGCGGCCAATGCGCTGCTGAAGTTTGACAAGCCCGCGCCGGCCCAACTGCTGGCCGCCGGACAGGCGTTGAGCCAGGACATCGAGCTGGACCTGGCCTGGGAGTTTGCCAGCGACGACGAGTTTTCCTTTGCCGACCTGGCGCGCGATTACTTCAGCGCCGACCCGAGCAAGGCGGCCTCCACCGAACAGCAGGCCGCCGCACTGTTCCGGCTGTTCGAAGCGCCGCATTATTTCAGGCGCGCCGGCAAGGGGCGCTTCAAAAAAGCGCCAGCGGATATTCTTCAGCAAGCGCTGGCCGCCATCGAAAAGAAAAAGCAGGTCGCCGCCCAAATCAGCGCCTGGGCCGAAGAACTGGCGCAAGGCCAATGCCCGGCGCCGGTGCGCGAGCAGCTCTACAAAATCCTGTTCAAGCCCGATAAAAACAGCCCCGAATACAAGGCAGTCGTCGAGGCCTCGCGCACCGCCCACCAAGCCCCGCTGGACCTGCTGCAGCAAGCCGGCGCCATTGCCTCGCCTTACCAGTTTCACTGGAAGCGTTTTCTGTTTGAAAACTTTCCCAGGGGCACGGCCTTCCCCGCCGTGCAGGCGCCCGCGATCAGGGACGAACTGCCGCTGGCGAACGTTCA
Organism: Polaromonas sp.; assembly: GCA_030655515.1. Taxonomy (GTDB): domain Bacteria; phylum Pseudomonadota; class Gammaproteobacteria; order Burkholderiales; family Burkholderiaceae_C; genus Polaromonas. The sequence continues at coordinate 1,461 of JAURVI010000016.1, read as the reverse complement.
GGCGTTTTCGATCGACGACTCCAGCACGACGGAGATTGACGATGCGCTGTCGGTGCAGGGCCTGGGCAGCGGCAGTGTGGTGCTGGGCATTCACATTGCCGCGCCGGGCCTGGCGGTGTTGCCGGGCAGCCCGGTGGACGCGCTGGGGCGCGCGCGCCTGTCCACGGTTTACATGCCGGGCTACAAGCTGACCATGCTGCCCGATGAGGTGGTGCAAAGCTACACGCTGCAGGAAGGGCGCAATTGCCCGGCCCTGTCGCTGTATGTGACGCTGGACGAGAACACGCTGGAGATACTGGACACCACCACCCGGCTGGAGCAGGTGCCCATCGCCAGCAACCTGCGCCATGACAAGCTGGACAGCGTTTTCACCGAAGCCTTTTTTGAAGCGGCCTCGAGCGCGCCGCCGGTCGATGTGCCGTGGGGCCCCGAGCTGGCCTTTCTGCACCGGCTGGCCCGGCACCTGAAGGCACAACGCGAAGTGGTGCGCGGCAAGCCGGAAAGCTTCAACCGGCCCGACTACAACTTCAGCCTGGACAACCCGTCCGGCAAAGAGCCTGAGGGCAATGAGGCGGTGAACATCAGTATTCGCAAGCGCGGCGCACCGCTGGACCTGATCGTGGCCGAAGCCATGATCCTGGCCAACAGCACCTGGGGCGAATGGCTGGCCGAGCACGGCGTGCCGGGCATCTACCGCAGCCAGGCCAGCCTGGCCCCAGGCGTGAAAGTGCGCATGGGCACCAAAGCCCTGCCGCACGCCGGCATCGGCGTCAAGAGCTACGCCTGGTGTACCTCGCCGCTGCGCCGCTACACCGATCTGGTCAACCAGTGGCAAATCATCGCCTGCGTCAGGCATGGCCGTACCGCCGCGCTGGCCGCGCCTTTCAAATCCAGGGATGCGGAACTGTTTTCCATCATCTCCGGCTTTGACGGCGCCTACAGCGCCTACAACGGCTTCCAGGCCGGTATCGAACGTTACTGGACGCTCAAATACATCCAGCAAAACGCACTGACGGAATTGACGGCCACCGCCTTCAAGGACAACCTGGTGCGCACCGACGACCTGCCGCTGGTGCTGCCGGCCGTGGGGGCGCAAGGCCTGCCGCGCGGCGCTCGGGTGCGTGTCCGGCTCGGTGAGATCGACGAGATCACGCTCGATGTATCGTGTACCGTGATTGAGCGGCTCGACACGGTGGTCGATGCCGCCGCCGCACAACAGGTGGACGAGGAAGACAACGAATCGGAAATGGCCGCCGGACCGATCTCGATTGCCGTCGATCTGAACGATGCCGCCCCGGACGCTGCCGCTGTCGCGGGCGACTAGTACTGCAACCCAAAAATATCGAAACATGAAAGCGCGTCTTCGCACCCATGGCGGCGTTGCAACCCTTGCGAAGGCGGCCAGCCTTCGCTGCGGCTTGCGCCTTGCCCTGGGTACGAATCCATCACTTTCATGATGTT
>JAURVI010000007.1 GCA_030655515.1 Polaromonas sp. | reverse complement strand
GTACTTCGCAACCCCCCGAGGGGGCTGTTCCGCCTTGGGACGGCCCGGCGGCGAAACCGGCCCCCACGCTTGTCGCTTCGCGTACTTCGCAACCCCCCGAGGGGGCTGTTCCGCCTTGGGACGGCCCGGCGGCGAAGCTGGCCCAGCGCGTCGAGGTGGTGATTCTGTCACGCAACGATCCGGTCTCGGGCATGCGTGTGTTCCGCTCGGCCGAGCACTACGGCCTGAAGATCGAGCGCGGCACCTTCAACCGCGGCGAAGCGCCGTGGCGCTACCTCAAGCCGCTGCACGCCAACCTGTTTTTGTCGGCCCACCTCAGCGATGTCCGCGCCGCGCTGGCGGCCGGTGTGCCGGCCGCCCAGGTTTACCCCCACTCGGCCCACGCCAGCGACAAGCATCCCCACGAAGTGCGCATTGCATTCGACGGCGACGCGGTGATTTTTTCAGACGAGGCCGAACGGGTGTTCCAGTCGCACGGCCTGTCGGCCTTTCAAGCGCACGAGCGCGACAAGGCCGCGCAGCCGCTGCTGGCCGGCCCCTTCAAGCCGCTGTTGGAGGCGCTGCACCGGTTGCAGCAGGTCGGCACCTCGCACATGCGCATACGCACCGCGCTGGTCACGGCACGCAGCGCGCCGGCGCACGAGCGCGCCATCCGCACGCTGATGGACTGGAACATCGAGGTCGATGAAGCGATGTTTCTGGGCGGCTTGCCCAAAGGCGAATTCCTGCGCGAGTTCGAACCCGACTTTTTCTTTGACGATCAAACCGGACATGTCCATTCGGCTGCGCAGCACGTGCCCTCGGGCCATGTGGCAAGCGGTGTGTCCAACCCAGGATGACCCTCCCATGCCCCCGATACCCAAGCTGTCCGGCAAGTTCAACGCCTTTAAAGACTTCTGCACCAAGGCCTGGGCGCTGACGCGGCCCTACTTCCAGTCCGAGGACAGGTGGAAAGCGCGCGGACTGCTGCTGGCCATCGTGCTGCTGAACCTGGGCGCGGTCTACATGCTGGTGCTGATCAATGAATGGAACCGCGTGTTCTACGATGCGCTGCAAAACAAGGACCAGCCGGTGTTCTGGGTGCAGCTCGGGCGCTTCACCTACCTGGCGTTTGCCTTCATCATCATCGCGGTCTACCGCTTTTACCTGACGCAGTTATTGGAAATCCGCTGGCGCGCGTGGATGACCGCGCACTACCTGCAACGCTGGCTGGCCAACCATGCCTTTTACAAAATGGAGCTCGCGCGTTACGCCGAATCGGGCGCCACGCCGGCCACCCCGGACAACCCCGACCAGCGCATTCAGGAAGACCTGAACCTGTTCGCCACCTACACCGTGTCGCTCAGCATGGGCTTGCTCAACGCGGTGGTCACGCTGCTGAGTTTTGTCGGCATCCTGTGGAGCCTGTCGGGGCCGTTTGACTTCACGCTGGGCGGCAGCCGCTTCAACATTCCCGGCTTCATGGTCTGGATGGCGGTGCTCTACTGCGCGGTCGGCAGCATCATCACCCACTACATCGGACGGCCGCAGATCAGGCTCAATTTTCTGCAGCAGCGCTACGAGGCCGACTTTCGCCACCACCTGGTGCGGGTGCGCGAGTACAGCGAATCGATTGCGCTGGACAAAGGCGAATCGGTCGAACGCGTGCAGCTCGACAAACGCTTTGCAACGGTGCTCGGCAACTACCTGACCCTGATCAAGAAGCAGAAAAACCTGATCTGGTTCACCAACTTCTTCGGCCAGGCCGCCGTGGTGTTTCCGTTCATCGTGGCGGCGCCGCGCTTTTTCAGCGGCGCCATCCAGCTCGGGCAACTGATGCAGATCTCGTCGGCCTTTGGCCGCGTGCAGGACTCCCTGAGCTGGTTCGTCGACAACTACAGCAGTCTGGCCGCCTGGCGCGCCACGACCGACCGCTTGACCAGTTTTGAAGAGAGCTTTAAGGCTTTTACCCAATCACAGCAAGCGCAAGCAGCTATTAATTCAGTAGCTTCTGACGATTCCGTCAGTGCGCTCGACACGCGGGACCTGACCTTGGCGCTGCCGACCGGCGCGGTCTTGCTGGCCGGCCTGTCGCTGCACGCCGAGGCCGGCGACAGCGTGCTGGTCAAAGGCCCGTCGGGAAGCGGAAAATCAACGCTGTTCCGCGCCTTGGCCGGCATCTGGCCCTTCAGCCGCGGCCGCACCCGTTTGCCGCCTGATGCGATGTTTATTCCGCAGCGCCCGTACTTCCCGAACGGAACGCTGCGCGACGCGCTGGCCTACCCGCAGCCGGCCAGCAGCTACAGCGATGCGGCCTTGCGCCAGGCGCTTGACGATGCGCTGCTGCCGCAACTGGGCCACCGGCTCGACGACGAAGACGCCTGGAGCCAGAAACTCTCGGGCGGCGAGCAGCAACGCCTGGCCATTGCCCGTGTGCTGCTGAAAAAGCCGGCCTGGCTGTTTGCCGACGAGGCCACCAGCGCGCTCGATGAAGCCGCCGAAAAAACCCTGTATGAACGGCTTCTGGCCAACGTCCAACAAGCGGGAGGAGCCATTATTTCAATAGCGCACCGGCCGGCGGTCGCGGCCTTTCACAACAAGCGCTGGGAACTGGAAAAACTGCCGGAAGGCTCGTCCGCGCTGTACCGCCTCAAGGAGATGCGGGCTTGACCCGACTCTCTGCATACGCCGCATAACCCCGCGCGCGCAGCTCGCAGGCCGGGCACTGGCCGCAGCCATGGCCCCAGGCATGGCGGCGCGCCCGGTCGCCGAGGTAACAAGTGTGGGTATGTTCGATGATCAAGTCCACCAGCGGCCGGCCGCCCAGCGCCTCGGCCAGCGCCCAGGTGGCGGCCTTGTCAAGCCACATCAGCGGCGTCTCGATCAGGAAACGCCTGTCCATGCCCAGCGACAGCGCCAACTGCATCGCCTTCATCGTGTCGTCGCGGCAATCGGGGTAGCCTGAAAAATCGGTCTCGCAGACGCCAGTCACCAGCACCTGCAGGCCGCGCCGGTAGGCCAGCGCGGCGGCCAGGGTCAGAAACAGCAGGTTGCGACCGGGCACAAAGGTGTTGGGCAACCCTGAGCTTTCCATTTTGAACGCCATGTCGCGCGTCAGCGAGCTTTCGCTGACCTGGCCCAGCACGGCCAGATCCAGCAAGTGGTCTTCGCCCAGCCTGCAGGCCCATTGCGGAAACTGCGCCCTGATCTCGCACAGCACATGAAGCCGCGCCTGCAATTCGACCCTGTGCCGCTGGCCGTAGTCAAAAGCCACGGTTTCGACACGCTCGTATTTCAAGAGCGCCTGAGCCAGGCAGGTCGTGGAGTCCTGCCCACCCGAAAACAGAACAAGGGCGGTGGTATGCATGGGGAAAAATCAGGCGTTGTACAACACCGGCCATTGTGCCCCGCTCGGATCATCGCCACGCGTAGCGGAAAAGTTCCACTTGATCTGCCGTCCGTCGAGCTATGCAGCGAAAATGGCGCACTGATCAATAAATCATCAACCCCAGCAAACCCATGAAAATCGAAAAAAACACTGCCGTCACCCTGCGCTACAAGGTCACCGACCTCCAGGGCAAGCTGCTCGAAGAGAGCAAGGAGCCCATGGTCTACCTGCATGGCGGCTATGGCAACACGCTGCCCAAGATTGAAGAAGCACTCGACGGAAAAATGCCCGGCTTCCAGACCACGCTGGAGCTGCAGCCCGAGGACGCCTTCGGCCTGCGCGACGAGGGCCTGGTGCAGACCATCCCCAAAAGCCAGTTTCCGCCGGGCGTGAAGGTCGGCGGGCAGTTGCAGGGCCGACGTGACGACGGACAAGCGCAAACTTTCACCGTGATGAAGATCAAGGGCGACACGGTCCTGCTCGACGGCAACCACCCGCTGGCGGGCAAGGCCTTGCGCTTTACCCTCACGGTGACGGATGTTCGCGCAGCCACCGAGGAAGAGGTCGCGCACCGCCATGTGCATGGCGAGCACGGCCACCACCACTGACGCAGGAGCGAGGAGCACCCGCACAACGGCGGACGCGGCGCGATTGGCGACACCCGGATCGAAACATGACGATGACGCACTCAGGCAGGCAGGACGATCCCTCCATCACAGACGCTGACGACGTGGCAAGGGTGCTTGGGGCAGACCTCGCAAACGGCCTCACATCGCAAGAAGCGTCGCGCCGGCTCTCGGAAAGCGGCCGCAACGAACTCCGAGCGGCCCCGAGGGCTCCCACCTGGCGTCGCGTTCTGGCGCAGTTCCAGGATCCCCTGATCTACCTGTTGCTGGCCGCCATTGCCATTGCGCTGGTCGCCTGGGGAGTCGGGGGTTGGGTCGGCTGGCCGGTCGATGTGATCGTCATTGCCGCGATTGTTGTCCTCAATGGCGTGCTGGGCTATGTGCAGGAGGCCAAGGCCCAGGACGCCGTGGCCGCGCTGGCCCGGATGACCGCGGTGACTTCGTCCGTCGTGCGTGACGCTCAGTTGCTGCGCGTGCCCAGCGCCGAGCTGGTGCGCGGGGACTTGCTGGTGCTCGGCGAGGGTGACGCCGTCGGGGCGGATGCGCGGCTGGTTCAGGCCACGTCACTGCGCATCCAGGAAGCGTCGCTGACCGGTGAGAGCGAAGCGGTGCTCAAGAACGCCGCGGCGCTGCGCAACCCGGCCACACTCGGCGACCGGTTCAACATGGTGTTCAAGGGCACGGCGGTCGTGCAAGGCACCGGTCGCGCCATGGTGACGGCGACCGGGATGGACACCCAGATGGGAGCTATCGCAAAAATGCTGGAGGCCACCGCGCAGGAGCCGACACCGCTGCAAAAGGAAGTCGCGCGCATCGGGCGCATGCTGGGTCTCGCGGTCCTCATCATTGCTGCCGTGGTGGTGGTGACCATTTTGCTGCTCTCCGACCTCCGCCGTGCCGCCGATGTCATCGACATTCTGCTGCTCGGCGTGGCCCTCGCCGTGGCGGCCGTGCCCGAAGGGCTGCCGGCGATCCTGTCGGTGGTGCTCGCCCTGGGGGTGCAGCAGATGGCCAAGCACAACGCGATCATCAAGAACCTTTCGTCGGTGGAAACGCTGGGCTGCGCCTCGGTCATCTGCTCGGACAAGACCGGGACGCTGACCCGCTCGGAGATGACCATTGAGCGGGTGATGACCGCCTCGGGCGGCACCTATGTCACCGGGGTGGGGTACGCGCCCCACGGGCAGGTGGAGCACGGGGGCGTCAAGCTCGAAGCCGGGCCGCTGCACGCCGAGCACATCGTGGTGCTCAGCGGCGGCAGCCTGGCCGGCAATGCCGACCTGCGCCAGGGGGCTGGCGGCGCGTGGGAGATCCAGGGCGACCCCACCGAAGCTGCCTTCCTGGTGGCAGAGCGCAAGCTGGGCGCCACCGAGCGGCGCGAGCGGCGTTTCGAGCGCATCGGAGAAATCCCGTTCACGTCCGAGCGCAAGATGATGTCAACCCTGGCGCTCGACCACGAACATGACGACGCTATCGTGCTGATCGCCAAAGGGGCCCCGGACGTCCTGCTCGAACGGTGCAGCCGGGCGCGGGTGGGGATGGACTCGGTCGAACTCGACGACGCGCTGAGGGCACGCATCCTGGCCGATGTCGACACACTTTCCGACGCCGCGCTGCGCACGCTGGCCGTGGCCTATCGCCCCCTCGGCCCAGAGGAGGATCCGCAAGCCGGGCAATCCCTCGAACGCGGCCTGATTTTCGTCGGTACCGTCGGCATGATAGACCCGCCGCGCGAGGAGGCAGCGCAGGCCATTGCCGAGGCACGCCGGGCCGGTATCCGGGTCATCATGATCACCGGGGACCACCCGCGCACCGCCGCGCGCATTGCCGCGGACCTCGGAATCGTGGATGCCGGCGCCCCGGCGCTGACAGGGGTCGATCTCGATGCGCTGGATGATGCGGGACTCAAAGACGCGGTGCGCAAGACGTCCGTCTACGCGCGGGTGGCGCCCAAGCACAAGCTGCGCATTGTCGACGCGCTGCAGGCCGACGGCAACGTCGTTGCGATGACGGGCGACGGCGTCAATGATGCGCCGGCGCTGAAGGCGGCCAACATCGGCATCGCGATGGGGTTGACCGGAACCGAAGTGACAAAGGAGGCGGCCAAGATGATCCTCGCCGACGACAATTTCGCCACGATCATCGAGGCTGTGCGCGAGGGCCGGGGCATTTTCGACAACATCCGCAAGTTCCTGCGCTACCTGCTGTCCTCGAACATGGGCGAAGTGCTGACGGTTTTCCTGGGCATCGTCGGGGCCGGGGTCATAGGGCTCACGGCTTCTGGCGGTGCGGTGGTGTTGCCGCTGCTGGCGACGCAGATCCTGTGGCTCAACCTGGTCACCGACTCCTGGCCTGCGCTGGCGATGGGGGTGGACCCGCCCACCGATGACGTCATGGCGCGCAAGCCGCGCAAGCTGAACGAGCAGGTGATTGACGCCCGCATGTGGGCGGGGGTGCTCCAGATCGGTGTGGTGATGGCCCTGGCGACGCTGCTGACGATCGACATGTATCTGCCGGGCGGGCTGATCGAAGGCGCGCACGACCTTGCCACCGCCCGCACCGCGGGCTTCACCGTGCTCGTCTTCGCGCACATGTTCAATTGCTTCAACGCCCGATCCGAGACCACGAGCGCGTTCACGAATCTGTTCGTCAACCCGTGGCTGTGGGGCGCGATTGCGCTGTCGACGCTGCTGCAAGTGGCAGTCGTCAACCTCGACTTCCTCAACCTCGCCTTTGGCACCGTGCCGCTGACGTTCAATCAATGGCTGGTCTGCACCGCGATGGGCAGCGTCGTGTTGTGGTTCAGCGAGCTGCGCAAGCTGGTGAAGCGCACGGGGGCCTAGGAACCTAGCACCCCGGAAATATCGAAACTTGATATTCTGAGTAATTAAAGTCGTAAACAGCCAACTAGCATTCATGCGCCTTTGCGGTGTACCAAATCAACAACACTCAAAGCCAAAGTCGTAAACACATTGGCGTGCTGCGTCATCCAAAGGCATGCGGGCCGCGCGATCAGTGGAGCGGTGGAGCTCAAACAGGTATTCGGCTGGCTGTCAATTGGAACGGCCATATCCGGCTTCATCGGGCCGTTCGCGGCGGGGCTGTTGATCGATCACGCGGGTGCCACCGCCGGCAGCACTACGGGCTACAGAGCAGCCTTTTTATTGATGGCGATTTTTCCGCTGCTGTGTTGGTTGCTGTTGCGAAGCATGACCGTGTTGCCGCTTACCGGCGTGCCGAAGGTGAGTAAAAACTCGATCACGCCGGCATCGCTGGCACCGTGCACGAAGCCGCGGGCCCTGTTGTCACCTGAATGGTTTCATTTTCACCGAGTGCAACTTAGAAAAAAAGCCGAACAGGGGCTGCGTATCAAAGTGATGCGCCATCCACAACCAAGCGCCTGGGCGCCCCGCTCCGATCACCATAAACGCATTCGGCGCACTTGACCGCTTAGTGCGGCAAATTCTCGCCAGCGTCAGCCGGTCGACCGTACTCATCCGGAAGTTCCCTTCGGGATGCGTGTGCCATTCTCCGAGGTAGACCTGTCGGCCTTTTGATTGCAGAAAAAGCTCATCGAGTTGGTCACATTGCCATTCGTGGTCGCTGTGGAAGCTGTAGCGGTCGTGAACTGCGTTTGGACCTGGCCCAATGGCGCTCTCGATGATCTGACTCGCTCCACTTCGATAGCCGACAAGTATCCCTCCGGTTTCCAGGGGATATTTATCCGCGGACGCCGCCTCAATGGTGGCGAGCGCATCGACTGAAAGCCAAAGGTCAAGCACAGGCGCTACAGTCCGGATGTCTGTTCAGCGAGTAGGTCGTCCAACGGCTTTCGATCCGGCGATTTGCCGAGAAGAAGTCGCCTACCGCCACATCCCATTCGAAATCTGATGTTTGCCCTTCGCCATCATCTTGCGCAAGCAACGTAGCCACCGCCAGACGGGACGCGAGGATAGACACCTCATCGCTGTCAATACCTGCCGCAACGAAGGTTGGGTGTGTGCAGCCCCTTGGTTGTATGTCCAAAGCCCCATTGTCTGCGGGATACCTAATTTCCCCTGCCGACATAGCATGCTGAAAGCAGTGCCAGCATCCTTGAGTTTCAGTCGGATTCACACGGCCAACGACTCCGCCGGCGGCCCCCGGTGTGGTCGAGAGCCAGACGTACGCCTTGCCTTCTACTCCTGACATGTCCGCAAGCAGGTGGTTAACGCGGTAGTTCGCAGTCGCATCAATGACGAGATCCACCTGTCGCATCTCCTCTCGAAGGAAGTCATAGTCGCTGAACGGCAGTCCGTTGGATGGATTGATCTGCTGAAAGCCACCGATCCGAAACGTGCTAGCAGTGACTTTCGTACGGGGGTAATCACTCGCGACGTGGTGTGCAATGACTTCCGTCTTCGGAAATCCCGCGAGTTCCCACCCGAAAGCCCACCGCACGCTGTTTCCTGCTTGAAGGTGATCTGTATCCACTAAGCGCAATTCTCGGATGCCGCTTTTTGCCAGTTGCATCGCCAGCGAAGAGCCTATCGCCCCTGTCCCTACTAAAAGCACCGACTTTGAGCGTAGCGGTGCAAGCGCGGGCGCGCGCTTTAGGAGCGAATCCTCTCCAGCCCAGTCCGCACGCACTAGGCCGTATTCAATAGTCGGTGCGGTCGGGGTGCGTCCATGGCGTCCAGCTTTATTTACGCGAAGCCAAAGAAACAGCCAGTCCTCAGCAGCTTGCCTCCATTCCACTTGATCCGCATATAGGAAACCGACGGTGATCTCCTCGCCTGCCTTCGCATGGTGAAGTCTTTTTTGGAGTGCCGGCGACGTCTCTAGAGCCAGGTTGTACAGCCGCTTGCGAATCTCGTCGTCCGTCCCTTCGCCAAGTTCAGGACGGCCCTTTAGTCGAATCCATACCCCGCCGCTACGTTGTTTGAAAGCGAGCATCTGAACGGGATAATCAACCAGTGGAACACCAGCGTTGTCACTAATTTGCCGCAGTACTGCGATGATGCCCGGCTGCTTTTCCCCTCGCACACGGGAATCCAGAAGAAGAGTTCCGGACAAGATGCCTGCTGGCGGCAACTCATCGGGAACTATGATCGCCGAGCGTTCCATGTACGGTAGAAAGTTGGACAGCGGTTCCCCGACGTGCTCTTCATTCGCTGCAACGTAGTCCGGAGCGACTCCAGGTCGTGTGACTCCCTCAAGAATAGGCAGTTGCTGCTCAAGTAAACTGGCGAGAGTGTCTTGCCCGGGGTGCCATTCGTCACCGTCCTGTGCGAGCAAGCATAGGTAACCTCCGGGATTGTGGTGCCTCGGAAGCTTCATACCGCTGAGACGGACGTGCGGCATGAAGTAGGGATAGCTGTCCGGGTAAAAAGCCACAAGCTCGCGTTCTCCACCGCAGAACTCGACGATGATTGTCACCACGAGACGACCCAGCTGGAACTGGTCCTGCTGTATTGACCAAGGCTTGCCCCAAGCGTTCAGTGCTGCTTTTTCAGCCTCCAGAGTACTCGGGTACCGAGTCCACCAAGGCTCCATTGTTAGCCGACCGGGCGGTGATGCGGGGGTTTGGGAGCGCCGCTTCCCGGATTGGGCACATTGGTTGGGGGTCCTGGTGGGACGTTAGGATGCGGTGGGTGCTCTGGGTTGCCTGGGTTGCCTGGGTTCTGAGGCTTATTCATGCTGGTCCTTTTTGGGTTCAATGTGAGAACAGATCCTATCGATGCCCGTGGCGGAGTGCGCCCTCCAATTGGAGGATGCCCTCGCAGTATCTCTATTTGTCAGCTGGGCGGGTATTGAACTCGCGCCCTAAGTTTCTGCCGGGTACCGTTCGCTCGTGAGGACGATCTCATTGTTGGCCGCCTTCAGGTTGAACATGAACTGCGTGCCGCTGCGCTTCAAATCGAAATGGATAGACATAAAAATCCTAAACGTTGAGAAAAATGGGCTTGACCGGAAACAAGGCATGGCCACCATTGCTGGCACCCATGCCCTGCCTCACTCACTTCACCGCTTGCTGTTCGGCGTCCTGCTCACGGGCACCCAAGTGCTTCCGGGAGTGGATGTCGGGGGCAAGGGCCTTTTGTCTGGCACTGCCGCGAAGTTGTCACGGGCCCCACCCCGAGGTCCAACTTCGCGAAAAATGCCACCACTGTTGCCGGTACTAGTTCCGGGCTTCTTTCCTGCTGTCATATCGTTCCTTTACTCAACAGCACTAACGCCCCGGTACGTAAAACCCCGCAATTGCCAAGCCTTGGGGGCTTGGGTTACGCTCAACGTTCCTAAACGTGAGTTGGGGGCAGATTTCGCCGGTATCGGTACTCTGCCAAGGCTGCCTAGAGTTCGTACCTCTAGGTGGCCTTTTTTTATACTGGGTTTGAATCCAGTACGACCACTATACCTGTGGTCTTATTAATCTACAATCACTACCCGTAGTGATTTTCTGTGGATAACTTTGTGCACAACCGGTGAATTAGTGGGATAGTTAGAAACGGCGCCATTTAGCACTCTACGGGGCACACTGCCAATGTGGAAAAAGCTGTGATAAGGAAACCAGAAAGGGGAGGGTTTTGCTACCTATCCACAGAAAGATATCTGCCGCTAGCCGGAGCTAATTGTTACAAAATAAGCACCCCGTAAGCCAATTCCAGGATCACGCAAACTGGCTAAGCCAACATCGGCATGGCGGTGAAGTTTGTTCTGCTGAAAGGCACCAGATGTGTCGGTGCTGAACGGGTCAGTAGGTTCAAGTCTCAAGGGGCGTTGCTCCTGCGCAAAGCAACGTAGGAGGAAATTTATGCATCTGCGGCAACTTGAACGTATTCTCACTGTGGTCGAGCGGACACTACGTCAACAGTTCCCTAGCGACTTCTTTAAGCGTTGTGCCTACTCGGCCTTTGGCATCCGAGCCTTAATGAAAGATGCCGGCGTTCATGCAGAACTCGTAGGCGGGGATTTCGTGGCATTCACCATGTCGCCGCACGGTGAGAGAGCTGCAATGCAAGGATTCGGACTCGGTGACGATCAATGCTCACACTTCTGGGTAGAAGCGGACCAGCGGCTTATCGACATTTCTCCATGTTTTCTCCCGCAGGATTCCAGCTATCCGATAGTGCCAATGCCCGCAGTTGCTTGGAGCTTCAGTCACTCGCTACCACGTTATCTTCGCTATCGTTCCCGCGAACGTTTTCATGAAAATTCCGTCATGAGTGTTGGCGCCGATTGAATATTGACCCACCCTGCCGATCCAATATTGACCCAGGGCGGGTTGCTGGTTTTTGAATCAGCAACTGTGGATAAGTGTACTCAATTGCTTGTTTTTGCTTTGTCTCCTTGTCTTTGATTGCGAG
>JAURVI010000001.1 GCA_030655515.1 Polaromonas sp. | reverse complement strand
GAGTTCCTGGAACTGCGCAAGAACACCGGCGACGACCGCCGCCGCACGCACGACATGAATACGGCCAACTGGATCCCTGACCTGTTCATGCGCCGCGTGATGGAAAAGGGCAACTGGACGCTGTTCTCGCCTTCCAACGTGCCCGACCTGCACGACCTGTTCGGCGCTGATTTCGAGAAGGCCTACGTGGCCTACGAAGAAAAAGCTGCGCGCGGCGAGATCAAGCCCGCCCGCACGATTCCGGCGAGCGACCTGTGGCGCAAGATGCTCACGATGCTGTTCGAGACCGGCCATCCCTGGATCACGTTCAAGGACGCCTGCAACGTGCGCTCGCCGCAACAGCACGCCGGCGTGGTTCACTCGTCGAACCTGTGCACCGAGATCACGCTGAACACCAGCGACACCGAAACCGCCGTGTGCAACCTCGGCTCGGTGAACCTGCTGCAGCATCTGAAGGACGGCAAGGTCGACCAGGAAAAGCTCAAGCGGACGATCTCGACCGCGATGCGCATGCTCGACAACGTGATCGACATCAACTACTACGCCGTGAAGAAGGCGCGCGACTCCAACCTGCGCCACCGCCCGGTCGGCCTGGGCCTGATGGGCTTCCAGGACGCGCTGTACGAACTGCGCATTCCCTACGCCTCGCAGGAAGCCGTGCAGTTCGCCGACGAGTCGATGGAAGCCATCTGCTACCACGCCTACTGGGCGTCGACCGACCTGGCGCGCGAACGCGGCAAGTACTCGAGCTACAAGGGCTCGCTGTGGGACAAGGGCATCCTGCCGATCGACTCGCTCGACCTGCTGGAAAAGGCACGCGGCGGCTACGTCGAAGTCGACCGCTCGGCCACCCTCGACTGGGACGCGCTGCGCGCCAAGATCAAGGCCGACGGCATGCGCAATTCGAACTGCGTGGCCATCGCACCGACCGCGACCATCTCGAACATCATCGGCGTGGACGCGTCCATCGAACCCTGCTTCGGCAACCTGTCGGTCAAGTCGAACCTGTCGGGCGAGTTCACGGTGATCAACCACTACCTGGTGCGCGACCTGAAGCGCCTGGGCCTGTGGGACGACGTGATGGTCATGGACCTGAAGCACTTCGACGGTTCGCTGCGTCCCATCGACCGCGTGCCGCAGGACGTGAAGGCGCTCTACGCCACCGCGTTCGAAGTCGAGACGACGTGGCTGGTGGAAGCCGCCGCGCGCCGCCAGAAGTGGATCGACCAGGCGCAGTCGCTGAACATCTACATGGCCGGCGCATCGGGCAAGAAGCTCGACGACACCTACAAGCTCGCGTGGCTGCGTGGTCTGAAGACCACCTACTACCTCCGCACAACGTCGGCAACGCAGGCCGAAAAATCGACCGGCCGCACCGGTCAACTCAACGCCGTGTCGGCCAACGCAGAGCCGGTTGCGGCGGCTGCATCGATCGATGCGGGACCTGCAACGGACGTGAAGTTCACGGCCATCGACGACCAGGGTTGCGAAGCGTGTCAGTGATGTGAGTCGACATGCGCACACGTGTTGTGGTGTTCATCGAATGCAATTCGATGCAACACCGCAACACAAAGTGTGTGCATATCGCCTGATCACTTTGCATTTCATGCACACACTTTCATAATCCGAACATTGGAAACCTCTATGTTGACCTGGGACGATCACATCACGCCCTCATCGAAGCCAGCGAACAGCCCACTGCCATCCGGTGCGTCGGGCTCGCAAGCACCACTGTCCTCATCGTCTGGTGAGCACATCTCTCCCTCCCCCGCTTCGATCGACAACACAGCGACCCCGCCACAAGCCGCCGCTGCAGCAGCACCTGCGCGCCGCGTCAACGCTGCAGACAAACGCATCATCAACGGCCAGACCGACGTGAACCAGTTGGTTCCGTTCAAATACAAATGGGCCTGGGAAAAATACCTGGCCAGTTGCGCCAACCACTGGATGCCCCAGGAAGTGAACATGACGCGCGACATCGCGCTCTGGAAAGACCCGAACGGCTTGAGTGAAGACGAGCGCCGTCTGGTCAAGCGCAACCTGGGTTTCTTTGTCACCGCCGACTCGCTGGCCGCCAACAACATCGTGCTGGGCACTTACCGCCACATCACGGCGCCCGAGTGCCGCCAATTCCTGTTGCGCCAGGCGTTCGAAGAAGCCATTCACACCCATGCCTACCAGTACATCACCGAGTCGCTGGGCCTGGACGAAGGCGAAATCTTCAATGCCTACAATGAAGTGCAATCGATCAGGGACAAGGACCAGTTCCTGATTCCCTTCATTGATGCGATCTCGGACCCGAACTTCAAGACCGGCACCCAGGAAGCCGACCAAACGCTGCTGAAATCCCTGATCGTTTTTGCCTGCCTGATGGAGGGCCTGTTCTTCTACGTCGGCTTCACGCAGATTCTCGCGCTGGGCCGGCAGAACAAGATGACCGGCGCGGCCGAGCAGTACCAGTACATCCTGCGCGACGAATCGATGCACTGCAACTTCGGCATCGACCTGATCAACCAGCTCAAGCTCGAAAACCCGCTGCTGTGGACCGCCGAGTTCAAGGCCGAGATCAAGGCCCTGTTCATGAAAGCGGTCGAGCTGGAATACCGCTACGCCGAGGACACCATGCCGCGCGGCGTGCTGGGCCTCAACGCCTCCATGTTCAAGGGTTATCTGCGCTACATCGCCAACCGCCGGGCGACGCAGATCGGCCTGGAGACGCTGTTTCCGAACGAAGAAAATCCCTTCCCCTGGATGAGCGAGATGATTGACCTGAAAAAGGAACGCAACTTTTTTGAAACCCGCGTGATCGAGTACCAGTCGGGTGGCGCTCTTTCCTGGGATTGATAAGCAGCAGACAAGACAATGATTTCTAGAATTGCAATGACCAGTGACGCCACCTCAGAAGTGCGCATTGGGCTTTGCTCCCGTGTTCGCGGCGCTGGGCCCGGTTATCCGTTGGCCCAACGCCGTGAATCGCTTCGCGTACTCCAACCGTGAAGTGCTCTTTGCAATGTAATCAAGGAGAAAACTATGGCAACTGCGAAAAAACCTGCGGCTAAAAAAGCCGCTCCAAAGAGAGCCCCTGCTAAAAAAGTAGCGGCTAAAAAAGCCCCGGCCAAAAAATCGCCAGCGAAAAAAGTAGCAGCTAAAAAAGCTCCTGCGAAAAAATCGCCAGCGAAAAAAGCCCCGGCTAAAAAAGTAGCGGCTAAAAGACCGGCTGCGAAAAAAACAGCGGCTAAAAAGCCCGCGGCCAAAAAAGTAGCGAAGAAAAAAGTAGCGAAGAAAGCTGCTGCGAAGAAACCCGCTGCCAAAAAGCCTGCCGCCAAGAAAGCAGCGAAAAAGCCCGCTGCGAAGAAAGCAGCGAAGAAACCCGCTGCCAAAGCACCCGCTGCACCGGCTGCCCCCGCGGCTCAGACAACTCTGAACCCGCAGGCTGCCTGGCCGTTTCCTACAGCCAGCAGGCCGTAAGCAGCAAGGTACTTCTGCTTGAAGCCCGACATCGCAAGATGCCGGGCTTTTTTGTTTTCAAGCGCGACTCACAGAAACCATGCTTTGCGCCTGCACCCGCGCAACCCGTCTCTCGCCGGCAACCCGATCACCATATGGCAGTTGGCCTGTTTTTCTTGATGGGCGCGGCTACAGGCCGGTTTCAGCAGCGCTCAGCGTATAGTTCTGACCACCCCGGTAGGCGATCTTGTGGGCACCCACGCGGTTGCCCAACTCGGCGCAGCGGACCAGCGGCCAGCCTTTTTCCAGGCCGAACAACAAAGCGCCCCGAAAGGCATCTCCGCAACCGGTGGGGTCCACCACGGCCTTGGCGGCCACCGGCGGCACCAGCGTCTTTTCGCCCGCCACCCAGACTTCACAGCCTTGCGCGCCCAGCGTCACAACCAGGCCCTGCACCCGCCGCGAGATATCGGCACAGGACAGGCCGGTGCGGTCGCAGAGCAATTTGGCCTCGTAGTCGTTGACCGTGACCCAGGTCGCCAACTCGACAAAATGCGCCAGATCCTTGCCGTCAAACATCGGCAAGCCCTGGCCCGGATCAAACACAAAGGGAATGCCGCCCGCCTTGAATTGCTCGGCATGCTGGCGCATCGCATCGCGGCCGTCCGGCGAAATGATGCCTATGTTGATATCAGCGCGTGCCTGGACGGTCGTCGTGTGAGCCTGTTCCATGGCCCCCGGATGAAAAGCCGTGATCTGGTTGTTGTCGCGATCCGTCATGATCATGGCCTGGGCCGTGTAGGTATCGCCCACTTCGCGGATGAATTCGGTGCTGATGCCCAGCGTGTTCATGCGCGCCACATAATCGGCCCCATCGCTGCCGACGGTTGCCATCGGCAATGGCGTGCCGCCCAACTGCCGCAGGCCGTAGGCAATGTTGCCGGCGCAGCCGCCAAACTCCCGGCGCAAGGCCGGCACCAGAAAGGACACATTGAGGATGTGAAGCTGATCCGGCAGGATTTGCTCGGCAAAGCGGCCCTCAAAGGTCATGATGGTGTCAAAGGCCAGGGAACCACAAATTACAGCAGGCATGGATGACTCGATTCAATCAAGGGTAAAAAGCAAGAACCCGGTAACCGGCAATGCGCAAGGGGCCGGAAGGCTGCGGCGCAGACGCCGCAGCAGCGCCGGGACCCGGGTTTGAAATCTCGATGGCGACCACGCCGGAAAACTCGGCGCCCGCAGCCAGCGTATCGGACGTGGCCCCCAGCTCGCCTGGCGCCAGCACACGCCGCAGCAGCGCCTGGTCCTGGGTGTCGGTCAGCGTCAGCTCCAGCGAGGGCATGGCCAGCGCAATCGCACCGGCATTTTTGATCATGACCTTGAGCCGGTAGGTGTCCGTACCGATTTTGTTGAAGGACGAACTGTCGATCACGACCGATTCGATCAGTTGCGGCGGGTTGATCTCGCAGTGAAGCTGCTTGCACAGCGTTTGCATGCCCGGGCTGAGCCAGGGCTGCCAAGCGGCCAGCGTATTTCTCTGAAACAAAGTGGCCTGCAGCAGCAAGACGGTCAACAAAACAAGCGCCGCCAGGCCCAGCGACCAGCGCACGGCCGACCGGCGCCAAAAAGCATGGCGCCTGGCATCCCGCACAAAAGACACGTCGTGAACGCTCTCGTGCTCAGGCCCTTCCGATTCGCCAAAGAAGCTGTCCCGCTGCGGTGCTTGCTGCGCTGGAACGGAGAAAACCAGCGGCTCCGGGCTCACCGATGACGCAAATACGTCAACTGCCAGATCGGGCGGCAAGGACACCTGGACTTCAGGCCGGGAAACTGGCGCCGTCGGCCCCTCCCCTTGCGTTGGCGCTGCGCCGGGAGCGGGCGCTTGCGGAACCGCGGAAAAAACGTCCGGCTGGGCAACTAAAGCCGTGTCCAGAGTGTCCGTCGGCCATGGCATATCGGCACCGCCGATGGCGTCGGCAGCACCCTGGAAAGCGCGCGGCTGCAGGTGAGTCGCTGCGTCAAACACCTCGGCGCAATGCCCGCAACGCACCCAGCCTTGCGAAATCTTGAGTTGATCGGCCACGACTTTGAACATCGTGCCGCAGGCAGGACAGCGCGTAATCAGGCTCATTTAACGCTGTATTGTACGGGGGCGGGACGACGCACCGCCCCGGTCAGAGCCGCGCGGTCATCAGTATCCAGCCGTCTTCCTGATCAGACACCTGCAGTTGGCAGTAAGGCGCGTAGGCGGCTTTCAGTTCGTCAGTCTGACGCTCCAGAATACCGGCCAGCACCAGCGAGCCGCCCGGCGTCACCCGCGCGCACAGCAAAGGCGCCAGCACTTTAAGCGGCGTCGCCAGAATATTGGCCAGCACGGTCTGGTACAGGCCATCCGCCTTGTCGGGCAGGCCCGCGTTCAGACCGACATGGTTGGCCTGGGCATTGGCCAAAGCCGCTTGGACCGCCGCCTCGTCAATATCAAGCGCATCAATGCTTGAGGCGCCAAACTTGGCCGCAGCAATGGCAAGAATGCCGGAACCACATCCGTAGTCCAGCACGCGGTCCAGCGATTTTTTTGCGGCGGAAGCGACAGGCGTGGGGGCAGAATTTTCCGACGGGCCGCCCCTAGGAAAATTAGCCCCCTCGGGGGGCAGCGCATTACACGAAGTGAAAAGCGTGGGGGCTCCATTAGCTGCGATCCAGCGAAGGCACATGCGTGTTGTGGGGTGGGTTCCCGTTCCGAATGCCAGGCCCGGGTCCAGCCGGATCACCTGCCGCGCCTGCGCGGGCGGCTCATGCCAGGTCGGCACGATCCAGAACTCGGGCGTGATCTCCACTGGCGTGAATTGCGACT
The DNA here is from genome assembly GCA_030655515.1 of Polaromonas sp. GTDB lineage: Bacteria > Pseudomonadota > Gammaproteobacteria > Burkholderiales > Burkholderiaceae_C > Polaromonas. The sequence goes on along the minus strand of JAURVI010000001.1, from coordinate 12,647 downwards.
GCGTCAGCCGCACCCAGTCCTGCTCGGGCACCGCCTGGATGACGACGACCTGGCAACCGGCAAAAAAATCCTGCGCGCTCAGCACCGTGGCGGCATCACGCGCCGCGGCGTCACTGTCAAACAGCGACACCACGCGCGAGCGCTCCCACCCCGCTTTCGGCGGCGGCATGCCGGGCTCGCCAAACAGCGCCTGCTCGGCCGGGGTATGCGCATCGGCATCTTCGACCGACACACTGAGCGCGTCCAGCGCATCCAGCGCCTCGCTCAATGTTTCCACCTGAGCGACAGGGGCCAACAAGATCAATTCAAACATCATTTATCGGCAAGCAGCCAGTTCAAGCCAGGGCCGCGGATCCGGCTCCGCCGGTCCGCAGGCGCAGCGGCCCCCTCGGGGGGCAGGAAGCACACGCAGTGAGCGACCGTGGGGGCCATATGTTCAGCGGTCACGCTTGGACAGCCACTCTTCGAGGTAATGAATGTTGGTTCCGCCGTCCATGAACTTGGCATCCACCATCAGTTCGCGATGCAGCGCAATGTTGGTATGGATGCCCTCGACCACGGTTTCGGCCAGCGCGGTGCGCATGCGGGCCAGCGCCTGCTCGCGCGTGTCGCCGTGAACAATGATCTTGCCTATCATCGAATCGTAATTCGGCGGCACGAAGTAGTTGGCGTAAATATGCGAGTCCACCCGCACGCCCGGCCCGCCCGGTGTGTGCCAGGTGGTGATGCGCCCCGGCGACGGAACGAACTTGTAGGGGTCTTCCGCGTTGATGCGGCACTCGATCGAGTGGCCCTTGATTTCAATCTGGCGCTGGGTGAAAGGCAGTTTTCCGCCGGCTGCGACTTCGATCTGCGCCCTGACGATGTCCACGCCGGTGACCCACTCGGTCACCGGATGCTCGACCTGAATCCGGGTATTCATCTCGATAAAGTAGAACTCGCCGTTTTCATACAGGAACTCAAACGTTCCGGCGCCGCGGTAGCCAATCTTTTTGACCGCCGCCACGCAGCGCTCACCAATTTTTTCAATCAGTTTGCGCGGGATGCCGGGGGCCGGCGCTTCTTCAATGACCTTCTGATGGCGGCGCTGCATCGAGCAGTCCCGCTCGCCCAGCCAAACGGCATTTTTGTACTGGTCGGCCAGGACTTGTATTTCAATATGGCGCGGGTTCTGCAGGAATTTTTCCATGTAGACCTCGGGGTTGCCAAAGGCAGCGGCGGCTTCGGCCTTGGTGGTCTGCACCGCGTGAAGCAGCGCCGCCTCGGTGTGAACCACCCGCATGCCGCGCCCGCCGCCGCCGCCGGCGGCCTTGATGATGACCGGGTAGCCGACCTGTTTGGCCGTGCGCTTGATGACTGCCGGGTCGTCCGGCAAAACACCTTCGGAGCCGGGCACACAGGGCACGCCCGCCTTGATCATGGTCTGCTTGGCCGAGACCTTGTCGCCCATGATGCGGATGGATTCGGGCGTGGGGCCTATGAATTTGAAACCGCTTTTTTCAACCCGCTCGGCAAAATCGGCGTTTTCGCTCAGGAAACCGTAGCCTGGGTGAATCGCCTCGGCGTCCGTCACTTCGGCGGCCGAAATAATGGCCGGCATATTGAGATAGCTCAACGCCGATGGGGCCGGGCCGATGCAGACCGACTCGTCAGCCAGCTTGATGTATTTGGCCTCGCGGTCCGCCTCCGAATAAACCATCACGGCCTGGACGCCGAGCTCCCGGCAGGCGCGCTGGATGCGAAGCGCGATTTCGCCGCGGTTGGCGATCAGTATCTTTTTGAACATGCGGCGATCACTCGATCATGAAAAGCGGCTGTCCGTATTCCACCGCCTGGCCGTTTTCGCACAGTATCCGGGTGACCGTGCCCGATTTGTCCGCTTCGATTTCATTGAGGATTTTCATCGCCTCGATGATGCACAGGGTCTCGCCTTCCTTGACCTGGCTGCCCACCTCCACAAAAGACTTGGCGCCGGGACTGGGCGAACGGTAAAAGGTCCCCACCATCGGCGACTTGACCGCATGGCCTGCCGGCGCGGTCGCCTCAGTTGGCGCGGCCGGCGCACCGGCAAGCGGCACGGCCGCCGGCGCGGCGACCATGGCCATCGCAGGCGGCATGGCCATCGGCGCAGGGCCAGACTTGACAATACGCACCTTGCCTTCGGCCTCGGTAATTTCCAGTTCAGACACATTGGACTCAGAAACGAGGTCGATCAATGTCTTGAGTTTTCTTAAATCCATATTTGCTCCACGATGGTGAGTACCCAGGGCAGCCAGTTCTGGCGGGTATCGGCAAGCCATAAAGTTGTGATAGCTTGCATCGATTTGTGCTTAAGTCCGGCTTTTTAAGCCCTTCAGCGTTTAAAAATCAGTTAATTTCATTAAATTCAGGTAGTCGATATAAACCGGAAAGGGCAAAGTCTACCCCATCGCGAAAGCCTGTCACGCCTGAACCCGCCATCCCGGCTTTGTTCAGGCAGGAAAAACAAAAAACCGTGATGAAAACCGGACCGGTGGACGCGAAGCACCTGGCACCTGGTTGTCATTGGTACGCTGCCGGGGTCAACAAGGCCGGACAAGGCTGAACTTTAACGCAGATTGGGCCGCTTTCCGCAACTGAAGACACCTAAGCCCAATACTGTTCGCTTAACCGTTCGGGCTGAGCTTGTCGAAGCCTGTTTGCACTGTGACGACCCTTCGACAGGCTCAGGGCGAACGGGGTTGTAGCGCTTCAATGAACAGCATTGCACCTAAGCCAGTCGCACCCACTGCGCCAGATCTTCCGGAGAGACCTTGCCGCTTTTGCGGTGCAGCAGCCGGCCGGAAGCATCAAACACCACGGAAAAAGGCAAGACACCGGCCAGATTGCCCAGCGACTTGCTGAGTTCGATTCCGCTCAAACCGGCCATGGCGACCGGAAAACTCAGCGGCTTGCGCTGCAGCCAGGCATGCACGGCGCTGGACTGATCCACCGCCAAACCCAGAACTTGCCAGTTTTTAGACTTGTTTTCCTGGTAAAAACGGTCCAATAAAGGAAGTTCTTCCACACAAGGGGGGCACCAGGTGGCCCAGAAATTGACCAGCAAGGGCTTGCCAACAAAGTCCTTCATGACCAGCAGTTGACCTTGCGGCGTGTCAAAACTCAGGCCCCAGAACGAGTCTGGCGTGCCGGCAGGCCCCGTGGTGGCAACCTCATGAGGCTGAAATTTCCACCAGGCCACCCCGGCGCCGACCAAACCGGCCGCGGCGGCAACGCCCCCATAAAGCATATTTCTGCGATTCACTTCTCAAGACTCCGGGTCGACAAGCGATAATTTTCGCACGGCTGCCAGGTCCCCGCGCGGTTGACGGCCTTTCGCATCGGGTCGCAGGGCGCCGCGCAAGTGGTCATGGTCGTACACCATCAGATGCACGCCCACCGTCTCCTTCAGTGCCTTGCAGTTGCTGCGCAGACTCAGGGCTTCGACGCTGTCGCCGGTAAAACCGGTCACCGTGCGTGGCTCGTAATCAACCCCGTGGTCTATCAGGGCGATCTCGGCGGATTTCGGGTCGTCGCAAAAAAGCTGGATGTAAATGTCCGATAGCCGCGTGGCCGTGCCGTGCCAGACCGCGCCGCCCAGGTAGGGACGAAACTGCGCCATGCGTTCCATCCAGGTCAGGGCCAGCGCGCGCAGGGCGGCCAACTCGGCCGGCTGGGTGTCGGCGCAAAACAGGGCAATGTACTCATGCACCGCGTCTTCCACCTCGTCATTGCCGGGCAGCTCGCTGCGGCTGGGCAGGCCCATCTGCTTGACGGCGCGACGTTTGGCCGGACCGTACTCCAGCCCTTCTTCGACGACCAGTGCGGCGGCGGCAGCAGCAATTTCCAGTTTCAGGGTGTTCAGTTTCAAGGCGTTTTTTCGGCAAGGGGTGGCCCCCTGATTCTGCATGGGATGACCTGCCCGCCGCGAATAAAGTTGCAGTTAACTGCCGGGCAGGCTCCTAAAATAGCTGCATGCATATACACATTCTGGGGATTTGCGGCACCTTCATGGGCGGCCTGGCGGCGCTGGCACGCGAGGCGGGGCACCAGGTGACCGGTTGCGACACCGGCGTCTATCCGCCGATGAGCGACCAGTTGCGGGCGCTGGGAATTGAACTGATCGAAGGCTATAGCGCCGACCAACTGGCTTACCGGCCTGATGTGTTTGTGGTCGGCAATGTCGTATCTCGTGCGCACGGCGCCGACGGAAAACCGAAGTACCCACTGATGGAGGCCATCCTCGATGCCGGCCTGCCCTACACCAGCGGGCCGCAATGGCTGTCGGGCCATGTGCTGCATCATCCCACCCATCATGCGACCGGGCCGCGCCATGTGCTGGCTGTGGCGGGCACGCACGGAAAAACCACCACAACGGCCATGCTGGCCTGGGTTCTGGAGTGCGCCGGCCTGCAGCCGGGCTTTCTGGTCGGCGGCGTGCCGCTCAACTTTGGCGTATCGGCGCGTCTGGGCGCTGGCAACACCTTTGTGATCGAGGCCGACGAATACGACACCGCGTTTTTTGACAAGCGCAGCAAATTTGTCCACTACCGGCCGCGCACCGCCATCCTGAACAACCTCGAGTTCGACCACGCCGACATCTTTGACAACCTCGCCGTGATCGAGCGGCAGTTCCACCACCTGGTGCGCACCGTGCCCGGCTCCGGCCGCCTGGTTGTCAACGCCCGCGAAGACAGCCTGGCCCGCGTGCTGGCCCAGGGCTGCTGGAGTGAGCGTGTACTTTTCGGCGGCTCCTCAGTTGCAGGTTATTCAGCCGCGGGCGAACCCGCCGCTTTCGACATTCTCAGGGACGGCCGGAAAGTCGCCCGCGTGGAATGGGACATCAGCGGTATGCACAACCAGCTCAATGCGCTGGCCGCCATCGCCGCGGCCGAGCATGTGGGCGTGGCGCCGCAGGCGGCGGCCGAGGCCCTGGGCAGCTTCGAAAACGTCAGGCGCCGCATGGAAGTGCGCGGCGTGGTGGCGCGCGATGGCGGCAACATCACCGTTTACGACGACTTTGCGCACCACCCCACCGCCATCCACACCACCATCGACGGCCTGCGCCGGCAGTTGACCGGTCAAAGCGGCGGCCAGCGCATCCTGGCGATCTTCGAGCCGCGCAGCAACACCATGAAGCTGGGCACGATGACGGCGCAACTGCCCTGGAGCCTGGAACAGGCCGACCTGACGTTTTGTCATGCCGGCGGGCTGGACTGGGACGCCAGAGCCGCGCTGGCGCCCATGGGCGAACGGGCGCAGGTGGCGGACAACCTCGACCAGTTGCTGGCCCAGGTCAGGGCCGCGGCCCGCCCTGGCGACCATCTGCTGTGCATGAGCAACGGCGGCTTTGGCGGCATTCACGCCCGGCTGCTGGAGGCACTCAAGGCCTGACGGGCGGGGAGTGTGGGGTAGAAACCTGCGGGTTTCGCTATCTAGTCGCCCCCCGCAAAATTCACATAACGCCGCCGCCAGCAACCCCAAGCGAGCGCCCCGTCGCCGGATGAGCTTGTTGGAGAGGATTCGCACGCAGGAACGCAGCCAACAGCGCCAGAAATAGCGAGCGCAATAAAAGCGCCTTCAGGCCCAGACGGACCATCGCTCTCAGCAACCAGCGCAGGTTGTAGCCCGCGGCACAGAGCACCGCATGCAGCGCGTCGCCAAGTTGTCCCGGTAGCCAGCACCGGTCCATGCGGTTATCCGACTTCAAATGCCCAATCACCGGTTCCACCGCCTGCCGCCGCTTGAGCCAGCGGCGCTGTTGCTTCGTCAGCGACTTGTACTTGCCTCGATGGATGATCTCGACATCGGGGTTGTCTTTGTCCACCCCGCGATAGCCCAGATCGACAATGACCTGCTTCGGCGCCTTGCCGGTGTCCTCCAGCTTCTCGTCTCGGCTTTGATCGAAACAACGTCGTGAGAAACTACAATTAGAGCAATGCTGAATAAGTCTCCCCGTTCGGACTGAGCCTGTCGAAGTCCTTCGCAAGTTGTTGATTTGCAAGGGCAGCGTTTCGACAGGCTCAACGCGAACGGACTTATTCAGCGTAGCCCTAGCCGATGGCTGATGCGCATGGCCGGCACGTCGATCTGCACCACGGGTTTGGCCAGCGCCGCGCTGGCGGCACGGGCAAAGGCCTGGATCCAGGCGACCTCGGCATCTGGACTGGCGGATCACCGGCACCCGCCAGTCCAGAGTTTATTCAGGCCCGAGCCGCACCGGCGCCGTCAAATCGCCCGCCAACGGAGAATAAGGCCACGGCTCAGGCCCCGCCTCGGGGTCCAGGGACGAGGCCCCGGACAGGCTGGGCTGTGCGTCCCCGGACAAGCCTTTTTCGTGGCCGGTAAAACCAGCGGCACTGGCCTTTTCCGGCCTGGTCGTGACGGAACCGGCGAAATACAGGCTGGCCAGATCCCGCGCCAAGTGGGCCGGCGTCAGCCCGGTCCGCCGCCGCAAGGCGTCGATGTTGCCAGGCTTGCGCGACAGCTCGCGCAACAAAAGCAACTGCGAATCCTTGAGCCAGCGCACCGGCACACCGGGCGCATGGCGAAAATAAACCGTCTGGCTGCGATAACGTGGCGGCAACATGTCGCGAATGGTGCGCTGGGTGTAAACCCAGCGCAGTTGCGCCAAGCTGCTGTGCAGAAAATGCCCAGGAATGTCACGCGCCTCGCGCGGACGCCTGTCCCAGCGGGCCAGCTCGAAATCGACCGGTTCGGCCTTGGGCGAAATACCGATACGCCACGCGTGAAAGTCCATCACCGCCAGCAGCGTGCCCTTGTGGTGGACATGGTAGATACCGGGCAGCAGTTGGCTTTGACGCGCTATCAGTTGCCCGCCAAGCACAAACTGGACGCACAAATGCCGCAGCCAGACCTGGAACTGCCGCAACACGGTATGCAGGCTGCCGTCCGAACTCAGGTCAAAACTGTACATCGGATCGATATCGCCGGAGGCCAGCGGCAAGGAAAAGGCGATGGGGCGGTCAACCTCCGCCAGGTTGATCTGCACCGTCCGCTCTGTCGGCAGGCCGGCGAGGACCTTCAGGGTATCGGCACCGAGCAGCCGGCTCTTTTCGCCGCTGACCAGCCAGGCATCCGCCTCCGCGAATGCGCCGCTGCGCCAGATCGGCCAACCCTTGGGTAGCCGGTCCAGCAGCAAGCTCAGGCGCTTGTTTTGCTCCGGGGTAAACCCGGCCATGCCCAACCAGAAAATGGGTTGCTCAAAAGACATGGTGCTTTCATGGACCGATTGATCCTTTTTTTTTGCCGCTCACAACAGCCATGCGCAACACGCAGGCAACTGACAGGGTATTTTATATCCGAACGAGGCCCAATGAATAGGGGATGCGGCTTAGCGGCAATGCTGTTCATTGAAGCGCTACAACCCCGTTCGCCCTGAGCCTGTCGAAGGGTCGTCACAGTGCAAACAGGCTTCGACAAGCTCAGCCCGAACGGTTAAGCGAACAGTATTGGGCTTAGCGGCCGCGCCTGGCCTTGACCGCTTCGTGCAGCACCGCCAGCACGTCCAGCGAATCGTCCCAGCTCAGGCAGGCGTCGGTGATGCTCTTGCCATATTCCAGCGCTTTGGCGTCGTCCTTGCCGGGCGTGAACTTCTGCGCGCCCGGTTTTAAATAGCTTTCGACCATCAGGCCGAACACCTGGCGCGAACCGCCGGCGACTTGCGCCGCAATGTCACGCGCCACATCGCGCTGTTTTTCGTGCTGCTTGGCGCTGTTGGCGTGGCTGCAATCGACCATCAGCGTGGCCGGCAGTTTGGATGCCTCCAGTTCCTTGCAGGCCGCGCCGACACTGGCCGCATCGTAGTTGGGCGTCTTGCCGCCGCGCAGGATCACATGGCAGTCCTTGTTGCCTTTGGTTTGCACCACGGCCACCTGGCCGTTTTTATGCACCGACATGAAGTGGTGGCCGCGTGCCGCCGCCTGAATCGCGTCGGTGGCAATGCGGATGTTGCCGTCGGTGCCGTTTTTGAAGCCAATCGGCGCCGACAGGCCGGACGCCAGCTCACGGTGAACCTGGCTTTCGGTGGTGCGGGCGCCAATGGCGCCCCAGGAGATCAGGTCGCCGATGTATTGCGGCGAAATCACGTCGAGAAACTCGCTGCCGGCGGGCAGGCCCAGGCGGTTGATCTCGATCAGCAACTGGCGGGCGATGCGCAGACCCTCGTCGATGCGAAAGCTCTCGTCGAGGTAGGGATCGTTGATCAGCCCTTTCCAGCCCACCGTGGTGCGCGGCTTCTCGAAATAGACCCGCATCACGATCTCCAGCGTACCGGCGTATTTTTTGCGCTGCTCCGCCAGGCGGCGCGCATACTCCAGCGCCGCAGCGGGGTCGTGGATGGAGCACGGCCCAATCACCACCAGCAGGCGATCATCTTTGCCCGCGATGATGTTGTGGATGTTTTTGCGCGTTTGCGTGATCAGCGATTCAACCGCAGTGCCGCCGATCGGAAAGAAGCGGATTAAATGCTCGGGAGGGGGCAACACGGTGATGTCCTTGATGCGTTCGTCGTCGGTCTGGCTTGTTTTATCGACGGGGCTCGCATACCAGGCATCGCTGACTTGGGTGGCTTTGGCGTTCATCGTGGGCTTCCTTCCTTTTTTAAAAACTTTGAGCAATTCAACCATCACGTCAAGGGTATATAAAAAAAAAAAACCGCCGGGCGACCGGCGGTTTTTAAGATTCTGTTGCGTGTTTTCAGCTTACGCGAAGATCTCTCTACCGCCACAGGCGCTTGAGAACCAAAAGTAAGCAAAATAAAATTTCACGGCTGACATGGACTGAAATGTAGCACAAACTGCGGAAAGCAACTTCATCACCGTTGCTTCAAGCCGTGCCGCCAACGGTCAGGCCATCGATGCGCAAGGTCGGCTGACCCACGCCCACCGGCACGCTCTGGCCTTCCTTGCCGCAGGTGCCGACACCGCTGTCGAGCTGCATGTCGTTGGCGATCATGGTGACGCGGGTCAGCGCATCCGGGCCGTTGCCGACAATCGTCGCGCCCTTGACGGGGTACAAAATCTTGCCGTTTTCCACCCAGAACGCCTCGCTGGCGGAAAACACGAACTTGCCCGAGGTGATGTCGACCTGGCCGCCGCCGAAGTTGGTGGCATACAGGCCTTTTTTGATGCTGGCGACGATTTCTTCCGGCGCTTTATCGCCGCCCAGCATGTAGGTGTTGGTCATGCGCGGCATCGGTACATGGGCATAACTTTCGCGGCGGCCGTTGCCGGTGGGCTTGACGCCGCTCAGGCGCGCATTGAGCGAGTCCTGGATGTAGCCCTTCAAGATGCCGTCTTCAATCAGCACGTTGCGCTGGCTGGCGTTTCCTTCGTCATCGACATTGAGCGAGCCACGGCGGTCGGCAAGGGTGCCGTCGTCCAGCACGGTGACGCCTCTGGCCGCCACGCGCTGGCCGATACGGCCTGAAAACGCACTCGACCCCTTGCGGTTGAAGTCGCCCTCCAGTCCGTGACCTATCGCTTCATGCAGCAAAATGCCGGGCCAGCCAGGGCCGAGCACCACGGTCATTTCGCCGGCCGGGGCGGGGCGCGCGTCCAGGTTGGTCAGTGCCGCGCCGACCGCATCGCTGACGTACTGCGCAATTTGGGCCTCGTCAAAATAGGCCAGACCAAACCGGCCGCCGCCACCACCCGAGCCCATCTCGCGGCGGCTCACGCCGGCCACTTTTTGCTCGGCAATCACCGTCACGCTCAGGCGCACCAGCGGCCGCACATCGGCGGCCAGCGTGCCGTCGGCACGCGCCACCATCACCACGTCGTATTCGCTGGCCAGCCCGGCCATCACCTGCACAATGCGCGGGTCTTTGGCCTTGGCCAGCTTTTCCACTTTTTCGAGCAGCTTGACCTTGGCCGTGCTGTCCAGGGTGGTGATCGGGTCCAGATCGTTGTAAAGCAAGCGGCCGGGCGCTATTTTCCGGGCACCCACCTTGGCGCGGCCGGCCCGTGTGGCAGCCGAGATGGTGCGCACGGTGTACGCCGCATCGAGCAGCGAGGCCTCGGAAATATCGTCAGAATAGGCAAACGCGGTTTTTTCGCCGCTGACAGCGCGCACGCCCACGCCCTGGTCGATGCTGAAGGAGCCGGTTTTGACGATGCCTTCTTCCAGGCTCCAGCCTTCGCTGCGGGTGTACTGGAAATACAGGTCGGCATCATCGACGCCATGCGAGGTGATTTCACCCAAGGCCCGGCTCAAATGCGCCTCGGTCAGCCCGAAAGGCGCGAGCAACAGCTTTTGCGCAATGGCCAGCCGTCCCGAGGTGGACTCGACGTTCGGGCGGGCTGCGGGTGAGGCGCTTGGGGCTGAATTGCGGACAGAGGCCGATGAAAATTTGAGTGCGGTCATGCGGCCATTGTAGGCAGTCTGCCCCGGGTGCCTCACGGCAAGGTTTATGACAACGCCTCACCTGCTTTGCTGGCATGCGAGCACAAGGGCGTCGGCGTCTCCGCAGTCATTCGCCTTGTCGATCCCCGCCCTGCGGGCCCCCTCGCCAGGGGCTCATGACTGCACCAGCCGCTTGGCCCTGGAGATCGACATCAATATCCCGACCGCCAGCCCGAGGGTGACCATGGCCGTGCCACCGTAGCTGATAAAGGGCAAAGGCACGCCAACCACCGGCAAGATGCCGCTGACCATGCCCATGTTGACGAACGCGTAGGTGAAAAAGATCATCGTGACCGCGCCTGCGAGCAGCCGCGCAAACAGCGTCGGCGCTTCCAGCGCAATGCTCAGCCCGCGCAGGATCAGAAAGACGAAAGCGGCGATCAGCGCCAGGTTGCCGAGCAGCCCGAATTCCTCGGAATAGGCGGCGAAGATGAAGTCGGTGGTCCGCTCGGGAATGAATTCCAGATGGGTTTGGGTGCCCTGCATGAAGCCCTTGCCCAGAACGCCGCCGGAGCCGATCGCGATCATGCCCTGGATGATGTGAAACCCCTTGCCCAGCGGGTCTCGGGTCGGATCGAGCAGTGTGCAAATGCGCTGCTGCTGGTAGTCGTGCAACACCGGCCAGCGCATGCCATCGGCGCACAATTGCGGCTCGAACCAGACCACCAGAAAAATGCCGGCCAGGCCCAGCAAGACCGGCGGCGCAATCAGCTTCCAGCTCAACCCGGCAAAGAAAATCACCGCCAAACCGGCCGCCAGCACCAGCAGCGAGGTGCCCAGATCGGGCTGCTTCATGATCAGGCCGACCGGCACGACCAGCAGCATCACGGCCACCAGAAAATCCAGCGTCCGCAACTGGCCCTCGCGCTTCTGGAACCACCAGGCCAGCATCAAAGGCATCGCGATCTTGAGAATCTCGCTGGGCTGGATGACGATACCCAGGTTGATCCAGCGTTTCGCGCCTTTTTTGGTGACGCCGAAGATGGCGACCGCCACCAGCAGGCCCACACCCACCACATACATGGGCACGGCAAAGGCCATCAGGCGCTGCGGCGGAATCTGTGCAACAACGAACATGATGGCGCCGGCAATCAGCATGTTGCGGCCATGGTCGATAAAACGGCTGCCATGGTCATAGCCGGAAGAGTACATGATCAGCAGGCCGGCGCCGGCCAGCAGAAAAACCGCAAAGGCCAGCGGGCCGTCAAACCCTTGAACCATCGGGCCGACGCGCTGAAAAAAAGAGGGTTTGTCGAAAACTGCAGACATGGGAGGGATTATCTGCCAGTTGGGCGGGGGGGCTTGTTGACGCTTTTGCCAGCCCGCCCGGTGCAGGAACACCTGACGCACGCTCTCCATTCGATAGCAATCTGTCCCTGAATTCCAAGGACTGCATCCGCTTTTTATGCAACATTTTTAGCGAAAATGGAACCCCGGCCCTTACCATACCCAGATGCCCACCACCCACCTCCTCTACCTCCACGGCTTCCGCTCTTCACCGCAATCGGTCAAAGCCCGGCAAGTCGCTGCCTGGGTGAAATGCCACCATCCAGAGGTAGTCTGGTGGTGCCCGCAACTTCCCCCTTCGCCGCACGCAGCGATGCGGCTAGTCGCCGAAGGAATCACCCGTTGGCCCCGCGATTCGATGGCCGTGATCGGTTCGTCGCTCGGCGGTTTCTATGCGACCCATGTGGCCGAAACCTGCGCCTGCAAGGCTGTGCTGCTAAACCCCGCAATACATCCGGCGCGCGACCTGGCCAACCACATCGGTGAGCAGACCGCCTGGCACGACCCGAAGGAGCACTTTTTCTTTGCGCCGCAGTTTGTGGACGAACTGCGGGCACTGGAGCGCGGCCCTGTGGCGCGGACGGAAAACTATTTCGCGCTCATCGCCAAGGGCGACGAGGTGCTGGACTGGCGCGAAATGACGGGCCGCTACCCGGGCGCGCACATCAGGCTGCTCGAAGGCGGCGACCACGCCCTGAGCGACTTTGAAACGCATCTGCCGGAGATCATGGAATTTTTGCAGCTCGCCTGAGGCCATCAAACGCCGGCTGATTACACTAGTACTGCAACCCGGAAGTAGCGAAACATCATGAAAGTGATGGATTCGTACCCAGGGCAAGGCGCAAGCCGCAGCGAAGGCTGGCCGCCTTCGCAAGGGTTGCAACGCCGCCATGGGTGCGAAGACGCGCTTTCATGTT
>JAURVI010000005.1 GCA_030655515.1 Polaromonas sp. | reverse complement strand
CTTCGGCGATGACCTTGCCACCGGTCAGGATGGCGATGTCTTCCAGCATGGCCTTGCGGCGGTCGCCGAAGCCAGGTGCCTTGACGGCCACGACCTTCAGGATGCCGCGGATCGTGTTCACGACCAAAGTAGCCAGGGCTTCGCCTTCGACTTCTTCGGCAATGATCAACAGCGGACGGCCCGACTTCGCGACTTGTTCCAGTGCGGGAAGCAGGTCACGGATGTTGCTGATCTTCTTGTCGTAGAGCAGCACAAACGGGTTGTCCAGCAGTGCGGACTGCTTTTCAGGGTTGTTGATGAAGTAAGGCGAGAGGTAGCCGCGGTCGAACTGCATGCCTTCGACGACGTCGAGTTCGGAATCCAGGGACTTGCCGTCTTCAACGGTGATCACGCCTTCCTTGCCGACCTTGTCCATCGCGTCAGCAATCAGCTTGCCGATGGTTTCGTCGGAGTTGGCGGAGATGGAGCCGACCTGGGCGATTTCCTTGGAGGTGGTCGTTGGCTTGGAAGCCTTCTTCAGCTCTTCGACCAGCGCCGTGACAGCCTTGTCGATGCCGCGCTTCAGGTCCATCGGGTTCATGCCAGCGGCGACATACTTCATGCCTTCGCGGATGATGGCCTGGGCCAGAACGGTAGCGGTCGTGGTGCCGTCACCGGCGATGTCGGAGGTCTTGGAAGCAACTTCCTTGACCATCTGCGCGCCCATGTTTTGCAGCTTGTCCTTCAGTTCGATTTCCTTGGCGACGGACACACCGTCCTTGGTCACCGTAGGAGCGCCGAACGAGCGTTCCAGAACCACGTTGCGGCCCTTGGGGCCCAGGGTAACTTTCACAGCGTTGGCCAGGATGTTGACACCCTCGACCATGCGTGCGCGGGCTTCGCCGCCGAAAATGACGTCTTTTGCTGCCATGTTTGATTTCTCCGGATTCAGTTAATAGGGTGGGGCGGTGAGAAGTGGATTACTTCTCGACGACTGCGAACAGGTCGTCTTCCTTCATGACCAGCAACTCGTCGCCATCGACCTTGACCGTCTGGCCCGAGTACTTGCCGAACAGAACGCGGTCGCCGACCTTGACGTTCAGGGCGATCAGGTCGCCCTTGTCATTCTTCTTGCCGGGGCCGACGGCCAGGACTTCGCCCTGGTCCGGCTTTTCGGCGGCGCTGTCAGGAATGACGATGCCGGAAGCGGTTTTGGTTTCGTTTTCCACGCGTTTGACGATCACACGGTCGTGCAAAGGACGAAGTTTCATGAGAGCTCCTTGTTTTTAACAATGGTTGGTATCTAGGGTGCCAGCCGGAATGGCTGGTGCCTGAAATCTGCGGACAGGTGCGGATGTTAGCACTCGACCCGGGGGAGTGCTAATAATACGGGCTCGGGGCTATTTTTTCAAGCCGGACAGCCCTCTCGATTCGCAACGAACTGTTCGCAGTACCACCCCGCTTGTCCTACATGCTTTTAAGGAACACCCGACGCCGGCTCGTCAGGCGTCTTTCCACAATCGTTTGCACAGTGCCGCTCTTCCTGTTCCTGCTGTTTCAGGCGGCGGTGTCTCAACCCTCCACAAATTCAGGATGCCCATGAACCAGTTCAGCCTTCGAGCGGGCAGCTCACTCCATGAAGCCACTGCATCCGGAAAGACCGCCCCGGAATCTGGCCGTCCCGATGGCCGGCATGTGTGGCCATTTCCGGTCGCCAACCGATCCGGCGATGCATCGCCGTTGCCTTCGTCCATGCCTCCGGCGCGTCATGTTTGCCAGGCGGCCAGCGGCGCTTCCAGCACCTTTGTGACCTGAGTGGCGCCTCGCCATCATGGCGACGTCACACCCATCAAGAACGGCTTCGGCCAGGAGACATGAGCATGAACAAGCGCAGCCACGACGGCGCCAAGCCAGAAACCCCTGCTGCAGCGCGCGCCAGCGGAAATGCGCAGCCAACGACCGACACCGGGTATGGCGAAGAGGGCACCAACAAGACCATCCCGGTGCCCAAGGACGATGCGGCGCCGTCCGAAGAGTTGCTCAACACCAAAACCCGCCATATTGAAAAGAGCCCGTATACCCGCGGGTAGTCGTGCGGTAGCCGCAGGCGCGCTGTCCTGCGGTCAGGAGCGCCGTACGACAAGTAGCAGCGGTACCTGTTCGGATCAGTGGTTCTTTGCGATCACCTGCCTGTGACACTGCGTGCAGCAATGCGCTTTTGTCGAGACATTTTGTGCACGTCTTCGGCCCTGTCCGGGCAGCGTGACATGATTACCCCAGCCCAGCCCAGCCCAGCCAACCAGGAGTGTCCATGTTGAAATACGCCGGCGTTTATCTCGCCATTTTTCTCGTGATGTTTGTCATCGACATGCTTTGGTTGCGGGTGATCGCTGTCAACATCTACCAGCAGGGCATGGGCGCTTTGCTGACCGATTCGCCCAACTTGGTGGCCGCTGCGGCGTTCTACCTGCTGTTTCCGGTGGGCTTGCTCATCTTTGCAGTGCTTCCGTCCGCGGCTGGCAGCACGGTTTTGCAGGTTGCCGGCATGGGCGCGCTGTTCGGATTTTTTGCGTACGCCACCTATGACCTGACCAACCTCGCGGTCATCCGCAACTGGCCGCTGTCGCTGTCGCTCATCGACATGGCGTGGGGCTCATTTGCCAGCGGTGTCTCGGCTGCGGCTGGCAAAGTGGGGCTGAATTACCTCTCGTGAAGCCGGCGTTTGCCGCACTGCATGTGTGCTGATGGCCCGTTCACGCGAAATTCGGATCGTCCGGCAAACCGCCAGTACTGCCGGTGGGCAGCACCGCTGAAATCGTGGTGCCGGCCGGCCCCGAGTCGATGACCAGACGGCCGCCCGAGGCTTCCACCCGGTGCCGCATGCCGGCCAGACCATGGCTGGAATTTTTGATGCTTTCCGTGTCAAAGCCCTGGCCATCGTCCTGCACCTTGGCGACCACATGCCCCGGGTAGTTCAGCAGTGAAATATTGACGTGCGTGGCCTGGGCGTATTTGGCGATGTTCGTCAGCGACTCCTGCACCAGGCGGTAGACCGTTAGCTGCGTCGGCTCGTCCAGCACGACGGCCTCCAGATTGCTGGCGATGATGAGGCCGGAGCGCCGCTCGAATTCGCGGGTGAGGATTTCCAGGGACGGCAGCAGCCCCAGATTGGACAGCGACGACGGGCGCAGGTCCTCGATGATGCGCCGCTTCAGCGCGATGCCGCTGTTCAGGGTGTCGACCAGATGCTGGATGCGCTGCTGCATGTCAGCCGAGTCTGCCCCGAGGCGGGCCTTGATGCGTGCAACATCCAGTTTGGCAGCCGTCAGCAGCGCGCCCAGTTCATCGTGCAGCTCGCGCGCCAGATGTGCCCGTTCGTCCTCGCGCACCTGCTGGAGGTGGGTGGCCAGTTCGGCCAGGCGTTCGGTCCGTTCCCGCACCTGCACGCCCAGCAAATCGCGTTCGGCTTGAAGCGCCACCTGCTGGCGCTGGTCCGCCAGGCTGAGGGCTGCGCTCTGTCGCAAATAGAGCCAGAAGGCCAGGAAACCAATGCCAGCCACGATGGTGATGCCGATACGCGCGGCGATCAGCGACTGGCGGATGTCCACATAACTCTGGTCACGCTGCTTCTGGCTCGATGCGATGAGTTGCGAGGCACTGGTGCGGATGGTGTCCATCTGTTCCTTGCCCACGTCGGTCGTCAGTACGAACTTCCAGGCGTCTTCCTTGCCTTCGCGCTTCATGCGCAGCGACAAATCCATCTCCGTCAGTTTTTGCTGCACCGTGCGGGAGAGCGTTCCCAATGTCGGCAGATGTTCGGGTTTGTCGACGAAGAGTTCACGCAGGATGTCCTGGGTGTGGCCGATGTCCGCAATGGCGGCGTTGTAGGGCTCGAGATAGCGTGGGTCGTCGCTCAGCAGGTAACCGCGCTGCCCGGTCTCCGCATCCAGCACGTCCTGCAGCAGGCGCTGCAGGCTGCTGCGCGCGAGTTCGGTGGTGGAGAGCTCGTCCATCGCGGCGACAGACCGGTCATACGCCAGCTCGTTGATGCCGATCAGGCAGAACACCGCCACCAGCGCCCCCGCGATATTGACCGTCATCTTGTTGCTAATGCGCTTCATCATGACTCCGTGATTGGACTGGTGGCCGGTCGGCAGGGCGCGAGGGGTGAGCGGTGTCATGGCCCTGATGCGACACCTTGCGGGTTCGCGCCTGTGCAGGACCCCGGTTGCAAAAATTGTAGTCCTGCGCTCCTGAAGAAGCCGGAGAAAAAAATGCCGCCTGTTGGCAGCATTTTTGTGGTCAGGCGCCTGGAGCGGTTGCCCAGTGCGAGGCCTGATGCCTGCGCCGGGCGGGACTCGTCAGGCAGAGGCTTTTACAGGCCTGCTGCAGCGCGCAGCGCCGCTGCCTTGTCCGTTTTTTCCCAGGTGAATTCAGGCTCGTCGCGGCCGAAGTGGCCGTAAGCGGCAGTCTTCTCGTAGATTGGACGCAGCAGGTCGAGCATCTGGATGATGCCCTTGGGCCGCAGGTCGAAATGCTCCGCCACCAGTGCCGACAGCTTGTCGTCGGAGATCACGCCGGTGCCTTCGGTGTAGACGGTGATGTTCATCGGCTGCGCGACGCCGATGGCGTACGCCACCTGGATCTGGCACTGGCGCGCCAGGCCGGCGGCCACGATGTTTTTGGCGACGTAACGTGCGGCATAGGCTGCCGAGCGGTCGACCTTCGAAGGATCCTTGCCGGAAAACGCGCCGCCGCCGTGCGGGCAGGCGCCGCCATAAGTGTCCACAATGATCTTGCGGCCGGTCAGGCCGCAGTCGCCCTGCGGGCCGCCGATGACGAAGCGGCCGGTCGGGTTGATCAGGTACTTGGTGTCCTTGAGCCACTCCTTCGGGCAAACCGGCTTGATGATTTCTTCAATGACGGCTTCGATGAACGAAGCCTTCATTTTGTGGGCCGTTTCGCTCTGGTCGGGGCTGTGCTGGGTCGACAGCACCACGGTGTCGATGCTGTGCGGGCGGCCGTCCACATAGCGCATCGTCACTTGGCTCTTGGCGTCGGGGCGCAGGAAGGGCAGGCGGCCGTCCTTGCGCAACTGGGCCTGGCGCTCGACCAGGCGGTGCGCGTAATAAATCGGCGCGGGCATCAGGTCGGGCGTCTCGTCGCAGGCGTAGCCGAACATCAGGCCCTGGTCGCCGGCGCCGATGTTGAGGTGGTCGTCGCTGGCATGATCCACACCCTGGGCGATGTCGTTGCTCTGCTTGTCGTAGGCCACCAGCACGGCGCAGCCCTTGTAGTCGATGCCGTATTCGGTGTTGTCGTAGCCGATGCGCTTGAGGGTGTCGCGCGCGACCTGGATGTAGTCGACGTGCGCGTTGGTGGTGATTTCACCGGCCAGAACGACGAGGCCGGTGTTGGTCAGCGTCTCGGCCGCCACGCGGCTGCGCGAATCCTGTTTGAAGATGGCATCGAGGATGGCATCGGAAATCTGGTCGGCCACCTTGTCGGGATGGCCTTCGGAGACGGATTCGGAAGTAAAGAGAAAATCGTTCGCCATTGCGTACACTCCATGAAGTTAGTCGGCGCGTTGCCGGCTGGGGTGCTTCGGCGAACGCTTTAGCAGTTTGGTTTAATGTCGCCCTGCAAGTTGTTCAGTAACTCGGCGACAGCCGCGATTATATCGTTTTGCCATTACCCCCTCCGCTGCCTGTTTCCGTCTCATTTTCCATGATCTGCCTGTTCCGATTCTTCTCCCGTTGGCCGTTGCGCGTCCTGCATGCGCTGGGGGCTGGGCTGGGCTGGCTGGTCTGGGCCGTGAGTCCCCGCTATAGAAGGCAGTTTCGGGCGAATGTGGCGCAGGCCGGCATCGCGTTTGAGGCGGCCAGGCCGGCCATTGCCGAGGCCGGCCGTTTCGTGGCCGAGCTGCCCAAGCTGTGGATGCGGCCGCCCGCAGCGTCCTGCCTGGACAATGTGCGGATCGAGGGCCAGGCCCATGCAAGCGACGCTTTCGCCCGCGGCAAAGGCGTGATTTTTTTTGGTCCGCATTGCGGCAGCTTCGAGCTCGGCCCGCAGGTGCTGGCCGAGCTGTATGGGCCGATTGCCGCGATTTACCGTCCGGCCCGCAAGCCCTGGCTGGCGCGGCTGGAGCAGGTCGCCCGCAGCCGCCCGAACCTGAGCGTGGTGCCGGCCAGCCTGAGCGGTATCCGCCTGATGCACAAGACGCTCAAGGCCAATCAGGCCGTGGCCCTGCTGACAGACCAGGTTCCGCCCGAGGGTCTGGGCGTGTGGGCGCCGTTTTTTGGCAAGCCGGCGTACACCATGACGCTGGCTGCGCGGCTGGCGCTGCAAAGCGGGGCAGTCCTGCTGCCGGTGAGTTGCGAGCGCCTGCCGCGCGGGCAAGGCTATTTTCTCAATATCTGGCCGCCCGTGGCCGGTCTGCAGGCGAACGGTATCGCAGCGACCGACGCTGGCCCCCGCACCGGCCCGATGCAGTCAGACATCCCCGGTGCCGTGACGCGGATCAACCAGGCGATCGAGGCCATCGTCCTGAGTCAGCCGGGGCAATATCTGTGGGGCTACGCGCGCTACAAGACACCACGCAAGGACGCGTTTTGAAGACACTCCGACAACGGCTCAGCCGCTGGCTCACCCGAACCGGCATCTCCCTGATGCAGGTGCTGGCGGTTTTTCCGCTGCCCCTGACACGGGCGTTCGGCGTCGGGCTGGGCTGGGCGCTGTATGGCCTGGTCGGGGCGCGCCGGCGTGTTGTGCAGGAGAATCTGCATCTGTGTTTTCCGGCGCTTGCCGACGCTGATCGGCACCAACTGGCTCGGCAGACTTTTGTGTATTTTGCCCAGGCCTGGCTGGATCGCGCCTGGCTGTGGCATGCCCCCCGAGCCTGGGTGCGGCAGCGTGTTCGGCTGATCGGCGCCGTGCATGAACTCGCCGGCCATGAGCCGACGGTGATCTTTTTGCCGCATTTTGTCGGTCTCGATGCGGCCTGGGCCGCCGCCGCGTTGCATTCTCCGCGCCTGTCAACGACCATTTACACCGACCAGTCGAACAAGCTGGTGGACCAGTGGATATTGCGGGGCCGGCAGCGTTTTGGTCACCTGCGCCTCTTCGGTCGGGCCGACGGCGTCAAGCCCATCGTGACCGCATTGCGCGAAGGGCAGCCGCTGTACCTGCTGCCCGACATGGACTTCGGGCCTGACGATTCGGTGTTCGTGCCGTTTTACGGCCTGCCGACGGCGACGGTGCCGTCGCTCTCTCGCTTCGCTCGCCTGGGTCGTGCCAAAGTCGTGCCGCTGGTGCCCCGCCTGACTCCCTGGGGTTACGACGTCGAGGTGTTGCCGGCCTGGGTCCATTTTCCGACGGAGGACCCCGTCGCAGATGCGGCCCGCATGAATGCCCATCTGCAAGCCTACATCGACACCATGCCGGCCCAGTACTACTGGGTACACAAACGGTTCAAGACCCGGCCCGAAGGGGAGCCTCCCGTCTACTGAGTCCGGGTGCCTGCTGGCGGCGCGCGCGCCGCTTCATTCGCAGGATTCGCCGGGGTCTTCCGCCGGTGCCGCCGCCTTGGCGGCCTTGACGGGCGGATGCGCCCATTGCCACAGATGCTGGGCCACTTCTTCCACGCCTTGCCGCTTGAGTGCAGAAAACAGTTTGACATCGCCGCCGCCGGCTTGCAGTCGCACAATGGATAACGCCTTGGCCGCTTCGGTCTTGTTCAGTTTGTCGGATTTGGTCAGCAGCACCAGAAACTTCAGGCCTTCTTCGACCCGGGGGCGGATCACGTCGAGCAAAATCTCGTCGAGCTCGGTCAGCCCCAGGCGCGGGTCGCACAGCAGCACCACGCCCTTCAAGTTGTCGCGCGTTTGCAGGTAGTTGCCCATCACCTGTTGCCAGCGGTATTTGGCTGCCTTGGGCACGGCCGCGTAGCCGTAGCCTGGCAAATCGGCCAGCACCGCATCGAGCACGCCCTGTTTGCCGAGTGCGAACAGGTTGATGCTCTGCGTGCGGCCCGGGGTTTTGGAGGCGAACGCCAGGCGGTTGATTTGTGTCAGCGTATTGATGCAGGTGGACTTGCCCGCATTGGATCGGCCGACGAAGGCAATCTCTGGCACGTCGAGCAGGGGCAGGTGCCTGAGCTCGGGCGCGGTCGTCAGAAACTTTGCGGTGTGCAGCCAGCCCATCGCGGTTTTGGCCTCGGCGGATGGGGGCGCCTGGGCCGCCAAAGCCGCCGCCATTTTGGCCGCCGCCACTTTGGGGGGGGCTCTTTTGGCCGTCGGCTTTTGCGACTTGACGGGGGTAGATCGGGGAGATAGGGTCATATTTGGGATTGTCCCCCAAGCCATTGTAAAATCAGGCAGTTTTGCGTTAAGTTGGTGTCCCGCCGGGGCTTTGGTCAGCTTAATTCGGATGAAGGCCTGCGCCCGTTGCTAATTTCCAATTTCACTTCCAGCCCACTTTTAGAATCAACCATTAAACCCCCGATATGAAGCTTGTTTCCACTTCGTTGATGACTTATTTATTCGCCGCCCTGTTGGCGGCGCCTGTGGTTTCGCGGGCGGCCGACGCGGTCGCGCCTGCCAGGGTGGCCAAACCCGATCTGGTCAGGGGTGAGGCGACGTACACCGCGGTGTGCATCGCTTGCCACGCGGCGGACGGCAATTCCGGCACGCCGGTGAATCCCAAACTGGCCCAGCAACACCCCGAATACCTGATCAAGCAATTGCAGGAGTTCAAGTCCGGCAAGCGCAACAACCCGGTCATGAAAGGTTTCGCCAGCGCGCTGAGCGACGACGACATGAAAAACATCGCTTACTGGGTGGCCGCCAAAAAAGTCAAACCCGGTTTTGCCAAAGACAAGGAACTGGTGGCGCTGGGTGAGCGCATCTACCGCGGCGGCATTTCCGACCGCCAGGTGCCGGCCTGCGCGGGTTGCCACAACCCCACTGGCGCCGGTATTCCTGCGCAGTACCCGCGGCTGGGTGGCCAGCATGCCGAGTACACCGCCGCCCAGTTGACTTCTTTCCGTGACGGTGTGCGTCAAAACAGCCTGCAAATGAACCAGGTGGCCGCCAAATTGAATGACCGGGAAATCCGCGCGGTGGCCGATTACATTGCCGGCTTGCGCTGAATACCCTGAAAAAATGCAGGGCGTGGGCAGGGTCCGGCCAGCAGGCGGGCCCCTTTTTCGGGAAAATACAATCCATCTTTCCGGTTTGCATTGAACCTCAGCCGAAATAAGCACTCCATAGCAGGGCGGGTCTTTTCATTTTCATGAAGGCCCGCCTTTTTTCTTGCAGCCCCGACAGCCCAGTCAACATCACGCATGACAGTTTCCACCCACGGCCTCAGGCTCAAGTCCGGCTCGCACATGCTGCGTTCCAGCGTGGAGCTGCTGTCGTCGATGCGTTTTTCGATCTCGCTGCTGACCGTCATCTGCATCGCTTCGGTGATAGGCACGGTGCTCAAGCAGCAGGAGCCGATCAGCAATTACGTCAACCAGTTCGGCCCGTTCTGGGCCCAGGTGTTTGGCGCGGTCGGCCTGTACACCGTGTACAGCGCCTGGTGGTTCATGCTGATCCTGGCCTTTCTGGTCGTCTCTACCTCCCTGTGCATCAGCCGCAACACGCCAAAAATCCTGGCCGACCTGAACCAGCTCAAGGAAAACATTCGCGAGCAAAGCCTCAAGGCTTTTGCGCACCGCGCCGAGGGCGCGCTGGCCGAGCCGCCCGAGTTGGCCGCCCGGCGCATCGGACAGACGCTGGTGCAGGGTGGCTGGCGGGTCAAGCTGCAGCAAAGAACCGCGCCTGCGGGGGACGGCTGGATGGTGGCCGCCAAGGCCGGGGCCGCCAACAAGCTCGGTTACATTGCGGCGCACAGCGCCATCGTGCTGGTGTGTGTCGGCGGCCTGCTCGACGGCGACCTGGTGGTGCGGGCGCAAATGTGGCTGAACAACAAGTCCATCTACACCGGCGGCGGGCTGATTGCCGATGTGCCGGCCCGGCACCGCCTGAGCGAGCACAACCCCACCTTCCGGGCGAACCTGCTGGTCGCCGAAGGCACGCAGTCCGGCACCGCCATCCTGAATCAGCCCGGCGGCGTCCTGCTGCAGGACCTGCCTTTTTCGGTTGAACTGAAAAAATTCATCGTCGAGTACTACTCGACCGGCATGCCCAAGCTGTTTGCCAGCGAGATCGTCATTCACGACAAGGAAACCGGCGAAAAAATACCGGCCCGCGTCGAAGTCAACCACCCGGCCCGCCACAAAGGCATAGAGATTTATCAGTCCAGCTTTGACGATGGCGGCTCCAGCGTCACGCTCAAGGCGGTGCCGATGGCCGCCAGCGCTCAGCCGGCAAGCAAGGCGTTCGAGATCCAGGGCACGATTGGCGGCTCCAGCAGCCTGACCAATGGCACCGAAAAAATGACGCTGGAGTTCACCGCGCTGCGTGTCATCAATGTCGAAAATTTTGGCGACTCGGGCAAGCTGGGCGCGGTCGTCGATGTGCGCAAGGTCGATTTGCGCCAGGCCATCGATTCGCGCCTGGGCGCGGCCAACAAAACCAGGGAGAACAAGGCGTTGCGCAACGTCGGCCCCAGCGTGACTTACAAACTGCGGGACGCGTCCGGCCAGGCGCGTGAGTTTCACAACTACATGCTGCCGGTGAAGATGGACGACGCACAGGCCAGTCCGTCGCTGTTTTTGCTGGGCGTTCGTGAAACCCCGGCCGAGCCCTTTCAGTACCTGCGCATTCCCGCCGACGAGCAGGGCCGCATGGACGGCTTCCTGCGCCTGCGCCGGGCGCTGGCCGATCCGGCCCAGCGGGAGCGGGCGGTTCAGCGTTATGTGCGCCAGGCCATCGCCGCGGACCGGCCCGACCTGGCTGCGCAACTGGTGGCCTCCGCGTCGCGGGCCTTGGCGCTGTTCGCCGGGCCTGATCAGACGACAGGCCCTGCCGCGGGCAGGCCACTCGCCGGGCTGCAGGCAATCTCCGATTTCATGGAGGCCAATGTGCCGGAGGGCGAGCGCAACCGCGCCGGCGAGGTGCTGGTGCGCATTCTCAACGGCGTGTTGTTTGAGCTGGCGCAGCTCACGCGCGAGGAAAACGGCCTGGCGCCCCTGCCGCGCGATGAAAGAACCCAGGCTTTCATGGCGCAGGCCGTGCTTTCGCTGAGCGATGCCCACCATTACCCGGCGCCGATGGCGTTTGAGCTGAAGGACTTCACGCAGGTGCAGGCCAGCGTGTTTCAGGTCGCGCGTGCGCCCGGAAAAAACATTGTCTATCTGGGCTGCGCCTTGCTGATTCTGGGTATTTTTGCCATGCTGTATGTGCGTGAGCGCCGTCTCTGGGTCTGGCTCGCGCCGGCAGGTGGACCGGCGGACGACGCGGGGGTAAAAAAAGGTCCAGAATCAGACGCAGGCAGTATTGCCACCATGGCCATGTCGACGAATCGCCAGACGATGGATGGCGACAAGGAATTCGAGATGCTGAAAACAAAACTTTTACAGGTGCCACGATGAACACCACCACTACTTTGAGCTCGCGCACGACGGACGCGACGACCATCAGTCTGCATCAAGGCTATTTCGCAAAACGCAATCTGCCGGACTGGCTGTTTGCAGCCTTGGCGCTGGTCGGCGGACTGTATGCGTTTACCCGCTACAGCGCCTTCATGGATGTTTACGAAAAAGGCATTTTGCTGGCGGCCATTCCCGCCGTCATTGCGATGGGCTGGTTCTGGCGGCCGTTGCGCCTGTTGATGCTGCTGGTGACAGGATTTTCCCTGCTCGGCATCGTGACCTACCAGGGCGATCTGGCACGGGCCGAACAGGTGTTCTGGCTCAAGTACTTCCTGTCCAGCCAGTCGGCCATCCTGTGGATGAGCATGCTGTTTTTCATGAGCACGGTGTTTTACTGGCTCGGCATGTTTGTCAAAGGGCAGGGCGACACGCTGGAATCGCTGGGTTCCAGAATTGCCTGGGTTGCCGTGGGCATGGCGCTGGTGGGCACCCTGGTTCGCTGGTACGAAAGTTACCTGATCGGCGCCGACGTCGGGCATATTCCGGTCAGCAACCTGTATGAAGTGTTTGTGCTGTTTTGCTGGATGACCGCCGCGTTTTACCTTTACTTCGAAGCGCAGTACAAAACCCGCGCCATGGGCGCGTTTGTGATGCTGGTGGTCAGCGCCGCCGTGGGCTTTCTGCTCTGGTACACCGTGGTGCGCGAGGCGCATGAAATCCAGCCGCTGGTTCCGGCGCTCAAGAGCTGGTGGATGAAGCTGCATGTGCCGGCCAACTTCATCGGTTACGGCATGTTCTCGCTGGCGGCCATGGTGGCGCTGGCCTACCTGGTCAAGCAGCAGGCCGGCGAGACCCGCTGGTACAAGCTGACGCCCTTGTGGCTGCTTGGCGTGGTCCTGTGTTTTGTGCCGGTTGTTTTCCGCGCAACACCCGCCGCTGCCGGCGGCGGCAACTACTGGGTGGGTTATCTGCTGGTGTCGGGCCTGATCGCTGCCGGCATCTTGCTGGGCCGCCAGCGTATTGCGGCGCGGCTTCCTGCTCCCGAAGTGCTCGACGATGTGATGTACAAGGCGATTGCCGTCGGGTTTGCATTTTTCACCATTGCCACCGTGCTGGGCGCTCTGTGGGCGGCCGAGGCCTGGGGCGGCTACTGGAGCTGGGACCCCAAGGAAACCTGGGCGCTGATTGTCTGGCTCAATTACGCCGCCTGGCTGCACATGCGGCTGATGAAAGGGCTGCGCGGCACCGTGGCCGCCTGGTGGGCGCTGGTCGGGCTGGCGGTGACCACCTTTGCCTTTTTGGGCGTGAACATGTTCCTGTCGGGCTTGCACAGTTACGGAACCTTGTAGATCCGGCATGAATCCTTGTAAGAGTTGGCTGCCTATCACGACCAACAGTGGGTACCAACTCAAGATTGCAAGGACACCAGATGCTGATCAAAACCGACAACAACGGCTATATTCACCCCGCCTCCAGCGAGATCACGCCCCGCGGCATCTACCAGCAGCGCCGTGACCTGATCAAGCTGATGGCCACAGGCGCAGCCGGCGCGGCGCTGGCCGGCTGGGCGGGCCGCGATGCGATGGCCCAGGCCGTCGCCAGACCCGGCAAGCTGGCCGCATTGCCTGGCGCCAGGTCCGCGGTGCCTGGCGCCGTGACCATGGAAAAAGTCACCGATTACAAAGACGTGGCGAGCTACAACAACTTTTACGAATTCGGCACCGACAAATCGGACCCGGCGAAGAATGCCCACACGCTGGTCACCAAGCCCTGGACGGTGGCGATTGAAGGCCTGGTCAGGCAGCCCAAAACTTATGCCATTGAAGACCTGATCAAACTCAGCGCCCAGGAAGAGCGCATCTACCGCCTGCGCTGCGTCGAAGGCTGGTCAATGGTGGTCCCGTGGGTCGGTTATTCCCTCGCCGAGTTGATCAAAAAGGTCGAGCCGCTGGGCAGCGCCAACTATGTCGAATTCATCACCCAGGCCGACCCCAAAACCATGCCATTTGTCGGCTCCCGCGTGCTTGACTGGCCTTATGTCGAAGCCTTGCGCATGGACGAAGCCATGCATCCGCTGACCCTTTTGAGCTTCGGCATGTATGGCGAAGTGCTGCCCAACCAGAGCGGCGCGCCGGTGCGCCTGGTGGTGCCGTGGAAATACGGTTTCAAAAGCGGCAAGAGCATTGTCAAAATCCGCTTCACCGACAAGGAACCGCGCACCGCGTGGAACAAGGCCGCCGCCAACGAGTACGGGTTTTATTCCAATGTCAATCCCAACGTGGACCACCCGCGCTGGAGCCAGGCGAGCGAGCGCCGCATTGGCGAAGACGGCCTGTTTTCCAAAAAGCGAAAGACGCTGATGTTCAACGGCTACGAAGCCCAGGTGGGCCAGCTCTACGCGGGCATGGACCTCAAGAAGAATTACTGATGACACCCGCCAAAGCGCTGATGCATCCACTGGTCAAGCCGCTGGTGTTTGTGCTGGCCCTGTTGCCATTGGCCTGGCTCATTTACGGTGCGCTCACCGACAGGCTGGGCGCCAATCCGGCTGAATACCTGATTCGGGCGGGCGGCGACTGGTCTCTGCGTTTTCTGTGCATCACGCTGGCCGTCACCCCCTTGCGCGTGATCACCGGCACGCCCGCGCTGGCGCGCTTTCGCCGCATGTTGGGGCTTTTCGTTTATTTCTATGTCGTGCTGCACCTCCTGAGCTACAGTTGGTTCGACATGGGCTTTGACCTGGGCGAAATCGCCAAGGACATCGCCAAGCGGCCGTTCATCCTGGTGGGCTTTGCCGGTTTTGTGCTGCTGAGCCCGTTGGCGGCGACCTCGTTCAACGCAGCCGTCAAGAAAATGGGCGCCAGGCGCTGGCAAATGCTGCACAAACTGGTGTATCTGATTGCCGGTCTGGGCATCCTGCATTTTTTCTGGATGCGCGCGGGCAAAAACGACTTTGCCGAGGTGTTTGTCTATGCCGCGGTCATTGCGCTGCTGCTGGGCTGGCGATTGCAGCAATTCCTCAAGAAAAAACGCCTCCCGTCAATGATCGGCGGACGGACTGAGCTATCAAAACAATAGCAATTGATGCTCTGATCAATCTTGGATCAGTTGCTCGTGGCGCATCTGGTCGGCCGCGGTTTCCCGGCGGCGAATCACATGCACCTTGGCGCCATCGACCAGCAGCTCGGCGGCGCGGCCCCGCGTGTTGTAGTTGCTGGCCATGCTCATGCAGTAGGCGCCTGCCGACAGCACCGCGAGGCGATCCCCGGCGGCTACGGCAAGCGTGCGGTCGCGGCCGATCCAGTCGCCGCTTTCGCAGACCGGGCCAACCACGTCGTAGGTCGCCTCCTGGATGTCCCGGCGCGGCGCAAGAGGCACGATGGCATGAAAAGCCTGGTACATGGCCGGACGCGGCAAGTCGTTCATCGCCGCATCAATCACGCAGAAATTCTTCTGCTCGCCGGGCTTGAGGTAAAGCACCTCGGTCAGGCAGACGCCGGCGTTACCGACCAGTGAGCGGCCCGGCTCGATCATCAGCTTTTTGCCGCCGTAGCCGCGCGCATCGAGCTTGGCCAGCAGTTCCCGCCACAGCGCGTCGGCGGCGGGCGGCGCGTCCTGGTTGTAGTTGATGCCCAGGCCGCCGCCAAAATCGATGTGCTCAATGGCAATGCCCGCATGCTCCATGCTGGCCACCAGATCGAGCACCCGGTCCATCGCATCCAGGTAAGGGGTGGTCTCGGTGATTTGCGAGCCGATGTGGCAGTCAATGCCGACTACCCGCAAGCCCTTCAGTGAAGCCGCATGGCGGTAAATTCGCAGCGCGTCTTCGTGCGCCACGCCGAACTTGTTGCCTTTCAGGCCGGTCGAGATGTAGGGATGGGTTTTGGCATCGACGTTGGGGTTGACGCGAATGCTGACCGGCGCGGTCAGGCCCATGCTCAGCGCCACGTCGGACAGCACATCGAGCTCGGCTTCGCTTTCCACGTTGAAACAGCCAATACCGGCAGTCAGCGCTTGCCGCATTTCCGCACGGGTTTTCCCGACGCCTGAGAAAATGACTTTACCCACATCCCCGCCGGCAGCGAGCACACGCGCGAGTTCACCGCCGGAGACAATGTCGAAGCCGCAGCCCGCCCGTGCGAACACCTGCAGAACGCCCAGTGAGGAGTTGGCCTTCATGGCGTAGCATATCTGCACGGCGCGCCCGGCAAAGCCGTGCTGGTAGGCGGCCAGCGCGGCCAGCATGGCCGCTTTGGAGTACACAAACAGTGGCGTGCCGTATGCTTGGGCCAAAACCTCCAGACGGGCCTCCTCCAGATGCAGCCCGCCATCGCGGTAGGCCAGTTGCGGCGCGCCGGGAAGCTCGGTCCTGGGCGCGGCGGGAGCGGTTGCCGAGCTCATCGCGGCGTGAAAATCGCAGGACTGGCCGGCGGTGGCTCCGGAAAGTCGCTCGTGATCGCCGGGGTTGTGGTGGTGGTGTTCTTTGGCGCCGGGGGCGCGCCGCTTGCCGGAAGCACTTTGGGGGGAGGTGGCAGGAAGAGGGGGCCTTTTTGACCGCACGCACCCAGGTAAACCACGCTCGCCGCGGCGAACGACAAAGTGGAAAGGCCATGCCCCCAGAAGACAAGGCGCCGGCGGCCTAGAATTCGAAGCTGAATTTGAAATCTTGCAAACATGATGGGATTGTAATGACCGACCTTGATTATCTGGATCGCGCCGAAGCCGCGCTCAGGGCGATTGAAGCGGCATGTGACCGCATCAACGACGAAACCGATACCGACGTCGACAACCAAAGGACGGGCGGCATGATCACACTGACTTTTGCCAACCGCAGCCAGATCATCATCAATCTGCAAAAGCCGCTGCACGAAATCTGGGTGGCGGCCCGCGCCGGCGGGTTTCACTATGAATTCGTCGAAGGTCAGTGGCGGGATACCAAGGACGCCAGCGAACTGTTTGCCGGGCTGTCGCGCTACGCCAGCGAGCAGGCCGGCCAGCCGCTGGTGTTCAGCGCGCTCAGTTCTTGAACAGATCCAGAATCCGTTTTCTTTCGTCGCTGGGTTGTGGCGCCTCAATCGCGGTGCCCGGCGGCACCGCCTGGCCGGGGATCGGGTTGCCGGAGCCGCCGCCTGAGGCGGGCCGGTCGCCCAGACCGACGCTGCTGATGCCGGAGCCTTTGGCGTACTCGTCATAAAACCATTCGCCACCGATATTGACAACGCCCTCAGGGGCTGAAAATTCGGTGACCGGCACGCCTTTGAGCGCATAGTCCATGAAGTTGATCCAGACCGGCAAACTCAAACCACCGCCGGTTTCCCGATCTCCCAGTTTTTTCGGCGTGTCGTAGCCCATCCAGACAGCCGCCGTCAGTGTTGGCTGGTAGCCGACAAACCAGGTGTCGATCGAATCGTTGGTGGTGCCGGTTTTGCCATACAGGTCGGGCCGCTTCAGGGTGGCCTGCGCCTTGGCGGCGGTGCCGCTGCGGGCGACTTCCTGCAGGAGGCTGGACATGATGAAGGCGTTGCGCGCGTCGATACCGCGCGCCGACTCATCGAGCCCCGGCACCGGGCGCTCAACGACGACCTTGCCCTTCTGGTCGGTGATTTTGGTGATCAGGTAGGGGTTGACGCGATACCCTCCATTGGCAAACACCGAATACCCGATGGCCATTTGCAAAGGCGTCACTGAACCCGCACCCAGCGCCATCGTCAGGTAGGCCGGATGTTTGTCGGCGTCAAAGCCAAAATGGGTCACCCATTCCTGGGCATTTTTGGCGCCTATGGCCTGCAGCACCCGGATGGAAATCATGTTTTTCGATTTGGCCAGGCCGCGGCGCAGGCTCATGGGGCCCTCAAACGTGCCATCGTAATTCTTGGGTTCCCAAGGCTGGCCGCCGGTGACCCCGGCGTCAAAAAACAGCGGCGCATCGTTGACGACGGTCGCGGGCGTGAAGCCTTTTTCCAGGGCTGCCGAGTAGATGAAGGGCTTGAAGCTGGAGCCGGGTTGACGCCAGGCTTGCGTCACATGGTTGAATTTGTTTTTCTCGTAGTCAAAACCGCCGACCAGCGCCCGGACGGCGCCGCTGCGCGGATCCAGGGCAACAAAAGCGCCCTCGACCTCGGGAAGCTGCGTAATTTCCCAGGTGTTTTTAGGCGTTTTGCTCACGCGGATCAAGGCGCCGCGACGGATCCTGATATTGGGCGGCGCCTTTTCGGACAAGCCGGACTGGGCCGGTTTGAGACCATCGCCGGTGATTTCGATGGCCTCGCTGTTCTGGCGAATCGCCACGATTTTCTTGGCGCTGGCTTCCAGTACAACCGCCGACATCACATCGCCGTTGTCCGGACTGTCAGCCAGTGCGTCATCAATGGCGTCTTCGGTTTCCTGGGGGTCTTTGGACAACTCGATGAACTTTTCGGGACCCCGGTAAATTTGCCGCCGTTCATAGTCCATGATGCCTTTGCGCAGCGCCTTGTAAGCCGCCTGCTGATCAGCGGCGCGCAGGGTGGTGAAGACATTGAGGCCGCGCGTGTAGGTCTCGTCACCGTACTGGCTGAAAACCAGTTGGCGCACGGTTTCCGCCACGAATTCCGCATGCACCCGATCTGCATTGGGGCCGGATTTGACTCTGAGGTGCTCATTTTTGGCTGTCGCCGCTTGTGCCGGCGTGATAAAGCCGTTTTCTTCCATGCGATCAATGATGTAGAGCTGGCGCGCCTTGGCCCGCTTCGGGTTGCTGATCGGGTTGTAGGCGGACGGCGCTTTGGGCAGGCCCGCCAGCATGGCGGCCTCGGCGATGCTGACGTCTCTCAAAGGCTTGCCGAAGTAGGTTTCCGCGGCGGCTGCAAAACCATAGGCGCGTTGCCCCAGGAAGATCTGGTTCATGTAGATCTCGAGAATCTGATCCTTGCTGAGGAGGTGCTCGAGCTTGAAGGTCAGCAAAATCTCGTAAATTTTCCGGGTATAGCTTTTTTCGGTTGACAGATAGACATTGCGGGCCACTTGCATGGTGATGGTGGAAGCCCCCTGGCTCTTGGCGCGTCCCACGTTGGCCAGGCCGGCACGGATGACGCCAATATAGTCAACACCCCCGTGCGAGAAAAAGCGTGCATCCTCAATGGCCAGCACGGCGTCCTTCATGACTTTGGGAATGTCGCCTATGGGCGTCAGATTGCGGCGCTCCTCCCCGAACTCGCCGATCAGAACGGCGTCGGACGAATAAACACGCAGCGGCAGCTTGGGACGGTAGTCCAGCAAATCGGATACATCCGGCAAATTGGGGTAGGCGACCGCCAGCGCGACGGCCACCACCATCAGCAGCGACATGAGTCCGGCCAGCACCAACCCCAGGCCCCAGGCAGAAATTTGAAGCGCCACCGGCAACCATGGCAGGCGGACGGCAAGGGAGGCTCGGGATTTGGAAGACGAGGAGTTGGGTGGCATGGAGTTCATCGTAAGTTAGCGCCAGCATTATAAAAATGGCATGGGCCGTAAGACTTTCGGGATTGTCAGACACTTCGCATTTTGCATTTATTGGCACCCGCCCGGTTTGCGACGAATCCGGCCAAGCGGCCCAAACGTCTACTTTTGACAACGGTGATAGTAAGTCAAAACCAAAAAATCCTTTGTGGTACAAGGATCTTGCTGCTAGCATTGAAGTGATTTCTTAAGTTTGCAGGGCTACACATTAGCCATCACCTGGGGACTGCCTTGATCTCTTTGGGATCCTTATTTAACCGCCAATCGTCCGCTTTGCTGGGTTTGGACATCAGTTCATCCAGCGTCAAGCTGGTGGAGCTGAGCCGCGACAAGGCCGGCAATCTGATGCTGGATTGCTGCGCCATCGAGCCCCTGGAAAGAGGCTGGATCACCGACGGCAACGTGGAAAAGTTCGACGAAGTGGCCGAGGCGGTGCGCCGGCTCGTCAAAAAAAGCGGCACCCGCACCAGAAATGTGGCGATGGCCCTGCCAGCATCGGCGGTGATCACCAAAAAAATCATTTTGCCCGGCGGGTTGACCGAACAGGAACTCGAAATCCAGGTCGAGGCCGAGGCGAATCAGTACATTCCTTTTTCACTGGATGAAGTCAGCCTGGACTTTTGTGTCGTCGGTCCCAGCGCCAGTTCGGACGGTGACGTGGAAGTGCTGATCGCCGCGTCCCGTAAGGAAAAAGTCAACGACAGGCAGGGATTGGCCGAAGCGGCCGGGCTCAAGCCGGTAGTTGTGGATGTGGAGTCCTATGCTTCGCGTCTGGCCACTGCCCGTCTGATAGAAAATTTGCCTAACAAGGGGCTGGACACCCTGGTCGCCCTGTTCGAAGTGGGCGCGCTGACGACCAGCATGCAGGTCATCAAGAACGACGAGGTGCTCTATGAGCGCGATCAGGCTTTCGGGGGGGCCCAGTTGACCCAGCTCATTGTGCGCCAGTATGGCTTTTCACCGGAAGAGGCTGAGAGTAAAAAACGCAGCGGCGATCTGCCGGAGGACTATGGCGCCAGTGTGCTCAAGCCCTTTGTCGACAGCATGGCGCAGGAGATCGGCCGCGCCCTTCAGTTCTTTTTTACCAGCACGCCCCACAACAAGGTGGACTATGTGATGCTGGCCGGGGGCTCATCGGCGTTGCCGGGTCTGACGGAGGCTGTGACGCAGCAGACGTCGTTTGCCTGCATGGTCGCCAATCCCTTCGAAGGCATGGTGCTGGGCAGCAATATCCGGGAGAAAAAAATGAGGCGTGAAGCGTCGTCTTATCTGACCTCTTGCGGCCTGGCTTTGCGGAGGTTCTTCCAGTGATTCTGGTCAATCTGCTTCCCCATCGCGAAGCGGCGCGCAAGCGCAGGCGTGAGGTGTTTTTTGTCACTCTCGGCATTGCAGCCCTGGCGGGCGCCATGACTTGTGTCGCGGTGTACTCCTGGTACCAGACTCAAATCTCCGGGCAACAGGGAAGAAATGCTTTTTTGAAGTCTGAAATCACCCGACTTGACAATCAAATCAAGGAAATCGCCGGTTTGCAGCAGGAAATTGCGGCCTTGCGTGCCCGGCAAAATGCCGTGGAGGAGTTGCAGGGCAACCGCAACATGCCGGTATATCTGCTGAATGAATTGGTCAGGCAATTGCCCGATGGCGTGTACGTCAGCAGCATGAAGCAGGACAACCAGGTGGTCTTGCTGACCGGGGTGGCCCAATCGAATGAGCGGGTATCGGAACTGCTGCGCAATCTGGGGAACAACAGCCCCTGGCTGACTCGACCAGAGCTGATTGAAATTACCGGAGGAACGGTCACGCTGGGTGCCCGTGATCAGCGACGCGTGTCCAATTTTTCGATGCGGGTGACACTCAGGCGGGCGACCGATGTGCAAAAAACAGGGGCGTCATCGGTCGCCGCAAGCAAGCTGTCGGCCGCAAGCGCAGTTCCCTCACCGGGGCCTGCAGGTTCGGCAGCGGTCAAGCCCGCACAGGCAAGCTCTGCCGCAGCCAAGATTTGACAAACTGGTTCGGAACAAGCACAAAAAACTATGGCAAGCAGTCCTAAAGTCAAATTCGATTTTGCCGCGCTCCTGGATGAACTCAAAGCGCAGTTTGTCGGTCTCAGCCCGAACGATCCGCCGTCCTGGCCGACGTTGCCGCGCTATCTTTTGTGCATGTGCATGACGGTTGCGGTGGTGGTCGCATTGTGGTTTGTGTGGCTCAGCGCTTCGGATGAAGAGCTCAAGGCAGAACAGGTCAAAGAAACGCAACTGCGGGAAGACTTCAAGAAAAAGCTGGTGCAAGCGGTCAATCTGGAGGCGTTGAGAAAGCAGCGTGAGCAGGTTCAGCAATATGTGACCCAATTGGAAAAGCAACTGCCGGGCAAGGCCGAAATGGACGCGCTGCTATCGGACATCAACCAGGCGGGACTGGGCCGCAGCTTGCAGTTCGAGCTGTTCAAGCCCGGGCAGGTCAGCGTCAAGGAATATTATGCCGAGCTGCCGATTGCGATCAAGGTGTCGGGTCGCTACCACGATATGGGGGCTTTTGCGGCAGACATCGCCAATTTGTCCCGCATCGTGACCTTGAACAACATGACGATTGCCCCTCTCAAGGACGGCATGATGAGCATGGACAGCACGGCCAAGACATTCCGTTATCTGGATCCCGAAGAAGTCGCTTTGCAGCGCAAGACGGCGCCTGCGGGAGCAAAAAAATGAGGCTGACCGGCATTGGAAAAATCGGGCCCCTGGTGTTCGCGCTGGTGGCATGTTGGGGGCTGACGGCGTGCAGCTCTTCGGAGCAGGAAGAGCTGCAGCGGTGGATGACCGAGCAACGCAACCTGACCAAGCCCAGGGTCGAGCCTTTGCCAGAACCTAAAAAGTTTTCCCCTCAGGCTTATGCCGAGGAGGGGGCGATCGAGCCCTTCAGCCGCCAGAAACTGACGCAGGCGCTCAACCGCGCCGCCAGCCAGACGACGTCCAATGCGGCTCTGATTGCGCCCGAACTCAGCCGGCGCAAGGAGCCGCTGGAAGCCATGCCGCTCGATGCGGTCGCCATGGTGGGCAGTCTCGTCAAATTGGGTCAACCGGTGGCGCTGGTGCGGGTCGACAATTTGCTGTACCAGGTACGGGTCGGCAGCTATTTGGGTCAAAACTATGGCCGCATCACGAAAATTTCTGAAACCGAGCTCACCCTGCGTGAAATTGTGCAAGACGCCGCAGGAGAGTGGTTAGAGCGGCCAGCAACTTTACAGCTCCAAGAGAGGTCAAAATGAACAAGAATGCATGGACGGCGCAGGCAGGCATATTGCAAGGCGCATGGTCGCGGCTATCGGCCGGCGCCGTCATCGGCGCGGCATGGTTGGCGGTTTCCTTGTCGACATCGCTTTGGGCGCAAGTGCCGAATGCGATTGAATCCGTCACGGGCTCGGTTCAGGGTGGCTCCGAAGTCATCCGGATCGATTTGACGGAAGCATTGACCGCCGTGCCGACAGGCTTCACCATTCAAACGCCTGCCCGGATTGCGCTTGATTTTCCCGGCGTCAGCAATTCGATGGGCCGTTCGGCGGTTGATATGAATCTGGGCAATTTGCGTTCCGCCAATGTGGTTCAGGCCGGCGAAAGAACCCGCGTCGTTTTAAATCTCAAGGCGTCCACGGCCTACACGGCGCAAATCCAGGGCAAGTCCTTGTTGATCACGCTGGCCCCGGTGGCGGCCGCCGCTTCATCGTCCGTCGCCGCCCCTGTTTTTGCGGAAAATCGCAACCGCGATACCTTGCCCCTGAAAGACATCGACTTTCGACGCGGCACCGACGCCGCCGGCCGGATTGTGGTTGATCTGGCCAACAACCAGGTCGGCGTGGACATTCGCCAGCAGGGGCAGACCCTGGTCGTCGAATTCCTGAAAACCGCCTTGCCCGAGGGTTTGAGGCGCCGGCTGGATGTGTCCGACTTTGGTACGCCGGTGCAAAGCGTGACCACCACCCAGTTGGGCGACAAGGTGCGCATGGTGGTGGAGCCCAAAGGCCTGTGGGAGCACAGTGCTTATCAAAGCGACAACCAGTTTGTGCTGGAAGTGCGCCAGCAAAAAGTGGACGAATCCAAGCTGTCGCAGGGGCCGGGTTACACCGGCGAAAAACTTTCGCTGAATTTCCAGAATATTGAAACCCGCTCCTTGCTGCAAGTCATTGCCGACTTCACCAACTTCAATATTGTGACCTCGGACACGGTCACGGGCGCCGTGACCTTGCGCCTGAAAGATGTGCCCTGGGATCAGGCGCTGGACATCATTCTGCAGGCCAAGGGTCTGGGCATGCGAAAAACCGGCAATGTGCTGCTGATTGCGCCCAAGGACGAACTGGCGGCCAAGGACAAGCTCGATCTGGAATCGCGCAACGCGATCCAGACCCTGGAGTCCGTGCGTACGCAATCTTTCCAGATCAACTATGCCAAAGCGACAGACATTGGCGCTCAGATCACGGCCGGCGGCACCGGCCCGAACAGTGCCAGAATCTTGTCCAATCGCGGAAGTGCGATTGCCGAAGCCAGAACCAACCAGTTGTTTGTGACCGACATCCCGTCGAAGCTGGAACAGGTGCAGAGTTTTATTGCGAAGATCGACATCCCGGTGCGCCAGGTTTTGATTGAAGCGCGTATCGTCGAGGCTCAGGATACTTTCGGGAAATCCTTGGGCGTGCGGCTCGGAGGTCGGCCGTTTAGCTTGAACGGTAGCAACAATACCCAATTTGGGCCGACCTATATCGCTCCGAATTTTT
Organism: Polaromonas sp.; assembly: GCA_030655515.1. Lineage (GTDB taxonomy): Bacteria > Pseudomonadota > Gammaproteobacteria > Burkholderiales > Burkholderiaceae_C > Polaromonas. Next base: position 63,080 of record JAURVI010000005.1, on the reverse strand, counting down.
CTTCCACCAATCCGCCTATCCTTGGGCAAAATATCGGAACCACTGCGGGCGATTTCATTAATCTGCCGGGCGTGGGCCAGAATGGCTTCCAGGCCGGCACTTTCGCGATCTCTTTGTTCGAATCCAGGTTGACCCGATTCATCAATCTGGAAATTTCGGCCATGGAAGCCGACGGCAAGGGCAAGATCGTGTCCAGCCCTCGCATCGTGACGGCCGACCAGGTCAAGGCGCTGATCGAGCAGGGGACCGAACTGCCTTACCAGCAAGCGACCTCCAGCGGGGCCACCTCGATTGCCTTTCGCAAGGCCAACCTGAAGCTGGAAGTGACGCCGCAAATCACCCCTGAGGGCAATATCATCCTGCAGGTGGACGTGAACAAAGACAGCGTGGGCCGCTCCACCAGCAATGGTTTTGCGATTGACACCAAACATATCCAGACCCAGGTCCTGGTGGAAAACGGCGGCACGGTGGTGATCGGCGGCATTTTTGAACAGAACGAGCGTGAGGACGTCACCAAGGTTCCCCTGCTCGGCGATCTGCCGGCCATCGGCAATCTGTTCAAGACCCGAACACGTACCGCCAACAAGTCTGAGTTGCTGGTCTTTATTTCGCCGAAAATGATTTCCAGCGGCGCTGCGTTGCGCTGAGTTCAGGTCTGTCTTCAAGCATCGGAAAATTCGCGGGGCTTGTGATGCCTGCGGCGGTTTTGTGGCGGTCCGGTTTTCAGGCAGATGCGCCCCTTTTCTTTCCTCCGCCGATGGCCAGTTCTGTCATGGAGGTCCATTGACTGCCCTTAACCACGTCGCTTTTGTCGGTCTTCCCGGCTCCGGAAAATCCACGGTCGGGCGCCATTTGGCCCGACGGCTGGGACGGCCCTTCCTGGACACCGATCACGTCATCGAGAAGCGCATCGGCTTGTCCATCCGCGCGTTTTTTGAACGGGAAGGCGAGGAGCCGTTTCGCGACCTCGAGCAGGCGGTCATTGATGAGTTGACGCTGGGCGAGCCCTGCGTTTTGTCGACGGGCGGCGGTGCGGTGCTGCGGCCGGTCAATCGCCGGCACTTGAAGCAGCGCACCCATGCGGTGTATCTGCATTCGGCGCCTGAAGAAGTCTTTCGCCGTCTGCGCCATGACCAGAGTCGTCCCCTGCTGCAAGTGCCTGACCCGCTGGCGCGTTTGCGCGAGCTGTATGCGCTGCGCGATCCCTTGTACCGCGAAAGCGCCCGTTTTGTCGTGGAGACCGGGCGGCCCTCGGTGGCGATGCTGGTCAACATGATCGCGATGCAGCTTGAAACGGTAGGTATCGTGCCTGCCCCGCGAGCCTGACGACAACGGGTCGTAAAAATCAGGCTCGGCCGCGCTCAGACAAGGCGCCCAGCCCGACCCGCAGAGCCTCTACACTTGAGTCCATGCACGCAAATTTTTCTCCAGCGACGCAGCAGGTCCTCATCGCCCTCGGCGAGCGGAGCTATGCTATTGCCATTGGCGCTGGCCTGTTGGGCGATCCGGCGGCTTACCGGAACCTGCCTTCCGCAAGCACCGCGCTGATCGTGTCGAATGGCACGGTGGCGCCGCTTTACGCACAGCCGCTGCAGCGCGCGCTGCAGGCGCATTACCAAAGGGTGTTGCTGCTCACCCTGCCCGATGGCGAGATGCACAAGGACTGGCCCACCTTGCAGCTCATCTTTGACGCGCTGCTGGCAAACGCTTGTGACCGCAAAACCGTGCTTTTTGCGCTGGGCGGCGGTGTGGTTGGCGACATGACGGGCTTTGCAGCGGCCTGTTACATGCGCGGTGTGCCCTTCGTGCAGGTGCCCACCACCTTGCTGGCGCAGGTGGACTCTTCGGTCGGTGGCAAAACGGGCATCAATCACCCCTTGGGCAAGAACATGGTTGGCGCGTTTTACCAGCCGCAGCGGGTCATCTGCGATCTCGACGTGCTCAAGACCCTGCCGCCGCGCGAGCTGAGCGCAGGGCTGGCGGAGATCATCAAATACGGGCCGATTGCCGACATGGCATTTTTCGGCTGGATCGAGGCGAATATCGAGGCTTTGCTGGCCCGCGAACCGGTGGCGCTGGCTTACGCCATCGGGCGCAGTTGCGAGATCAAGGCCGCGGTGGTGGGCCAGGACGAACGCGAATCCGGTCTGCGCGCCATTTTGAACTTTGGCCATACGTTTGGCCATGCGATCGAGTCGGGCTTGGGTTACGGCCAGTGGCACCATGGTGAAGGGGTGGGCTGTGGCATGGTCATGGCCGCCCACTTGTCGCAGAGGCTGGGTCTGGTCGACGCCGCTTTTGTCAGCCGCTTGCGCACACTCGTCCAGCGCGCCGGGTTGCCTGTCACCGGGCCGAAGCTGTCGCCCGTCGACAACGCGGGGCGTTACCTGGAACTGATGCGGGTGGACAAAAAGGCCGAAGCCGGCGAAATCAGGTTCGTGGTGATTGATGGCCCCGGCAGCGCTGCGCTGCGCAGTGCGCCCGATGCGCTGGTGCGCGAAGTGATTGATGCGTGCTGCGGCTGAGGACGGTGTCAGCGGGCGCCATGAAATCAACAGCTTGCCATGTATGTATTAAAAGGGCTGGAGCCCGGTTTGATGCCTGAGCCATGACGATCCTGGCACCTTACTCCTGTGACCCGGCCCAGTCGCGCGGTCGCCGCTACCCGGAGCCGGCGGCGCCGACCCGCTCCGATTTTCAACGCGACCGCGACCGGATTGTGCATTCCACCGCATTTCGCCGGCTGGTCTACAAGACCCAGGTATTTTTGAACCACGAAGGCGATTTGTTCCGCACCCGGCTCACGCACTCCCTCGAAGTTGCCCAACTCGGCCGCTCCATTGCCCGCACACTGCGCTTGAATGAAGACCTGGTCGAAGCCATCGCGCTGGCCCACGACCTCGGCCACACGCCCTTCGGCCACGCCGGGCAGGACGCGCTGAACGCCTGCTTGAAAAGCCATGACCCGGACAGCGCCGGGTTCGAACACAATCTGCAAAGCCTGCGCGTGGTGGACTCGCTGGAAGAGCGCTACCCGGACTATGACGGCCTGAACCTGTCGTTTGAAACCCGCGAAGGCATTCTCAAGCATTGCTCGCGCCGCAACGCCCGGCGCATCAGCGAGCGTGAACCAGATGGCGTCGCACGGCGTTTTCTGCCGCCATCGGGCGCCACACCGCCAGCACTGCAGCCCAGCCTGGAAGCCCAACTGACCAATCTGGCCGACGAGATTGCCTACAACGCCCACGATATCGACGACGGCGTGCGCTCCGGCCTGCTCAGCCTGGCGCAGCTCAAAGAGGTGGACCTGTTCGACCGCTACAGCCGCGAAGCGCTGGCCCGGCACCCCGGCTTGCAGGGTCGCCGCCTGCTGTTCGAAACCATACGCCGCATGCTCAGCGCCCAGGTCTACGATGTGATGGACGCCACCCGCGCGGCCTTGCTGGATGCTGCCCCGGACAGCGTGCAGGCCGTGCGCGAAAGCCCGCCGCTGGTCTGCTTCAGTGATGAAATGGCCTTGAGGTCCTCATCCCTCAAGCGTTTTCTGCTGCAAAATTTATACCGCCATCCGCAGGTGGTCGAAACCACGCAAACCGCCCGGCAGGTGGTGCGCGACCTGTTTGCAGCCTACATGGCCGATCCGGCGCAGATGCCGCAGGCGCACACCGACCGGTTTGACCGGCTGGAAAGCAGCCCGACCGCGAGCTCAAAACGCCAGGCCAAACCCGGACGTGTGGTGGCCGATTACATTGCCGGCATGACGGACCGTTTTGCCACCAAAGAACACGAGCGCCTGAATGGCCGCGTGGCGTTTCCGGCTTGATGAAAATAATTGGGGGTCAGATTCCAATTATGATGGCGCCAAACCACCGCGCACATCGTCATGGCCCGTCTTCCCCGTCTGAGCCTTCCCGGCTACCCGCACCACGTCATTCAGCGCGGCAACAACCGGCAAGCCATTTTTGCATCTGCTGCCGATTACCGGACCCTGCTGGACCTGATCGAGGAGAATACCAAAAAATTTGGCGTGGCACTGCACGCGTATGTGCTGATGAGCAACCACTTTCACTTGTTGGTCACGCCCGAATCGGCTGATTCATTGCCGCGAATGATGCAGGCCGTGGGCCGGCGCTATGTGCGGCATTTCAACGACAGACAAGGGCGTACCGGCACCTTGTGGGAGGGCCGCTACCGCTCCACGCTGATCCAGACCGAGTCGTATCTGTTGGCTTGCATGGCCTACATTGACCTCAACCCGGTGCGCGCCGCGCTGGTCGCTCAAGCGCGAGACTACCCCTGGTCCAGCCACGGCCACTACGCGGGGCTGCGCAGCGACAGGCTGGTGACGCCGCATCCGCTGTTCTGGACGCTGGGTAATACTCCTTTTGCCCGTGAAGCGGCCTACGCTGAAATGGTGCATGCGGGCGTACCTGCCGGGCAGCAGACCGCGCTGACGCAATCAGCGCTCAGCGGCTGGGCCTTGGGAGACCCCGATTTTGTTGCTGACTTGCAAAAGCGCACGGAGCGCAGAGTCAGCAAAACACGGGTTGGCCGCCCGGTTCGCAAGCCGGTCGCAGGCTGAGACACTTCGAAGCACGTTGACTTGAATGGATTTTCAAACTATTTCAATCGTGTCCCCAGTTTAATTTTCATCGGGTCGAGTAACTTTTAATTGGAATCTGACCCCAATTATTTTGCTTGGCATTGTTGTTGCACTGCACTATGCTGCTTATCCTTGCGAGATATGTTGAGAAACCCGGCAGGCCAGCACTGTCCCCCCAACCGACTAGGAGTGCGCCATGACGACGGCTGCTGAAATCACACATTTTGAACAAAACGGCCTTTACAGCCCGGCGAACGAACATGACGCCTGCGGCGTTGGTTTTGTGGCGCATGTCAAGGGTCACAAAAGCCATGCCATCGTGCAGCAGGGCCTGAAGATTCTTGAGAACCTGGACCACCGGGGTGCGGTCGGCGCCGATAAATTGATGGGTGACGGCGCCGGCATTTTGATTCAACTGCCCGACGCGCTCTACCGCGAAGAAATGGCCAGACAGGGTGTGAGCCTGCCGCCGCCCGGCGAATACGGCGTGGGCATGGTGTTTTTGCCGAAAGAGCATGCCTCCCGCCTGGCCTGCGAACAGGCGCTCGAGCGTGCTGTGCGCGCGGAAGGTCAGGTGTTGCTGGGCTGGCGCGATGTGCCGGTCAATCGCGAGATGCCGATGTCGCCGACCGTGCGTGCGAAAGAGCCCATCCTGCGCCAGATATTCATTGGCCGCGGCAACGACGTGATCGTTCAGGACGCGCTGGAGCGCAAGCTGTATGTGATCCGCAAAACCGCCAGCGCCGCGGTCCAGCGCCTGAAGCTGACGCACAGCAAGGAATATTACGTCCCCAGCATGTCCAGCCGCACCGTGGTCTACAAAGGCCTGCTGCTGGCCGACCAGGTCGGCACCTATTACCTCGACCTGCAGGACGCGCGCTGCGTGTCGGCGCTGGGCCTGGTGCATCAGCGTTTTTCGACCAATACCTTCCCCGAGTGGCCGCTGGCCCACCCGTACCGTTACGTCGCCCACAACGGCGAGATCAACACGGTGAAAGGCAACTACAACTGGATGAAGGCGCGCGAAGGCGTGATGTCCTCGCCGGTGCTGGGTGCCGATCTGCAAAAGCTCTACCCCATCAGCTTTGCCGACCAGTCCGACACCGCGACCTTCGATAACTGCCTGGAACTGCTGACCATGGCCGGCTACCCGATCAGCCAGGCCGTGATGATGATGATTCCCGAGCCCTGGGAGCAGCACACCATGATGGACGAGCGGCGCAAGGCTTTCTATGAATACCACGCCGCCATGCTGGAGCCGTGGGACGGCCCCGCGTCCATCGTGTTCACCGATGGCCGCCAGATCGGCGCGACGCTGGACCGCAACGGCCTGCGCCCCTCACGCTACTGCGTGACCGATGACGAGCTGGTCATCATGGCGTCCGAATCCGGCGTGCTGCCGATTCCCGAAAACAAGATCGTGCGCAAGTGGCGTTTGCAGCCCGGCAAGATGTTCCTGATCGATCTGGAGCAGGGCCGCATGATCGACGACGAGGAGATCAAGGCGACGCTGGCCCACAGCAAGCCCTACAAGCAATGGATTGAAAACCTGCGCATCCGTCTCGATGATGTGCAGGCTACGGACGTTTCGGCGCCGACAGACGGACTGAAGATGGGCGCCGATGAGGCCAGTGCGACATCGGCGTCGAGTTCCGGTCTGACCGAGTCGCACGCTTTGCTCGACCGTCAGCAGGCCTTTGGGTACACCCAGGAAGACATCAAGTTCCTGATATCGCCGATGGCCGTCAACGGTGAAGAAGCCACCGGCTCCATGGGCAACGACAGTCCGCTGGCTGTGCTGTCGAACAAAAACAAACTGCTCTACAACTACTTCAAGCAATTGTTTGCGCAGGTGACGAATCCGCCGATCGATCCGATTCGCGAGGCGATCGTGATGTCGCTGGTATCCTTTATCGGTCCCAAACCCAACCTGCTCGACATCAACCAGGTCAATCCGCCAATGCGGCTGGAGGTCAGCCAGCCGGTGCTCGACGTCGCCGACATGGGCAAGCTGCGCGACATTGAAGCGCACACCCAGGGCAAATTCAGAAGCTATACGCTGGACATCACCTACCCGCTGGCCTGGGGCCACGAAGGCGTGGAAGCCAAACTCGCTTCGCTGTGCGCGGAAGCGGTCGATGCGATCAAGAGCGGCAAGAACATCCTGATCGTCAGCGACCGGGCCGTCAGCCCGACGCAGGTCGCCATTCCGGCCGTGCTGGCGCTGTCGGCCATCCACCAGCATCTGGTCAAGGAAGGCCTGCGCACCACGGCCGGGCTGGTGGTGGAAACCGGCTCGGCTCGCGAGGTACATCACTTTGCCGTGCTGGCCGGTTATGGCGCCGAAGCGGTACACCCTTACTTGGCGCTGGAGACACTGGCCGAACTGTCAAGGAACCTGCCGGGTGAGCTGAGCACTGACAAGGCAGTCTACAACTACATCAAGGCGGTGGGCAAGGGTCTGTCCAAGATCATGTCGAAAATGGGCGTGTCCACCTACATGAGCTACTGCGGGGCGCAATTGTTCGAGGCGATCGGATTGAGTCGCGCCACCATCGACAAGTATTTCACCGGCACCGCCAGCCAGGTCGAAGGCATGGGTGTGTTCGAGATTGCGGAAGAAGCGCTGCGAATGCACAAGGCCGCGTTCAGCGACGACCCGGTGCTGGCCAACATGCTGGACGCCGGCGGCGAATATGCCTGGCGCGTGCGCGGCGAAGACCATATGTGGACGCCCGACGCGATTGCCAAGCTGCAGCACGCCACCCGCGCGAACAACTGGAACACGTACAAGGAGTACGCCCAGCTCATCAACAACCAGAACCGTCGCCACATGACCTTGCGCGGCCTGTTCGAGTTCAGGATCGATCCGTCCAGAGCCATCCCGATTGATGACGTCGAGCCGGCCAAGGAGATTGTCAAACGCTTCGCGACCGGCGCCATGTCGCTCGGATCCATCAGCACCGAAGCCCACGCCACGCTGGCCGTGGCCATGAACCGCATTGGCGGCAAGAGCAACACCGGCGAGGGCGGCGAGGACCCGAACCGTTACCGCCAGGAACTCAAGGGCATCCCGATCAAACAAGGCGAAACGCTGAAAAGCGTGATTGGCGAGAGCGTGGTGGAAGTCGATCTGCCGCTGCAGGACGGGGATTCGCTGCGCTCGCGCATCAAGCAGGTCGCTTCGGGACGCTTTGGCGTCACGGCCGAATACCTGGTGTCGGCCGACCAGATCCAGATCAAGATGGCGCAGGGCGCCAAGCCTGGCGAAGGGGGGCAGTTGCCCGGCGGCAAGGTCAGCGAGTACATCGGCCAGCTGCGTTATTCCGTGCCCGGCGTGGGACTGATTTCGCCGCCGCCGCACCATGACATTTATTCGATCGAGGACCTGGCGCAACTGATTCACGATCTGAAAAACGTCAATCCGCGCGCCAGCATCAGCGTCAAGCTGGTCAGCGAAGTCGGCGTCGGCACGGTGGCGGCCGGCGTGGCAAAAGCCAAGTCCGACCATGTGGTGATTGCCGGTCACGACGGCGGCACCGGTGCCTCGCCGTGGTCGTCCATCAAACACGCCGGTTCTCCCTGGGAAATCGGCCTGGCGGAAACCCAGCAGACGCTGGTGCTCAACCGCCTGCGCGGCCGCATCCGCGTGCAGGCCGACGGCCAGATGAAAACCGGCCGCGACGTCGTGATCGGCGCGCTGCTGGGTGCCGATGAGTTCGGCTTTGCCACCGCACCGCTGGTGGTCGAAGGCTGCATCATGATGCGCAAGTGCCACCTGAACACCTGCCCGGTCGGGGTGGCGACGCAAGACCCCGTGTTGCGCCAAAAATTCAGCGGCAAGCCCGAGCATGTCGTCAACTACTTCTTCTTTGTCGCCGAAGAGGCGCGCCAACTGATGGCGCAACTGGGCATGCGCAAATTCGACGAACTGATTGGCCGCGCCGACCTGCTCGACACCCAGAAGGGCGTTGCACACTGGAAGGCCAGCGGCCTCGACTTCTCACGCCTGTTCTACCAGCCGAATGTGCCGACCGACGTGCCGCGCATGCATGTGATGGCGCAGGACCACGGGCTTGAAAAGGCGCTGGATGTGCGTCTGATTGAAAAATCAAAAGCGGCGCTCGAAAAAGGCGAGAAAGTCCAGTTCATCGAAGTGGCGCGCAACGTCAACCGCACCGTCGGCGCCATGCTGTCGGGCGAGCTGACGCGGCGCCATCCGGAAGGTTTGCCGGACGACACCCTGCGCATCCAGCTCGAGGGCACGGGCGGCCAGTCCTTTGGCGCCTTCCTGGCCAAGGGCATCACGATGTACCTGATCGGCGACGCCAACGACTACACCGGCAAAGGCCTGTCGGGCGGCCGCATCGTGGTGCGTCCCAGCATTGATTTTCGCGGCGAGGCGGTCAAAAACACCATCGTGGGCAACACCGTGCTGTACGGCGCGACCACGGGCGAGGCCTTCTTCAGCGGCGTGGCCGGCGAACGTTTTGCGGTGCGGCTGTCCGGTGCCACCGCGGTGGTCGAGGGCACGGGCGACCATGGCTGCGAATACATGACCGGCGGCACCGTGGCCGTACTGGGCAAAACCGGGCGCAACTTTGCGGCCGGCATGAGCGGCGGCGTGGCCTATGTCTACGACGAGGACGGCCAGTTCGCCAAACGCTGCAACACCGCCATGGTGTCGCTTGAAAAAGTCCTGCCCGCTGCCCAGCAGGAGGCCGGTACCGACCACGCCATCTGGCACGGCGGCAAGACCGATGAAGCCCAGCTCAGAAAGCTGCTGGACGACCACAACCGCTGGACCGGCAGCAAGCGGGCCAGAGAGTTGCTGGACAACTGGGCCGAGGCGCGCGGCAGATTCGTCAAGGTGTTTCCGCTGGAGTACAAGCGTGCGCTCGGTGAGATGGCCGTCAAGAAATCGACTGCCACTGCTGCCAAAACGACAGGCAGGACGGCGCTTGCAAAAGCTGCCATCGCCGCAGCGTAAACAACAAGTATCTGGAGCAGCCACATGGGAAAAATCACCGGTTTCATGGAATACGAGCGCATCGAGGAGGGCTACAAGCCGGTGCCCGAGCGCCTGAAAAACTACCAGGAGTTTGTGATCGGACTGGACGATGCGCAGGCCAACAAGCAGGCGGCGCGCTGCATGGACTGCGGCACGCCGTTTTGCAACAACGGCTGTCCGGTCAACAACATCATTCCGGATTTCAACGACATGGTGTTTCGGGCCGACTGGAAGAGCGCGATCGACATACTGCACAGCACCAATAACTTTCCGGAATTCACCGGCCGCATCTGCCCGGCGCCCTGCGAGGCCGCCTGCACACTCAACGTGAATGACGACGCGGTGGGCATCAAGTCCATCGAGCACGCCATCATCGACCGCGCCTGGGCCGAGGGCTGGGTCCAGCCGCAGTTGCCCAAACACAAGACCGGCAAAAAAGTGGCGGTGGTCGGCTCGGGTCCGGCCGGCATGGCCGCAGCGCAGCAACTGGCGCGCGCCGGCCATGACGTGACCTTGTTCGAGAAGAATGACCGCATCGGCGGCCTGTTGCGTTACGGCATTCCCGATTTCAAGATGGAGAAACACCATATCGACCGCCGGGTCGAGCAAATGCAGGCCGAAGGCGTGACTTTTCGCACCGGCGTCATGGTCGGCAAGGCCAAAGACCCGCTGGGCAAGGACTCCAAAGTCACCAACTGGGCCAAGGAAACCGTCACGCCCGAGCAACTGCAAAAGAAGTTTGACGCGGTACTGCTGACCGGCGGCGCCGAGCAGTCGCGCGATCTGCCGGTGCCGGGCCGTGAGCTGGCCGGCATCCATTTTGCGATGGAGTTCTTGCCGCAGCAAAACATGGTCAATGCGGGCGACAAGATCAAGGACCAGTTGCGCGCCCATGGCAAGCACGTCATCGTCATCGGCGGCGGCGACACCGGCTCCGACTGCGTCGGCACCAGCAACCGCCATGGCGCCGCCAGCGTCACGCAGTTTGAATTGATGCCGCAGCCCCCTGAAGAAGAAAACCGGCCGCTGACCTGGCCTGACTGGCCGATCAAGCTGCGCACCAGTTCCAGCCACGAAGAGGGCTGCATGCGCGAGTTCGCCATTTCCACCAAGGCGTTCATCGGCGACAAAGGCAGGGTCTGCGGCCTGAAAACGGTGCGGGTCGAGTGGAAAGACGGCAAGATGCAGGAAGTGGCGGGTTCGGAGCAGACGCTCAAGGCCGACCTCGTGCTGCTGGCCATGGGGTTTGTGGCCCCGGTCGCGGCCGTGCTGGAGGCCTTCGGCGTCGAAAAAGATGTCCGCGGCAATGCCAGGGCGACGACAGACTTCACCGGCGGTTATGCGACCAATGTCCACAAGGTATTTGCGGCGGGCGACATGCGGCGAGGCCAAAGCTTGGTCGTGTGGGCGATCAGAGAGGGCCGCCAGGCCGCGCGCTCGGTCGATGAATTCCTGATGGGGTGCAGCGACCTGCCGCGCTGAGCGCTGCAATCCCGTATGATTCATGAGCCAGAAATCATCTGGCCTTGTTACTTTTATGGCCTCATCCCCCCCCGAATCCCTTGTCGAGCTGTGCAACCTGACCTTTGGTTATGGCGAACGCGTCATTCTTGACGACATTTCCCTGTCTGTGCCGCGTGGCAAGGTGACGGCGCTCATGGGGGCGTCGGGCGGCGGCAAGACAACCATCTTGCGGCTGATTGGCGGGCAGAACCGGGCACAGGCTGGCGAAGTGCTTTTTGATGGACAAGACGTCACCCTCATGGATCAGCAGCAACTCTACGCCGCCCGTCGCAGAATGGGGATGCTTTTTCAGTTTGGCGCCCTGTTTGCCGACCTGTCGGTGTTTGAAAACGTGGCGTTCCCGCTACGTGAACACACCAATTTGCCCGAGGCCCTGATCCACGACATCGTCCTGATGAAGCTCAATGCGGTGGGCTTGCGTGGCGCGCATGGGCTGATGCCCAGTGAAGTGTCGGGCGGTATGGCGCGACGAATTGCCTTGGCGCGTGCGATTGCACTGGACCCTGAACTGGTGATGTACGACGAACCGTTTTCCGGACTGGATCCGATTTCCCTTGGAACGGCGGCGCGCCTGATTCGCCAGCTCAATGACTCCATGGGGTTGACCAGTATTTTCGTATCGCACGAGCTGGAGCAGACTTTTGCCATTGCCGACCATGTGATTATTCTGGCCAATGGAAAAATCGCGACGCAAGGTACGCCCGCTCAGGTGCGTCAAAGCACCGATCCGCTGGTGTACCAATATGTGAATGCCTTGCCAGACGGTCCTGTGCGTTTTCATTATCCGGGGCCTTCCGTCGAGGAAGATTTCGGTTTCGGCGTGGAGCCGGCTCAGCGGCCAGCGCAGCGCGGAGTGGCGCCATGAGTTGGTACAAGCCGAGCGATATCGGCTTTGCGGTTCGCCGCCAAATGGCTGATCTGGGTTACGGTGCCCGTCTTTTCATTCGTCTGTTGGCGACCTTGGGTCCTGCGTTCAAACGCTTTGGACTGATTCGCGATCAAGTCCATTTTTTAGGCAACTATTCTCTGGTCATCATTGCGGTGTCCGGGCTGTTCGTGGGCTTTGTTTTTGGTTTGCAGGGATACTACACCTTGCAGCGCTATGGTTCATCCGAAGCCTTGGGGTTGCTGGTGACGCTGAGTCTGGTCAGGGAACTGGGGCCGGTTGTCACCGCGTTGTTGTTTGCCGGCCGGGCCGGAACATCGCTGACCGCCGAGATCGGTCTCATGAAGGCAGGCGAGCAAATCAGCGTGATGGAAATGATGGCGGTGGACCCCGTGCAACGCATTTTGGCGCCGCGATTCTGGGCGGGCGTCATTGCCATGCCGCTGCTGGCGGCTGTCTTTAGCGCCATGGGCATCATCGGTGGCTGGGTGGTGGGTGTGCTGATGATTGGCGTCGATGCGGGTTCGTTCTGGAGTCAGATCCAGGGCGGTGTTGATGTCTGGAAGGACGTCGGCAACGGCGTCATCAAGAGTATCGTGTTCGGTTTTACAGTGACTTTCTTGGCTTTGTTGCAAGGGTTTGAAGCGCAACCCACGCCTGAAGGCGTGGCCAGTGCCACCACCCGAACCGTGGTGGTCGCGTCCTTGTCGGTTCTTGGTCTGGATTTCATCCTGACTGCGATGATGTTTACTATTTGAGGGGGAGTGTGGTGCAACGCTCGAAGAACGATGTATGGGTTGGCCTTTTTGTACTGGTAGGGACAGCAGCCATTTTGTTTTTGGCCTTACAGTCCGCAAATTTGCTGAGTTTGAATTTCCAGACGAACTATCAGGTTGACGCCAGATTTGACAATGTCGGCGGACTCAAGCCCAAAGCCGCGGTGCGAAGCGCGGGCGTGGTGGTGGGGCGTGTCGAAAAAATTGTCTTCGACGACAAATCCTTCCAGGCGCGCGTGACGCTGGCCCTGGAGCGCCGGTATGCGTTTCCCAAGGACAGCTCATTGAAAATCCTGACCAGCGGCTTGTTGGGTGAGCAGTACATCGGTGTTGAAGCCGGCGCGGATGAGAAAAACCTGGCGGCGGGTGACGTGATCAGGCAAACACAGTCGGCCGTTGTGCTGGAAAATCTGATCGGCCAGTTTTTGTTCAACAAGGCGGCCGACAGCAGTTCTGGCTCGACGACTGCACCGCCGACAGGGAGCAATGAGAAAAAATGAAAACACGAATCATGATGAAGCGGTACGGTCTGTGGGCCGGCTTGCTGACCCTTGCCTTGCTGCAAGGCTGTGCCGCCGGCCCCAACCCGCGTGATCCCTTTGAACCCTTCAACCGCAGTGTGACCCGTTTTAACGACGGGCTGGACGAGGCCATCGTCAAGCCGGCGGCCCAGGCTTACCAGAACGTCGTGCCCTCCCCGGTGCGCACCGGCGTCAACAACTTTTTCGGCAACCTGTCGGATGTCTGGTCTTTTGTCAACAGCGTCCTTCAGCTCAAGCCGCAAGCGGCCGCTGAAAGCCTGATGCGTGTCAGCATCAACACGGTGTTCGGCATGTACGGCGTGCTCGATTGGGCCACCGAAATGGGCTTGCAGCGCAACCGCCAGGATTTTGGTAAAACGCTGGGTCACTGGGGGGTGGCAACCGGCCCCTACCTGGTGCTGCCGGTGCTGGGCCCGTCCACGGTGCGTGACACCGCTGCGCTGGTGGTTGACGCCAAAGGCGATTTGGTGATGCAGATGGACAATGTGTCCAGCCGCAATTCGCTGTATGTCCTGCGCGCGGTGGACCTTCGCGCCAGCCTGCTGCGCGTCGGTGAGGTGCTCGACCAGGCCGCGCTGGACAAATACAGCTTCACGCGCGACGCCTATTTGCAGCGTCGTGGCGTCGTTCTTGAAACCAACGGGGATGCCGGAGAGCGTTACGACCTGCCTGAAGCGCCGCCGGCACCTGCCAATTAACGAGCCTTTACAGGGTAGAGCCACAACTTCACAGGTTTGCCTGAATAAAGCAGAGAAAATACCGTCAAGTCGATGGCTTGCCGATCAGATGCGCATCAACTGCACTTTTGGCCCGGTCCGGCAGTCGCTTGTTCCGATTTGAAAGAAACCATGAACCGTCGAATTTTTAATCATGTGGTGGGTGTTTCCCTGACGCTGGCCCTGCTGGCAGCCGGTGGCCCGGTGCTTGCCGCCGAGGAAGCGCCGGACGCCTTGATCAAACGCAGCTCCACCGAAGTGCTGGACAGTATCAGGGCCGATAAGGCGATTCAGGCCGGCGATATGGGGAGAATCATGGCGCTGGTGGACAACAAAGTCATGCCCCATGTGAATTTCACACGCATGACGGCGGCGGCTGTGGGCCGGAATTGGCGCCAGGCCACGCCCGAGCAGAAAAAGCGTTTGCAGGACGAATTCAAAACCTTGCTGATCCGTACTTATTCCGGCGCGCTGTCCCAGGTCAAGGATCAGACCGTCAGTGTCAAACCGCTGCGCGCATCGCCGGAAGACACCGAAGTGGTGGTGCGCACCGAGGTGATAGGCCGCGGCGACCCGATTCAGCTCGATTACCGGATGGAAAAGACCCCCGCCAACTGGAAAATTTATGATCTCAACGTGCTGGGGATCTGGCTGGTGGAAACCTACCGCACCCAGTTCGCGCAGGAAATTTCCGCGAAAGGCATCGATGGCCTGATCGCCGCACTGGCCCAGCGCAACAAGGCCAACAACAACGGCGACAAGAAGTCCTGAACGAGTGCCTGTCGTGTTGACCTTGCCCATGACCCTGACTCACGCCGAGGCGGCAGAACTCGTGCGAGGCTTGAAGCAGGCTGTGATGTCTGAACCGTCCGGGGTGGTGGTTGACGCCAGCGCTTTGCAGACATTCGACTCGTCGGCGTTGGCGGTTTTGCTGGAATCACGCCGCGAAGCACGGGCGGCAGGAAAGGGTTTCTCGGTGAAGGGTCTGCCTCCCCCCCTGCACCAGCTCGCAGGCTTGTACGGGGTGGAGGCCCTGCTTCCTGCCGCCGCCTGAGCCTGCCGCCGGCCGGCTACCGCAGATTTTGCCGGAGCGAATGCCCTTATCTGCGCGGGCTTGGACAAGCGGACGGATCGCGCCCTTAAAATAGTCGGCTCATGCCAGCCATCTCCTTCCAGTCCGTCTCCAAAAATTACCACAGCACAGGCAGCCGGTCCGGCCCTGGCCTCATGGCGCTGGACAAGGTGAGCTTTGACATCCAGCCCGGTGAGTTCTTCGGCCTGCTCGGGCCCAATGGCGCGGGGAAAACCACCTTGATCAACATTCTGGCGGGACTGTCACGCGCCACCAGCGGCACGGTGAAGGTGCATGGCAGCGACGTGGTCAGCGACTACGCCAGCGCCCGCCGCAAGCTGGGCGTGGTGCCGCAGGAGCTGGTGTTCGACCCGTTTTTCACGGTACGCGAGGCACTGCGCATCCAGTCCGGTTATTTTGGCGTCAAAAACAACGACGACTGGATCGACGAACTGCTGGTCAGCCTGGGCCTGGCCGACAAGGCCCACGCCAACATGCGGCAACTGTCGGGTGGCATGAAGCGCCGTGTGCTGGTGGCGCTGGCGCTGGTCCATCAACCCCCGGTCATTGTGCTGGACGAGCCGACTGCCGGTGTGGATGTAGAGTTGCGCCAGACCTTGTGGCAATTTATCGCCAAACTCAACAAGCAGGGCAGCACGGTGCTGCTGACGACCCATTACCTCGAAGAAGCCGAAGCCTTGTGCAGCCGCATTGCCATGCTCAAGCAGGGGCGCATGGTCGCATTGGCCCCAACTTCCGAGCTGCTCAAGTCCGCCTCCTCGAATGTACTTCGCTTCAAGGTTGACAGCGAACTTCCCAGAGAACTGGCTGACAAGGCACGGATTACCGGCCGGATTGTGCAGCTTCCTGTACACAACGCGCATGAAATCGAGCAGTACCTCAGCGCCATCCGCGAAGCGGGCCTGGTGGCCGAAGACGTCGAAATTCGCAAGGCCGACCTCGAAGATGTGTTTCTTGAAGTGATGGCTGAAAAAATCGGGGTGACTGCATGATCGCCGCTATGCGTTGCGCGAGGCTAGGCGCGGGGGGTATTTTTCCGCCGGGCCGCCCCAAGGAAAAATCGGCCCCCTCGGGGGGCAGCGCAGTACGCACAGCGACAAGCGTGGGGGTCAGCGTGCGCAGCGAAGGGCCGCCCCGAGCAAGCACAGCCCCCTCGGGGGGCAGCGCAGTACGCACAGCGACAAGCGTGGGGGTCAGTGTGCGCAGCGAAGGGCCGCCCCGAGCAAGCACAGCCCCCTCGGGGGGCAGCGCAGTACGCACAGCGACAAGCGTGGGGGCAATATTCCCATGACGGGTTGGCAGACACTTTTCTACAAGGAAGTCCTGCGCTTCTGGAAAGTCGGCTTCCAGACCGTCGGAGCGCCCGTGCTCACCGCCGTCATGTACATGCTGATTTTTGGCCATGTGCTGCAGGACCATGTCAAGGTGTACGGCAGCGTCAGCTACACCGCGTTTCTGGTGCCGGGCCTGGTCATGATGAGTGTGCTGCAAAACGCTTTCGCCAACAGTTCCTCGTCGCTGATCCAGAGCAAGATCATGGGCAGCCTGGTGTTTGTGCTGCTCAGCCCGTTGTCGCACTGGCACTGGTTTTTTGCCTATGTCGGCTCATCGATAGTGCGGGGTTTGGCCGTCGGTCTCGGTGTGTTTGTGGTCACCGTCTATTTCGGTCAACCCGGTTTTATCGCACCGTTGTGGATTGTGGTTTTTGCGCTGCTCGGGGCGGCTTTGCTGGGCGCCCTGGGGCTGATTGTCGGCCTGTGGTCGGAAAAGTTCGACCAGATGGCGGCTTTCCAGAATTTTGTCATCATGCCCATGACTTTTCTGAGCGGCGTTTTCTACTCCATCCACTCGTTGCCGCCGTTCTGGCAAACCGTCAGCCACCTGAACCCGTTTTTCTACATGATTGACGGTTTCCGTTACGGCTTTTTCGGTATCAGCGATGTGTCACCGTGGTTGAGCCTGGCGATTGTGGGCGGCGCCCTGCTGGTCGTCAGCGGCATCGCGGTGAACTTGCTGCGTATTGGCTACAAAATCAGACACTGACCGGATTCACAGAACACCATGACCAGCGAAGAACTTCAAGCCATCATTGCCGCGGGCCTGCCCTGCGAACACATAGCCCTGACCGGCGACGGCCGGCACTGGTATGCCACCATCGTGTCTGCCGCTTTTGAAGGCCAGCGCCCGATCCAGCGCCACCAGCGGGTTTACGCCACGCTGGGCGGCCGCCTGCAGAGCGACGAAGTCCATGCCTTGTCGATGAAGACCTACACGCCGGCCGAATGGGCTGCCGGCCCGCAATAACAGCCCCATTCTTCCAATTCATTCATGGACAAGCTACAGATCAAAGGTGGGAGAACGCTGGCCGGCACCGTGGACATTTCCGGCGCCAAAAATGCCGCCTTGCCGGAGTTGTGCGCCGCGCTGCTGACCGCCGATCCGGTCACGCTGAAAAACGTGCCGCGCCTGCAGGACGTGACCACCATGCTCAAGCTGATCCGCAACATGGGGGTCACGGCAGAGCACAGCCCCACGGAGCCCGGCAGCATCGGCATCCACGCCGGGACTTTGAGCTCGCCCGAAGCGCCGTATGAACTGGTCAAGACCATGCGCGCTTCGGTGCTGGCGCTGGGCCCCTTGCTGGCCCGCTTTGGCGAGGCGACGGTCTCGCTGCCCGGTGGTTGCGCGATCGGGTCGCGGCCGGTGGACCAGCACATCAAGGGCTTGCAGGCCATGGGCGCGGAAATTGTGGTCGAGCACGGCTACATGCTTGCCAGGTTGCCAAAAGGGCAAACCCGCCTCAAAGGATGCCGCATCACGACCGACATGGTGACGGTCACCGGCACCGAAAACTTCATGATGGCCGCCAGCCTGGCCGAGGGCGAAACCATTCTGGAGAACGCGGCGCAGGAGCCCGAGATTGGCGACCTGGCGGACATGCTGATCAAGATGGGCGCCAGGATCGAAGGCCACGGCAGCCGCCGCATCCGCATCCAGGGGGTCGAGCGCCTGCATGGCTGCACGCACCAGGTGGTGGCCGACCGCATTGAAGCCGGCACTTTCCTCTGCGCCGTCGCGGCCACGGGCGGCGACGTGGTGCTCCGGCATGGCCGCGCCGATCATCTGGACGCGGTGATCGACAAGCTGCGCGAAGCCGGCGCCACGGTGACGGCGGGCGACGGCTTCATCCGCATTCAGGCGCAGGGCCGGATGAAGGCGCAATCATTTCGCACCACTGAATACCCGGGTTTTCCGACCGACATGCAGGCCCAGTTCATGGCCCTGAACGCGATTGCGCAGGGCTCGAGCACCGTGACCGAAACGATTTTTGAAAACCGTTTCATGCACGTCAACGAGATGGTGCGCCTGGGCGCAAAAATCCAGATCGAGGGCAAGGTGGCCGTCATGGAAGGCGTCGAACGACTTTCGGGCGCTACCGTGATGGCCACCGACCTGCGGGCTTCGGCCAGCCTGGTGATTGCCGGCCTGGTGGCCCAAGGACAGACGGTGGTGGACCGCATCTACCACCTGGACCGCGGGTATGACCAGATGGAAGCCAAGCTGCGCGGCATTGGCGCCGACATTGAAAGAGTGAAGTCATGATCACACTGGCGTTATCCAAAGGCCGCATCTTCGACGAAACCCTGCCGCTGCTCAAGGTGGCCGGCATCGAGGTGCTGGAAGACCCGGAAAAATCGCGCAGGCTGATTCTCGCGACGAACCGGCCCGACGTGCGTGTCGTGCTGGTGCGTGCCACCGATGTGCCGACTTATGTGCAGTACGGCGGCGCCGACATCGGCGTGACCGGCAAGGACACGCTGATCGAACATGGCGCGAACTGGGGAGGCGCCGCGAGCAGCGCGGGCCTGTACCAGCCGCTGGACCTGCGGATTGCCAAATGCCGCATGAGCGTGGCGGTGCGTGGCGGCTTTGACTACGAAGCCGCCGTGAAGCAGGGTTCTCGCCTGAAGGTGGCGACCAAGTTTGTCAGCATTGCGCGTGATTTTTTCGCGACCAAGGGTGTGCATGTGGACCTGATCAAGCTCTACGGCAGCATGGAACTGGCGCCTCTGACCGGACTCGCCGACGCGATTGTCGATCTCGTCAGCAGCGGCAACACGCTCAAGGCCAACCACCTTGTCGAGGTCGAGCGCATCATGGACATCAGCGCGCACCTGGTGGTCAACCAGGTCGCGCTCAAGCTCAAGCAGGCGCCGATACGCGCCATCATTGACGCCTTTGCATCCGCCATCGCCCAGCCCGCGCACTGAAAATGCCATGAATATGGTCGCTACACCCGCTCGCCTGTCAACGGCCGACAGCATTTTTGAGGCCAAATTCAAGGCGCGTCTGCACTGGTCGGCTGACACCGATGCGGCGATCGAGCAGCGCGTGGCCGACATCCTGGCCGATGTGCAGCAGCGCGGCGATGCCGCAGTGCTCGAATACACCGCACGTTTCGACGGGTTGACGGTGGCCGCCATGGCCGTGCTGGAACTGACGCAGGCCGAGCTGAAGGCGGCATTCGACACCATTCCTGCCGCGCAGCGCGAAGCGCTGGAAGCTGCTGCCCGCCGTGTGCGTACCTACCACGAGGCGCAAAAAAAGGCCAATGGCCAGAGCTGGAGCTACCGCGACGAAGACGGCAGCCTGCTCGGCCAGAAGGTCACGCCGCTGGACCGCGTCGGCATTTATGTGCCGGGCGGCAAGGCGGCTTATCCGTCCTCGGTGCTGATGAACGCGATTCCCGCCCATGTGGCCGGCGTCGGCGAGATCATCATGGTCGTGCCGACGCCCAAGGGCGAAAAAAACGCGCTGGTGCTGGCCGCCGCTTACGTGGCCGGCGTCACGCGGGCCTTCACGATTGGCGGCGCACAGGCGGTGGCTGCCCTGGCCTACGGCACACAAACGGTGCCCAAGGTCGACAAAATCACCGGCCCCGGCAACGCCTATGTGGCAGCCGCCAAGCGCCGGGTGTTCGGCACCGTCGGCATCGACATGATTGCCGGGCCATCCGAAATTCTGGTGCTGGCCGACGGCAGCACGCCGGCCGACTGGGTGGCCATGGATTTGTTCAGCCAGGCCGAGCACGACGAGCTGGCGCAAAGCATTTTGCTGTGCCCTGACGCGGCTTACATTGACCAGGTGCAGGAAGCGATCCACCGCCTGCTGCCTTCGATGCCGCGCGCAGAGATCATTGCCAAGTCGCTGAACGGCCGCGGCGCGCTGATTCACACCCGCAGCATGGAAGAGGCTTGCGCCATCAGCAACCGGATCGCGCCCGAACACCTGGAAGTCTCCAGCCATGACCCGCACCGCTGGGAGCCCTTGCTCAAACACGCCGGCGCCATTTTCCTCGGCGCCTACACCAGCGAGTCTTTGGGCGACTATTGCGCCGGCCCCAACCATGTGCTGCCCACCAGCGGCACGGCGCGCTTTTCCAGCCCGCTGGGCGTTTACGATTTCCAGAAGCGCTCCAGCCTGATCGAGGTCAGCGAGGCCGGCGCGCAGACGCTGGGAAAAATTGCCGCCGAGCTGGCCTATGGCGAAGGCCTGCAGGCCCATGCCCGCGCTGCCGAAATGAGAATGAAAAAATGAACGACATCGCGCTCAGGCTGAAAAGACTGATCCGGCAGGATGTTCAGTCCATGCATGCCTATGCGATCCAGGATTCGGCCGGTTTGATCAAGCTCGATGCGATGGAAAACCCGCACCGCCTGCCGCCCGAACTGCAGGCCGCGCTGGGCCAGCGCCTGGGCGCGCTGGCGCTGAACCGCTACCCGGACGGCCGCGTCAACGACTTGCGCGCGGCGCTCGCCTCCTACGCGCAGATGCCAGAAGGCTTTGACATCATGCTGGGCAATGGCTCGGACGAGCTGATTTCGCTGCTGGCGATGGCCTGCGATGTGCCTGGCGCGTCCATCCTCGCACCGCTGCCCGGTTTTGTGATGTACGCCATGAGCGCGCAGTTGCAGGGCCTGAAGTTCGTCGGGGTGCCACTGACGGCCGACTTCGAGCTCGACGAGGCGGCCATGCTGGCGGCGATCACCGAGCACAAACCGTCCATCATTTACATCGCTTACCCGAACAACCCGAGCGCTAATCTGTGGGACGGCGCGGTGATCGAGAAAATCATCGCGGCGGCACCGGGGCTGGTCGTCATCGACGAGGCCTATCAGCCTTTTTCCAGCAAAAGCTATATCGACCGCATCGCCAAAAATCCCGAGCTTTACAGCCATGTGCTGCTGATGCGCACGCTCAGCAAATTCGGGCTGGCCGGCGTGCGCATTGGCTACATGATGGGTCCGAAAGCGCTGATTCTTGAAGTCGACAAGGTGCGGCCGCCCTACAACATCAGCGTGCTCAATTACGAATGCGCGTTGTTTGCGCTTGAACATGCGGAGGTGTTTGCGGAGCAAGCCCAAGAAATACGGACGCAGCGCGCTATTATTTTCGAAGCATTGCGGGTCATGCCTGGCATCAAAACCTGGCAAAGCGACGCCAACATGATCCTGGTACGGGTGCCTGACGCGCAAAAAACCTTTGAGGGCATGCGGGCGCGCAGGGTACTGGTCAAAAACGTTTCTAAAATGCATCCATTGCTTGCCAACTGTTTGCGCCTGACGGTCGGCGCCGCTGACGAGAACACGCAGATGCTGGCGGCACTGAAAGAATCACTATGACCACCCCTGCAACGGCCTCTGCTCCCGCTCCCAGCGCTTCCCCGCGCATTGCCGAGGTTTCGCGCCATACGGCCGAAACCAAAATTACCGTCCGGGTCAACCTCGACGGCATCGGCCAGGCCAAGCTGGCCACCGGCATCGGCTTTTTCGACCACATGCTGGACCAGATTGCCCGGCATGGCCTGATCGACCTGGACATCCTGGCCGAAGGCGACCTGCACATCGACGGCCACCACACAGTCGAGGACGTTGGCATCACGCTGGGCCAGGCCGTGGCCCAGGCCGTGGGCGATAAAAAAGGCCTGCGCCGCTACGGCCACGCCTATGTGCCGCTGGACGAAGCGCTGTCACGCGTGGTGGTGGATTTTTCGGGCCGTCCCGGGTTGCAAATGCATGTGCCCTTCAAGAGCGGCATGATCGGCAGCTTTGACAGCCAACTGGCCTATGAATTTTTCCAGGGCTTTGTGAACCATGCGTTCGTGACCCTGCACATCGACAATCTGCGCGGCGACAACGCGCATCACCAGGCCGAAACCGTGTTCAAGGCGTTTGCCCGCGCGTTGCGCATGGCGCTGGAAATAGATCCCCGCGCTGCCGGTGTGATTCCATCGACCAAAGGCTCGCTGTAGGCCGCAAGGAAGCCGAAAAACATGTTTCTTGGCATCATTTTGGCCTTCAGCTCTTTATTCATGAATGCTGGATGCTATAAATTCCGTAGCGGAATTCCGCGCCAATCAGCCTGATGGGAAATCCCAAAACTGTCGCGGTGGTCGATTACGGCATGGGCAATCTGCGCTCGGTGTCGCAGGCGGTCCGGCATGTGGCGCAAGGCAGCGATTTTGAGGTGGTGGTCACCTCCCGGGCCGAGGACGTGATGAATGCAGAGCGCGTCGTGCTGCCCGGCCAAGGCGCGATTGCCGACTGCATGCGCGAGCTGGCGGAGTCCGGCATGCAGGAGGCGGTGCTGCATGCCGCCCGCAACAAGCCCTTGTTCGGCGTGTGCGTCGGCATGCAGATGTTGCTGACCCACAGCGACGAAGGCCAGCGCGGCGATGGCGGTGCCGGAACAAAGGGTCTTGACCTGATTCCGGGCGAAGTCGTCAAGTTCGATCTGGCCGGGCGCATCCAGCCCGACGGCAGCCGCTACAAGGTGCCGCAAATGGGCTGGAACCAGGTGTTCCAGTCGGCCCCTGCTCACCCCGTGTGGGCCGGCATTCCTGACGCCGCCTGGTTTTATTTCGTGCATAGTTATTACGCGCGTCCGTCGGATGCGCGCCACACTGCCGGCCTGGCCGACTACGGCGGGTGCTTTACGGCGGCGCTCGCGCGCGATAATATTTTCGCAACGCAATTTCACCCCGAAAAAAGCGCAGGCCACGGTTTGGCGCTGTACCGCAATTTCCTGCACTGGAACCCCTGATTCAACGTTAAAGCGCACTTCGCCAGCCTGCTTCCAGTCCACCTTCTGCCGCACCGGTTTTCCTCACCCCATTTCACACCGTTCCTTACTTACTGCCCATGCTACTCATCCCTGCGATTGACTTGAAAGACGGCCATTGCGTGCGCCTCAAACAGGGCGACATGGACCAATCCACTATTTTCAGTGAAGACCCGGCCGCGATGGCACGCAGTTGGGTGGACAAGGGCGCGCGCCGCCTGCACCTGGTGGATTTGAACGGCGCGTTTGCCGGCAAACCCAAAAACGAAGCGGCCATCCGCAAAATCCTGCTAGAGGTCGGCAGCGAGATCGACGTGCAGCTCGGCGGCGGCATCCGCGACCTCGACACGATAGAGCGCTATCTCGATTCCGGCCTGCGCTATGTGATCATCGGCACCGCCGCGGTGAAAAACCCCGGTTTCCTGCAGGACGCCTGCACCGCGTTTGGCGGCCACATCATTGTCGGGCTGGACGCCAAGGACGGCAAGGTCGCCACCGACGGCTGGAGCAAGCTGACCGGCCACGAGGTGATCGACCTCGGCAAAAAATTCCAGGACTACGGCGTCGAATCCATCGTCTACACCGACATCGGCCGCGACGGCATGCTCAGCGGCATCAACATCGACGCCACCGTCAAGCTGGCGCAGGCGCTGACGATCCCGGTGATCGCCTCGGGTGGGCTTTCGAACATGGCCGACATCGATGCGTTGTGTGCGGTCGAGGAGGAAGGCGTCGAAGGTGTGATCTGCGGCCGTTCGATTTACAGCGGCGACCTCGATTTCGCCGCGGCACAGGCCCGCGCAGATGAGTTGAACGGATGACCGCAGTTGCCACGAATGGCGGCTCTGCATACCAGCAGGGGCCGCGGAACCGGCTTCGCCGGGCCGCAGGCGCAGCGGCCCCCTCGGGGGGCAGGAAGCCGCACGCAGTGGGCGACCGTGGGGGCGCATGTTAGCCAAACGAATCATCCCCTGCCTCGACGTCACCGGCGGCCGTGTCGTCAAGGGCGTCAACTTTGTCGAGCTGCGCGATGCCGGCGATCCGGTGGAAATTGCCGCACGTTACAACGAGCAGGGCGCCGACGAGCTGACTTTTCTGGACATCACCGCGACCAGCGACGGCCGCGACCTGATTTTGCACATCATCGAAGCGGTGGCTTCGCAGGTTTTCATTCCGCTGACGGTCGGCGGCGGCGTGCGTACCGTCGAAGACGTGCGCCGCCTGCTCAATGCCGGTGCCGACAAGACCAGTTTCAACTCGGCGGCGCTGGCCAACCCGCAGGTCATTGAAGAGGCCTCCGGCAAATACGGTGCGCAATGCATCGTCGTGGCCATCGACGCCAAGCGCCGTTCCGATGCCGAGGCACTCACCCGTGGCGCCGGCTGGGACGTGTACAGCCATGGCGGACGCAAAAACACCGGACTCGATGCCGTTGCCTGGGCCAGTGAAATGGCGCGGCGCGGCGCCGGCGAGATTTTGCTGACCAGCATGGACCGCGACGGCACCAGGTCCGGGTTCGATTTGGCGCTGACACGCGCCGTCAGCGACGCGGTCAGCGTGCCGGTGATCGCCTCCGGCGGTGTCGGCACCCTCGATCACCTGGCCGACGGCATTCAGCTCGGCGGCGCCGATGCGGTGCTGGCCGCCAGTATTTTCCATTACGGCGAGTACACGGTGCAGCAGGCCAAACAACACATGGCCGGGCGGGGTATTCCGGTCCGGCTATAGGCAAAAGCGGGATCGGATACCTGACAATAGACCCTATGAATTGGCTCGACGAAATTAAATGGGACGACAAGGGTTTGATCCCGGTCATCGCGCAGGAGGCCGCCAGCGGCGACGTGCTGATGTTTGCCTGGATGAACCGCGAGGCGCTGCAGAAAACCGCCGAGATCGGCCAGGCCGTGTATTACAGCCGGTCGCGCGGGCGCCTGTGGCACAAGGGCGAGGAGTCCGGCCACCTGCAGACAGTGCATGAGATCCGGCTGGACTGCGACAACGACGTGATTTTGCTGAAAGTGACGCAGTTGGGTCACCAGCCCGGAATCGCCTGCCACACCGGCCGCCACAGTTGCTTTTTCCACCTCTACCAAAATGGCCGGTGGGTGGTGACCGAGCCGGTACTGAAAGACCCGACAACCATGTATCGACAGCCATGACTTCCAACGACTCCCTGCAGCGTCTCGCGCAAATCATCGAAAGCCGCAAGCCGGCCCGCGGCGGCGACCCGCAAACCAGCTACGTGGCCCGCCTGTTGCACAAGGGCCCGGACGCCTTCCTGAAAAAAATCGGCGAGGAAGCCACTGAAACCGTGATGGCTGCGAAAGACCTGGACCATGGCGGCGACCCGTCCAAACTGGTTGGGGAAGTCGCTGACTTGTGGTTTCACTGCCTGATTGCGCTGGCGCACTACGGCCTGAGCCCTGCCGACGTGATCGCCGAGCTGGAGCGGCGCGAAGGCACCAGCGGCATCGAGGAAAAAGCCCTGCGCAAGGCGCAGGCCCGTGAGGCCGCCGAGAAGTAATGGCAAGATTCAGACAGGAGAAAAACCATGAGTGAGACCGATCTGGCCGAGTTCGACTACAAAAACTCCAACGACCGCATCGTCATGCATGTGCTGTACGGCCTGCACACGCTGGCCTGGTTCAGCGGCGGTGTTTTTGCGGTGATTGCGCTCATCGTCAACTACGTCCGGCGCGCCGACGAGTCCGATGCGCTTTATATCGACCACCACAATTACATGATCCAGACTTTCTGGTGGACGCTGATCTGGCTGGTGCTGTTGTCGCCGCTGTGGCTCTTGCTTTTTCTACCCGGAGCCATTGCCTACGCCATCGTCTGGCTCTGGTACCTGTACCGCTGCATCCGGGGCTGGCTGCATTTCAACAGCAACCGGCCGGCCAAAATCACCTCTTTCGTCTGATTCACCCTGGCACCCATGAACCAACCCAGCATCGCTACCCGCGACAATTGCATTTTCTGCAAAATCGCAGCCGGAGAAATTCCTGGCCGCAAGGTTTACGAAGACGATGAGATTTTTGTCTTCGATGACATTCACCCGTGGGCGCCGGTTCATTTTCTGATGATTCCGAAAGTCCATATTGCGTCGATGGCGCAGGTCGGGCCTGAACACGAGGCGCTGCTGGGCCGCATGATGGTGCTGGCCCCCAGGCTGGCGCTGGAGAAAGGCTGCAAACCCTACCCCGAAGGCGGTTTTCGGCTTGTTACGAATACCGGCGCGGAAGGCGGACAGGAAGTGCATCATTTGCATTTCCATGTGATTGGCGGTCCGCGGCCCTGGTTGCGAGGGTAACCACGTCCCCGCGCTCGTCGCTTCGCGTACTTCGCTGCCCCCTTGCAAGGCAGGCATTCCGCCTTAAATTCATTCAATACCACGCCAGGGGGTCACAATGCGGTCCATTCCGGTAACAGGGGAGCGGCAAGGCCTTTAGAATGACCACAGTGTTGTGCAAGCTTGCAATTGAAGATTAGGAGAGAAACATGGGCTCATTTTCCATTTGGCACTGGCTGATCGTGCTGTTGATCGTGGTGATGGTTTTTGGCACCAAAAAACTCAAAAACATGGGCAGCGACCTCGGCGGCGCCGTCAAGGGCTTCAAGGACGGCATGAAAGACGGCGGCCAGAGTGCCGACGACAAAACCGCTGCTGCGAACGCCAGCGCCGGCCAGGTCAGCCACGCACAGGGTGCCAGTGCCGACAAAACCACGATCGACGTCGAAGCCAAGCAGAAGTCCTGATTGGCTGCAATCCCTGTCTTGACGGCTCACCGGTCTGAACTGCAGTGATTGATATCGGTCTGTCGAAGATCGCCCTGATCGGTGCGGTGGCGCTGATCGTGATCGGCCCGGAAAAATTGCCCCGTCTTGCGCGTACCCTGGGCACCCTGCTGGGCAAGGCGCAGCGTTATGTGGCCGATGTCAAGCAGGAAGTCAACCGCTCGATGGCGCTCGATGAACTCAAGAAGATGAAGGAATCGGTCGAGGGGGCCGCCCGCGATGTCGAGAACTCCATCCAGACCAACGCCAGCGACTTTGAGAAATCATGGGCCGAAACCACCGGCACGGCCTCTGGCGGCGAGATGCCCGGCATGATCCGTTTTCCCGAATACAAACACCCGAAAAAGAACTGGCGGCTAAAAACAGGGGCTACCCCGCAATGGTACAAAGCCCGCGCCGGTGTGCGCAGCAAGGCGCTGTCCGGCGCTGCGCGCGTGGCGCGCTTTCGACCGCGGCCGGGCCGCAATGCCTGATCTTCTTTTTTCCGTATGCACCCGGTACGCTGACCTGCGAAAACTTCTTTCATGAGCGAGCCCAACTCCGACAAGCCCGATGAACTCGCGGGCACCGAACAGCCCTTTGTGCAGCACCTGATGGAGCTGCGTGACCGGATGATCAAGGTCGTGATTGCGATTGGTCTTGCCGCGGCCCTGCTGGCCATCTGGCCCGGCCCCGGCGCCCTGTACGACCTGCTGGCTGCGCCGCTGGTGGCTACGCTGCCCAAGGGCGCGACGCTGATCGCCACCAACGTCATCTCGCCGTTTGTGGTGCCGATCAAGATTCTTTTCATGGCTGCGTTCATGATGGCGCTGCCGGTGGTGTTGTACCAGGTCTGGGCGTTCGTTGCCCCCGGCCTGTATTCGCACGAGAAAAAACTGATCATGCCCCTGGTGGTCTCCAGCACGCTGCTGTTTTTTGTGGGCGTGGCTTTTTGCTACTACTTTGTGTTCGGCCAGGTGTTTACTTTCATCCAGAGCTTTGCACCCAAGTCGATCACCGCCGCACCGGATATCGAGGAGTACCTCAACTTCGTGCTCGGCATGTTCCTGGCTTTCGGCCTGGCGTTTGAAGTGCCGATCGCGGTGATCCTGCTGGTTCGCATGGGCGTGCTCAGCATCGCCCAGTTGCGCCAGTACCGCGGCTATTTCTGGGTGATTGCCGCCGTCGGCACGGCGCTGGTCACGCCGCCCGATGCGGGCTCGATGATCATGCTGCTGATGGTGGTGGGCGGGCTGTATGAGGTCGGCATTCTGGCGGCGCAGGTGTTCGTCAAGCGCACCCAAGCGCCTGAGGCCGACAGCGAAACCGAAGCCGCCAAACCCTGATAAGGCTACCGTCGAATTTTCGGCCGCTGCCGGGTGCCGGGAACCACGGCAATTTCGGTTTTCTTGTCTTTGCGCAGCACACCCAGCGCTGCCGGCACGCCGGGCTTGAGGGCCGCTACGGCAGTCAGCAGCTCGGTCACGCTCGCCACCGGCTTGCCGGCCACGTCGGTGATCACGTCGCCGGGCACGATGCCGGCCTGCGCGGCCGGCCCGTTTTGCAGCACGCCGGTAATGATCACGCCGCCCGTTCTCATGGCGGCCGGCGCGATGCCAAAGGTCTCGGCCAGCTCCGGGCTCAGGTCCTGCGGCTCCACGCCGATCCAGCCGCGCGTCACCTGGCCGTCCTTGACGATGCTCTCCAGCACTTGCCTGGCGGTGGCCACCGGAATCGCGAAACCGATGCCCATCGAGCCGCCCGAGCGCGAATAAATCGCGGTGTTGATGCCCAGCAGCCGGCCCTGGATATCGACCAGCGCGCCGCCCGAGTTGCCGGGGTTGATGGCCGCGTCGGTCTGGATGAAGTTCTCGAAGGTGTTGATGCCCAGTTGGTTGCGGCCGAGCGCGCTGATGATGCCGCTGGTGACGGTTTGTCCGACGCCAAAGGGGTTGCCGATGGCCAGCACCGGGTCGCCGACCTGCAGCGTGTCGGAGCTGCCCAGCACGATGACCGGCAGTTTGTCGAGCTCGATTTTCAGGATGGCCAGGTCGGTTTCTGGGTCGGTGCCTATGATCTTGGCCCTGGCCCTGCGGTTGTCGTTGAGAATGACCTCGATGTCGTCTGCGCCTTCGACCACATGGTTGTTGGTCAGGATGTAGCCACTGGGACTGACGATGACGCCGCTGCCCAGGCCGACCTGCGGCTCGCTTCGGTCGCCCTGGTCGCCAAAGAAGAACTTGAACCAGGGGTCGTCGATGTTGGGGTTGCGTGCGGCCGCCTTGCTGGTGTTGATGCTGACCACCGCGGCCGAGGCGGCTTTGGCCGCCGTGGCGAAGCTGCCGACGCCCGCGCCGGTGCCCGCTGCGCCGCCGGCTGGCGCTTCAATGACCGCCACCGCGTTGCCCAGGGCCGGCCGGTTCAGCCACTGCGGCTTGAGCGTGGCGACCACAAAATAAGCCGCCAGAAAAACCGTCGCGGTTTGGGAAAACAAAAGCCAGAATTTGCGCATGGGGGTTCCAGGGTGAAGCAGCAGGCAAAGACAGTCAATGACAGTCCGCACAGGAAATGGGGCCGGATCGGCAATGATCAATAACCAACAGGCCCGATTTTCGCCCAATTCGCGCATGTTGCCGCAAGCCGGACGGCAGGCCCGCGTACCGGTGCAAGGGTCTTCCGGGGAAGGGCGATAATTTGCAGAACCAGCCGCCCGTGTTGAGCGGGCGACAAACTCCCCACAAGGAACATGTCATGAAAGCCTCCAGCGTCCTCGCCACGATAGGCAACACCGGCGAGCGTTATCTGCCGGTCGAGGGAGTCCTGCCTTGAGTCCCGCCTGGCCGGTCGCGCCGCGTGCGCTGCTGCTGGCCGCTTTCGATCAGTTGCTGCAGCCGGAGCGCTTCAAGGACCATGGGCCGAACGGCCTGCAGGTCGAAGGCAAGGCCGAGGTGCGAAAAATCGTCTCCGGCGTCACGGCCAGTCTGGCGCTGATTGAAGCGGCCGTCGCGGCGAAGGCCGACGCCATTTTTGTTCACCATGGGCTGTTCTGGCGCGGCTGGGACGGTCGCAACAATGGCCCTGTCGTCGGCTGGATGAAGCAGCGTCTGGCGCTGCTGCTGGCGCATGACATCAACCTCTATGCCTACCATCTGCCGCTCGATGCCCACCCCGAGCTGGGCAACAACGCGCAGCTCGGCCGCCGGCTCGGGTTGCGTGCGGACCGCTACTTCGGCGAGAACAACCTGGGTTTTCTGGGCAGCCACGGCGGCGTTGCGGACGGCCCCGCCGGTTCCAGCCTTGACAGCGCCGAGAGCCTGGCCGAGCATGTAAAAAATGCATTGAACCGGCCGGTTGTCCTTGTCGGGCATGCGCAGAAAGCCATTAAAAACATAGCATGGTGCAGCGGCGGCGCGCAGGGCTACTTTGAAGCCGCCATCGCCGCCGGGGCCGATGCCTTCATCACCGGCGAAATCTCCGAGCCGCAGGCGCATTACGCCCGCGAAATGGGCGTGGCTTTCATCGCCTGCGGCCATCATGCGTCCGAGCGATACGGTGCGCCCGCCGTGGCGGCGCATGTGGCCGCGCAGTTCGGGCTGACGCATGAATTCATTGATATCGACAACCCGGCATGAGCAAACCCCTTCTCATTACCATGGGCGATGCTGCGGGTATCGGCCCCGAAATCATTGCCAAGGCTTTTTGCGAGTCACCCGCAGAGATGGCGGGCTGCGTGGTGGTCGGTGATGTCGCCACGCTGCGCCGCGCTGCCGCCCTGACTTCCCTGGTTCGGGGGGCATCGCCGTCTCTGCCGGTGGCCCAGCTCGCCGCCGCCGCCGATTGGCAAGCGGTGCCGCCGCGCTGTATTCCGGTGCTGCAAAAATGTGAGTTACCCGCGCTGGTGCCGTATGGGCAGGTCAGTGCTTTGGCCGGCAAAGCGGCGGCCGACTGCATTGTCTGGGCGGCCCGGGCGGCCCTGTCGGGCGAAGTCGCCGCGATGGTGACGGCGCCGATTCACAAGGAAGCACTGGCCGCTGCCGGCGCGGCTGGTGCCGTTTTTGCGCGCTACCCCGGCCACACCGAAATGCTGCAGGCCGAAGCGGCGGCTTTTCTCGGCAAGGCGGTGTCCGAGCTGCCGGTGCGCATGATGCTGGCCAACGATGAACTCAAGACCGTGCTGGTCAGCATCCACCTGTCCTTGCGTGATGCGATCAACGCCGTGACGTTTGAGCGCGTGCTGCAGACCTTGCAGATTGCACACCAGTCGGTGCGCGGGGTCTCCGGCTCCCCGCCGCGAATTGCGGTGGCCGGCCTGAACCCGCATGCCGGCGAAGGTGGCCGGTTTGGCCGGGAAGAGCTGGACATCATCGCGCCAGCGATAGCGAAGGCCCGCGCCGAAGGCCTGGACGTGAGCGGCCCCTTTGCACCGGACACCGTCTTCATGCGGGCCAGAGCCAGGGCCGGGCAGGCCGGCGAGTTCGACGTGGTGGTGGCGATGTACCACGACCAGGGACTGATCCCGGTCAAATACCTGGGGCTGGCGCAGGGCGTGAATGTCACGCTGGGCCTGCCGCTGGTGCGCACCAGCCCGGACCACGGCACCGCCTTTGACATCGCTGGCAGCGGCCAGGCCGATGCCGCCAGCCTGATCGCGGCCATCCGCATGGCACGCCGGCTATTGGGCTGAACTGGCTGACCGCCCTGCGCCCGGAGGGCATCCAGCGCGCTCATCTATTTTTCAGGCTATCGCGAATCTCGCGCAGCAGCACCACGTCTTCGGGCGTGGCCGCCGGTGCGGTGGGCGCGGCTGGCGCGCTTTTTTTCAGGCGGTTGACTTGCTTGATCATCAGGAAAATGATGAACGCCAGGATGACAAAGTTGACCGCCACCGTGATGAAGCTGCCATAGGCAAACACGGGGACGCCAGCCTTCTTCAGGGCATCCAGCGTCGTGGTCGTTCCGGCCGGCACGCTGCCCAGAACGACGAACAAGCTCGAAAAATCAAGCTTGCCGATCACCGCGCCCACCACCGGCATGATCAGGTCGCCGACCACGGAATCGACAATCTTGCCGAAAGCGGCACCAATGATCACGCCCACGGCCAGATCGACCACGTTGCCCTTGACGGCAAATTCCTTGAATTCCTGCATCATTTCCATGCTGTGCTCCTTTGTTGCCTGGTTGGGCAATGGTTGTTGCCGCGGCGGGACGCCATGGCCGGGCTGCCGGGCGAGTCGTGCCTTGAAAAGCACTTTCGCGCTCCGCTACAATCATAAGCTGACCCTGATACGCTCGTTTTTTAAAGCCATGTTCTTGTAGGACACCCATGACCCAAGCAAGCCAACACGCGCCGCTCGGCGCGCCGATTGATAAAGATAAAAGAAACTGGATCGTCACCACCTGCGCCGTCGGCGGTGCCGGTGTAGCCGCTGTCGCCGTGCCGTTTGTCAGCTCGTTTCAGCCGTCCGAAAGAGCCAAAGCCGCCGGCGCCGCCGTCGAGGTGGATATTTCAGCGATGAAACCCGGTGAAAAGCTGACGGTGGAGTGGCGTGGCAAGCCGGTCTGGATTGTCAAGCGCACGCCCGAGCAACTGGCCGGGCTGCCCACGCTGGATCCGCTGCTGGCCGATCCGAAGTCCGAGCGCAAGCCGGATGAACTCACGCCCGAATACGCCCGCAACGAGGGCCGCTCGATCAAGCCCGAATTTTTTGTCGGCGTCGGCATCTGCTCGCACCTGGGCTGCTCGCCCATCGACAAGTTCCAGCTCGGCGCACAGCCTTCGCTGCCGGACGACTGGGCGGGTGGTTTTTTGTGCCCCTGCCATGGCTCGACTTTTGACCTTGCCGGCCGCGTTTATAAAAACAAACCGGCGCCGGACAATCTGGAAGTGCCCCCTCACATGTACCTGTCAGACGCCAAGCTGCTGATTGGCGAGGACAAAAAAGCCTGAAGCTTTGCCGGACGTTTAGCCGGTGCCGGCTGCGCGCTCGCCCCCGTCCTCCATCGAATAGCGAATAGGATCCCTTATGGCTGAATTCAAAGAAATCTCCCCCGCCGCGCCGGTCGGCGCCAAGTTGCTGAACTGGGTTGACAACCGCTTTCCTGCGAGCAAGCTCTACAAAGAGCACATGAGCGAGTACTACGCGCCGAAGAATTTCAACTTCTGGTACGTGTTCGGCTCGCTGGCCCTGCTGGTGCTGGTCATCCAGATCGTGACCGGCATTTTCCTGACCATGCATTACAAGCCCGATGCCGCGCTGGCGTTCGGTTCGGTCGAATACATCATGCGCGACGTGCCCTGGGGCTGGCTGGTCCGCTACATGCACTCCACCGGCGCCAGCGCCTTTTTTGTCGTGGTCTACCTGCACATGTTCCGTGGCCTGCTCTACGGCAGCTACAGAAAGCCGCGCGAACTGGTCTGGATTTTCGGCTGCGCGATTTTCCTGTGCCTGATGGCCGAAGCCTTCATGGGCTACCTGCTGCCATGGGGTCAGATGAGCTACTGGGGCGCCCAGGTGATCGTCAACCTGTTTGCCGCCATTCCCTTCATCGGCCCGGACCTGGCGCTGCTGATCCGCGGCGACTACGTGGTGGGTGACGCCACATTGAACCGCTTTTTCGCCTTCCACGTGATTGCCGTGCCGCTGGTCCTGCTGGGCCTGGTGGTGGCGCACCTGATTGCGCTGCATGAAGTCGGCTCCAACAACCCCGATGGCGTGGAAATCAAGGCACGCAAGGACGCCAATGGCAAACCGCTGGACGGCATTCCTTTCCATCCCTACTACACGGTGCATGACATCTTTGGCGTCAGCGTGTTTCTGATGATTTTTTCCGCCATCATTTTCTTTGCACCCGAGGCGGGCGGTTATTTCCTCGAATACAACAACTTCATCCCGGCTGATTCGCTGAAGACGCCTTCACACATCGCCCCGGTCTGGTATTTCACGCCTTATTACTCGATGCTGCGGGCCATTACCAGCCAGATGATGTATGCGCTGATTGCCTGTGTCCTGGCGGGCGTCGTTCTGGGCGTGTTCAAGGCCAGGATCGCGGCACTGTTCAAAGCAGTCATCGTCGCTGCTGCGGTGGTGCTGGTGGCGGCCATGCTGATGATCGACGCCAAGTTCTGGGGCGTGGTGGTCATGGGTGGCGCGGTGGTTATCCTGTTTTTCCTGCCCTGGCTGGACAACAGTGCCGCCAAATCCATCCGTTATCGCCCGACCTGGCACTCGTACCTGTATGGTATTTTTGTCATCGACTTCCTGGTGCTCGGTTACCTGGGCATCAACCCGCCCTCATTGATCAACGAAAGGGTGTCGCAGGTCGGGACACTGTTTTACTTCGGCTTCTTCCTGTTGATGCCCTGGTGGAGCCGTCTGGGCACCTTCAAGCCAGTCCCTGATCGCGTGACGTTTGCTGCCCACTGAGCTGGAGATTTTTCAAAATGATGAAGACACTGAAACAACTGGCTTTGGGTTTGGCGGCTATGCTGGCATTGGCCGGCAATGGGGCGCAGGCGGCGGGAGGCATGGCATGGGACAAGGCGCCCAACAACGCCAACGACATTGGCGCCCTGCAAAATGGCGCCAAGCTGTTCGTCAACTACTGCCTGAACTGCCACTCCGCCGCGTTCATGCGCTACAACCGCCTCAGGGACATTAAGCTGACCGAGCAGCAAATCAAGGACAACCTGCTGTTCGCCACCGACAAGGTGGGCGAGACCATGAAAGCTGCCATTGATCCACGGCAGGCCAAGGAGTGGTTTGGCGGCAACCCGCCCGACCTGAGCGTGATCGCCCGCTCACGCTCAGGCGCTGGCGGCACCGGTGCCGACTACCTCTACACCTACTTGCGCAGTTACTACCGCGACGACACCAAGGCCACCGGCTGGAACAACCTGGCTTTTCCGAGCGTGGCCATGCCGCATGTCTTGTGGGAGTTGTCCGGTGAGCGCAGGCCGCTGTTTGACGAAAAAGAAGAGCACGGTCACAAGGTCGCCGTCTTCAAGAGCTGGCAACAGGTGACGCCCGGCAGCATGACGCCGCTGCAGTACGATCAGACCGTTGGCGATCTGGTCGGCTACCTGCGATGGATGGGGGAGCCGGCGCAGAACACCCGCGTCAGGGTCGGCGTCTGGGTGCTGATGTTTCTTCTTGCGTTTACCTTTATCGCCTGGCGTCTGAACGCTGCGTTCTGGAAAGACATCAAGTAATTTTTGCGTCGAGGGGCTGGGCTCCCGGCACCTTCCGGAGTGGTTGCTTTTCATGCATTCACTCCTTTGCATTCAGGAGTTTCGTACCATGATGGTCCTTTATTCAGGCACGACCTGTCCGTTTTCGCATCGTTGCCGTTTTGTGCTGTTTGAAAAAGGCATGGACTTCGAAATCCGCGACGTGGACTTGTACAACAAGCCCGAAGACATCAATGTCATGAACCCCTACGGCCAGGTGCCGATTCTGGTGGAGCGCGACCTGATTCTTTACGAGTCGAACATCATCAACGAATACATTGACGAGCGTTTTCCGCACCCGCAACTGATGCCCGGCGACCCGGTCGACCGGGCGCGGGTTCGCCTGTTCCTGCTCAATTTTGAAAAAGAGCTGTTCGTCCACGTCAACACGCTGGAAGCACGGGCCTCCAAAGGCAATGAAAAAGCGCTGGAAAAAGCCCGCTCCCACATTCGCGACCGCTTGACCCAGTTGGCCCCCATCTTCCTGAAAAACAAGTTCATGCTGGGCGACAACTTTTCCATGCTCGACGTGGTGATCGCCCCGTTGCTCTGGCGCCTGGACTATTACGGCATCGACCTGTCGAAAAATGCAGCGCCGCTGCTCAAGTACGCAGAACGCATCTTCTCGCGCCCGGCCTACATTGAGGCGCTCACACCGTCTGAGAAAGTCATGCGCAAGTAGTATGGCCCCCACGCTTGTCGCTCCGCGTACTTCGCTGCCCCCCGAGGGGGCTGCCCCGCCTAAGGACGGCCTGTCGGCGGGACTGGCCCCCACGCTCGTCACTGCGTGTGCTTCGCTGCCCCCCGAGGGGGCTGCCCCGCCTAAGGACGGCCTGCGTGTACTTCGCTGCCCCCGAGTGGGCAGGCCTTGCTTGGCGCGGCGGCAGTCTATTGCGCAATGACTGCAAGCGGTGGCTGATTTGATGAACGCACTGGACGCCACGTCCACCCGCCCCTACCTGATACGGGCGCTGTACGAGTGGTGTACCGACAACGGCTTGACGCCTTATGTGGCGGTGGCTGTGGACGGGACGGTGCAGGTGCCGCGTGAATACGTCAAGAACAACGAAATCGTGCTCAACATCAGTTTTGATGCGACCAGTTCCCTGAAACTGGGCAACGATTTCATTGAGTTCAAGGCGCGTTTTGCCGGAAGCGCCCGCGAGATCATGGTGCCTGTCAGCCGTGTCATTGCCATCTACGCGCGTGAAAATGGCCAGGGCATGGCGTTTCCTCAGCCCGTGCTTTCCTCGGCAGGTCCGCAGCCCGCGGCTGAGGCTGGCGCGAACCCCGCACCGA
This sequence comes from Polaromonas sp., assembly GCA_030655515.1. Taxonomy (GTDB): domain Bacteria; phylum Pseudomonadota; class Gammaproteobacteria; order Burkholderiales; family Burkholderiaceae_C; genus Polaromonas. The sequence goes on along the minus strand of JAURVI010000005.1, from coordinate 26,505 downwards.
CGTTGATGGCGCCGGCCCTGCTGCTTGCAGAGCCGACGCCTGCGTCGGAATCGGACGTGAAGATCGTCCACCTGGTGCCGGCCAACCATGCCGTTTCCGGGCATGACGATGATCCGGATCCGCCCAAGCCGCAACAGGGCAAACGTCCTTCGCTCAAACGGGTCAAGTAAACGGGTCAAGTAAAATAGACCCCATGCCGATTTAGCTCAGTTGGTAGAGCAACCGCCTTGTAAGCGGTAGGTCATCAGTTCGAATCCGATAATCGGCACCATTTATCAAAACCCAGGCCGGCCTTGTACTGTCGGAGAAGGTAAGCATCGGTAGCCATCAGTTCGATAGCAGATCCAAGATCCATCCAACCGGGCAAGCCGGCGCCTGGTGCGGCACTTCATAAACTACTGCTTTCGGGTTATTAGTATCTTCAGCCGAATTGAGGTAACCTTCCAACCTTTGTCAATCAGGCGAGTTTGGATGAGGGGCAGCAGTTGGCGGACTTTGGCGGCGGCGGCATTGCTGCTGACCAGCAGGCACCAGACGTCACCCTCAATCGGTCCGGCCTGAATGGCGGGACGCAAGGCTTCGGGGATCAGTGACTCAACCGCCTGGAGTCTGTCGTTGGACTCCTGAACAAGCCCGGTCAGCCGGGCCAGAGACGGCGAGTTTTCGGCAGCCTGGCTGAAGGTGAGAACCCGGTGCAGACGGGGGCTGGAGTTCACGGCAAGCAGACTCAGGGTTTAAGGAGTTGGATACATGCACTTGATTATCACGGACGCGTGGCTTGCCAAAAGCCGTGCCATTTATTTAAGTGGCACCAAACTGGTTTTGGCGGGCTTTGTCGCGGCATTGGCGCTGATGCTGGTGGCCGCAGGCTTGTACCATTGGGTCTTTCTCAAGGGAGCGCGCGAAGGCTGGCCGGTGGTCGGCGCGCTCGTCAAACTGATGGTGAGGGACGAGTTTGAGCAGCGCGACCGCTTCCTGCGGGAAAACCTCGACGTTTTGGCCAAGAGGCTGGGCGAAATGCAGGCCAAGATGATGCAGCTTGAAGCCCTGGGCGAGCGGGTTTCCGGCCTGGCGGGGGTCAACCCCAATGACATCAAGGCCATGCCCGGTCGCGGCGGGGTGTTGGTCACCGGGCGCTCGTTGACCATGGAAGAGTTGCAAACCACGCTGGCCGACCTCGACAAATTGACCGACCAGCGGGTGGACCTGATGACGGTGATGGAGTCCCGTCTTTTTGACCAGAAAATCAAGAAGATGATGGTGCCCACCCAGCAGCCTGTGGCCGGGGGGATTCTCGGCTCCTCATTCGGCTGGCGGATTGACCCCCTCAATGGCCGCTCGGCGCTGCATACCGGGCTGGATTTTCCGGCGGAACCCGGCACACCGATTCTGGCCGCTGCCGGTGGCGTCGTCGTGACGCAGGAGTATCACCCCGCATACGGCAACATGGTCGAAGTGGACCATGGCAACGATTTGGTGACCCGTTATGCCCATGCGTCCAGGGTATGGGTCAAGAAGGGCGATTTGATCAAGCGCGGCCAGAAAATAGCCGAGGTGGGTACGACCGGACGCTCGACCGGTCCGCATCTGCATTTCGAAGTGCTGGTGCAGGGCGTGTACCAGGACCCGCAGAAATTCCTGACGGCCGGCCAGAAGCTGCCAGCGGCGGCGGTGGTTGCCGCCATCGGTGCCGCCCGTGCAGGCCGCCCGTCCCAGGCAGCTCCGGGGCAGAGGTAAAATCGACGGTTCGCGCGCAGTTCAACAAACCGGAAGCGCCCACACCTCAGTCGATACTCACAATAAGGGATTTCGGCCGCACTGGCTGCTCCAAGGGGCTGCCAGCGCGGCCTCGCATTTATGGCTTCCACTATCCTGACCAAAATTTTCGGCAGCCGCAACGACAGGTTGCTCAAAACTTACCGAAACACCATAGCGCGCATCAATGCGGCGGAAGCGCAATTGGAAAAGCTCGACGACAGCGCACTGCGAGCCAAAACCGAGGAGTTCAAGGGCCGTGTGGCCAAGGGTGAAACGCTCGATGCCATCCTGCCCGAGGCCTTTGCCGTCGTTCGCGAGGGCAGCAAGCGCGCCATGAAGATGCGCCACTTCGATGTGCAGTTGCTGGGCGGCATGGCGCTGCACAACGGCAAGATTTCCGAAATGGGAACCGGCGAAGGCAAAACCCTGACGGCGACCCTGCCGGTCTACCTCAATGCGCTGACCGGCAAGGGTGTGCATGTCGTGACCGTCAACGACTACCTGGCCAACCGGGATGCCCGCTGGATGGGCAAGCTCTATAACTTCCTCGGCCTGACGGTCGGCATCAATCTGCCGAACATGCAGCGTCCCGAAAAGCAGGAAGCCTACCGCGCCGACATCACCTACGGCACCAACAACGAATTCGGCTTCGACTACCTGCGCGACAACATGGTCTATGAAGTGGCCGACCGCGTTCAACGCGGTCTGAACTACGCCATCGTCGACGAGGTGGACTCGATCCTGATCGATGAGGCCCGCACACCGCTCATCATCAGCGGCCAGGCGGAGGACCACACCGAGATGTACCTGGCCATCAACAAGGTGGTGCCTTCGCTGACGCGCCAGGAAGGCGAGGCCGATCCGCGCACCGGAGAAGGCATCATCAAGCCCGGCGACTTCACGCTCGATGAAAAGACGCACCAGGTTTTCCTGACCGAGCAGGGGCATGAAAACGCCGAGCGCATATTGTTCGGCCTGGGCCTGATTCCGGAAGGCGCCACGCTGTACGATCCGGCGAATATTTCGCTGATGCACCACCTGTATGCGGCGCTGCGGGCCAACCACCTCTACCACCGCGACCAGCACTACGTGGTTCAGAACGGCGAGATTGTCATTGTCGACGAGTTCACCGGCCGCCTGATGTCGGGCCGGCGCTGGAGCGAAGGGCTGCACCAGGCCGTCGAGGCCAAGGAGGGGGTGCAGATCCAGGCGGAAAACCAGACCCTGGCGTCGATCACTTTCCAGAATTACTTCCGCTTGTACGGCAAGCTGGCCGGCATGACCGGCACCGCCGATACCGAGGCCTACGAATTCCAGGAAATCTACGGGCTGGAGACCACGGTGATTCCGCCGAATCGTCCGAGCCGGCGTGAAGACCAGCTTGACCGCGTCTACAAAACCACGCGTGAAAAATACGAAGCGGCCATCAAGGACATCCGCGAATGCCACGAGCGCGGCCAGCCGGTGCTGGTGGGCACCACGTCGATTGAAAATTCGGAAATCATCGACCAACTGCTGGACAAGGAAAAACTGCCGCATCAGGTGCTCAATGCCAAGCAGCATGCGCGCGAGGCCGACATCGTGGCCCAGGCCGGACGCCTCGGCATGATCACGATCGCCACCAACATGGCCGGGCGGGGGACTGACATTGTGCTCGGCGGCAACGTCGAAAAAGGGGTTGAAGCGGTGGAGGCCGATGAGTCGCTGGCGGCCAGTGCCAAACAGGCTGAGGTAACCCGCCTGCGCGCACTGTGGACGCAGGAGCACGAGAAGGTCAAGGCGCTCGGCGGTTTGCGCATCATTGCAACAGAGCGCCATGAGTCGCGCCGCATCGACAACCAGTTGCGTGGCCGTTCCGGCCGCCAGGGCGATCCCGGCTCCTCGCGTTTTTACCTGAGCCTGGACGATCCGCTGATGCGCATCTTTGCCGGCGATCGGGTCAGGGCCATCATGGAGCGGCTCAAGATGCCCGACGGCGAGGCGATCGAGGCCGGCATCGTGACGCGCAGCATCGAGTCGGCGCAGCGCAAGGTGGAAGCGCGCAACTTCGATATCCGCAAACAGTTGCTTGAATACGATGACGTGGCTAACGACCAGCGCAAGGTGATTTACCAGCAGCGCAACGACATCATGGACGCGGCCAGCCTGCAGGAGCAGATCGCTTCCCTGCGCGAGGGTTGCTTTACCGATCTGACCCGGCAATATGTGCCGGCGGAAAGCGTCGAGGAACAATGGGACATTGCCGGCCTTGAAAAAGTGCTGCGCGAAGAATGGCAGATCGAGCTGGCGCTTCAGAAAGAAATTCAGGCAGCGAGCGCCATCGCCGACGAGGACGTGCTGGAAAAGGTGCTCGCCGCCGCTAACGAGGCCTTTGCCGGCAAGGTCGAAAAAATCGGCGAAGAAGACTTCACCCAGTTCGAACGCGTTGTGCTTTTGCAAAGCATAGACACACACTGGCGGGAGCACCTGAGCGCGCTCGACTACTTGCGCCAGGGCATTCACTTGCGCGGCTATGCCCAAAAGCAGCCCAAGCAGGAATACAAGCGCGAAGCCTTCGAGTTGTTCGGCCAGTTGCTCGACAGCGTGAAAAACGAAGTCACCAAAATCCTGATGACGGTTCAGGTGCAGTCGGGCGAGCAGCTCGGGCAGGCGGCCGAGGAAATGGAAGACCGGGCTGAGAGAATTTCCAATGTGACCTACACGGCGCCGACTGAAACCGGTGAGGTGGAAACCACGGTCGATGCGGATTCGTACCCGCGCAAACAGGCCTTACCCGCCGGCGCTGTGCCCCGCGTCGGCCGCAACGACCCCTGCCCCTGCGGTTCAGGGAAAAAATACAAACTCTGCCACGGCAAGCTGAACTGATCCGTTTAATTCCCCGTCCGCCACCCGGAGTCAAGAGAACATGCCCGTCAATCTGGTTGCCACGCCCGCCGCAGATATTCACCCGGTGCCGGGCGTGCGCTGGGGCATCGCCGAAGCGGGGATACGAAAGGCCGGGCGCAAGGACCTGGCGGTGCTGTTGCTCGATGAGGGGGCCTCGGTCGGCGCGGTGTTCACGCAAAACCGTTTCTGCGCCGCACCGGTGCAAATCTGCCGCGAGCACCTGGCCAAAAGCGCCGGGAAAACCCCGGTTCAAGGCCCGGGCATTCGCGCGTTGCTGGTCAACACCGGCAACGCCAATGCCGGCACCGGTGTCGATGGCTTGAGCCGGGCACGCGCCAGTTGTATTGCGCTGGCCCGCGAACTCAATCTTGCCCCGGAGCAAGTCCTGCCGTTTTCAACCGGGGTCATCATGGAGGCTTTGCCGCATGAGCGCATTGCGGCGGGCTTGCCCGCTGCGCTGGCCGACGCGAAAGAAAACAACTGGGCGAACGCAGCGCAAGCCATCATGACCACGGATACGGTGCCCAAGGTGTTTTCCGGCCGCATCACGCTGGGCGGGGTGGCCGTGACGATCACCGGCATCAGCAAAGGCGCCGGCATGATTCGCCCCAATATGGCGACCATGCTGGGTTTCATGGCCACGGATGCCTGCGTGTCCCAGGACCTCATGGTGCGGCTTGCCAAGGAGCTGGCCGAAGGCTCTTTCAACCGTGTCACGGTGGATGGGGATACCTCGACCAACGATTCTTTTGTCGTGATCGCCACGAACCAGGCCAAACACCCGCAGATCACTTCTCTGGACAGCGCCGATGGCCAAGCGCTGCGTGTCGCCATGCTGGGCATCGCGCAAAAATTGGCGCAAGCCATTGTGCGCGACGGCGAGGGTGCGACCAAGTTCATCACCCTCCAGGTCGAGGGTGGAAAAACCGGCGACGAGTGCCGCCAGGTGGCTTATGCGATTGCCCATTCGCCGCTGGTCAAAACCGCGTTTTTCGCCAGCGACCCCAACTTGGGCCGCATCCTGTGCGCCGTGGGTTACGCCGGCATCGCCGACCTGGACCAGACCAAAATTGATTTGTACCTGGACGACGTGCTGGTTGCCAAAAACGGTGGTCGGCATGTGGATTATGTCGAAGCCGACGGCCAGCGCGTGATGAAGCAAAGCGAGATCACCGTGCGTGTTCTGCTGGGCCGTGGTGCAGCCGCTGACACCGTGTGGACTTGCGACCTGTCTTACGACTACGTCAAAATCAACGCCGACTACCGCAGTTGATCATGAACGAGCAATTTGAACTCCTGATGGTGCGCGCTGAATCCCTGCTTGCGCGCATCGAGTCCGTGTTGCCGCAGCCGCTGTCTGCCCCCGACTGGAGCGCAGTGATCGCCTGGCGCTACCGCAAACGCAGCGCCGGCCATGGCGCGCTGGAGCCGGTCAAACACCTGGGCGCCATGCGTCTGACCGACCTGAAGGAAATTGATGGGCAAAAAGAAAAAATCCAGCGCAATACTCGGCAGTTTGTCGATGGCAAGCCGGCCAACAACGTGCTGCTCACCGGTTCACGCGGCACCGGAAAATCTTCGCTGATCAAAGCCTGCCTGAACGAATACGCTCCCCAGGGCCTGCGTTTGATCGAAGTGGACAAGGCGGACCTGACGGACTTGCCCGACATCGTCGACGTGGTGGCCGGGCGCCCGGAAAAATTCATCGTGTTTTGCGATGACCTGAGCTTTGACGAGGGGGAACCCGGCTACAAGGCGCTCAAATCGATCCTGGACGGCTCGGTGGCCGCCGCCGCCCCCAACCTGCTGATTTACGCCACCAGCAACCGGCGCCATCTGTTGCCCGAGTACATGGCCGAAAACCTGACTTACACCCACACCGACGACGGCGAAGTCCATCCCGGCGAGGGTGTGGAAGAAAAGATATCGCTGTCCGAGCGTTTTGGGCTGTGGGTGAGCTTTTACCCTTTCAGCCAGGACGAATACCTCGCCATCGTCGCACAGTGGCTGTCATCGTTCGGCATCAACCGTCAAGCTATTGCCGCAGCCCGTCCGGCCTCGCTGGTGTGGGCGCTGGAGCGCGGCTCGCGCAGTGGCCGTGTGGCCTACCAGTTTGCGCGCGATTACGCGGGCAAACTGTGAGCCCCCACGCTCGTTCGCTTCGCGTAACTCTCTGCCCTCCCGAGGGGGCTAATTTTCCTAGGGGCGGCCCGTCGGAAAATTGTTCAGCCAGGATTTGAAATGGCTGTACTGATAGCCGATGCGGACGAGCCACGCCAGGGCGGCGCTGACCGCAAGGTGGTCGACGTAGCCGTCGGTGTGCTGGTGAAACCCGACGGCGATTTCCTGCTGACCTCACGCCCACCCGGCAAGGCCTACGCAGGCTACTGGGAATTTCCGGGTGGCAAGCTGGAGCAGGGCGAGACGGTCGAGCAGGCGCTGCGGCGCGAGTTGATCGAGGAAATCGGCATCGCGATGGGCGCCGTCCAGCCGTGGAAGATTGCGCTGGTGGACTATCCTCATGCGCTGGTGCGGCTCAATTTCTGCAAAGTGTTTGACTGGACGGGCGAACTGCAAATGCGCGAAGGCCAGTTGTTCGCGTGGCAGCGTTTGCCGGTCGCTGTGCGGCCCGTGTTGCCGGGCGCTATCCCCGTGCTGGCTTGGTTTGCCGAGGAGCGTGGCTTCTCCGGAGCGACTCAGTTGACCTGAGTCCGGCGGGCGTGTCTGCTTAGGGCCGAGCGAGAACAAGTTGAGCAATCTGGCCGTGCTGGCGGGCGCTGAAAAAATCCCGGCGCGAAAAGTAGACAATAAGGCCATGACGCTTACCGAACTGAGATACATCGTCGCCGTCGCTCGGGAAAAACACTTCGGCAAGGGTGCGGAGGCCTGTCATGTGTCGCAGCCGACGCTGAGCGTGGCCATCAAGAAGTTGGAAGAAGAGCTGCAGGTCAAGCTGTTCGAGCGCAACGCCAACGAGATCACGGTGACGCCGCTGGGCGAGGAGATCGTGCGCCAGGCGCAAAGCGTGCTGGAGCAGGCCGAGAACATCCGCGAGATCGCCAAGCGCGGAAAAGACCCGCTGGCGGGTGCCTTGCGCCTCGGCGTGATCTACACAATAGGCCCCTACCTGCTGCCCGACCTGGTCCGCCAGGCGATTGCGAGAACGCCGCAAATGCCGCTGATGCTGCAGGAAAACTTCACCGTCAAGCTGCTCGAAGAGCTGCGCACCGGCGAGATTGACTGCGCGATTCTGGCCGAGCCTTTTCCCGACGCCAACCTGGCGATTGCGCCGCTCTACGACGAACCGTTCATGGCGGCCGTGCCCAGCGCCCACCCGCTGGCCGCGCGTCGCAGCATCACTGCCGAGGAACTGAAAAAAGAGACCATGCTGCTGCTCGGAACCGGCCATTGTTTCCGCGACCATGTGCTGGAGGTTTGCCCTGAGTTCGCGCGCTTTTCCAGCAACGCCAAGGGCATCCGCAAGACCTTTGAGGGCTCTTCGCTGGAGACCATCAAACACATGGTGGCTGCCGGCATGGGCGTGACGCTGGTGCCGCGTTTGAGCGTGCCCAAGGATGCGCTGGCACCCGGAATTCCGGCCAGAACCCCCGGCAAAACCAAAAGAAAGGAAGTTGCAGAATTGCTCTCGTACATACGCTACCTGCCCTTTGATGGCCATGTGCCGACGCGCCGCGTGGTGCTGGCCTGGCGCCGCAGCTTCACGCGCTATGAAGCGATCGCGGCGCTGCGCAATGCGATTTATGCCTGCGAGCTGCCCGGTGTCAAACGCCTGTCCTGAGCCCTCGGGTGGCGCTTTTTGAAAGTGAAGAACAAGCTGGCGCTCTACCTGGGGTTGATCCGCTGGGACCGCCCTGCCGGCTGGCTGCTGCTGCTGTGGCCCACGCTGTCGGCGCTGTGGGTCGCGGCGCAAGGTTTTCCCGGCTGGCATCTGCTGACGGTGTTCACGCTGGGAACCATCCTGATGCGTAGCGCCGGTTGCTGCCTCAACGATGTGGCCGACCGCGACTTCGACCGGCACGTCAAGCGCACGGCGCAACGGCCGGTGACCCGCGGTGCGGTCTCCAGCAGGGAGGCGCTGCTGCTGGGCGCCGTGCTGGCCCTGCTGGCCTTCGCCCTGGTGCTCACGACCAACACCGCCACCATCGCCTGGTCTTTTGCCGCGCTGGCCGTGGCGCTGGTCTACCCCTATGCCAAGCGTTATGTGTCCATGCCGCAGGCCGTGCTGGGCGTGGCCTTCAGCTTGGGCATTCCCATGGCGTTTGCGGCCGTGCAGTCGCGTGTGCCGCTTCTGGCCTGGCTGCTGCTGCTGGGCAACCTGTTCTGGGTGATTGCCTACGACACCGAATACGCGATGGTGGACCGCGACGATGACCTGAAAATCGGCATGAAGACCTCCGCCATCACGCTCGGTCGTTTCGACGTGGCGGGCGTCATGGCGAGTTACCTGATTTATCTGTCGATCTGGGCTTTTGCGCTGATGGATATGGCCCAACCAGCTATTTATTGGATAGCGCTCGGGCTGGCGCTGGCGCAAGCGTTGTGGCACGGACGGCTGATCCGCAGGCGCGAGCGCGAGGGCTGCTTCAAGGCCTTCCGCCTGAACCACTGGCTCGGCTTTACGGTGTTTGCGGGTATTGCGCTGTCGTATGCGCTGGCCGGATTTTGATCATCGGGTCATCCACTTCGTCTTGAAAGTTATCAAGCGCCGCCAAACTCGTCGCCGAGTTCCGTGGCGCGCTGCCGGGCGGCGTGCATCGCCCGGATGAACAGGTTTTTTACCTTGTCCTGCTCCATGGCGCTCAGGGCGGCATGGGTGGTGCCGCCTTTGGAGGTGACCCGCGCGCGCAGCACCTCGGGTGCTTCGCTTGACGCGCGCGCCAGCGCCGAAGCGCCGGTGAAGGTCTCGACCGCGAGGGTGTGCGCCTGCGCCGGCGTCAAGCCCATCTGAACGCCGGCTTGCACCATCGCTTCGATAAAGTAAAACACATAGGCCGGGCCCGACCCGGACAGCGCCGTCACCGCGTCCAGATGTTTTTCGTCATCGAGCCAGAGATGTTCGCCCGTTGTCGCGATGACGCCTTCGACGGCCTGCCGGTCGGCGGCTGTCACGGCGGGGCGCGCAAACAGCGCGGTGACGCCTTTGCCAATCAGCGCCGGCGTGTTGGGCATGGCGCGCACGATGCGTTCGGTGCCCAGCCACCGGGCGATGCTGCTTGACCGGATGCCGGCCGCCACGCTCAGGTGCAAGGCCTGGCCGGTGCGCGGCCCGGCCTGTTGCGCGGCTTCCTTGAAAGTCTGGGGCTTGACGGCCCAGACTACCAGGCCCGCCGATGCCAGCGCCGCGCCGGGCGCCGCCTGCGCGGCAACACCGAACTGCGTCTGGAGCTTGGCGCGTTGCTCGGCCCACGGTTCGATGACCTGGATCCGGCTGGCCGTCAGGCCTTGTTTGAGCAGGCCGCCAATGATGGCGCTGGCCATGTTGCCGCCGCCAATGAAGGCGATGTTCTCAGGGATGGAAGGAGTCATGTGGTGTGCTGTCCAGAGATGCGGGCGACGGCCCGGTCGGGGTGAATGGGTTTAGCTTGAAGTCTAGTGCAGTGTTGCACGAGCGCCCAGATCAGGATTGCACGAGCACGGTTTGCCGGACCGCATGCTCCCAGCGCGCCATCAGCTCGGCGGCGCGCCCGGCATCCAAGGCCGGCAAAAAGCGGCGCTCAGCGCGCCATAAATCCGAGAGCTCCGCCGTGTTTTTGTAGACACCGCTGGACAGGCCCGCGAGGTAGGCCGCTCCCAGGGCCGTCGTTTCGGTAACGACCGGGCGAACGACCGGGATGCCGAGCAGGTCAGCCTGGAACTGCATCAGCAGGTTGTTGATACAGGCACCGCCGTCCACCCGCAGTTCGGCGACGGGCGAGGCACCGGTGGCAACCGCGTCACGGCTCATGGCCTGCAGCAGCGCGGCACTCTGGTAGGCGATGCTTTCCAGCGCGGCGCGCGCGATATGGGCGAGCGTGGTGCCGCGTGTCAGGCCGGTGATCGTGCCGCGCGCATCGGGCTTCCAGTAAGGCGCGCCCAGGCCGGTGAACGCCGGCACCATCATGACGCCGCCGGAATCGGGCACGCTCTGGGCCAGCGCCTGCACTTCGCCGCTGTTCTCGATCGCGTGCAGGCCGTCGCGCAGCCACTGCACCACGGCACCGCCGACAAACACGCTGCCTTCAATCGCATACTCCGTCTGCCGCGTGACCTGCGCCGCGCTGGTCGTGAGCAGGCCGTTGTGCGAGGTCTGGAATTTCTGGCCGGTATGCATCAGCATGAAGCACCCCGTGCCATAGGTGTTTTTGACCATGCCTTCCTTGAAGCAAGCCTGGCCGAACAGCGCGCTTTGCTGGTCGCCGGCGACTCCGCCAATGCTTATCGCGGCACCGAGCAGCTCCGGCAGCACTTCGCCATAGTGCGCGCTGGACGGCAGCACCCGGGGCATCAGGCTTTCCGGGATGTCGAGCAGCGCCAGCAGTTCCTGGTCCCATGTGTTGCTGTGTACGTTGAAAAGCAGGGTGCGCGACGCATTGCTGACGTCGGTCGCATGGACCTGCCCGCCGGTGAGCTGCCACATCAGCCAACTGTCGATGGTGCCGAACGCGAGTTCGCCACGCACGGCCTGCTCTCTCGCCTGCGGTACCTTGTCCAGCAGCCACTTGAGTTTGGTGCCTGAAAAATAGGCATCGACCGGCAGGCCGGTTTTTGCCTGGATCATGGATGCCTTGCCCTCCTCGCGCAGCTTCGCGCAGGTCGATTCGGCGCGGCGGTCCTGCCAGACGATGGCGTGGTGGATCGGCTGGCCCGTCTGGCGGTTCCAGACGACGGTGGTTTCACGCTGGTTCGTGATGCCGAGCGCGCGGACGTCGCCCGCCTGGATATTCGCTTTGGTCAGGGCCTCGCGCGCCGTCGCCAGTTGCGTGCGCCAGATGGTCATGGCGTCGTGCTCGACCCAGCCCGGCCTCGGGTAGATCTGCGGCAGTTCCTGCTGCGCCAGCGCCACGAGATGGCCCCGCGCATCGAACACGATGCTGCGGGAACTGGAGGTGCCCTGGTCCAGGGCGAGCAGGTAAGTCATGGTGGGGGCGAAATGGTTGGCGTGAGGGCGACCTCAGGGGTGGGCCATGTCGCAGCTTACCCCGGCTTCGGCCAGCAGCGCCGGAAAGGGTCCGGGCGGCCGATTTGCCGAATCGTTGCCCGGGCGCGCGCGGGGATCGACAATGGAGTTCATGACTTTTGAATTCCCGCAGTTGCCGACGCGGCGCGCAGACTTGATAGAGCGCCTCAAGGCGCCCCATACCTATGACCTCGCGATCATCGGCGGCGGGGCGACCGGGCTCGGCGTGGCACTCGATGCCGCGGCCCGCGGATTTTCCGTCGTCCTGGTCGAATCGCACGACTTTGCCAAGGGCACGTCGTCGCGCGCCACCAAACTGGTTCATGGCGGTGTCCGTTACCTGGCCCGGGGCAATCTCTCTCTGGTCCGCGAAGCGCTGCACGAACGAACGCGCCTGCTGGCCAATGCGCCGCATCTGGCGCAGCCGCTGCCTTTCGTGATGCCTTCGTACAAGTTCTGGGAGGCTCCGCTTTACGGCGTCGGCCTGATGATGTATGACGCGCTGGCCGGCAAGGCCGGCCTCGGCCCCACCGAATTTTTAAATATTGCACAGACACTGCGCTGCCTGCCGACGGCCCGCCAGGCCGGGCTCAAGGGCGGCGTCAAATACTGGGACGGCCAGTTCGACGATGCGCGCCTGGCCCTGGCGCTGGCGCGTAGCGCGGCCCGCGCGGGTGCGCTGCTCGTCAATTATTGCCCCGTCACCGGCCTCGTTCATGAGGGCGGCAAGCTTGTCGGACTGCATGTGATTGATCAAGAAAGTGGGCATCCACTTTCGTTACGTGCCAAATGCATCGTAAATGCTACAGGTGTTTGGGTCGATCAGTTGCGCATGCTCGACGGCCAGGCCATAGGCCGCGCTACCCAACCCATGGTCGCGCCCAGCCAGGGTGTCCATATGGTCGTCGAGCGCTCGTTTTTGCCGACTGACCATGCTTTGCTGGTACCCAAAACCACCGACGGGCGGGTGTTGTTTGTCGTGCCGTGGCTCGGCAAGACTCTCCTCGGCACGACCGATACACCGCGCAACGACCTGCCGCGCGAACCGCTGGCCTTCCGCGAGGAAGTCGATTTCATCCTTGGCGAGTCGGCACGGTATTTAAGCAGGGCGCCGGGGCCGGCCGACATCAAAAGCATCTGGGTGGGTCTGCGGCCCCTGGTGAAACCGTTCGAAGACGATGGCGACAACACCCAGGCGTTGTCGCGCGAACACACGGTGCGGGTCAGCAAAAGCGGTCTGGTCACCGTGACCGGTGGCAAGTGGACGACGTACCGCGCCATGGCCGAAGATGTGCTGGACAACTGCTTTGGCGCGGGGTTGCTTGCAAAACGCCCCGGCGGGGTGACTGCCGACCTCAAGCTGGTCGGCGCTCAGTCATCAGGCCACAAGATCAGCGATTCACCCGGCTTGCACCTGTATGGCAGCGAGGCGGCAGCCGTGCTTGCCTTGCCAGGGGCCGACCGGGTTCTGGGCGGCGGCCTGACCGAGGCGATGGTGCGATTTTCGGCGCGCTACGAGTACGCCAGGACGGTCGAGGATGTGCTGGCACGCCGCTCCCGGCTTCTTTTTCTGGACGCCGCACTCGCCAAGTCGCTGGCGGGCGCGGTGGCCGACCTGCTGGCGCAGGAAAATCAGGCAGACCCCCGGCTTGCTGATTTTCTGCCGCTGGCCGATCAATATCTGCTCGTTCCGGCCTGATTTTCCCGCCCGCCGCGCCCCGCAAAACCCGGAAAACTCGCTGTCACGCTCATGTATTGATAGCTGTCAATGCATGGGTAGCAAGGGCTCAACCGAATTTTCCGCATGACTTTGGCGATCCCTTTCGTGTCTTTGTCAGGTAATTTGATCGGGGGTGTTGACAAGGCGGGTCAATTTGATGACAATAATGGGCTTCGCTTGAAAAAGCCAAGAATTCTGCCTAACCTGCCTAAAGGAAGCATTGCGAGTGGTTCGCGATGCGGACGACGGGCCCAAGACTGACTGGCAAGGCCTCCTTCGGGAGGCGCGCCGGTGCAAGTTGGGACTATTTAAATGATTCAAACGCAATCCAAACTCGATGTTGCCGACAACACGGGTGCCAAATCCGTGATGTGCATCAAGGTGCTGGGCGGATCCAAGCGCCGGTACGCCAGCGTCGGTGACGTCATCAAGGTGAGCATCAAAGAAGCCGCTCCGCGTGGCCGCGTCAAAAAAGGCGAGGTTTACAGCGCTGTGGTGGTTCGCACCGCCAAGGGTATTCGCCGCGGTGATGGCTCGCTCGTCAAATTCGATGGCAACGCAGCCGTGTTGCTCAATGCCAAGCTGGAGCCCATCGGCACCCGCATCTTCGGACCGGTGACGCGCGAGTTGCGCACCGAAAAGTTCATGAAGATCGTGTCCCTGGCTCCTGAAGTTCTGTAAGGACGCGCCATGAACAAGATTCGCAAAGGCGACGAGATCATCGTGATCGCAGGTCGCGACAAAGGCAAGCGCGGCAAGATTTCGCTGCGCAAGGACGACAGCTACGTGCTGGTGGACGGGATCAACTTGGTGAAAAAACACACCAAGCCCAATCCGCTCAAAGGCACCACGGGGGGCATCGTTCAGAAAAGCATGCCGATTCACCAGTCCAATGTGGCCATTTTCAATGCTGCAACGGGCAAGGCGGATCGGGTGGGCATCAAGTTGTTGGCCGACGGCAAAAAAGTGCGCGTCTTCAAGTCCAGCGGCGAAGAAATTAAGGCTGCATGAACATGGCACGCTTACAACAGCAATACCGCGAAAAAATCGCCCCAAGCTTGATGGAAAAGTTTGGCTACACCTCGCCGATGCAGGTGCCCCGCATCACCAAGATCACCCTCAACATGGGTGTGAGCGAGGCGGTCGCCGACAAGAAGGTCATGGATCACGCTGTCAGCGACATGGCCAAGATCGCCGGCCAGAAGCCTGTCGTGACCAAGGCCAAGAAGGCCATCGCCGGCTTCAAGATCCGCGAAGACCTTCCCATCGGCTGCATGGTCACGCTGCGTGGCGTCCAGATGTACGAATTCCTCGATCGTTTCGTGACGGTGGCGCTGCCTCGCGTCCGCGACTTCCGCGGCATTTCCGGCCGGGCCTTCGATGGCCGCGGCAATTACAACATCGGCGTGAAAGAGCAGATCATTTTCCCTGAGATTGAGTACGACAAGGTTGACGCCCTGCGCGGCCTCAATATCAGCATCACCACCACGGCTAAGACCGACGAAGAGTGCAAGGCGCTCCTCTCCGGCTTCCGTTTTCCGTTCAAGAACTGAGGCGGACATGGCAAAACAGGCTTTATTGCAACGTGAACTCAAGCGCGACAAACTCGTCGCCAAGTTCGCCAAGAAACACGCAGAACTCAAAGCAACGTCCAACGACGCCAAGCGCTCCGATGAAGAGCGCGCCCTGGCCCGTCTGGAGCTGCAAAAGCTGCCGCGCAATGCGAACCCGACGCGTCAGCGCAACCGCTGTGCGATCACGGGCCGTCCGCGTGGCACATTCCGTCAGTTCGGCTTGGCTCGCGCCAAGATTCGTGAGTTGGCTTTTGCGGGTGATATCCCTGGTATCACCAAGGCAAGCTGGTAAGCATAGGAGAACTACCAATGAGCATGAGTGATCCTATTGCCGACATGCTGACGCGCATCCGCAATGCACAAATGGTTGAAAAAGCCGTTGTGCTGGTGCCGTCTTCAAAAGTCAAAGTCGCCATCGCGCAGGTTTTGAAGGACGAGGGCTACATTGATGGCTTTTCCGTCAAGACCGACGATGGCAAGCCCCAACTGGAAATCGCCCTGAAGTATTACGCAGGACGCCCGGTGATTGAGCGCATCGAGCGCGTCAGCCGCCCCGGCCTGCGCGTCTACAAAGGCCACGGCGCCATCCCCCAGGTCATGAATGGACTGGGTGTGGCCATTGTCACGACGCCCAAGGGCGTGATGACTGATCGTAAAGCGCGCGCTACCGGAATCGGTGGTGAAGTGCTTTGCTACGTGGCCTGACGGCGGCATTGAGGAGTAACTGAAATGTCTCGTGTAGGAAAAATGCCAGTCATCGTGCCCCAGGGCGTGGATGTGGCGATGAAAGACGACCAGATCAATGTCAAGGGTGCCCTCGGTGCTCTGGGCCTGGCGCAAAATGCCCTGGTGACCATCAAGAATGATGCCGGCAAGTTGACGTTTGTGCCGGCCAATGACTCGCGTGAAGCCAATGCCATGAGTGGCACGATGCGGCAGTTGGTCAACAACATGGTCACCGGTGTGACCAAAGGTTTCGAGAAGAAGCTGAGCCTGGTCGGCGTGGGTTACAAGGCCCAGGCCCAGGGCGCCAAGCTGAACCTGACGGTTGGTTATTCGCATCCGGTGGTGATGGATATGCCTGCCGGTATTCAGGTCGCCACGCCGACGCCCACCGAGGTGGTGATCAAGGGCTCGGATCGTCAACGCGTCGGTCAGATCGCCGCCGAGGTTCGTGCGGTTCGTCCTCCCGAGCCCTACAAGGGCAAGGGCATCCGTTATGCGGATGAAAAGATCACGATCAAAGAAACCAAGAAGAAATAAGGAGCTGCACCATGTTGACCAAAAAAGAGCAGCGCCTTCGCCGTTCGCGCCAGACCCGTATCCGCATTGCCACGCAAGGCGTTGCCCGTCTGACCGTGAATCGCACCAACTTGCATATTTACGCCAGCGTTATTTCTGGCGACGGCACCAAAATTCTGGCCTCTGCCTCGACGGCGGAAGTCGAAATCCGCAAGGAGCTTGGCGCTTCGGGCAGGGGTGCCAATGTTGCTGCTGCGCAGGCCATTGGCAAGCGCATTGCTCAAAAGGCAAAAGCGGCAGGTGTGGAAAAAGTAGCGTTTGACCGCGCTGGCTTTGCGTACCATGGCCGCGTCAAAGCGCTGGCCGAGGCGGCTCGCGAAGCGGGCTTGCAGTTCTAAGCAGACTGGAATTAAGTATGGCTAAGTTTCAAGCAAAATCACAAAACGACGCTCCAGACGATGGTCTGAAGGAAAAGATGATCGCGGTCAACCGCGTGACCAAAGTTGTCAAAGGCGGCCGGATTCTCGGTTTTGCTGCGCTGACCGTGGTGGGGGATGGCGACGGTCGCGTCGGCATGGGCAAGGGCAAGTCGAAAGAAGTGCCGGCTGCCGTGCAGAAAGCCATGGAAGAAGCCCGTCGCAACATGACGAAAGTGTCCTTGAAAAACGGCACGCTTCACCACAATGTGTTCGGCCACCACGGTGCCGCCAGCGTCATGATGATGCCGGCTGCCAAGGGTACGGGCATCATTGCCGGCGGTCCGATGCGTGCGGTGTTCGAGGTGATGGGCATCACCGACATCGTCGCCAAGAGCCATGGCTCCAGCAACCCTTACAACATGGTGCGTGCAACGATGGACGCGCTGAACAACTCCACGACGGCTTCGGAAATCGCTGCCAAGCGTGGTAAATCGGTCGAAGACATCTTCGGCTAAGGCGGTACCCAATGACGACAGAGAAAAAACTCACGGTGACCCTGGTTCGCAGCCCGATTGGCACCAAGGAATCCCATCGCGCCACCGTGCGCGGCCTGGGCCTGCGCGGCATCAACAGCAAGAGCGAATTGCAGGATACGCCCGCGGTGCGCGGCATGATCAACAAGATCAGCTACCTGGTCAAGGTGCTGTAAGCGGAGCCTATGATGGAATTGAACGGAATCAAGCCTGCCGAAGGCGCAAAACATGCCAAACGCCGCGTCGGCCGCGGCATCGGTTCGGGCCTGGGAAAAACCGCCGGGCGCGGCCACAAAGGTCAGAAGTCCCGCGCAGGCGGCTACCACAAGGTGGGTTTTGAAGGCGGTCAGATGCCTTTGCAGCGCCGTTTGCCAAAGCGCGGCTTCAAGTCACACCAGCTCAAGTTCAACGCCGAAGTCACGCTGACGGCCCTTGAGCAGCTCGGTCTGGCGGAAGTCGATTTGCTGGCGCTCAAAACGGCGGGCCTCGTCGGACAGCTCGTGAAGAACGTCAAGGTCATCAAGTCTGGCGCGCTGACGAAGGCCGTCAAGCTCAATGGCGTTGGTGCGACTGCGGGTGCCAAGGCGGCCATCGAAGCCGTCGGCGGCGCGCTCGCTTAAATCTTTACACGGATAACGATCAGTGGCCACCAGCTCCGCACAAATTGCAAAAACCGGCAAGTTCGGTGATCTGCGCAACAGGCTTGTGTTTTTGCTGCTTGCGCTGGTGGTCTATCGCGTGGGCGCGCACATTCCGGTGCCGGGCATCGATCCGACGCAATTGCAGCAGCTCTTCAAGGGGCAGCAGGGCGGCATACTGAGCCTGTTCAATATGTTTTCCGGCGGGGCCTTGTCGCGCTTCACGGTTTTTGCGTTGGGCATCATGCCTTACATTTCGGCCTCCATCATCATGCAACTGCTCACTTATGTTGTTCCAACATTTGAGCAGATGAAAAAAGAAGGTGAAGCCGGACGCAGGAAGATCACGCAATACACCCGGTATGGCACTTTGGGGCTGGCACTGTTTCAGTCCATGGGCATCGCGATTGCACTAGAGAGCTCGCCCGGCCTGGTGTTGGCGCCCGGATTCGGTTTTCGCATGACGGCGGTGATGAGCTTGACCGCCGGCACGATGTTTTTGATGTGGCTCGGCGAGCAGATTACCGAGCGTGGTTTGGGTAATGGTATTTCGATCCTGATTTTTGCCGGTATCGCGGCGGGACTTCCCAGCGCGCTCGGCGGCCTGCTTGAGCTTGTACGCACCGGTGCCATGAGTATTCTGGTGGCCATCGTGATCGTGGCCGTGGTGGTGCTGGTGACTTACTTTGTTGTATTCGTCGAGCGCGGCCAGCGAAAGATACTGGTGAATTACGCCAGACGGCAGGTGGGCAACAAAGTTTATGGCGGGCAATCATCCCATCTGCCTTTGAAGCTGAACATGGCGGGTGTCATTCCTCCAATTTTCGCGTCCTCGATTATTTTGCTGCCGGCCACGGTGGTTGGCTGGCTGACCACTGGCGATGGCATGCGCTGGCTCAAAGACATTGCCGCGACATTGACGCCCGGACAGCCTATTTATGTGTTGCTGTATGCGGCGGCGATTGTGTTTTTCTGTTTCTTTTATACGGCGCTTGTTTTTAACAGCCGGGAAACAGCCGATAACCTGAAAAAGAGCGGCGCCTTTATTCCCGGTATTCGGCCAGGTGATCAAACAGCGCGGTATATCGACAAGATCCTGGTGCGCCTGACATTGGCGGGCGCTGTGTACATCACCTTTGTCTGCCTGCTGCCGGAGTTCCTGATCTTGAAATACAACGTGCCGTTTTATTTTGGAGGAACTTCTTTGCTGATTATTGTGGTTGTCACCATGGATTTCATGGCGCAGGTGCAGAACTACATGATGTCTCAGCAGTATGAATCCCTGCTGAAAAAGGCAAACTTTAAAACTTCACCGGGCGGCTGATGGAATGTCTAAAGATGATGTCATCCAGATGCAGGGTGAAGTTGTGGAGAACTTGCCCAACGCGACATTTCGCGTGAAGCTGGAAAATGGACATGTTGTTTTGGGTCACATCTCGGGGAAAATGCGCATGCATTACATTCGCATACTGCCTGGTGACAAAGTGACGGTTGAGTTAACGCCTTACGATTTGTCGCGCGCACGCATCGTGTTCCGCGCCAAATAAGCACAGTTCAGAAGTTTAGGAGAAAGAAATGAGAGTTTCAGCTTCGGTCAAGAAGATTTGCCGCAACTGTAAAATCATCCGCCGCAAAGGCGTTGTACGCGTGATCTGCACAGACCCACGTCATAAACAGCGTCAAGGCTGATTTTCAAAGAGTTTTATTGAGGACGCACATGGCTCGTATCGCTGGTATCAATATTCCGCCGCAGCAACATGCCGAAATCGGCTTGACTGCTATTTTCGGCATCGGTCGCACTCGTGCCCGCAAGATTTGCGCGGCATGTGATATTGCGTATTCCAAAAAAGTCAAAGACCTCACGGACGGCGACCTGGAAAAAATTCGTGACCAAATCGCGCAATTCACCATCGAAGGTGATCTGCGTCGCGAAACCACGATGAACATCAAGCGTCTGATGGACATTGGCTGTTACCGTGGCTTTCGCCATCGTCGCGGCCTGCCCATGCGCGGTCAGCGTACGCGCACCAATGCGCGCACCCGCAAGGGTCCGCGCAAGGCTGCAGCGTCCTTGAAGAAATAATTGAGTAAGAGGTAGTAGTCATGGCAAAAGCCCCCAGCAGTAACGCAGCGCAACGCGTTCGCAAGAAAGTACGCAAGAACGTTGCCGACGGCGTCGCGCATGTTCACGCGTCCTTTAACAACACCATCATCACGATCACGGATCGCCAAGGCAACGCCTTGTCATGGGCCTCTTCCGGCGGTCAGGGTTTCAAGGGTTCGCGTAAATCGACTCCTTTCGCAGCCCAAGTCGCTTCAGAAGTCGCCGGTCGTGCCGCCATTGAGCAAGGCATCAAGAATCTGGATGTTGAAATCAAGGGCCCTGGCCCTGGACGCGAATCGTCGGTGCGTGCGCTGGGAGCGTTAGGTATTCGAATCAACTCGATTGCCGACGTGACGCCAGTTCCTCACAATGGTTGCCGTCCTCAGAAACGCCGCCGTATTTAAGTTCGAGTTGTCCGGGGTGGCGTGGCATTCGTGTGCATAGCCATACCCGGGGAACATTTTATCAAGCCCACCGCCGTTAGGTTCATACCGAAGGCTCCTGCAGAGTCTGCAGCAGATGACATAAGGAATTCAAGTGGCACGCTACCTAGGCCCCAAGGCCAAACTATCCCGTCGTGAAGGCACAGACCTTTTCCTGAAAAGCGCTCGCAGAGCGATCGGGGACAAGGCGAAATTTGACTCCAAGCCCGGTCAGCACGGTCGTACCTCCGGCACCCGGACGTCCGACTTTGGCCTGCAGCTTCGCGAAAAGCAGAAGGTCAAGCGCATGTACGGTGTGCTCGAGAAGCAGTTCCGCCGCTATTTCGAGGAAGCTGATCGCCGCAAGGGCAACACGGGCGCCAACCTGCTTTTCATTCTTGAGTCACGGCTTGACAATGTTGTTTACCGGATGGGCTTTGGCTCCACCCGCGCTGAAGCGCGTCAACTGGTGTCTCATAAAGCGATCACCGTGAATGGCGGCTCGGTCAACATTCCATCCTACATGGTCAAAACCGGTGATGTCATTGCCGTTCGCGATAAATCCAAGAAACAAACCCGCGTAGCGGAAGCACTTCAGTTGGCCCAACAAGTTGGTTTGCCGGCTTGGGTCGATGTCAGCATTGACAAAGGCGAGGGTATCTTCAAGAAAGTGCCTGATCGCGACGAGTTTGCCGCTGACGTCAACGAATCGCTGATTGTCGAACTGTACTCACGTTAATTTTCGTTCCCTGGCGGTTACGGGGCACTGTAGCCGCAGGGTCGCTTCACCCGACCTTATCGGTGTAACGAGCCGAGGGTATTGAGAGGAAGAATGCATGCAAACCAATTTACTGAAACCGAAAACCATCAACGTTGAGCAGCTTGCCGCCAACCGCGCCAAGGTGACTCTGGAGCCTTTTGAGCGTGGCTATGGCCATACGCTCGGCAACGCCCTGCGTCGCGTTTTGCTTTCGTCCATGGTGGGTCACGCCGCAACTGAAGTCACGATCGCCGGCGTGTTGCACGAGTACTCGTCGATTGATGGTGTCCAGGAAGACGTTGTCAATATCCTTCTGAACCTCAAAGGCGTGGTCTTCAAACTGCACAATCGCGATGAGGTGACGCTGAGTCTGCGCAAGGATGGCGAAGGCCCCGTGACTGCGGCTGACATTCAGACGCCGCACGACGTCGAGATCATCAATCCCGAGCACGTCATCGTCAATCTGTCGCACGGCGGCAAGATCGACATGCAGATCAAGGTCGAAAATGGCCGCGGCTATGTTCCCGGTACGATCCGCCGCTACGGCGACGAGTCGCCCAAATCCATCGGCCGTATTGTTCTCGATGCGTCGTTCTCGCCAGTCAAGCGCGTGAGCTACACCGTCGAAAGCGCCCGCGTCGAGCAGCGTACCGACCTCGACAAGCTGGTTCTTGAAATCGAAACCAACGGGGCCGTGACTGCGGAAGACGCCGTTCGCGCTTCGGCTAAAATTCTGGTCGAACAACTCGCCGTGTTCGCGCAGCTCGAAGGCAATGAACTTGCCGCGTTCGATACGCCGGTCCAGCGCAGCTCGCAGCAATTCGATCCGATCCTGCTGCGTCCTGTCGACGAGCTCGAACTGACGGTTCGGTCTGCCAATTGCCTGAAAGCAGAAAATATCTATTACATTGGCGACCTGATCCAGCGTACCGAGAATGAACTTCTCAAGACGCCAAATCTCGGACGCAAGTCGCTCAATGAAATCAAGGAAGTGCTGGCCTCACGCGGCCTGACGCTCGGTATGCGGCTGGAAAGCTGGCCTCCGGCTGGCCTGGACAAGCGTTAATTTGAAATAGCCTCCCTGGAGAGGCAAGTGCATGGGTAGTACCTGATACGGCTACCTGAATTAAAAAATGAAAGGAAAGCACAATGCGTCACGGACACGGACTTCGTAAACTCAACCGCACCAGTTCTCACCGGCTGGCCATGCTGCGCAACATGATGAATTCCCTGATTCAGCATGAAGTCATTAAAACGACCTTGCCCAAAGCCAAAGAATTGCGCCGCGTCGTCGAGCCCATGATTACGCTGGCAAAAGATCCTTCTGTCGCCAACAAGCGCCTCGCCTTTGATCGCCTGCGTGATCGCGACATGGTCGTGAAGCTTTTTGCCGAGCTCGGCCCCCGCTACAAAGCACGCCCGGGTGGCTACACCCGTATCTTGAAGATGGGGTTTCGCGTGGGTGACAATGCGCCGATGGCATTGGTTGAGCTTGTCGACCGGCCAGAGCTTGCGGAAAACACCACTACCAACATTGCCAAGGCAGAATAGGTTACAATAATCCTTTATCGCGCGGTGGAGCAGCCTGGTAGCTCGTTGGGCTCATAACCCAAAGGTCGTAAGTTCAAATCTTGCCCGCGCAACCAACACCCAGGCCGTCAAGGCTGGTCGAAAAATGCCCACTTCATGTGGGCATTTTTCTTTTCGGAGGGTGGTTTTCTACAGCAGCCCCTGCGTGCGGGCCAGGTGGCTGGCCTGCGAGCGGCTTTTAACGTTGAGCCTGCGAAACAGGCGCCACAAGTGAACCTTGACGGTGTGCTCGCTGATCTGCAGTTCGGTGGCAATGTCGCGGTTGCTCAGGCCTTTGTCCAGCAGCACCAGCAGTTGCTGCTGGCGCTTTGACAGCTTTTCGGGTTCTGTGCTGCTTTCGGCGCCGACGCCGGCTTCCAGCGACAGTTCCTGGTAGCCCTGGGCCGGTGTGGCAGACAGCACCAAAATCGGCACCCCGGCAAACTGTTGCCGCAATTCGCGCACGCCTGACATACTTTGCATGTCAGGCGGTTTGAGCTCCAGGCAGATGAAGTCCGGTGTGCCATGCTGCGCCACTGCCGGGCCAATCGCGGTCAACTGGTCCAGCTCGGTGATGCTGGCATGGCCGTGCAGGCGGCGAATCAACATGACCAGCGTCTCGCGCATCAAGGGATGGTCATCTATGACGAAGATACGCATGGGTACAGTTTTCAGGTGAATGAAGGACTGTGAGTTGTTGGAAAAAAATAAGCATACGCCTTCAAAGTGACGTCGGCGAGTGAATTTCGTACCCACGAACTGTTTCACCCCTGGGGTGAGCCGCGCGACGCACCCGATTGAGCCGCCCTGGCGGCGTTGCATTTTCTCAGTGCCTGGCCGCCATCAGTTGTTGCAAAGCCGAATTCACCTCTGCGGACGTGACGTCGCCGGCGATTTGCAGCCTGCCCTGCAGCGCTGGCAAGGCGGCGGCGCCCTGTATTTGCAGCAGGCCAATGGCCTGCGCAGCGTCTTTGGGCGAATCGAGGCCATGGCTTTGCAGCAGCAGCCGGCCTTGCGCGTCGATCAGTTTGAAGTGGAATTTGCCATCGGCTTCGCGGTATTGCTTGAACACCGGCAAGGCGGTTTTTGATGCTTTTTCCCCGGCAGCGGTCGTGGCCGGCGACAGGTCGTGGGCAGTGAGCTTGCGCAGGCCCACCGCATGGCGCAGCTCGCGCATGAAAGGGGCCGCCAACTGGCGCGCCTTGCCGGCACCGGCCTGCAGGATGGCCTCGATCTTTGCGGGGTCCTTCATCAAGGCCTGGTAGTGAGCCCGCATGGGAGCGATTTCCTGGTCAATCCGCTCAAACAAAAGTTGCTTGGCGTCTGCCCAGCCAATCCCCTCGCTGTAAGCCTTGCGCAGTGCGGCGGTTTCCTGCTCGTCGGCAAAAGCCTGGTAGATCTGGAACAGCGCCGAGCCCTCCACTTCTTTGGGTTGGCCCGGCGCGCGCGAGTCGGTCACGATGCTGGCGATCAGTTTCTTTAACTGCTCACGCGGCGTGAACAGCGCAATCGTGTTGTCGTAGCTTTTGCTCATCTTGCGCCCGTCCAGGCCGGGCAGCAGGGCCACCGATTCCTCGACCTGTGCTTGTGGCAACACAAAGTGCTCGCCATACAGATGGTTAAAGCGCTGCGCCATGTCGCGCGCCATTTCGATGTGCTGGACCTGGTCGCGCCCGACCGGCACCTGGTTCGCCTTGAACATCAGGATGTCGGCGCCCATCAGCACCGGGTACATGAACAGGCCGGCGCTGACGTCGGCATCCGGGTCGTTGCCGGTGGCCGTGTTTTTGTCGACCGCGGCCTTGTAGGCGTGGGCGCGATTCAGCACGCCTTTGGCCGTCACGCAGGTCAGCAGCCAGGTCAGTTCAGGAATCTCGGGAATGTCGGACTGGCGGTAAAAGATCACGCGCTCCGGGTCCAGCCCGGCGGCCAGCCAACTGGCGGCAATTTCCAGTGTGGAGCGCTGGATACGGTCTGGCTCGTTGCACTTGATGAGGGCATGGTAGTCGGCCAGAAAATAAAAACTGCTTGCGCCGGTGCCCCGGCTGGCTGCCACGGAAGGCCGGATCGAGCCGACATAGTTGCCCAGATGCGGCGTGCCGGTGGTCGTGATACCGGTCAGAAAACGCAGGGGCGCGACGGTTGAGGTCGAATGCGAGGTGGCGCCAACTTGTGGGTTCGTCATCATTGCACCAGCAGCGCCAGAGGCATCAAAACGGTTTCAATAAAGCTGTAAGTCAGCGCCATCAGCGGGCGCATCCACAACGTGGTGATGACGCCGGCAATCACCAGCGCCATCACCACAAAAAAGCCCCAGGGCTCGATGCGCGAGACCAGCTCGGCTTGTTTGTGGGGCAGCAGGCCGACCAGGATGCGGCCGCCGTCCAGCGGCGGCAGCGGAAACAGATTGAAGACAAACATCACCACATTGACCAGGATGCCGGCCTGGCACAT
The DNA here is from genome assembly GCA_030655515.1 of Polaromonas sp. Lineage (GTDB taxonomy): Bacteria > Pseudomonadota > Gammaproteobacteria > Burkholderiales > Burkholderiaceae_C > Polaromonas. Next base: position 1,249 of record JAURVI010000005.1, on the reverse strand, counting down.
CTTGATGAAAAAAGGCTCGGTGACGGCGGCGCCCTGCAGCAGGTAGAACAAGACACCCCACAACAAAGCCTGGACCAGGTTGGCGCCCGGCCCGGCCAATGCCACCCAGACCATGTGGCGCTTGGGGTTGCGCAGCTTGCCAAACTGCACCGGCACCGGTTTGGCATAGCCGAACAGAAATGCGCCCGATGTGGCGAAGTAAAGCATCAGCGGCATCACGATGGTGCCCAGCGGGTCAATGTGCTTGAGCGGGTTGAGCGTGACGCGGCCCAGTATCCAGGCGGTGTTGTCGCCGAAGTGTCGGGCCACATAACCGTGCGCGGCCTCATGCACGGTGATGGCGAACAGCACGGGGAGCGCATAAATGGCGACGGTTTGAATCAGGTTGGCGATATTCATGACCGGATTGTCTCAGAGACCCAGGGCGGCCAAGTCGCCGCGCCCCCGCCGCACCACCACCGGCTCGCCGCCATCACCCATGGCCGTCAAATCAATCACCGTGGTGGGCTCCAGCGGGCAGGCGCCGGCGTCAATCACGGCCGCCAGTTCATGCTCCATTTGATCGCGGATGTCGTGCGCATCGTTGAGCGGTTCGGTTTCACCGCGTGGGATCAGCGTGGTAGCCAGCAGCGGCGCGCCGTGCAGGGCCAAGAGCGCCTGCAGGGTTTTGTGCCCCGGCACACGCAGGCCAATGGTTTTGCGGGACGGGTGGCTCAGGCGGCGTGGCACTTCCTTGCTGGCTTCCAGAATGAAGGTGTAAGGCCCGGGCGTGGCGGCCTTGATCAGGCGGAACTGTTTGTTGTCGACCCGCGCATAGTTGGCCAGTTCGCTCAGGTCGCGGCACAGCAGCGTCAGGTGGTGCTTGTCGTCCACCCCGCGGATGCGGCGCAGGTTGTCGGCCGCCGCCTTGTCGTCAAGATGGCAAACCAGCGCGTAACTGGAATCGGTTGGCACGGCCACCACGGCACCGCGCGCCAGCAGCGCCACGGCTTGCTTGAGCAGGCGAGTTTGCGGGTTGTCGGGGTGAATCTCGAAAAACTGGGCCACTTGGGATTACTTGTGCGCGAGGCGACAAGCGTGGAGGCGTGCCGTGCGCAGCGCAGGGCCGCCCCGAGCAAGCACAGCCCCCTCGGGGGGCAGCGCATTACACGAAGTGAAAAGCGTGGGGGCGCGTGCCGTGCGCAGCGCAGGGCCGCCCCAAGCAAGCACAGCCCCCTCGGGGGGCAGCGCATTACACGAAGTGAAAAGC
>JAURVI010000004.1 GCA_030655515.1 Polaromonas sp. | reverse complement strand
CGAGCGCCCGCAGCGCGGCCGTTACCGCCAGTTCCACCAGATCGGCGCCGAGGCGATGGGATTCGGCGGCCCGGAAGTCGATGCCGAACTGATTCTTCTGGCGGCGGCGCTCTGGAAAGAGCTGGGCCTGACCGACTGGCGGCTGGAAATCAACAGCCTTGGCCAGCCTGAGGAGCGCGCGCAACACCGCAATGAACTCATCGCGCACCTGGAAAAACATGTCGAGTTGCTGGATGAGGAGTCCCGCCGGCGGCTTCACAGCAACCCGCTGCGTGTGCTGGACACCAAGAATCCGGCCATGAAGTCCGTGGTGGAAGCCGCGCCACGCCTGATCGATTTCCTAGGTCCTCAGTCGCTGGCCCACTTTGACGGCTTGAAGGCCATTCTTGATGCCAACGGCATTCCCTGGAGCCTCAACCACCGGCTGGTGCGCGGGCTCGACTACTACAACCTGACGGTGTTCGAGTTCGTCACCGATCGCCTGGGCGCGCAGGGCACCATCTGTGGCGGCGGCCGCTACGACTACCTGATTGGCCAGATGGGCGGCAAGCCGGCCCCTGCTGTCGGTTGGGCGCTGGGCGTGGAGCGCGTGTTGGATCTCGTCAGGGAGCAGGGCGCGGCGATCAACGCACCGGTGCCGGATGCGTATGCCGTCATTCCCGAAGCAACGGCTTTGCCGGTCGCCCTGCGGGCGTTGCAGGCCTTGCGGGCAGCCGGTGTCAGCGTGCAGATGCATGCGGGCAATGTGGACGGCATGGGCAGCATGAAGTCCCAGTTCAAGAAGGCTGACGGCAGTGGCGCGCGGTTTGCGCTGATTTTTGGCGAGGCTGAACTCGCCGAAGGCCGTGTCGCCGTCAAGCCATTGCGGGGCGAAAAAGACGACGCGGCGCAAGCCCAGGTGCTCCAGCCGCTGGACGATATCCCGTCCTGGGCAGCAGGTTTGCTGCTGGTCCACTGAGACGCCCCCCTACAATCGGGGTACAGCCGGTGCCCCGGGCACCTAACGTTGGTCAACAACACATTTCTGGCAGAACAAGAACCGCTTTATGGCAAAACATCTCGATGTGGAAGAACAGGAACAGCTCGATGAGCTGAAGCACTTCTGGAAGCAGTACGGCGACCTGATCACCTGGACGCTGATCGCCATCTTTGGCTCATTCGCCGCCTGGAACGGTTACCAGTACTGGCAGCGTAACCAGCAGGCACAGGCTGCCGTCATGTATGACGAGGTCGAGCGTGCCGCCGCCTCGGGTGAACCGGCCCGGCTGGACCGCGCGCTGGCCGACATGAAGGACAAGTTTGGCGGAACGGCCTTTGCGCAGCAAGCCGGCCTGCTTGCAGCCAAGACCTATTACGACAAAGGCAACGTCGACGCGGCCAAGTCATCCCTCAGCTGGGTGGCGGGAAAAAGCGCTGATGAAGGGTACCAGGCACTCGCCAAGCTGCGCCTCGCCGGTGTGCTGCTGGACGCCAGGGCGTTCGACGAGGCCCTGCAGCAGCTGTCGGGTTCCTTCCCCAAGGATTTCGCCGCGCTGGTGGCAGACCGCCGCGGTGACGTCCTGTCCGCTCAAGGCAAAAAGAGCGAAGCCCGGACCGAATACGAAAAAGCCTACAAAGGCATGGACGAGCGCACGGAATACCGGCGTCTGGTCGAGGTCAAACTCAATGCGCTGGGTGTCAATCCCTCGGCGTCGTTGCCAAGCCCTGCGGCAGCCGCCGCAGGTTCTCCCGCGTCCGCCACGGAGGTGAAGCAGTGATTCCCAAGTCTTTTCGGCCTCTGGCCCTTTCCGCAAAAGGGTCTGCAGCTATTGTTTTGATAGCATTGCTGTCCGGCTGCTCGATGTTCAGCGGTTTTTTCGGCAGCTCGGTTAAAAAACCCCAGCCGGCTGAACTGCAGCCCGTGGTGGCAGTGGTGCCTGTCCGCCAGGCCTGGACGGCCCGCATCGGCGAGGTCAGTTTCCCGCTGGAAGTGGACGTGTCCGGCGACACCGCCGTGGTGGCCAGCGCTGACGGCACCATTGCGGCACTCGATGCCCGCACCGGACGCGACCGCTGGCGCACCAACATTGGAACGCCGATCGCCGCCGGTGTCGGCAGCGACGGCCAGCTCGCCGCAGTGGTCACGCGCAGCAATGAAGTGGTTGCCGTGTCCGGTGGCCGCGAAATCTGGCGTCAAAAGCTGGCGGCCCAGGCTTTCACGTCTCCCTTCGTCGCTGGCGGCCGTGTGTTCGTCCTCGCCGCTGACCGCTCCGTCAATGCATTCGACGGCCAGACCGGACGCAAACTCTGGACCCAGCAACGCCCCAGCGAGCCGTTGGTTCTGCGCCAGTCCGGCGTCATGCTGGCCGTGGGCGACACGCTGGTGGTGGGTCTTGCTGGCCGTTTGACCGGTCTGAATCCCCTCAATGGCAGCATCCGCTGGGAAGCCCCGGTCGCCTCGCCGCGCGGCATCAATGATGTCGAGCGTCTCGTGGATCTGGTCGGCACCGTCAGCCGCAAGGCCAACACGGTCTGTGCCCGCGCCTTCCAGGCGACAGTGGGATGTGTCGACGCCGAGCGCGGCACCTTGCTCTGGAGCAAGCCGGCCAACGGCTCCACCGGCGTGGATGGCGATGACAACTTCATCTTTGGCAGCGAGGCCGATGGCCGCGTGGTGGCCCTGCGCCGCGCCGACGGTGAGAACGGCTGGAGCACGGAACGGCTGCGCTACCGCAACCTGACCTCACCCGTGGTGGTGGGCCGCTCCATCGCCATTGGCGATTCGTCCGGTTTTATCCATCTCCTGTCCCGCGCCGATGGCTCGTCGATGAACCGCCTGACCACCGACGGCACGCCGGTGGCGGCTTCGCCTGTGCTGGCGGCCAACACCCTGATCACGGTCAACCGTTCCGGCGCCGTATACGGCTTCGCCCCTGAATAAGGCTTGCCGCAGCAGCGTGGCTTCCGTGCCGCCTGTAGTGAGTTTGAAGTCCAACCAGCCCGATAAGGGCTGTGAAATGTATTGATGAAACCAGTTATCGCCCTGGTCGGTCGCCCTAATGTGGGCAAATCGACAATTTTCAATCGGCTCACAAAGTCGCGTGACGCGATCGTGGCCGACTATGCCGGGCTGACGCGGGACCGTCATTACGGCAATGGGCGCCTCGGTTCGCAGGAGTTCATCGTCATCGACACGGGTGGCTTCGAGCCCAAGGCCATCGATGGCATCTACAAGGAAATGGCCAAGCAGACACGGCAGGCCGTGGCAGAGGCCGATGTGGTGGTCTTCGTGGTTGACGCCCGCGCCGGCGTCAACGCGCAGGACCACGAGATTGCACGTTACCTGCGCAAGCTGGGCAAACCGACCGTGCTGACCGCCAACAAGGCGGAAGGCATGACCGAGGGCGTGCAGCTGTCGGAGTTTTTCGAGCTCGGCCTGGGCGAGGTCCTGGCAGTCTCGGCGTCCCATGGACAAGGCATGCGCACACTGGTCGAGAAATCGCTGGAGCCTTTGATGCTGCCCGACCCGGACGAAGAGGGCGAACCGGGCGATCCGTCGGTCATCAAGCTGGCGGTGGCCGGCCGCCCCAATGTGGGGAAGTCAACGTTGATCAACACCTGGCTCGGTGAAGAGCGGCTGGTCGCCTTTGACCTGCCGGGGACTACGCGTGATGCGATTTCAGTGCCTTTTGAAAAAGCCGGCCAGAAGTTCGAGCTGATCGACACGGCCGGCTTGCGGCGCCGGGGCAAGGTGTTCGAGGCGATCGAGAAATTCTCGGTGGTCAAGACCCTGCAGGCGATCGAAAGCGCCAATGTGGTGCTGTTGTTGCTGGATGCGACCCAGGGCGTAACCGACCAGGACGCGCATATTGCAGGCTACATCCTCGAAAGCGGACGTGCCGTGGTGCTGGCGGTCAATAAATGGGATGCCGTCGACAGCTACCAGCGCGAAATCCTGGAGCGCTCCATCCAGACGCGCTTGTCTTTCCTGAAGTTTGCGTCCATCCACAACATCTCGGCGATCAAGCGCCAGGGTCTCGGGCCGGTCTGGAAATCGATCGTCCAGGCACACGCCTCGGCCAACCGGAAAATGTCCACGCCGGTGCTGACGCGCCTCCTGCTGGAGGCGGTGCAGTTCCAGAGCCCGCAGCGGGCCGGCATGTTCCGTCCCAAGCTGCGGTATGCCCACCAGGGTGGCATGAACCCGCCTATCATCATTGTTCACGGCAATTCGCTGGAGCATGTGACCGACGCCTACAAGCGCTTCCTCGAAGGGCGTTTCCGCAAGGAATTCGATCTGGTCGGCACGCCCCTGCGCATCCAGATGAAATCGTCGAGCAACCCTTACGCCGACAAAGATACGAGTTGACCTACGCGTTTTCCATTAGGCGTGTGGTAAGGTGAAGTTCTATTAACTCTTGAACACGGAAAATATCGTGAGCAATAACAAAGGTCAGCTTCTTCAGGACCCGTTCCTCAATACCTTGCGTAGAGAGCATGTTCCTGTTTCGATTTATCTCGTCAACGGGATCAAATTGCAGGGCCAGATCGAGTCTTTCGATCAATACGTTGTCCTCCTGCGCAACACCGTCACGCAGATGGTTTACAAACATGCGATCTCGACCATTGTTCCCGGCCGTGCCGTGAATTTTGCCGCGGCTGAATCCCAAGAAAGCCCCGCGAGCTGAGTTCCCAGGACCTTCCCCAAACTGCCAGCCCGCTTGCCATTCTGGTCGGGGTGGACTTGGGGTTTCCCAATTTCGACGCCGGTCTCGAAGAGCTCGGACTGCTTGCCCAGACAGCCGGGCTGCATCCGGTTGCGCATGTGGTTTGCAAGCGCAAGGCGCCCGATGCCGCGCTGTTCATCGGCAGCGGCAAGGCTGACGAGATCAAGATGCTGGCCCAGGAAACCGGTGCCAGTGAAATTCTCTTCGACCAGTCGCTGAGCCCGGCGCAGCAGCGCAACCTCGAGCGTGTTCTTGGCTTGCCGGTGAACGACCGCACCCTGCTGATTCTTGAAATTTTCGGTCAGCGCGCGCGCAGCCATGAGGGCAAGCTGCAGGTTGAGCTGGCCCGCCTTCAGTACCTGTCGACCCGCCTTGTCCGGCGCTGGTCCCACCTGGAACGCCAGACCGGCGGCGCCGGTGTGCGTGGCGGTCCGGGTGAAAAGCAGATCGAGCTGGACAAACGCATGATCGGCGAGTCCATCAAGCGGACCAAGGAGCGATTGTCCAAGGTCAAAAAACAGCGGCAGACGCAGCGCCGGCAGCGCGAACGGCGCAACGCCTTCGCCGTCTCTCTCGTGGGCTACACCAACGCCGGGAAATCAACGCTTTTCAACGCGCTGGTCAAGGCGCGCGCCTATGCCGCCGACCAGCTGTTTGCCACGCTGGACACCACCACCCGCCAGCTGTATCTCGGCGACGCCGCGCGTTCGGTGTCGCTGTCAGACACCGTCGGCTTCATCCGGGACCTGCCTCACGGCCTGATCGATGCATTTGCAGCGACATTGCAGGAGGCTGCGGATGCCGACCTTTTGCTGCATGTGGTCGATGGCTCAAACCCTGACCATCTGGAGCAGATCGAGCAGGTGCAACGGGTGCTGGCCGAAATCGGGGCGGCTGATGTTCCGCAGATCCTGGTTTTCAACAAGCTGGATGCGGTAGAAGCTTCGCGCCGGCCGCTGCAACTGGCGGACAGCTTCGAGGTCAAGGACGCTTTTTCAGACACGGGGCGGCGTGTGGACCGGGTGTTTGTGAGTGCGCAGAGCGGGGAAGGGTTGCCTTTGCTGCGGGAGTTGCTCGCGCGCCATGCGGCCTTGCCGCCGCCCGAAGATACCCCCGAAATCCGTGAGGCTGTCGCCTGATTGGGCACAATGTCGGAGTAATGAAAAAAATGAGCCTGATTCCATGAACCTGAACCCTGTGCTACAGACGTTGACGACCCTTCCGGCCCGGCTGCGCCAGCGCGCCCGGGGAATGTTCAACCTGAACGATCCGCGTTGGGGCCGTGACGACGACAACAAGGCGCCGACGCCGGACGACAGCAACAAGCCGGAGGCCGGCCGTGATGAGCCCGCGCCGGTCCGGCCGCCTGCTCCGAACAACCGTCCGCAAGGTCAGGGGCAGGGCCCCAACCAGGGTCCGCCTGACCTTGACGAGCTGTGGCGTGATTTCAACCGCAAACTGGGCGGCCTGTTTGGCGGCGCCAAAAAACCGGGCCAGCGCGCGCGTGGCAATGGTGGCATGGGCGGCGGAGGCGGTAATGGCGGCCCCGGCAATTTCCAGCCTGACATGAAAAGCGCCGGCATCGGCGTGACGCTGATTGCCGGTGTGGCGGTGCTGATCTGGCTGGGCACCGGCTTCTTCATCGTGCAGGAAGGCCAGCAAGCCGTGATCACCCAGTTCGGCAAGTACAAGAGCACGGTTGGCGCCGGTTTCAACTGGCGCCTGCCTTACCCGGTTCAGCGCCACGAGATGGTCGTGGTCACGCAGATTCGCTCGGTCGATGTGGGCCGCGACAACGTGATCAAGGCGACCGGCCTGCGGGAGTCGGCCATGCTGACCGAAGACGAAAACATTGTTGAAATCAAGTTCGCCGTGCAATACCGCCTGAGCGACGCGCGCGCTTACCTGTTCGAGAGCAAGGACCCGGCAGGCGCCGTGGTGCAGGCCGCAGAAACCGCCGTGCGCGAGGTCGTCGGCAAGATGAAGATGGACTCGGCGCTTGCCGAGGAACGTGACCAGATCGGCCCGCGTGTGCGCGTGTTGATGCAAACCATTCTGGACCGCTACAAGGTGGGTGTCGAAGTGGTCGGTATCAACCTGCAGCAAAGCGGTGTGCGGCCTCCCGAGCAGGTACAGGCCTCGTTCGACGACGTTCTCAAGGCCGGCCAGGAACGTGAACGGGCCAAGAACGAGGCGCAGGCCTATGCCAACGACGTGATCCCGCGTGCGGTCGGCTCGGCCTCCCGCCTGAAGGAAGAGTCCGAAGCCTACAAGGCGCGTATCGTGGCACAGGCGCAGGGTGATGCGCAGCGCTTCCGATCGGTGCTCGCCGAGTACCAGAAGGCGCCGCAGGTCACCCGGGACCGGATGTACACCGATGCCATGCAGCAGGTCTACACCAACGTCACCAAGGTGCTGGTCGAGTCGAAGCAGGGCTCGAACCTCCTGTACCTGCCGCTCGACAAGATCATGCAGCAATCGGCCAACGGCGCCCCCACCGTGACCGAGTCGACGCCCCTGCCGGGCGCTGCTGGCGGCACCCCGCCGGTTGCCGGCGCGCCCGCCAGCGTCGATCCCCGTGTACGCGACGCCGGCCGCACCCGCGACCGCGAAACCCGTTAAGAGGACAAGATCGTGAACAGAGTTGGATTTATCGCCTCATCCCTGCTGGTGCTGCTCGCACTGGCCAGCTCCATGCTGTTTGTCGTTGACCAGCGCCAGTTCGGCGTGATCTACGCACTCGGACAGATCAAGGAAGTCATCACCGAACCGGGTCTGAACTTCAAATTGCCGCCGCCTTTCCAGAACGTCTCGTACATCGACAAGCGCCTGCTGACGCTCGACAGCACCGATGCCGAGCCGATGCTGACGGCCGAGAAGCAGCGTGTCGTCATCGACTGGTACGTGCGCTGGCGCATCACCGATCCATCAGAGTACATCCGAAACGTCGGGCTGGACGAGCGTGCAGGTGCCAACCAGCTCAATCGTGTGGTGCGCAATGCCTTCCAGGAAGAAATCAACAAGCGCACGGTCAAGGACCTGCTGTCACTCAAGCGCGAAGCGCTGATGGCCGATGTCAAGGCCGAGGTCCTGCAGGTCGTTCGCGGCAGCAAGCCCTGGGGCGTGGACGTGGTGGATGTGCGGATCACGCGCGTGGACTACGTCGAGGCCATCACCGAGTCGGTGTACCGCCGGATGGAAGCCGAGCGCAAGCGTGTGGCCAATGAGCTGCGCTCCACCGGCGCGGCAGAAGGCGAAAAAATTCGCGCCGATGCCGATCGCCAGCGCGAGGTGACGATTGCCAATGCCTATCGCGATGCCCAGAAGATCAAGGGTGAAGGCGACGGTCAGGCGGCTTCTGTGTACAACGAAGCCTTTGGCCGCGACCCGCAGTTCGCCCAGTTCTACCGCAGCCTGGATGCCTACAAGGCCAGCTTCGCGAAGAAGAGCGACGTGATGGTGGTGGACCCGTCGTCCGACTTCTTCCGGGCCATGCGCGGTTCCGGCGCCGGCACCGCCCCGAAAAAGTAAACCCTTGGACAGCGGCACGATCTGGCTGGCGCTGGCTTGCCTGCTTGTCCTCGAGGGCCTTTTCCCCTTCATCTCGCCCGGCGGCTGGCGCCGCATGTTCGAGCAGATTCTCGCCATGAGCAATGGGCAGATCCGTTTTTTCGGCCTTTGCAGCATCATTGCCGGCCTGCTCTGGATGGCCTTTCTCCTCTGATCGGGCTAGCGGCCTGTGCTATTTGCGCCTGCCGGAGGCATCCTGTGACCACCGCACCGAAAAGCGGTCCCAAGCCCGGTAAAATCCTGTTTTTAACAGCGCACGATAAATACATGCCCGCCTGGTCGTCATCATGGCAATTGCCGGATCAAATTGCCGATGTCCTGCCCTCCGAGGCGCGTCACATCGAAGAGCTGCGCCGGCTGTTTCTCGACACGGCCCGCAGCTACGGCTACGAGCTGGTCATGCCGCCGCTGCTCGAACACCTCGAATCCCTGCTCACCGGCACCGGTGAAGCCCTGGATCTGCAGACCTTCAAGCTGGTCGACCAGCTGTCCGGCCGCACCCTCGGTCTGCGCGCCGATGCCACCCCCCAGGTCGCCCGCATCGATGCCCACCTGTTGAACCGCCAGGGCGTGGCACGCCTGTGCTACTGCGGCCCAGTGTTGCACACGCGTGCGGACCGCCCGCATGCCACGCGCGAGCCCCTGCAGTTCGGCGCCGAGATTTACGGCCATGCCGGGCTGGAAGCTGATCTGGAGGCGCAACTGCTTGCGCTGGAAGGCCTGACGGCCGCCGGTGTCACCCAGCTTTCGGTGGACATGGCAGACGTGCGCATTGTCAGCAGCCTGCTGGAAGGCGCCAACGTCAGCAGCGCCATGCTGGCCCGCATTCATGCCGCGCTGGCCGCCAAGGATGCGAGCGAGTTGTCCAGCCTGACCGCCAGCCTGAACGGCGAATTGCCTGTGACGGCGGCGCAAGGCCTGCAGTCGCTGCTGCAAATGTATGGCGACGGCAAGGTTCTGGCTGAAGCCGAAAAGGCTTTCAAGGCCGTCCCCAAGGTGCTCGAGGCGCTGCAAAACCTGAAATGGCTGGCCACACATGTTGGCAAGCTGGCCGGCGATGTGCGCATCGGTTTTGACCTGGCCGACTTGCGCGGCTACGCCTATTACAGCGGCACCCGTTTTGCCATCTACGGCCACGGCCAGCGCGATGGCGGGCAGGGCGCCGAGCTGGTGCGCGGCGGCCGTTACGACGAGGTCGGCGCCGTGTTCGGCCGCAATCGTCCGGCCGCCGGCTTCAGCCTGGATTTGAAGGAACTGGTCAGCGTGCTGCTGCCCAAACCCCTGCGCCCGGCCATCCGCGCGCCTTGGGGCGAAGACGCCGACCTGCGGGCCGCCATTGCCCGGCTGCGCGCCGGCGGCGAGACCGTGGCGTGTGTCCTGCCCGGCCATGAACATGAAGTTGACGAGTTTGACTGCGACCGCGAACTGGCCAGCGTGGCCGGCCAGTGGCAGGTCCGCCTGCTGGGGAAAACGCCGGCCTGAGCGCCGCGCTTCCCGCCCCTTAAATCCTTAACGAGAAACTGAAGATGACAAAGACAAATGCCGCAAGCGCCGGCCGCAACGTGGTGGTCGTGGGAACCCAGTGGGGTGACGAAGGCAAGGGCAAGCTGGTCGACTGGCTGACCGAAAGCTCGCAAGGCGTGGTGCGCTTCCAGGGCGGCCACAATGCCGGCCACACGCTGGTCATCAACGGCGTCAAGACTGCGCTTCACCTGATCCCCAGCGGCATCATGCGACCGGGCGTCAAGTGCTACATCGGCAACGGCGTGGTGTTGTCGGCGGCCAAGCTGTTCGAGGAAATCGAAGGGCTGGAAAAAGCCGGCGTCGAGGTGCGTTCGCGCCTGCGCATCAGCGAAGCCTGTCCGCTGATCCTGCCCTTCCATTCGGCGCTCGATATTGCGCGCGAGACCCGCCGCGAAACCGGCGGCACCGTCAAGATCGGCACCACCGGACGCGGCATCGGCCCGGCCTATGAAGACAAGATCGCCCGCCGCGCCCTGCGCGTGCAGGACCTCAAATACCCCGAGCGTTTTGCCACCAAGCTGCGCGAGCTGCTGGACCTGCACAACTTCGTACTGACCGGCTACCTGCATGCGCCGGTCATCGAATTTCAGCCGGTGTACGACGAGGCCATGCGCCATGCCGAGCTGCTCAGGCCCATGATGGCCGACGTCTCGCGCGAGCTCAACGACGCGCACAAGGGCGGTGCCAACCTGCTGTTTGAGGGCGCGCAGGGCACCTTGCTCGACGTGGACCACGGCACCTACCCCTTTGTGACCTCGAGCAACTGCGTGGCCGGCAACGCGGCGGCCGGCGCCGGCGTCGGCCCCGGCATGCTGCACTACATCCTGGGCATCACCAAGGCCTATTGCACCCGTGTCGGCGGCGGTCCCTTCCCGACCGAGCTGGACTGGGAAAAGCCCGGCACCGTGGGCTACCACCTGAGCACCGTGGGTTTTGAGAAAGGCGTGACCACCGGGCGCAGTCGCCGCTGCGGCTGGTTTGACGCCGCGCTGCTCAAGCGTTCGGCGCAGGTCAACGGCCTGTCGGGCCTGTGCATCACCAAGCTCGACGTGCTCGACGGTATTGAGCAACTGGAATTGTGTACCGGCTACGAGCTGGACGGGCAGTTGACCGATATTTTGCCCATGGGCGCCGAAGACATTGCGCGCTGCAAGCCGATTTACGAGAGCCTGCCGGGCTGGACGCAAAGCACGGTCGGCGTGACCGACTACGACAAGCTGCCAGCCGCGGCCCAGCGCTACCTGCAGCGCATTGAAGAGGTCACCGGTGTGCCGATCGCCATGGTTTCAACCAGTCCGGACCGGGATCACACGATTTTGCTGCGTCACCCCTTTGTGGCTTGACCCTCCTTTGCAAAAGAATCCGTAGCCAAATCGCAGACCAATCCATGACCTGTGAGCGCAGCCGGCTATCAAATCAGGAGCTTATTTCATGTTGACCGAAGACGGCAAACACCTTTATGTCAGTTATGACGAGTACCACAGCCTGATCGAAAAGCTGGCGATCAAGGTGCATCAGTCGGGTTGGCAATTCGACACGATCTTGTGCCTGGCGCGCGGCGGCATGCGGCCGGGGGACATTCTCTCGCGCATTTTCGACAAGCCGCTGGCCATCATGTCGACCAGTTCCTACCGCGCCGAAGCCGGCAGGGTGCAGGGCAAGCTCGATGTCGCGCGCTACATCACCACCCCGCAGGGCGAAATTGCCGGCAGGGTGCTGCTGGTTGATGACCTGGCCGACACCGGCCACACCCTGAACGTCGTGATCGGCCAGTTGCGTGACAATTACAAGCCGATTTCCGAGCTGCGCAGCGCGGTGATCTGGACCAAAGGCGTGTCCGCCTTCAAGCCCGATTATTCGGTCGAGTTCCTGCCGACCAACCCCTGGATTCACCAGCCCTTCGAAGGCTACGATGCGCTGCGTCCGGCGCAGTTGATGGAGAAGTGGAAGATTTAGCCCCCACGGTCGCTCACTTCGTGTAGCTTCCTGCCCCCCGAGGGGGCCGCTGCGCCTGCGGCCCGGCGGAGCCGGTTCCGCGGCCCCTGCTTGAAGAAGATAAGCCCCCGGTTGCTCACATGGGTCATTACGGGCTTGCCCCAATACTGTTCATTGAAGCGCTACAACCTCGTTCGCCCTGAGCCTGTCGAAGGGTCGTCACAGTGCAAACAGGCTTCGACAAGCTCAGCCCGAACGGTTAAGCGAACAGTATTGGGGCTTGCCCCGCAATTCATGTCCGCCTACAGAGACTGTGATAGTCCATGGCATGGCCGCCTGCCGTTAACATGGGCGCATGAGCAACATTTCCACCGAACTGATCCATCACGCCTACCAGCCTCCGGACGGGTTCGAGGCCATTCCCGCCGCCGTTCACAAGGCATCGACAGTCATCTTCCCCACGGTCGCGGCGTTGCGCCAGCGCGACTGGAAACATAAAACCGGCTACACCTACGGCCTGCACGGCACGCCCACCACCTTCACGCTGGAAGCGCGCATCGCGACGCTGGAAGGCGGCACGTACTGCACCCTGGCGCCCAGCGGGCTGGCGGCGGTGGCGCTGGTGGACATGGCGCTGCTCAAGGCCGGCGACGAGGTGCTGATTCCCGACAACGCCTACGGGCCGAACAAGACCTTTGCCCAGCATGAGCTGGCGGCCTGGGGCATTCGTTTCCAGTATTACGATGCGATGGCGCCCGCCGATCTGGCGGCCAAACTCGGCGCCAGAACACGCCTGGTCTGGCTGGAGGCGCCGGGCTCGATCACGCTGGAGTTTCCGGATCTGCCGGCGCTGGTGGCGGTTATCAAGGCACATCCCCATGCGCACCCGGACGGCATTGTCACCGCACTGGACAACACCTGGGGTGCGGGCATTGCCTTCAACGCTTTTGCGCTCGGCGCCGACATCTCTGTCCAGGCCCTGACCAAATACCCCAGCGGCGGCGCCGACGTGCTGATGGGCTCGGTGGTGACCCGCAGCGAAGCGCTGCACCGCTGGGTGCATATGTGCCACATGCGCATCGGTTACGGCGTCGGCGCCAATGACGCCGAGCTGGTGCTGCGCGGCCTGAGCAGCATGGCTTTGCGGTATGCCGCGCAGGACAGCGCCGCGCGCACCTTGGCGCTCTGGCTGGCGCAGCAGCCGCAGATCGAAGCGGTGTTGCACCCGGCGCTGGCAGGCTCGCCCGGCCATGCGGTGTGGCAGCGCGACTGCAGCGCCGCGGCCTGCCTGCTGAGCATTGTGTTCAAGCCGGTCTACCCGCAGGCGCAGGTGGACGGTTTTTGCGACAAGCTGCAACTGTTCAAACTCGGCTACAGTTGGGCCGGGCCGATGAGCTTGTGCGCGCCTTATGACGTGCCTGCCATTCGCAGCACGCCCTGGGTCTATAAAGGGGCGCTGGTGCGATTTTCGATCGGGCTGGAGGCCGTGGCCGACCTGCAGGCGGATTTGGCTCAGGCACTGGCCCTGATGCAGTACAGTTAGGGTTATATTCCTGAAGAAAGTACGCTGTGGCAACTCCCAATTACTCCTACGAAAAGCGCCAGAAAGAGCTGGCCAAAAAGAAGAAAAAAGAGGAAAAACTCAAACGCAAGGCCGAGGGCAAGCCGGACCTGCCGGACGACGATGCGCCGGGTGGCGAAGAAGGCGGCACCCCGCCACCGGCAGACATGGCGCCCTGAAGCGCCGGAAGCCGCTGAAAATTTGAATCAAGTCGGGCGCCGGCCCTTGATCGACGGGCGTAAGAAGCCCCGTTTTTGATAGCCGATGCGACTTACCAGGCCCCGGAAGGACAGGCAGATGTTCCTCCGGGGCCTGGTTGTTTGCGCCGGTGGTTCAGCTTGCCAGCATGCTGGCCGCGAGTTCGGCCATCGCCGCCGCCGTGTGGTCGCGCGGCCTCAAGCCCCGGGCTGATTCGTAGTGCGTGAAGTTGCGCCGCATCGACTGCAGGTAGACCGGGTCGTAATGTTCGATTAGCAGCTCGCGCACGACCGAGCCAACGTCACCGCTGCGCGCGCGGGCCTGCCAGTCCTGCACGGTTTCCTTGCCGCGTGCCTCGGTCAGCGCGCCGAGCCGGTCGCAGAAAAAGGCGGTGTCTCTCACAAAAAAATCATAGTCTTCGAGCAGCAACGCCACCCGTTCGTCCTCGGGCAGTTCCAGTTGCAGGCAGGGGCTGGTGCGCATCGCGGCAATCAGTCCTTCGGGCACCGCCACATTGCCGACTTTTTTGCTTTCGCTTTCAATGTAAACAGGGCGTGCCGGGTCGAAGCCGCGCAGGGCGGCCCAGATGAGGCTGTCGAAGGCCTTCTGGCTGGGCTGCGGCACGCCGGGGATCAGGCCCAGCACCGAACTGCGGTGGTTGGCCAGCGCTTCGAGGTCCAGTACCTGCGCGCCTTGGGCTTGCAAGGCCTGCAGGAGCCGGGTTTTGCCCGAGCCGGTGGTGCCGCAAACGACCTGGTAGCGGTGGCGTGCCGCCAGTTGCGGCAGATCGGCCACCAGCGCCGCACGGAAGGCCTTGTAGCCGCCATCCACCAGCGTTACCTGGAACCCGATCTGGTCGAGGACGAGCGCCAGCGAACCGCTGCGCTTGCCGCCGCGCCAGCAGTACACCAGCGGCTGCCATTCCTTGGGTTTGTCCAGCACTTCGCGCTGAATGTGTTCGGCGATGTTTTTGGCGACCAGCGCCGCGCCCAGTTTTTTGGCTTCAAAAGCGCTGATTTGTTTGTATTGCGTGCCGACGATTTTTCGCTCGTCGTCGTGCAGGCTGGGCCAGTTGACCGCGCCGGGCAGGTGGTCCTCTAGAAATTCGCCTTCGCTGCGGACGTCAATCACGGCTGAAAAATCGGCCAGCCGACCGAGCAAGTCGGCGGCGGGGAGGCGATCAACACTCACTTGAGCAACTTTCGAAGCTCAGGCCAGACATTGGCCATCATCAGCGGGTGGGCCAGCTCGTTCGGGTGAATGCGGTCGGCCTGAAAAAACCGGCTGGCTTCGTCGGTGTCGGCCACCCCCTTGAGCAGAAAAGGCACCAGCGCGGCTTTGCTGCTTTGCGCCACTTTGGCAAACAGGCCGGAGAATTTCGCGCCATAGTCGCCGCCGTAGTTGGGCGGCACCTGCATGCCCACCAGCAGGACCTTGGCGCCGGCTTTTTGCGATGCCTGCGTCATCGCCCGCAGGTTGCTCTCGGTCATGTCCAGCGGCAGGCCGCGCAAGGCGTCGTTGCCGCCCAGTTCGATGACGACCACGCCGGGGCGGTGCTGGCTCAGCAGCGCGCCCAGGCGTGAGCGGCCGCCGGAAGTCGTGTCGCCGCTGATGCTGGCGTTGACGACGTTGGCCGCGAGTTTTTCAGCGGCCAGCCGCTGCGCTATCAGGCTGACCCAGCCGCTGCCGCGTTGGAGGCCGTATTCGGCGCTCAGCGAATCACCGACCACCAGAATCGTAGGCCCCGGGCCGGCAGCGGGCTTGGCCGCGCCCTGGGCCTGGCTGCCTTGAGGCAATACCAGCATGAAAGCACAGAGCATCAGGCCGAGAAAACCCGGCAGCAAGCGCCGCTTGGTAAAGTCAGTCAATCTCAAGTTTTCCGATAAGGCTGGCATGTTTGAATCCGTTGTTCCCGTGTCTTCGGTGCCCTTGGCATTTCCCGCCGGGCCGCTCCAAGGGAAATTAGCCTCCCCGGCAAGCGCCAGTTCTTCAATTGTTTCCGTCGAGCATGTTTTCAAGAGCGTGAGCGACTCGACCGGCACCTTGGTCATTTTGCGCGATATTCATTTTGCACTGGCAGGCAGGGAGACTGCCGCCATCGTCGGCGCCTCCGGCTCGGGCAAAAGCACCTTGCTGTCCATCATTGCCGGGCTGGACACGCCGTCGCAGGGCACGGTGCGCCTGGCCGGGCAGGACCTGTTTGCCCTCGGTGAAGATGACCGCGCCGCGTTGCGTGCGCAAAAAATCGGTTTTGTGTTCCAGAATTTTCAACTGATGGGCAATCTGAGCGCGCTGGAAAACGTCATGCTGCCGCTGGAACTCTCAAGCGCCAAAAATGCGCGGGCCCAGGCCACCGAAATGCTCCAACGGGTCGGCCTGGGCGAGCGGCTCGGCCACTACCCCAAAGTGTTGTCCGGCGGCGAGCAGCAGCGCGTGGCGCTGGCACGGGCTTTTGTCGTGCAGCCGGCGCTGCTGCTGGCCGACGAGCCCACCGGCAGCCTGGACTTTGCGACCGGCGAAAAAGTCATGGCGCTGATGTTCGAGCTCAACCAGGAGCTGGGCACCACGCTGGTGCTGGTGACCCATGACCAGGGCATCGCGGCCCGCTGCCAGCGGCGCATCACGCTGGAAGCTGGTCAGATTGTCAGCGCCTAGTACTGCATCACAGGCGAGCGATCCCGGCTGCACGGCGAGCCACTGATGCAGTGATAATCCTGCCATGTCCTCTTCCCCCAAAGTCCTGTTTGGATTTCATGCCGTCGGCGTGCGCATCAAAACCTCGCCTCAATCCGTTTTCGAAGTATTTTTTGACGTTTCACGCCGTGACGCGCGCATGCGCCAGTTTGTGGACCGCGCCAAGGAAGCCGGCATCCGGCTGATCGAGTCGGACGGGCTGCGGCTGGCCAAAATGTGTGGCAGCCACGGCCACCAGGGCGTGGTGGCGCGGGTGGATGCGCTGGCGCAGGTGAAATCGCTGGACGAGCTGCTCGAGCAACTCGAAGCCAGCGGGGCCGAGCCGCCGCTGCTGCTGGTGCTCGACGGCGTGACCGATCCGCACAACCTGGGGGCTTGCCTGCGCGTGGCCGATGGCGCCGGGGCTCATGCGGTGATTGCGCCCAAAGACCATGCGGCGGGCATCAACGCGACGGTGGCCAAGGTGGCCAGCGGTGCGGCCGAGACCGTGCCTTATTTCATGGTGACGAACCTGGCGCGCACCCTGGGCGAACTCAAGGAGCGCAACATCGGGTGCCTGGGCACCGCAGGCGACGCGACCAAGACGATTTACGACGTCAAGCTCACCGGCCCGGTGGCGCTGGTGCTGGGTGCCGAAGGGGAGGGCCTGCGCCAGTTGACCCGCAAAACCTGCGACGAGCTGGTCAGCATCCCGATGCGCGGCGCGGTCGAAAGCCTCAATGTGTCGGTGGCCAGCGGCGTCTGCCTGTACGAGGCATTGCGCCAGCGAACGGCTCAGGGGTAGTCAGTCCGCCGGTTGCGCGCGCTGATCCCGGTTCAGACCCAACTGAACCAGCCCAGTACAGCGCCCGCGCCAAGCAGCCACAAGAGGTGCAGCCGGGTGCGCCAGACAACGAGAGCCGTCACCCCGGTCAGCACGATCAGCGGCCAGTCCTTGAGGCTGGTGACGTTGGCGCTGGCCAGAATCCAGCCGGTCGCGATCAGCAGCGCAATCACAATCGGCGCCATGCCCTGTTTGAAGGCGCGCACCCAGCGCAGCTCGCGGTTGCGGTGGCCCCAACTGGCGGCCAGGTAGGTCAGGGTGGTGCTGGGCAGCAAAATGCCCAGCATGGTGACCAACACGCCGAGCAGCCCGGTCAGCGGGCCGCCGGCGTTCAGGCCCACATGCCAGCCCATCAGCGCGACAAACAGCACGTTGGGGCCGGGTGCGGCCTGCGCAATCGCCACCGAGGCATTGAACTGCGGATCGGTCAGCCAGTGCTGGCGGTCCACCAGGTAGCGGTGCATGTCGGGTGCGGTGCTGATGGCGCCGCCAATCGACAGCAGCGACAGCAATAAAAAATGCCCGAACATGGCGAGCCAGTCGCTCCAATGCAGGGCGAGGCTCATCGGTCCAGCTTCCGGTACGTCAGGCTGCAGGCCACCCCGCCCAGCCCGAGCAGCACATAAACCAGCGGCAGACGCAGCAGCGCGATGCCGGCAAAACACAGCAGCGCCAGCGTGCTGCAAAGGGGTAGCCCGAGAGGGTGGATTTTCAAAGTCCCCGTCAGCTTCAGGCCGGTAGCGGCAATCAGGCCGGCAGCCACCGCGCCCATGCCGCGCAGCGCCCCCGCCACGCCGGGGTGGCCGGCAAACCGGGCATACACCAGCGCCAGCAGCAGCACGCCCGCCAGCGGCACGGCCAGCATGCCGGCCAGCGCCGCCAGCGCACCGCGCAGGCCGAAGTAGCGGTGCCCGATCATCAGCGACAGGTTGACCACATTGGGCCCCGGCATGATTTGCGCCACGGCCCACTCCTCGACAAACTCTTCGCGTGTCAACCAGCGCTTTTTCTCGACCAGATCGCGCTGCACCACCGCCAGTACGCCGCCAAAACCCTGCAGCGCCAGCAAGGTGAACGATACAAACAGGTCGGTCAGCGATTGGGGTTGCGGTGGCGTTTGTTCTTCTTCGGTGGGCGGTACGCTCATGCTGCGATTATCGCCAGGTTGCAGTTGGAAAGTACCATAAGAAAGTGCTGTAAAAATGATGGCATTGACGCTGCAGTTTGTAACAAACACTGGTTTCCAGGATGTCGTGTACCGAAGCGTGACATGACGTAACGAAAAGCGTATTATTCATTATCGTTACTATTGGCTATTGCGCATTGATCGGCAACGAGCGATGGCCGCAATACGCAATAGATTCTTGCTTCTTGTCAACACCGCATGACTCGAAGGAAATTCGCAACAAGGCAGGGGCGGTACACATTACCCAACATCATTTTCGCCATGTCGTTCTTGCAAAGCCTGTTTTCATCTTCGCACGGCCACAAAGAAAATGGCGCAGGGCCGGAGACGGGGCCGGTCAAAATGAATCTGGACGAACGCATGGCGTTCCGTCGGGAGATGCTTTTTGACTCGATCAGGGACACGATGCAGAGCCAGGGCATTCTGAGCGAGAGCTACCGGTTCAAGGTAGTGCGTGCCGACAAGCGTGGACACAGTTTTATGGTGATGATGGACCTGTCGACCGACTTCATGGACAGCGAGGAGGGGCGGCAAAGGCCGCTGACGGTGCTGGCCGCCACCATCGGCAAAAACGCCTTGACTCGCTACGGACTGGGTGTGGTGGCGGTGTACTGGCGCGTCAATGAAGAGCTCAAGGGCAGGGGCTTTGAGACTCAGCGTACCGACGCGGCGGCGGGACCGGACGACGGATCGCCAGAATCGGCGCGGTCTTCGAATCTTCGCAAATACGAACGTGCCACCGCTCAAGAGCTGGCGGCCTTCGAGGCCGCCTGGCAAAAAGGCCGCGAACTGACCATCGGTGACCGCACCTACTCATCGGACCTTGCGCCGCTGACTGGCCCGGACGGCAAAGACAACGGCTAGGAGCCGGTCGGGTTTGGGAGGCATCCCCGGGTCGGATAATGGCGCTCTGTTCAATGACCGGGTTCATGCGATGTCTGTCCTCTTTTTGCCTGTGCGGCCGCTTGCCTGCGCGCCGCTGCCGCCTGGCATTGCACTGAAAGTGCAGGCATGAGCGAGTTGGCCCGCATCACCTGGACTGAAGGCGGCGCAACCCATTTTGCCCGCTGGCGTTCGGAAAGCGGGGCGCCACCCCCCAAACGTGTGCAGATCGCCGACGACACCTTGACGGCGGACGCGGCGCATCGCCTGGCCAGCGAAGGTACGGCCATGCTGTGGCGCGGCGATTTCCAGAATGCGCGGCAGTTGTTGCGGGCGCTGGCGCGGCGCACGGACAAACCCAAAAAAGACAAACCCGGTGCGCCCGCGGCATCCCCAGTGGACGCCTTCAACCTGCATCGCCAGGCGCAGTCGCAGCGGGCGCGCACGCTGGCGATGCTGGTGCTTGAATTTGACGGTGAACACCGCATGACGCTGCGGCGCGCACCGGATGTGGCGCAGGCTTGCCGCGAAGCTTACGGGCCTGGCGATGCGGCGCAGGGCAACTATGTGGTGTCGCTGCGGGAACTGCTGGGCCTGATCAGTGCGCACGAATGGCGAAAAAAAGGCGTTGAGATCGCAGCACTGGGCGGTCGGCGCATCCACCCGCATTACGGCGTGTTTGCGCCGGTGCGCGGCGAGTATGTACGCCTGGCGGCCGATGCGCCTTTGCCCGCCGCTCTGGCGGCGGACAGCGTGGCCTTCGATATCGGCACCGGCACCGGTGTGCTGGCGGCGGTGTTGGCGCGCAGGGGTCTGGCGCGGGTGGTGGCGACGGATCAGGACCTGCGCGCGCTGGCCTGTGCGCGTGAGAACCTGCAACGGCTGGGTTTGGCCGGGCAGGTCGCGCTGCAGCAGGCCGATTTGTTTCCAGAGGGCCGCGCGCTACTGATTGTTTGCAATCCGCCCTGGGTGCCGGCCCGTCCCAGCTCGCCGATCGAACACGCGGTGTATGACCCCGGCAGCCGCATGCTGCGCGGGTTCCTCCATGGACTGGCGGCGCACCTGGCGCCCGGTGGTGAAGGCTGGCTTATTCTGTCGGACCTGGCCGAACACCTGGGCTTGCGGCCGCGTGCCGAACTGCTGGCCTGGGTAGACGCTGCAGGTTTGCAGGTGCTGGGCCGGCTGGCGGCCCGGCCACAGCACACCAAGGTGTTTGATGTCGCAGACGCGTTGCATGCTGCCAGGGCTGCGGAAATCACCTCGCTCTGGCGGCTTGCCGCCAAGGCGGGACTGCAAAAAACGCCTTCGGGGGCCGTCCATGGCCGATGAAACCGGAGCAGCAAGCCGGCACACTGCGTTCCCGGTCAAACGGTCTAAGATCAAAAACTCGTTCACTCAAGCGGAGAAAATCATGAACAGTTATCGCCAAACCGTGCGTTCCGCCTTGGCCGCCACAGCAGCAGTTGTTCTGGTTGCGGGCTGCAGCATGATGCCGGACTCGTCCAATCTGGTGGCCTTTACAACGCAGTTGCGCGGTGCCAACGAAGTGCCGCCGGCCGCCAGCAACGCGAACGGCCAGGTCGATGCCGTGCTGAACAAGGACACCAACCTGCTGCGCTGGCGGCTGTCTTACGCCGGCCTGAGCGGCCCGGCGACCGCCGGCCACTTTCACGGCCCGGCCATGGTGGGTGCCAATGCGGGTGTTGCTGTTTCCTTTGCCGGTCCGGTGACCAGCCCGATGTCCGGCCAGGCCACCTTGACGGCAGCGCAGGCGGCAGACCTGATGGCCGGCAAGTGGTATGCCAACATCCACACGGCCAAATTTCCGGGCGGCGAAATTCGCGGTCAGATGACAGTGCGCCCCTGATCGGATCGACAACAAACTTCTTGGGCAAAGAAATTTCTTAAAACCGTAAAATGCAGGATCATCTCCAAAGCCTGCATGAACGCCCCCATTGATGTTTCCTTTTTTGCGCGCGCCGCCAAGCCGCTGACCGGCTACCGCAAGTACTGGGCGAGCCGCTTCGGCACGGCCAGATTTTTGCCGATGAGCCGCGCCGAGATGGATGTGCTGGGCTGGGACAGTTGCGACATCATCATCGTCACCGGCGACGCCTATGTGGACCACCCCAGCTTCGGCATGGCGGTGATCGGCCGCATGCTCGAAGCCCAGGGCTTTCGCGTCGGCATCATCGCGCAGCCCGACTGGCAAAGCGCCGACCCCTTCAAGACGCTGGGCAAACCGAACCTGTTTTTCGGCGTGACCGCCGGCAACATGGATTCGATGATCAACCGCTACACGGCGGACCGCAAGATCCGCAGTGACGACGCCTACACCCCCGGCGACATCGGCGGCAAGCGGCCCGACCGCGCCGCCATCGTCTATTCGCAGCGCTGCCGCGAAGCCTGGAAGGACGTGCCCATCATCCTCGGCGGCATCGAAGGCTCGCTGCGCCGTATTGCGCATTACGACTATTGGTCCGACAAGGTGCGCCGCTCCATCGTGGTCGACGCCAAATGCGACCTGCTGCTGTATGGCAATGCCGAGCGTGCGATTGTTGAAATTGCGCATCGCCTCGCGGCCAAGGAACCGGTCGCGACCATGACCGACATCCGCGGCACCGCGTTTATCCGCCGTAGCGGCGACGAGACGGCGCAGGGCTGGTTCGAGATCGACTCGACCAGCGTGGATGCACCGGGTCGGGTCGAAGCGCATGTCAACCCGTACCTGATGATTTCGGAGCAGGCGAAAGAGCAGGGCGCGAGCTGTGCACGTGAAGACGAGGCCGCCGAAGTGGCCGTGAAAGCCGAATCAGCGGGCTCGCCTGCGTTGGCCAAAACGCCCCCGGCCAACCCGGCCATCAAACCACTGACCTTTGTTCCCAACCCCAGCCTGTCCCACATGCAGGGCCGGATCAAGGTCCCGCCGCGCGACCGCTCGGTGATCCGCCTGCCGTCGTATGAACAAGTCAAAAGCGACGCCGTGCTCTACGCCCACGCCAACCGCGTGCTGCATCTCGAAACCAACCCCGGCAACGCCCGCGCGCTGGTGCAGGCCCACGGCGAAGGCGCGACCGCGCGCGACGTGTGGATCACGCCGCCGCCGATTCCGCTGACCACGGCCGAGATGGACCATGTGTTCGATTTGCCTTATGCGCGCTCGCCGCACCCGTCGTATGCCGACGAAGCCGGCAGCCACGACGGCGCAACCAAAATCCCGGCCTGGGAGATGATCCGCTTTTCCGTGAACATCATGCGCGGCTGCTTCGGCGGCTGCACCTTCTGCTCGATCACCGAGCACGAAGGCCGGATCATCCAGAACCGTTCCGAAGAGTCGATCATTCGCGAAATCGAAGAGATCCGCGACAAGGTGCCAGGCTTCACCGGCGTCATCTCCGAC
>JAURVI010000040.1 GCA_030655515.1 Polaromonas sp. | reverse complement strand
GGTCGGCCTGGTCACGCCTTACCCGCCCGGCATTCCACTCTTGGTTCCGGGCGAAGTGTTCAACAAGAAGATCGTTGACTACCTGAAGTTCTCGCGCGAGTTCAACGCGCAGTGCCCGGGCTTTGAGACCGATATTCACGGGCTGGTCGAAGTGGAAGACGCCACCGGCAAGAAACACTACTACGCCGACTGCGTGAAGGCGTAAGCATCGCCCGGAGCCATGCCGGCGGCTGGAGATTCTTTTTTGCTATGGTTCCAACAACTGGCTTCGACCGTCAGTCAGGTTGGCATCAGGCCGATTCGGAAGGCGCGGCGCTGTCGCGCGAGACGCCCGCGGTCTGGCTGAAACCGCCGTCCACGTAGGTGATCTCGGCCGTGACGCCGCTGGCCAGGTCGCTGAGCAGGAAGGCCGCGACATTGCCCACGTCCTCAATGGTCACGTTGCGGCGCAGCGGTGCGGCGGCAGCCACCATGCCCAGCAGCTTGCCGAAATCCTTGATGCCGCTGGCGGCCAGGGTTCTGATCGGGCCGGCGCTGATGCCGTTGACACGCATGCCCGTCCCCTTGTTGCCAAGGGACTCGGCCAGGTACCGCACCGAGGAATCCAGGCTGGCCTTGGCCAGGCCCATGGTGTTGTAGTTGGGCACGGTGCGCACACCGCCGAGGTAGGTCAGCGTCAGCAAGGCCGACTTGGGGTTCAGGTGGGGCAGGGCGGCTTTGGCCATGGCCGGGAAGCTGTAGGCGCTGATGTCATGCGCAATCCTGAAGCTTTCCCGGCTCAGACCTTCCAGAAAATCGCCGGCAATTGCCTCGCGCGGCGCATAACCGATGCTATGCACAAAACCGTCGAATGTCGGCCAGGTCTGGGTTAAATCGGCAAACAGCTTGTCGATCTGCGCATCATCGCCCACGTCGCAGTCAAAGATGAGATTGGAGCCGAATTCGGCGGCAAACTCGGTGATGCGGTCCTTGAAGCGTTCGCCCACGTAGCTGAAAGCCAGCTCGGCGCCCTGCGCGTGGCAGGCTTTGGCGACGCCGTAGGCAATCGAACGGTTGGACAGTACGCCGGTGATCAGCAGCTTTTTGCCAGTAAGAAATCCCATGTTTGTCTCTCAGCGGCTCACAAAAGGAACCCGGCCCGTTCACCCTGAGCCTGTCATAGGGCATTAAGAAAGAGCTTGAGCCGGTGCAGTGTTGCACCAGGCGCAGCCCGAACGGCGGGATAGATGATGCAGAATTGTCGCATGAGGATTATTCTGCGGTCGATGTGTCTGGTCTGGGGTGCCCTGAGCGCCGTGCCGTCCTGGGCCGCCCATGCCTACGCGCAGTTTGGCGACATCAAGTATCCCGCAGGTTTCACGCACTTCGATTATGTCAACCCCGCCGCTCCGAAGGGCGGCGAGATCCGCATGGTGCCGCCGACCCGGCCCACCAATTTCGACAAATTCAACCCCTTTACGCTGCGCGGCACCGCGCCTTATGGCATAGGTTTGCTGATGATCGAAAGCCTGCTGACCGGCAACGCCGAGGAGCCGACCACGGCCTACGGTCTGCTGGCCGACGATGTCGAGGTGGCGCCGGACCGGCTGTCGGCGACCTTCCGCATCCACCCCCAGGCGCGGTTTCACGATGGCTCGCCGGTGCGGGCCGACGACGTGTTGCACTCGTACACGCAACTGACGGGCAAGCTGGCCGCGCCGCAATACCGCAGCATGTACGCCGAAGTCGGGGCCGTCAAGGTGCTCTCTGATCGCGTGGTGCGCTTTGACTTCGTGGCGCCGAACCCGGAGCTGCCGCTGATTGTCGGCGGTATGCCGGTGTTCAGCCGCGCCTGGGGCGCCGGCAAGCCTTTCGACAAGATTGTGTCCGACCTGCCGATAGGCTCCGGCCCCTACAAGCCGGCCAGCCGCGCGATGGGGCGCGACATCACCTACGTGCGTGACCCCGCCTACTGGGGCGCCGATCTGCCCAGCCGCAAGGGCCAGTTCAACTTCGACCGCATCACCTTCAAAATCTATCTCGACGAAACCTCGCGTTTCGAGGGACTGAAAGCGGGCGAATACGACTTCATGCGGGAGTTCATCTCCCGCAACTGGGCGCGCCAGTACACCGGCAAGCAGTTCACCTCGGGCGAGCTGGTCAAGCGTGCTTTCGAGAACCGCAACCCCGGCGATTTCCAGGGCTATGTCTTCAACCTGCGCAAGGAAAAATTCCAGGATGTCCGGGTGCGGCGCGCCATCGGGCTGGCCATGGACTTCGAATGGATGAACCGACAGTTGTTTTACGGCATTTACAAAAGGGTTAATGGTTATTTCCCGAACAGCGAGTTTCATGCCGAAGGCGTGCCCAAGCCGGACGAACTGGCCTTGCTGGAGCCGTTGCGGGCCCAACTGAAGCCCGAAGTATTCGGCATGGTGCCGCTCTCGCCCAGTACCATGCCGCCGGGCAGCCTGCGGCAGAACCTGCGGCAGGCGCAAGCCTTGCTGCGCGAGGCCGGCTGGACCTACCGCGACGGTGCGCTGCGCAATGCGAAGGGCGAAGCCTTCACGATGGAGTTTCTCAACGACCAGCCCTCGCTGGTGCGTATCGTCGGGCCTTTCCAGAAAGCGCTGGAAAAGCTAGGCATCACCATGACTTACCGGGTGGTCGATTTTTCGCTGTCCAAGCAGAAGATGGATGCGTTTGATTTCGAGGTCACGACGCTGCGCCTGCCGGGCTCGACCGCGCCCGGCAGCGAATTGCTGGAGCGTTTTGGTTCCGAAGCGGCCAAGACGCCGGGCTCGTCCAACGTCTGGGGCATTGCCGACCCGGCGGTTGATGCGTTGCTGCAGAAGGTGGTAACGGCCAAAACCCGGCCTGAACTGAGTGCCGCCATGCGCGCACTGGACCGGGTGCTCACACATGGTTTTTATTCCGTGCCGCAGTACTATGGCGATGCTTTCCTGATCGGGTACCGGCCTGCGCCTTTTGTGCTGCCGCCGGTGATTCCGCCGTATTACCAGGCCGACACCTGGGCGATGAGCACTTGGTGGGCCTCGGGGAGCAACAAATAATGGCCAGCTACATCCTCAAACGCCTGCTGCTGATGGTGCCCACTTTGCTGGGCGTTCTGCTGCTGACCTTTGCCATGGTGCAGTTTGTGCCGGGCGGTCCGGTCGAGCAGATGGTGGCGCAGTTGCAGGGGCGGGATTCGGGCGGTGAGCGCGCCGCAGCGGCGGGTGCCGGCTACCGCGGCCGGCAGGGGGTGGACGCGCAGCGCATCGAGGAGATCAAGACTCTGTATGGCTTTGACAAGCCGGTGCATGAGCGTTTTCTCCAGATGCTGGGCCAGTTTGCGCGCTTCGACCTCGGCAAAAGTTTTTACCAGCACAAGGATGTCTGGCAACTGGTGAAGGAAAAACTGCCTGTCTCCATCAGCCTGGGCTTGTGGACCTTTTTCATCAGCTACCTGATTGCGGTGCCGCTGGGCGTGGCCAAGGCGGTGCGGGCCGGCACGCGGTTTGACTTTGTCACCACCCTGATCGTGCTGGTCGGTTATGCGATTCCCGGTTTTGTCCTGGGCGTGGCCTTGCTGGTGGTTTTTGGCGGGCAACTCCAGTGGTTTCCCTTGCGCGGCCTGACCTCATCGAACTGGGAGGCCATGGGCTGGGGTGCCCGCATCGTGGACTACCTGTGGCACATCGCCTTGCCGGTGACGGCCATGGTGCTGGGCAGTTTTGCCGTGACGGCGGTGCTGACCAAGAATTCCTTTCTCGAAGAAATCCGCAAGCAGTACGTGCTGACGGCGCGCGCCAAAGGCCTGTCCGAGCGGCAGGTGCTCTGGAAGCATGTCTTTCGCAATGCGCTGATTCCCATCATCACGGGTTTTCCTTCCGCGTTTATCGGCGCTTTTTTCACCGGCTCGCTGCTGATCGAAACCCTGTTTTCGCTCGATGGCCTGGGTCTGCTCAGTTACGAAAGCGTGATCCGGCGCGACTACCCGGTGGTGCTGGGCACGCTGTACCTGTTCACGCTGATTGGTCTGGTGACCAAGCTGGTGAGCGATCTTTGTTATGTCTGGGTGGATCCTCGTGTCAAATTCGACTGACAGTGCGGACGGCGCGCAATTTTCCGACGGGCCGCCCCCAGGGAAATCAGCCCCCTCGGGGGGCAGCGAAGTACACGCAGTGACAAGCGTGGGGGCCAGTCCTTCCAGACGGGCCTGGCAGCGCTTCCGGCGCAACAAGCTGGGCTACCGCAGCCTGCTGGTCTTCAGCGTGCTCGTCGTGCTCAGCCTGTTTGCCGAGGTCCTGTCCAACGACAGGCCGCTGCTGGTGCGTTACCAGGGCGAATTTTACTTCCCGCTGGTCGCCGACTATTCCGAGAAAACCTTTGGCGGTGATTTCGACACGCCGGCCGACTATCTCGATCCTTTTGTCCACGACAGGCTCAGGCAAGGCGACAACTGGTCCATCTATCCGCTCAATCCGTATGGCCCGCGCACGCTCAACTATTTTGCGCAAGCGCCCAACCCCTCGGCGCCGTCGCGTGACAACCTGTTCGGCACCGACGACCGGGGGCGTGATCTGCTGGCGCAACTGATTTACGGCTTCCGGCTCAGCGTGCTGTTCGGCCTGGCGCTGACGCTGATCGGCGTGGTGGTCGGCATCATCACCGGGGCGATTCAGGGTTATGTGGGCGGCAAAACCGACCTGGCTTTTCAGCGCTTCATCGAAATCTGGGGCTCCATGCCCGAGCTTTATCTTTTGATCATTTTCAGTGCCCTGTTTGCGCCCAGCGTGGCTCTGCTGCTGTTCCTGCTCAGCCTGTTTGGCTGGATGGGCCTGTCGGACTACGTGCGCGCCGAGTTTCTGCGCAACCGCCAGATGGACTACGTCCGGTCGGCGCGGGCGCTGGGCGTGGGCAACCTGCAGATCATGTGGCGCCACATCCTGCCGAACAGCCTGACGCCGGTCGTCGCCTTTTTGCCCTTTCGCATGAGCGCGGCGATTCTGGCGCTGACCTCGCTGGACTTCCTGGGCCTCGGCGTACCCCCCGGCACGCCCTCGCTGGGCGAGCTGCTGAGCCAGGGCAAGGCGAATATCGACGCCTGGTGGATATCGCTATCGACCTTTGCGGTGCTGGTGCTGACCTTGCTGCTGCTGACCTTCATGGGTGACGCGCTGCGCGATGCGCTGGACCCGAGGAAAGCCGACAAGTGACCTCTTTGCTGAACGTCAACAACCTGCGCGTGTCCTTCGCCGGTAAGGAGGTCGTGCGCGGCATCGATTTCTCCATCAAACCCGGTGAAAAGCTCGCGCTGGTCGGCGAGTCGGGCTCCGGAAAAACCGTCACGGCGTTGAGTCTGCTGCGCCTCGTGCAAAACGCCGAGATCAGCGGCAAGGCGGCGTTTGCCGCGCAGGAGGGGCCGGTGGACCTGCTGTCCCTGCCCGAGCGGGCCTTGCGCGGCATCCGCGGCCAGGACATCGCAATGATCTTTCAGGAGCCGATGACGGCGCTGAACCCGCTGTTCACCGTGGGCCGGCAGATTGCTGAAGTTCTGGAGCTGAAAAAGGCGCTAAGCCCCACAGAATCTGCGCAAGCAGCCATTAAACTGCTAGCGGATACCGGCATTCCGGAAGCCGCGCGGCGGGCCAATTCCTTCCCGCACCAATTGTCGGGCGGCCAGCGCCAGCGCGCGATGATTGCGATGGCGCTGGCCTGCCAGCCCAAACTGCTGCTGGCCGACGAGCCCACCACGGCGCTCGATGTCACGCTGCGCCTCCAGATTCTGGACCTGCTGACCCAATTGCAGCAGCAAAGCGGCATGGCGGTGCTTCTGATTACCCACGATTTGAACCTGGTGCGGCGCTTTGCCGACCGCATCGCGGTGATGGAGGACGGGCAGATTGTGGAAACCGGCCCGGTTGCGCAGGTGTTTGCCGACCCGCAGCACGCCTACACCCGTCGCCTGATCGCCAGCCGGCCGGCGCGCGACGTGGCCGAGAGCCCGCCGGACCCGGCCGCGGCGCCGGTCATGCAGGCCAAAGACCTGCGCGTCACCTATCCGCTGCGTCTGGCGGGCGTGCGGGGCTGGTTCAAGTCGGGGGAGTTTGTCGCGGTCAAGGGCGCCAGCTTCAGCATTCCGCCCGGCCAGACACTGGGAGTAATCGGTGAGTCCGGATCTGGCAAATCGACGTTGGCGCTGGCTGCGCTGGGTTTGCACCCGCACCAGGGGCAACTGCGGGTGGCCGGCCAACGCTGGAGCCGCGACGCGGCCAGCAACAAGCGCATGCGCCGCGCGGTGCAGGTGGTGTTTCAGGATCCGTTTTCATCCCTGTCGCCGCGCATGACTGTGGAAGAAATCGTCGGCGAAGGGCTGCTGGTCCACCAGGCCGGGTTGTCAAAGGCTCAGCGCCGCGAGCAGGTGATCGCGGCGCTGGCTGACGTGGGCATGGGCCAGGCGCAGTTTCCTGCCGGGCCGCCCCAAGGGACATTAGCCCCCTCGGGGGGCGGCGAAGTACGCGAAGCGACAAGCGTGGGGGCCGAGCAATTCCCCGGCCTGCTGCAACGGTATCCGCACGAGTTTTCAGGCGGCCAACGCCAGCGGCTGGCAATTGCCAGAGCCTTGATCATCCAGCCGCAACTGCTGGTGCTGGACGAACCGACCAGCGCTTTGGACGTGACGATTCAGAAACAGGTGTTGCGGCTCTTGCAGAAACTGCAACGTGAGCGTGGCCTGAGCTACCTGTTGATCACCCACGATGTGGACGTGATTCGGGCCATGGCGCACCAGGTGATCGTCATGAAGGACGGCGAGGTGCTGGAAGCGGGCGGTGTGGTCCAAGTGCTGGAGCATCCAGAACACCCCTACACCCGGATACTGGTCGCAGCCCAGGTCTGAGTGGGCTGGCACGGGCAAATCGGCGCGCCGGGCATGCAAACAGGGCATGAAAACTGCTTGCACGGACATGCGCGGCGGGTTACAATGACAGCTTCACGACCAAATGGGCGGGTTTTCACCGCCCATTTTTTTTGGGCGTTTGTTTTCACAGCCCTGATTTTTTGAGAAGCTGCTTTTTTAACACTGAATGGCCTTACACGACACGATTGCGCAAACAGTCACGGGACTGGGGTACGAGCTGGTGGATATCGAGCGTACCGGCGGTGGTTTGCTGCGTGTCACGATTGACTGGCCTTACGCGCCAGGTGTCGAGCAGTTCATCAATGCGGAAGACTGCGAAAAAGTCAACCGCCAACTGCAGTTTGTGCTGGAAGTCGAGGGCGCGGCGTATTCCCGGCTCGAGGTCAGCTCGCCGGGGATTGACCGGCCTTTGCGCGGAGAGAAAGATTTCGAGCGTTTTACGGGTGAGCTGGTCGATATCACGCTGAAGGCACCTATCGGCGTGGCCGCGGCGGCCGGATCGGCGGTAGCGGCCAACCGCAAAAAATTCCGCGGCGCGCTGGAGCGTGCCGGAGCCGGATGGCAAATTGTGTGGCGCGAAGAGCCCGCAGCCAAACCCGGCCAGAAAGTAAGCAGGAAGAAAATCCCCGCGCCGCTGCAGGCGCTGGGGTTCACACTGGATGAAATTGCGCAGGCGCGCCTGGCGCCTGTTGTTGACTTCAAGGGGCGCCGACCGAAAAGCGCGCCCGCAACAGAGATATAAAAGAAAGGCAGGCTTGTGAAATGAATCGCGAACTGTTGATGTTGGTTGATGCCATCTCGCGTGAGAAAAATGTTGAGCGCGACATCGTCTTTGGCGCTGTCGAGCTCGCGCTCGCGTCCGCCACCAAGAAGGCATACCAGGGCGAGGTGGACATTCGCGTGGCGGTTGACCGCGACAGCGGCAATTATGAAACCTTCCGCCGCTGGCTGGTTGTGCCCGATGCCGCCGGCCTGCAAAACCCGGAGGCCGAAGAGCTGGTCAGCGACGCGCGCGACGAGATCCCCGATATCGAAGAGGGCGACTACATCGAAAAGCCGGTCGAAAGCCTGCCGATAGGCCGCATTGGCGCGCAGACGGCCAAACAGGTCATCCTGCAAAAAATCCGCGATGCCGAGCGCGAGATGCTGCTCAACGACTTCATGTCGCGTGGCGACAAGATTTTTGTCGGCACCGTCAAGCGCATGGACAAGGGCGACATCATTGTCGAGTCCGGACGGGTGGAGGGCCGCCTGCGCCGCGGCGACATGATTCCGAAGGAAAATCTGCGCTCCGGCGACCGCGTCCGCGCGATGATCATGGAAGTCGACACCACGCTGCGTGGCGCACCCATCATCCTGTCGCGCACCGCACCCGAATACATGATCGAGCTGTTCCGCCAGGAGGTGCCCGAGATCGAACAGGGCCTGCTGGAGATCAAGTCCTGCGCCCGCGACCCCGGCTCGCGCGCCAAGATCGCCGTGTTGTCGCACGACAAGCGCGTGGACCCGATCGGCACCTGTGTCGGCGTGCGCGGCACGCGCGTCAACGGCGTGACCAACGAGCTCGCCGGCGAGCGCGTGGACATCGTGCTCTGGAGCGAAGATCCGGCCCAGTTCGTGATCGGCGCGCTGGCGCCGGCCAATGTGTCGTCCATCGTCGTTGACGAAGAGCGTCACGCCATGGATGTCGTGGTTGACGAAGAAAACCTCGCCATCTCGATCGGCCGCGGCGGCCAGAACGTGCGCCTGGCGTCCGAGCTGACCGGCTGGAAGATCAACATCATGACGGCCGATGAGTCCGCTGAGAAGCAGGCCACCGAAACCGACACGAGCCGCAAGCTGTTCATGGACAAACTCGATGTGGATGAAGAGATCGCCGACATCCTGATCTCCGAAGGCTTTACCAGCCTGGAAGAGGTCGCCTACGTTCCGTTGCAGGAAATGCTCGACATCGAGTCCTTTGACGAAGATACCGTCAATGAACTGCGTACCCGGGCCAAGGATGCATTGCTGACGATGGAAATCGCGAAGGAAGAAAACGTCGAAGGTGTTTCACAGAACCTGCGCGATGTCGAAGGCTTGAGCCCCGAACTGATTGCCAAACTCACCGAGGCGGGCGTGAACACCCGCGACGACCTGGCCGACTTGGCCGTTGACGAACTTACCGATATCACCGGCCAGTCTGCGGACGAAGCCAAAGCCCTGATCATGACCGCACGCGCCCATTGGTTCACCGATGACACGGCTGCCGCTGAAACCCCTGCACCCCCCGCAGCGGCCCAAGAGTAATGATCATGGAGGCCAGCAGGAAAACAACATATGTCCAGTACCACTACCGTCGCTGAATTCGCAGCCGAACTGAATAAACCAACCGCCACACTGATCGAGCAATTGATCAGTGCGGGCGTTGCCAAGGCGCAAGCCGGTGATTGTCTGTCAGAGGCCGATAAACAGAAGCTGCTGAGCTATCTGCAGGCCAGCCATGGAACGGCCAGCGCCGAGCGCAAGAAAATCACGCTGGTCAAGAAATCGACCAGTGAAATCAAGCAGGCCGATGCCACCGGAAAGGCGCGCACCATCCAGGTGGAGGTTCGCAAAAAACGCACCTTCGTCAAGCGCGATGAAAGCTCGGAGCAGTCCGCAGAGGAGGTGGCGGCACCTGTTGCTGCGTCCCAGGCTTCCGTCATCGACAACGCCGAGCTGGTCCGCCGCGAAGAAGAAGCCAGCCGGCACGCCGAGCTGCTGCGCCGCCAGGAGGAAGAGCTGGCGGAAAAGCGCCGCCTGCGCGAAATACAGGACGCCAAAGACCTGGCGCGCGAGCAGGAGCGCCAAGCAGCCGAGGAAAACGCACTGGCCGCCGCGCAGGCGGCCGATGCCGCCAGAAAACAGGAAAAACCCGCTGCTGGCAAAACGCCAGGCACAGCCAAAACGGGTACTGCTCAAGCGCCTGTGGCGGTTGACGGCGCTGCCGCAGAGCTGGCCGCTTCCAAGGCGGCGGATGCAAGCGCCGTCCAGGCGGCTGCGAAGGCCAAAGCCACGGCGGAATTTCAGGCCGATACGGCCAAAGCGCAGGATCTGCAGGACCGCCGCAAAAAAGCCGAGGCTGAGGCCGCCGGCATTCGCGCGATGATGAACGCACCCAAACGCGTTCTGGTGCCGCATGTCGATCCCAAAGCCGCCATCAAGGGCACCTTGCACAAGCCGGCCGTGGTGCCGGGCGCTGCCAAACCGGCCGTAGCGGGTCCGCCCGCTGCTGCCGGCGCCGCAGGCAAAAAAGAAGTCAAGTCGGAAAACCTGTCATCGACCTGGAAAGACGACGCGGCCAAGAAAAAAGGGGAAATCAAAACCCGCGGTGCGCCTGTCGTGCCGGGTCGCGGCAACTTCCGCGGTGGTCCGCGCGGCCGCCGCAGTTCGGACCGGGATTCCCGTCCCGAGTCCACCTTTGTCGCACCGACCGAGTTCAAGGTCATCGAAGTCCATGTGCCCGAGACGATTACCGTGGCCGAGCTGGCGCACAAGATGAGCGTCAAGTCGTCCGAGGTGATCAAGCACCTGATGAAGCTGGGCCAGATGGTCACCATCAACCAGCCGCTGGACCAGGACACCGCCATGATCGTCGTCGAAGAGATGGGCCACAAAGCCGTCACCGCCGCGCTGGACGATCCGGAAGCCTTCACCGACGACGACACCCAGGGCCTGCAGGCAGAACTGCTGCCGCGCGCGCCGGTCGTGACCGTCATGGGCCATGTGGACCACGGTAAAACCTCGCTGCTGGACTACATTCGCACCGCCAAAGTGGCGGCCGGCGAGGCCGGCGGCATTACCCAGCACATCGGTGCCTACCACGTGGAAACACCACGCGGCATGGTGTCCTTCCTCGACACGCCGGGTCACGAGGCGTTCACCGCCATGCGCGCCCGGGGCGCCAAGGCCACCGACATCGTGATTCTGGTGGTAGCCGCGGACGACGGCGTGATGCCGCAAACCAGGGAAGCGATCAAACACGCCAAAGCGGCCGGTGTGCCCATCGTGGTGGCGATCAACAAGATCGACAAGCCGGGCATCAACATGGAGCGCGTCAAGGGCGAGCTGGTCACTGAAGAGGTGATTCCTGAAGAGTTCGGCGGCGACGTGCCCTTTGTTGGCGTCTCGGCCCATACCGGCGCCGGCATCGACGCACTGCTCGAGCAGGTGTTGCTGCAGGCCGAGGTGCTGGAACTGCGCGCCCCGGTCGATGCGCTGGCCAAGGGCCTGGTCATTGAAGCCCAGCTCGACAAGGGCCGCGGTCCGGTGGCCACCGTTCTGGTGCAGGCCGGTACGCTGAAAACCGGCGATGTGGTGCTGGCCGGCTCGACCTATGGCCGCGTGCGCGCCATGCTGGACGAAAACGGCAAGACCATCAAAACGGCGGGCCCGTCGATCCCGGTGGAAATCCAGGGACTGACGGAAGTGCCACAGGCCGGCGATGAGTTCATGGTGATGCTCGATGAACGTCGCGCCCGTGAAATCGCCACCTACCGCGCCGGCAAGTTCCGCAACACCAAGCTGGCCAAGCAGCAGGCGGCCAAGCTGGAGAACATGTTCTCCGACATCGGCGCCGGCGAGGTCAAGATGCTGCCCATCATCGTCAAGGCCGATGTGCAGGGTTCGCAGGAAGCGCTGGCCCAGTCGCTGCTCAAGCTCTCGACCGACGAGGTCAAGGTTCAGCTCGTGTACTCGGCCGTCGGTGGTATTTCCGAGTCCGATGTGAATCTGGCGATTGCGTCCAAGGCCGTGCTGATCGGGTTCAACACCCGAGCCGACGCCCAGGCCCGCAAGCTGGCGGAAAACAACGGCGTGGACATTCGTTACTACAACATCATCTACGATGCCGTGGACGAGCTCAGGGCCGCGATGTCCGGCATGCTGACGCCGGACAAGAAAGAAGAAATTCTGGGTACGGCCGATATCCGCCAGGTGTTCAAGGTCAGCAAGATCGGCGCCATCGCCGGCTGCATGGTCACTTCCGGGCTGGTGCGCCGCACCGCGCGCCTGCGCCTCTTGCGTGAGAACGTGGTCATCTTCACCGGTGAGCTCGACTCGCTCAAGCGCTTCAAGGACGATGCGAAAGAAGTCAAGGAAGGTTTCGAGTGCGGCTTGAACATCAAGGGTTACAACGACATCCAGGTCGGCGACGTGCTCGAATTCTTCGAAATCAGGGAAGTGGCCAGAACGCTGGGAGTCTGAAGTCGGGCAAGGGCTGACCACTACCGGTTGCCAGCCACCGCCAGACCGGCCCAACACTTTTTGACATGCGCAAAAAATCTTCCACCCCGAACCGCGGTTTTCGCGTCGCCGACCAGATTCAGCGCGATCTGACGGAGTTGATCGCGCGCGAGCTGAAAGACCCGCGGGTCGGGATGGTCACGATCCAGGCCGTCGAGGTGACGCCGGACTACGCCCATGCCAAGGTGTTTTTCAGTGTGCTGATTGGCGATCCGACAGAATGCGAGACGGCACTGAACCAGGCGGCCGGTTTTCTGCGCAACGGTCTGTTCAAGAAGCTGATGATCCACACCGTTCCGACCTTGCATTTCCAGTTTGACCGTACCACGGAACGGGCTGCCGACATGAACGCACTGATTGCCAAGGCGGTTTCTTCTCGCGCCCAGGACGACTGAGTTTGCGCCGTTCCTTCAGGCCGCGTTGACAGGCTCGGAGACAACGGTGCCAACCCAAGCGTTCGGGCAGGCCCGTGCGTTGAGCCTGTCGAACCCTTATGACGCAAACATCTTCTTCTCGCCAGAAAATCCAGCGACGTCCCGTGCATGGCGTGCTGTTGCTCGACAAGCCGCTGGGCCTGTCGAGCAACCAGGCGCTGCAAAAAGCCAAGTGGCTGCTGCGCGCCGACAAGGCCGGCCACACCGGCACCCTGGACCCGCTGGCCACCGGCGTGCTGCCGTTGTGTTTTGGCGCGGCCACCAAGTTCAGCCAGCTTCAGCTCGACGCCGACAAGACTTACGAAGCCGTGCTGTTGCTGGGCCAGAAAACGAGCACCGCCGATGCCGAAGGCGACGTTATCGAGACACGCCCGGTGCCGGCCATCACGCCCGAACTGCTCGACGAGTTGACAAAGCGTTTTACCGGTCCGCAAGCCCAGGTGCCGCCCATGTACTCGGCGCTGAAGAAAGACGGCAAGGCGCTCTACGAATACGCGCGCAAGGGCGAGGAAGTCGAGCGGGAAGCGCGCCACGTCACGATTTACAAACTTGATATGGCTCAAGCCAATGACCCACGGGTGCCGGCTGCTATCAAAATAGTCGTTTCGTGCAGCAAGGGCACCTACATCCGCACCCTCGGCGAAGACATCGGCGAGGCCATTGGCTGCGGTGCCCACCTCGGTTCGCTGCGGCGACTGGAAACTGGCGGTTTTGTCGAGGGGCAATGTGTGACCTTGCCGGCGCTGGAAGCGATGAGCGAGCCCGAGCGCGAAGCCTGTCTGCTGCCAGTGCAGTCGCTGGTGGCCGGCTACCCGGTTGTCACACTCGATGCCGATGATGCAGGGCGCTTTTTGAGTGGTCTGCGTCGCCGCGGCACACCGGGCCAGTGGGGGTCGGACACTGCGCTGGTGCAGGTCTACGGCCCTTCGGCCCCTTCGACCGAGCTCAGGACGGGCGGCTCAGGCCAGGCAGCCGACCCGCCGGCCTTCCTGGGATCGGCCCACGTCACCGCTGACGAATTGATTCCCGGGCGCCTGCTCAGCCCGATTGAAATCCAGGAGTTATTGGTGTCTGCCCCCAAAAACTCGTCACCGATTTGAAGTTTTTAGAAAGCCAACCATGAGTCAAAAGCAAATCCGCAATATCGCCATCATCGCCCACGTTGACCACGGCAAAACCACCATGGTCGACCAATTGCTGCGCCAGTCCGGCACCTTTGCCGAGCACGAAAAAGTGGTCGACACCGTGATGGACAACAACGCCATCGAGAAAGAGCGTGGCATCACCATTCTGGCCAAGAACTGCGCCGTGACCTGGGAGGGCACGCACATCAACATCGTCGATACCCCCGGTCACGCCGACTTCGGCGGCGAAGTGGAACGCGCCCTGTCCATGGTGGACGGCGTGGTGCTGCTGATTGACGCGCAGGAAGGCCCCATGCCCCAGACCCGCTTTGTGACCAAGAAGGCGCTGGCCCTGGGCCTCAAACCCATCCTGGTGGTGAACAAGGTGGACAAGCCCGGTGCGCGTCCCGACTACGTGGTCAATGCCGCTTTCGACCTCTTCGACAAGCTCGGCGCCACCGATGAACAGCTCGATTTCCCCGTGGTCTACGCCTCGGGCATCAACGGCTGGTCATCGCTGGAAGAGGGCCCGCCGAATGAACAGTGGGGCCCCGACATGTCGGCCCTGTTCAATACCATTCTCAAGCATGTGCCTGCTCAACAGGGCGACCCCAGTGCGCCGCTGCAACTGCAAATTTCTGCGCTCGACTTTTCGACCTTTGTGGGGCGAATTGGCGTCGGACGCATCAGCCAGGGCACGATCAAGCCCATGATGGACGTGGTGGTCATGGAAGGACCGGATGGCAAGGCCGTCAAAGGCCGGATCAACCAGGTGTTGACCTTCCAGGGCCTGGAACGCGTGCAGGCCATGGAGGCCGGCCCCGGCGAAATCGTGCTGATCAACGGCATTGCCGACATCGGCATTGGCGTGACCATCACCGACCCGATCAATCCGGCGCCGCTGCCCATGCTCAAGGTGGACGAGCCGACGCTGACCATGAACTTCTGCGTCAACACCAGCCCACTGGCCGGCCGTGAAGGCAAGTACGTCACCAGCCGCCAGATCTGGGACCGCCTGCAAAAAGAACTGCAACACAACGTGGCCCTGCGCGTCAAGGAAACCGACGAAGAAGGCATCTTTGA
This sequence comes from Polaromonas sp., assembly GCA_030655515.1. Lineage (GTDB taxonomy): Bacteria > Pseudomonadota > Gammaproteobacteria > Burkholderiales > Burkholderiaceae_C > Polaromonas. The sequence goes on along the minus strand of JAURVI010000040.1, from coordinate 17,797 downwards.
AGTCATGGGTCGCGGCGAACTGCATCTGACCATTTTGCTGGAAAACATGCGCCGCGAAGGTTTTGAGTTGGCTGTGTCCAAGCCGCGCGTCGTATTCAAGGATGTGGATGGCGTGCGCCACGAGCCTATCGAATTGGTGACCGCCGACATCGAAGAGCAGCACCAAGGTGGCGTGATGCAGGCTTTGGGCGAGCGCAAGGGCGACCTGGTCAACATGGAGTCGGATGGCCGTGGCCGCGTGCGCCTGGAGTACCGCATCCCGGCGCGCGGCCTGATCGGTTTCTCCAACGAGTTTCTGAATCTGACGCGCGGCACGGGGTTGATCTCCAACATCTTCGACAGCTACGAGCCGCACAAGGGCGACATCGGCGGCCGCAAGAACGGCGTACTGATTTCCATGGACGATGGTGAAATTTTCACCTACGCCTTGGGCAAGCTGGACGACCGTGGCCGCATGTTCGTCAAGGCCAACGATCCGGTGTACGAAGGCATGATCGTCGGCATTCACTCTAGAGACAACGACCTGGTGGTGAACGCCACGCGCACCAAGCAGTTGACCAACTTCCGCGTGTCCGGCAAGGAAGACGCGATCAAGATCACGCCGCCGATCGAACTGACGCTGGAATACGGCGTCGAGTTCATCGAGGACGACGAACTGGTGGAGATCACGCCCAAGTCAGTCCGCTTGCGCAAGCGTCACCTCAAAGAGAGCGAGCGCAAGCGCGCTGGAAGGTGAGCCCCCACGGTCGCTCGCTGCGCGTAGCTCCCTGCCCCCCGAGGGGGCCGCTGCGCCTGCGGTCTGGCCCTTCGGCAGGCTCAGGACAGGCCAAGGCCGGTTCCCGCGGCCCTGGCTGGGCTGAAGAGGCGCATGGTCGCTCGTTTAACCGTTCGCCCTGAGCTTGTCGAAGGGGCTCCCCGGTACGCGCTGGCTTCGACAGGCTCAGCCCGAACGGGTTGTATCGGCATGATGGTGTTCAAGTCCGCAGATGGGTATATGAGATGAAACTCACGCATTCCAAAGCCGTTGCCCTGATGATCGCGATCACGCTGATGTGGTCGATCGCCGGCGTGGTGACGCGCCAGCTTGAATCGGCCCGCAGCTTTGAAGTGACCTTCTGGCGCAGCTTCTTCACGCTGGTGTCGCTGCTGGTCATTCTTCCGCTGTTCCAGGGGCGCGCGGTGTTCTCCAGAATCCGCCATGCCGGCCGCTTCCTGTGGGTTTCCGGCGTCTGCTGGAGTGTCATGTTCACGGCCTTCATGGTGGCACTGACGATGACGACCGTGGCCAATGTGCTGGTGACCATGGCGGCCGGGCCGTTCATCACCGCGCTACTGGCGTGGGTGTTTATTGGTCACCGCATTCCTGGGCGCACCTGGCTGGCCATTGCGGTCGCGGGAATCGGCATTGCCTGGATGCACGGCGCACAGGTGCGTATCGACGCGGGGGGCAGCCAGCTCGCCGGCACCCTCGTGGCTCTGTTGGTGCCGCTGGCCGCCGCGGTGAACTGGACCGTGGTGCAGCGCAGCCAGGCGCATGGTGAAAAAATCGACCTGGTGCCGGCCGTGCTGGTGGGGGCGGCTATTTCCTCGCTGCTCACGCTGCCGCTGGCCTTTCCATTCGCCGCGACAGCGCATGACCTCGGGCTGCTGGCCCTGCTGGGGCTGGTGCAACTGGCCATTCCCTGCGCGTTGTCGGTTGTTTGTGCCCGCGTGCTGAAAGCGCCGGAGATGGCTTTGCTGGCGCTGCTGGAGATCATTTTTGGTATCTTGCTGGCCTGGGTCGGCGCTGGCGAGGTGCCGGGCGCCAGCGTCCTGGCCGGTGGCGCACTGGTCATCGGGGCGCTGGTCGTCAATGAACTGATGGGATGGAGACGGAAGACATGAACCAGGCAACACATTTAAAAACAAGCGGCGACGTCCTGACCGAGGTGCGCGGGCAGGTCGGCTTCATCACGCTGAACCGACCGAAGGCGCTCAATGCGCTGTCGCTGCCAATGGTGCGTGACCTCACGGCCGCGCTGATGGCCTGGCGCGACGACGCGGCCGTTTTCGCGGTGGCCATCCGCGGCAGCAACAAAGCGGGCCGCCCCGGAAGCCCGGAAAGCCTGTTCGGCGGCTTTTGCGCCGGCGGCGATATCCGATTTTTCCACCAGGCGGCGTTGGCGGGCGATCCTGCGCTCGATGCGTTTTTTACCGAGGAATACCGCCTCAACCACCTGATTCACAGCTACCCCAAGCCCTACATCGCCTTCATGGACGGCATCGTCATGGGCGGCGGCATGGGAATCAGTCAGGGGGCGCAGGTTCGCATCGTCACCGAACACACCAAAATGGCGATGCCGGAAACCAATATCGGGTTGTTCCCCGATGTCGGCGGGGGTTATTTCCTGAGCCGCTGCCCGGGCAGCAGCGGTGAATACCTGGCGCTGACCGGTGCGGTGATCGGCGGCGACGAGGCGCTGGCTTATGGCCTGGCTGACGTCAAGCGGCCCGCCGCCAGCCTGCCCGCGCTGTGGCACGACCTGGGCACCCAGGCATTTGCTGCCGCGCCGGATGTGGCGCAATGGATAGCGACTCACTTGACAGCGGGTGGCGCGCGCCCTGAAGCGGCAGGAAACCAGTTCGACGCCTATTTTTCACTCGCACGGGTCAAACACATCGTCGACGCACTCGAATCGGCGTCGGACGACTGGGCCAAAAAGACGGCCGCCGTGCTGCGCAAGCGCTCACCGCTGATGCTGCATGTGGCGCTGGAGCAGATACGCCGCGCCAGAAGCATGAGCCTGACCGATGATTTGCGCATGGAACGCGACATGGTGCAGCACTGTTTTCACCTGCGGCCCGGCGCGGCCAGTGAACCCGTGGAGGGCATACGCGCGCTGGCAATCGACAAGGACTACGCGCCGAAGTGGCATCCGTCCAGGATCGAAGACGTCAAGCCGGCGATGGTGCAGGCATTTTTTGTCAGCCCCTGGCCGGTCGAGGCGCATCCGCTGCGCGCGCTTTAGCGTCAGGGCTTAACTTTTGGCTGGCGTGCGGTGCCTTGTCAGCGGCTTCTGGACTTCATCGCCCGCTCAACCTCGCGCTTGCCTTCGCGGTCCTTGATGGTCTCGCGCTTGTCGTGCTCGCCCTTGCCTTTGGCCAGGCCGATTTCGCATTTGACCTTGCCTGACTTCCAGTGCATGTTCAACGGCACCAGGGTAAAGCCTTTCTGTTCAATCTTGCCTACCAGCCGGCGAATCTGGTCCTTGTGCAGCAGAAGTTTTTTGGTCCGCACCGAGTCCGGACGGACATGGGTGGAGGCGGTGCCCAGCGGGTTGATCTGGCAGCCGATGAGGAACAGTTCGCCGTTGCGGATCACGACGTAGCCGTCGGTCAGTTGCACTTTGCCTTCGCGCACCGACTTGACCTCCCAGCCTTCAAGCACCATGCCGGCTTCGAAACGCTCTTCAATGTGGTAGTTGTAAGTGGCTTTTTTGTTGTCGGCAATCCGTACCGCGGTGGCTTCGGCTTTTGTGGCCGCTTTTCCGGAGGAGGCCGCGGCGGGTTTTTTGGAGGAGGATGCTTCTTTGGAGGCCATGGCAGTCAAGGTAGGGGCGGCATCGGCTAATACAATTGCGCCCAACCTCTGATTGTATGAAAATCGTTCACAAGTCCGTTCTTATCTGGTACAGCGCAGCCGAAATGTTTGCCTTGGTCACCGACGTTGCCAGCTACCCGCAATTTTTGCCCTGGTGCAACCAGGCCCAGGTGGTCGAAGAGGGCGCGCAGGGCATGACGGCCAATATCGGCATCTCGTTCGCCGGCATCCGGCAAAGCTTTACCACGCGCAACACCCATGTCCAGGACCGCAAGGTTTCGCTCCAGCTCGTCAAGGGTCCTTTTTCAAAGCTCGATGGCGATTGGGAGTTCACGCCGCTAGGCGACGGCAGCCAGCGCGCCTGCAAGGTCAGTCTTGCCTTGCGCTACGATTTTGACAACGCCGCGCTGGCCGCGCTGGTTGGCCCGGTGTTTGACAAGATCGCCGGCAGCCTGGTCGACGCCTTCGTGAAAAGGGCGGCTCAGGTGTATGGCGAAATCTGAGGCGTTTTCTTGAACGTCCTTCTGATTTATTCTCCTGCGCCTCGCACCGTGCGCGAGTGGCCTCTGGTGCTGCCGAACAGCAGCACTGTGGCGCAGGCCATTGAGGCCAGCGGCCTGTTGGCGGAATTTCCGGAGCTCGCGCTGAGCCGATTGGCGATCGGCATCTGGGGAAGAAAAACCGGTTTGCAGCAGGTGCTGCGCGAGCAGGACCGGCTGGAAATCTACCGCGCACTGCGGGTCGATCCGAAGGTAGCGCGACGCGAGCGTTTCAGCCGGCAGGGTGTGAAAAAATCAGGGCTGTTTGCCAAAAAAAGGGCCGGCGCCAAAGCCGGTTATTGACAAGCGGGGGCGACGCCCACACCACCTGTCGCCGTGGCGAGCCTGGCCTTATTTGCAGTCGCTGTCCACGATGGACTGCAGGCGTTTGCTTTCCGCCGCGCGCGCATTGTCATCCATGAACTCGCGTTCGCCTTTGGCGTTGATGGTGCTGATCCGTATACCGGACTGAACAGTGGCCAGTCCCTTTTTGGCAAGCGCGCAGTTATCAGCCTTGGCTTGGGCTACTTTTTCTTCTTCGGTTTTCTTTTTTGCGGCTTCTTCTTCCTCAAGCTTCTTTTTCTTCGCTTCCAGCCCGGTATCTTTGCCGGACAGCTTGGGCGCGTTGGCTTTGGTGGCCGATGCCGCAGCGGGGACTGGCGCCTCGGCGGCTTCGACGGGAGTCGCACCTGGGCTGGCTCGCCCCCGGCCGCCTGGCTGCTTGAGAATGTCTTTGTCCTTGATGTCTGATGTCGGCGGTCGGTCGCTAAAGACCTTGCGCCCGTCTTTGTCCAGCCATTGCCACTGGGCTGCGGCGCTCAGTGCAAAAAACCAACCCGCAAGGGCCAAGACGAAGCGTTTGGGCGTGATTTTCATATCCATGGTTTCAGTGTAGCGCTGTGGCCCCTTGATGGGGAGTTGCGACGCCGGTGCCGACCGCCTTTTTTGTAACGTGGCGTGCTCCGTTCAAGCGCTGGTACTGCAACCCAAAAATATCGAAACATGAAAGCGCGTCTTCGCACCCATGGCGGCGTTGCCACCCTTGCGAAGGCGGCCAGCCTTCGCGGCGGCTTGCGGCTTGCGCCTTGCCCTGGGCACGAATCCATCACTTTCATGATGTTTCGCTACTTCCGGGTTGCAGTACTAGGGTTTGTACCGTCCGGCGCGGGTACAATCGTGCTTTTGGAGCTATCCCTATGCGCCTACTCGGCAAAGCGCTCACCTTCGACGACGTATTGCTGGTGCCAGCGTTCTCCCAGGTCCTGCCCAAGGACACCTCGCTTTCCACCCAGTTCTCCCGAAACATCCGCCTGAATTTGCCGCTGGTGTCGGCCGCGATGGACACCGTCACCGAAGCCCGGCTGGCCATTGCGATTGCGCAGGAGGGCGGCATCGGCATTGTGCATAAAAACCTCACGCCGAAGGAGCAGGCCGCCCATGTGGCCAAGGTCAAGCGTTATGAGTCCGGCGTGGTGCGCGATCCCGTGGTCATCACGCCCGAGCACACCGTGCTGCAGATTCTGGAACTGTCCGAGCAGCTCGGCATCTCCGGCTTTCCGGTGTGTGACGGAGGCAAGGTGGTCGGCATCGTGACCAGTCGCGACCTGCGCTTTGAAACCCGCTACGACGTCAAGGCCCACCAGATCATGACGCCGCGCGAGAAGCTGATCACGGTCAAGGAAGGTACTTCTGCCGCCGAGGCCAAGGCCTTGCTCAACAAACACAAGCTCGAACGCGTGCTCGTGGTCAACGACGACTTTGAGCTCATGGGCCTGATCACCGTCAAGGACATCACCAAGCAGACCAACTTCCCCAATGCCGCGCGGGATGCGCACGGTCAGTTGCGCGTCGGTGCAGCCGTCGGCGTGGGGGAAGGCACGGAAGAACGTGTCGAAGCCCTGGTCAGGGCCGGTGTCGACGCCATCGTGGTGGATACCGCCCATGGGCACAGCAAGGGCGTGATCGAGCGTGTTCGCTGGGTCAAACAGAACTACCCGCAGGTTGACGTGATCGGCGGCAACATTGCCACCGGTGCGGCTGCGCTGGCGCTGGCCGAGGCTGGAGCCGATGCCGTTAAAGTCGGCATCGGCCCCGGCAGCATCTGCACCACCCGTATTGTGGCTGGGGTCGGTGTGCCGCAAATCATGGCCATCGACAGCGTGGCGACCGCCTTGCGCGGCACCGGCATTCCCCTGATTGCCGACGGCGGCATCCGTTACAGTGGCGATATTGCCAAGGCCATCGCCGCGGGTGCCGCCACGGTGATGATGGGCGGCATGTTTGCCGGCACTGAAGAAGCCCCCGGCGAAGTTATCTTGTTCCAGGGCCGCAGTTACAAAAGCTACCGCGGCATGGGCAGCATCGGCGCGATGCAGCAGGGCAGTGCCGACCGTTACTTTCAGGAAGCCACCACCGGCAACCCGAATGCCGACAAGCTGGTGCCTGAAGGCATTGAAGGCCGCGTGCCCTACAAAGGCTCGATGGTCGGCATCGTGTACCAGATGGCCGGCGGCCTGCGCGCCAGCATGGGTTACTGCGGCTGTGCGACCATCGAAGACTTGCGAAGCAAGGCCGAGTTTGTCGAGATCACGGCGGCTGGCATCCGCGAAAGCCATGTCCACGACGTACAGATCACCAAGGAAGCGCCGAACTACCGGGCGGATTGATGTGGCCCCCACGCTTGTCACTGCGTGTACTGCGCTGCCCCCGAGGGGGCTAATTTTTCTAGGGGCGGCCCGTCGGAAAATTGTCTTCAAACTTTCGACGGTCCGTGGCGATTGACCAAATCAAATGCAGCACCAAAAAATCCTCATTCTTGATTTCGGCTCCCAGGTCACCCAGCTCATTGCCCGCCGCATCCGGGAAGCCCATGTGTTCTGTGAAGTCCATCCCTGCGATGTGACAAGCGACTGGGTGCGCGAGTATGCCAAAGACGGCCAGCTCAAGGGCATCATCCTGTCGGGCAGCCACGCCAGCACGTATGAAGAGCATGACCTGCGGGCGCCGCAGGTGGTCTACGAACTCGGCATTCCGGTGCTGGGCATTTGTTATGGCATGTTCACGATGGCGGTGCAGCTCGGCGGGCTGGTCGCGCCCAGTAGCAAGCGCGAGTTCGGGCACGCCGACGTGCGGGCGCATGGTCACACCCAGTTGCTCGAAGGCATACAGGACTACGCGACGCCACAAGGCCACGGCATGCTGCAGGTCTGGATGAGCCATGGCGACAAGGTCACCGAGCTGCCCCATGGCTTCAAGCTGATGGCCTCGACTCCCAGTTGCCCGATTGCCGGCATGGCCGACGAAGAACGCCGGTTTTACGGTGTGCAGTTTCACCCTGAAGTCACCCACACCCAACGCGGCGCGGCGATTCTGGAGCGCTTTGTACTGGATATTTGCGGGACCCGGGCTGACTGGATCATGGGAGACTACATCAGCGAGGCCGTTGAAACAATCCGCGCCCAGGTCGGCAAGGATGAGGTGATTCTGGGGCTGTCCGGCGGTGTGGATTCCTCGGTCGCGGCCGCGCTGATCCACCGGGCCATCGGTGACCAGCTTACCTGCGTGTTCGTTGACCATGGCCTGCTGCGTCTGAACGAAGGCGACCTGGTGATGGACATGTTTGTCGGCAAGCTGCACGCCAAGGTGATCCGGGTCGATGCCGCCGATCAGTTTCTGGGGCACCTGAAGGGCGTGAGCGAGCCCGAAGCCAAGCGCAAGATCATTGGCCGCGAATTTGTGGAAGTCTTCAAGGCCGAAGCGGGCAAACTCAAGAACGACCAGTCGCGCCACGTGGCATGGCTGGCTCAAGGCACGATCTATCCCGACGTCATTGAGAGCGGCGGCGCCAAGACCAAAAAAGCCGTGACCATCAAAAGCCACCACAATGTGGGCGGCTTGCCTGAGCAACTCGGCCTCCAGTTGTTGGAGCCCCTGCGCGAGTTGTTCAAGGACGAAGTGCGCGAGCTGGGCCTGGCGCTGGGTTTGCCGTACCACATGGTGTACCGTCACCCCTTCCCGGGGCCGGGCCTGGGTGTGCGGATTCTGGGCGAAGTCAAAAAGGAATACGCCGATTTGCTGAGACAGGCCGACGCTATCTTCATCGAAGAGCTTCGCAACTTTCAGGACGATGACAGCGGGAAAAGCTGGTACGACCTGACCAGCCAGGCTTTCGCGGTGTTTTTGCCGGTCAAAAGCGTCGGCGTGATGGGCGACGGCCGCACCTACGACTACGTGGTGGCCCTGCGCGCCGTGCAGACCAGCGACTTCATGACCGCAGACTGGGCCGAACTGCCGTACGCACTGCTCAAGAAGGTCTCCAGCCGCATCATCAACGAAGTGCGCGGCATCAACCGCGTGACCTACGACGTGAGCAGCAAGCCGCCGGCGACGATTGAATGGGAGTAACCCTGATCGTACGCAAAAAACGACGTTTATCGGTTGATTTTGCGTATGATGCGGCATGCGTCCGCTCGAATCCTTTGTCGAACAGAAATTGGCTGATGGAGCCGGCTTCTTCACCAGTGAAGAAGCCAGAGGCGTGCTGGGTCTTTCCGAGGCTGCGTTCGCGGCGGCCGCCCTGCGGCTCATCAAGAAGACCAAGCTGGCGCATCCGCGCCGTGGCTTTTATCTGATCCTGCGGCCGGAAGACCGGTCTGCCGGCGCCCCGGACCCCGCTCAATGGATTGGGCCGTTGATGCAGCATCAAGGCCTGGATTATCGGGTGTCGCTGTTTCGGGCTGCAGCCTGGCACGGCTCGTCCCATCAGGCCGCCATGGTGTTCCAGGTCGTGGTGCCCAGGCAGTTGCGTGATCTGAATGTCGGGCGCCACCGCCTGCAGTTCCTGTTTCAGACACAACAGGTTTTTTCTGCCGTGAACCAGCCCGAATTCCTGGATCGGTTGAATACGCCCGCTGGCTACGCTCAGCTTGCTGGTGTCGAGCTGACCTTGCTTGACTGCGCTCGCTACCTCCACGATGCGGGTGGCGTCAACGGCGTCGCGCAGGTGGCGAAGGACATCGGTGGCAAGGCCGATCCGCGCCGTCTCGCCAAGGTTGCCCTGGCTTACGAGGGCTCAGTGGTTCGGCGGCTGGGCTATCTGCTGGAACTGGCTGGGCACGCCAAGACCTCGGATGCACTTGCTGCACAAGCCAGCAAGGCCAAGACCTTTGTCCCTTTGGATCCGGCGGTCAAGTCGCTCATCCCGGCGCTGGCGGAAGAGGCCGAAAAGATTGCCCGCTGGAAGCTCCTGATCAATGACACCGTGGAGCTCGATACATGATCCCGCTGGCCTACATCCAGGCTTGGCGTACCCATGCCCCGTGGCCCGATCTGCGCCAGGTGGAACAGGACCTGATCATCTGCCGCGCTTTGTGCGACCTGTTCTCCGCGCCCGCTCTCGAAGGCAAGCTCGCCTTTCGTGGCGGTATCGAATCGGCGAATGAATGCCATTGATCGCATCGCCCGATGCCCAACGTATTCGTGATAAATGCGCCGAAAATGGAAATGGCTTCATTTCGCAGAAAGTGAATCGTGATGAGCGAATACCAGTACTACGAATTCGTCGCTATCGACGAGCCACTGAGCCCGAAGCAGGTGGCGGAACTGCGCGTGCGCTCGTCGATTTAGCCGATGCCTATGCGCTGTGCGCAGCCCGAGCCGACTTCGATCAGAAGCTGGTTCAGTTCATGGCCCAGCATGGAAAACGCGGCGCCTTGGTTCGGCGCCTCGCCGATGCAGGTCTCTGGAAGAAGTCTTCGCGATGACAAAAGCGAAAACGAAAAAGACGACGAAGTTCACCGCGGAATACCTGGATCAACTCATCGAGGAAGCGACCACGGACGCCTACTCCGAATCGGAGCAGGCTGGCGGCTTCTTCGCCATGATCGAAGAGCATCTCTCCCTTCCATTCACGACCCAGGTGCTTGGGCAGGCAGTGACGGTGGCCAAGATCGATCTCACCCGGCGCGACCAAATTGTCGCTATTTGCGTGCGCGGAAAAGCAACTCAAGCAATTCCGATCCTCGATCTGCCGATGCCGGACCCGCCGCCAGAGGGGGCGGAATGGATTGACGCTTACCGCCGCTGGTGCGGGAATTGATGGAAGTGGTCAGTCGTTCAGCGCGTTAACCGATGGCCAGCTTGACCGGTTTGCCGACGCGGCTGAGCATTTCCACCAGCGTGTCGATGGTGAACTTGGCCGTTTTCTTGTTCACCATGTCGGACACGCGCGGACGCGAAACCATCAGGATTTCGGCCGCTTCGGCTTGCTTCAGGTGATGCTCGGCAATCCAGGTGGACAGCTCGTCCATCAACTGCTGCTTCAGCAATTGGGTGTCGTTGATCTGCTTGCGAGAGGCTGCCTGCAAGCGCTTGGCCTCAGCGGGCGCGAAGCCAAGCTCCAGGAAGAGGTTCGCTCCCGGCTTCGTCACATGGCGGATTTCGGTGTCGATCTTCATTTCCGTGCCTTTCTCGCATTGACCACGGCACGATAGCGCGCCCCGGCAATGCCCTTGTCCTGCTTGCTGGTTGCCTGCGTCTTCTTCTGGAAGCAGTGCAAGACATATACGGCTTCCTCGAACTTGGCGACGTACATCACCCGATAGATGCCGCTGGCCTCCCGAATGCGGATTTCCTTGGTGCCCGCCCCGACATCATCGAACGGCTTCCAGTCGTCCGGGTCCAAACCAACTTGGACCTTACCTAACTGGAAACCAGCGGAGCGACGTGGGTCGTCCGGGAATGCCAACAAGTCGTCGTAGGCGGAACCCACCCAGCGAATCTCTTTTGCGTCGCTCATCACTTCACTTCGTATAGAATTTTATACACATCGAGAACGGAAGTCAAACGCTTCAAGCGTGGTACGTATTGGGCCGGTGCTCCGGCAATCGCATCGTTCATCGTATGCTGTCACAGTCCGACGCAGTACCGCGCACCCTTGAGCGCGAATGTACCACCTGCAAAAATAAGTGGGGCGACTTGGCTTGGCGGACGTGCGGTATCGAGATAGGTCTGGTTCATGGCTTCAGCACAAGAAGTCCGTCGGCCGAGCGGGATACCCAAGCTCGGCCGCTGCCGGTCGGCAGTTTCGCGGCATCCAGTTTGGTGGCCCAGGGCAGGGCGAGTTCGCGCCCAAGGTGCAGGCACAGGCGCACCGTCTTTACGCTGGTGCAGCGCTGGAGCAAATCACGCAGCACATCGGCACGCAGGCTATAGGCGCTCTCGGCGAGTTCGCGCGCCTCCTGCAGCGGCTGACGCACGCCTACCTCGCTGAGCACTTCCAGGAGCGTTCGCTCTGGTGTCGAGACCCGAGGCGCATCGTCGCGCTTCTCGAACGGTCCGGCATGAAGCGGATCGGCCGGCGGCTCGTCGAACAGGCGCTTGCGGTGGTACTCCGCCGGGAAGCGCTCGGTGAACCAGCCGGGGAGGCGGACGGTTGTCCAGCCGTAGAGATGCAGAATGGACTGCTGCGACAGATACTGCCGCACGCCGTACCAGTCGAGGGCCGACTTGCCGCCGACATGCAGGCCTTCGACGGAGCGCTGCATGAGGATCAGACAGGCATGGAGATCCAGGACGATTGATGGGCTGGAGTAGCCGCCCGTCAAACCGAGTCCATCTCCCGCGCCAGCAAAAGTGCTCGTTTTTTGACGGTAAAAGTGACGGTAAATTATGATGATGAGAACACAGAAATATAGTATCCATGCGTGTTTCCGGGCATCGGAAACAATTGAGTGGGAGTAATCGGATCGCAGTTGAGAATTTTTATCGCCGGCACGGGGCAGTTCCATTAAACTGGCTGTTCCCTCAATTCGCTAATTACGCACTTTCTCACCTCAGCCCATGACCTGGAATCGCCGCGCCCGCCTGATCACAGCGCTGTTTGCGCTGGTCAGCCTGCTGTTCATGCAGTTGGCGGTGGCCAGCCACGCCTGCCCGGGTGCTGCATCAAAAGTTGCCGAAGCTGTAGCGATGGTCGAGGCTGGCATGCCCTGCGCCGAATTCATGACTTTGAACATGGACAACGCGCCGTCCAACCTGTGCCAGGCGCACTGCCAGACGGGGCAGCAAACCGCCTACAAGTACGAACTACCCTCCCCGGTGGTCATCGTTGCCCTGCCTGCCGATTTCACATGGCCGGTCACGGCCCCGGTGTTTTTGGGGGCGGCACTGCAGGTGCCCCACATGATGCGCACCACGGCACCGCCCGTGGCCATCAGGAACTGTTGCTTCCGCCTTTGACCTCTCAGACTATCTAGCCCCGGTCTATTGCATTTCCGGTGCATCGACTGGTCGCTTTCGTGCTCTGGAGGTTTTTTTATTCCACTTCCGATTGACCGGGCCGCCGTGGCAAAGCACGCCGCCGCATAGCGATGCCTGCGGCGAACACCGAGGTTCTTGCCTTTAAAGGAAAATCATATGCAATACGTTTTACGCACCTGCGCGGTCGCGGTGACCTTGGCGATGGGCGTGCCGAGCGCCACGATGGCAAGCGAACAGATCGTCGGCGGCAGCGTGGAAAGCCTTCTCGACCATGCCAGGGAGCGTAATCCCGAATACGCGGGCATGCGCCATGAAGCCGACGCTGCTCGCGAGCGCATCGGTCCAGCCGGTGCATTGCCTGATCCCAAGCTGCGCGTGGAATGGATGGACATCACCCAGGCGGGCCAACAAAATCCGACCTTGTTGCCCGGACGGGTCGGCAGCACCCGCTATACATTGATGCAGGACGTGCCCTGGTTCGGCAAGCGCGATCTGCAACGCGAAATTGCCGCGCTGGAAGCCGACGGCGCGAAAAGCCGTGTGTTTGGCGCTTGGGCGGAACTGTCTTCCCGCATCAAGGCCGGCTACGCGCAGTTTTACTATCTGCACCAGAACGAGCGCCTGACCAGTGAACTCCTTGATCTCGTGTCGCGCCTGGAGAAGGTGGCGCAAGTCCGCTACGCCGGCGGCCTGGCCGCGCCATCGGATGCGATCCGGGCGCAGGTGGAGCAGACCAACCTCAGGAACGAACTGATTGCCCTGGAAAACGAAAAGCGCATGACCCAGGTACGTTTGAACACGCTGCTGGCGCGGCCCGCCGATGCGGCGTTGGCAGCACCGGAACGTCTGCGCGCGTTGCCGGTGCCGGTCAATCTCGACCCCGCGGTGCTGCAAGAGCGCGTCCGCGAACGCAATCCCCAGCTTTTTGCCGACGACGTCCGACTCAGGGCTGCCGAGAAAAGCCGCGACCTGACCCACAAGAACCGTTACCCCGATTTCACGTTCGGCATCACACCCGTCCAGTACAAGAATTCGGTCAAGGAATGGGCGGTGATGGTGGAACTCAACCTTCCTTTGCAGCAGTCGTGGCGTCGCGCGCAGGAACGCGAAGCGCAGGCCGTGCTGTCGGCGGCCCGATCACGCAAGGAGGCCACCGCCAACCAGGTGCTCGCGGAGCTGACGGAGAACCTGTCTGGACTGGACGCCGCACGACGCACCGAAGCCGCCATCACAAACAGCCTGTTGCCGCAGGCTGAACTGACGTTCAAGGCGGCGCTGGCCAGCTATGAGAACGGGAAGGTCGATTTCGCCACCTTGCTCGATGCGCAGCGACAGATCCGCCAGGCAAGGCAGAACCAGATCAAGGCGCGGGTGCAGGCACAGACGAGCCTGGCGGCCATCGAACGACTCCTGGGAGAAGAATTATGAAACAAGGCGCGAACATCATGATCGGGCTGGTCGTCGTCGCCGTACTGGCGGCTGGTGGCGGTTATTGGGCGGGCCAACGCAGCACGGGTGCCAGTCAGAATATCGCAGCCACCGGGGCCAACAGCGGCAAGCAAGAACGCAAAGTTCTTTATTACCGCAATCCGATGGGTTTGCCCGACACGTCACCGGTGCCGAAGAAAGACCCGATGGGCATGGCGTACACCCCGGTCTACGAGGGCGAAGCGGATGCCGAACCGGTGTCCACCAACCAGATCAGGATCAGCACCGAAAAGATTCAGAAACTCGGCGTCAGGACGGAAGCGGCCAGCATGAAGTCGATTGAAAAGATCGTGCGCGCCGCCGGACGCATCGAGCCCGACGAGCGGCGCGTCTACACCATCTCGCCCAAGTTCGAAGGCTATGTGGAACGCCTGTATGTCAACGCGACCGGGCAGGCGATTGGCAAGGGGCAGCCGCTGTTCGAGGTCTACAGCGCCGAACTGGTGTCCGCGCAGCGCGAATACGCCATCGCGGCGCAAGGCCTGGAGTCGCTCAAAGGTGCGGAAAGTGGCGCGCAGGACGGTATGAAGCAGCTTGCCGAGTCAAGTCTGATGCGTCTGAAGAATTGGGATATTTCGGAAGAACAGATTGCGGCGCTCGCAAAATCCGGCGATGCCAGGCGCACCCTGACCTTGCGCTCGCCGGTTTCCGGTATCGTGATGGAAAAGAAAGCATTGCAGGGCATGCGCTTCATGCCCGGGGAAATGTTGTACCAGATCGCCGATCTTTCTTCGGTCTGGGTGTTTGCCGACGTATTCGAACAGGACATCGGTCTGGTCCAACCGGGCGCCAGGGCCAAAGTGAAAATCAACGCCTATCCGGACAAGGAGTTTGCAGGTGCCGTCACTTACGTTTATCCGACCCTGAAGGCGGAAACGCGCACGGTTCAAGTGCGCATCGAGCTCCCCAATCCCGGCCAATTGCTCAAGCCCGGCATGTTCACCCAGGTGGAGCTGGCCGCACCGGCAAGGAGGAAAAGCAGCGTGACGGTGCCGCTGTCCGCCGTCATCGACAGCGGCACCCGTCGCATCGTTCTGGTGCAAGTGCAAGAAGGTCGCTTCGAGCCGCGCGAAGTCAAGCTCGGCGCCCGCAGCGACGATTACGTCGAGGTGCTCGATGGCGTGAAGGACGGCGAGCGGGTGGTGGTCGCCGCCAACTTCCTGATCGACGCCGAAAGCAACCTGAAGGCGGCGCTCGGCAGTTTCGGCCAGGCCGCTCCAGCCAATCCGCATGCCGGTCATTGACGGGGACGCGCCATGCTCAACAAGATCATCGACTGGTCGGGCCGGAACATTTTCCTGGTCCTGCTCGCCACCCTGTTCATCACCTTCGGCGGTATCTATGCCCTCCTGAAAACCCCGATCGACGCGCTGCCCGACCTGTCGGACGTGCAGGTGATCGTCTATACGGAATACCCGGGCCAGGCGCCGCAGGTGGTGGAAGACCAGGTCACGTACCCGCTCACCACCGCCATGCTGTCGGTGCCGAAGTCCAGGGTGGTGCGCGGCTTCTCGTTTTTCGGCGCGTCCTTCGTCTACATCATTTTTGAGGACGGCACCGACATCTACTGGGCGCGCTCGCGCGTGCTGGAGTACCTGAACTTCGCGTCCGGTCGCATGCCCAAGGGCGTGGCGCCGCAGATCGGGCCGGATGCCACGGGGGTCGGCTGGGTCTATCAGTACGTGGTGCTCGCCAGGGACAGGACGCTGGCCGAACTGCGCACGCTGCAGGACTGGTATTTGCGCTACCAGTTGACCAAGGCGCACGGCGTGGCCGAGGTGGCGTCCATCGGCGGCTTTGTGCAAACCTACCAGGTCACGGTCGATCCGGTCAAACTGCGCGCCTACGGCATTGCGCTCAACAAAGTCGTGCAGGTGATCCGCGAGTCGAACCGCGATGTCGGCGGCAGGGTGGTCGAAATGGCCGAGACCGAGTACATGGTGCGCGGCAAGGGCTACCTGCGCGGCAAGGGCGATATTGAAAACCTGGTCGTGAAAAGTGAAAAAGGCACGCCGGTCCTGGTGCGCGACATCGCCCGGGTGGAACTGGCCCCCGACGAGCGGCGCGGCCTGACCGAACTCAATGGCGAAGGTGAAGTGGTGTCCGGCATCGTGATGGCGCGCTATGGCCAGAACGCGCTGGACGTCATCCACAACATCAAGGCGAAGATCGGCGAAATCAGCGCCGGCTTGCCGGCCGGCGTCAGCATCGAAGCGGTGTACGACCGCGCCGACCTCATCCACCGCGCCATCAAGAGCTTGACGATGACCCTGATCGAGGAAAGCATCATCGTGGCGCTGGTCTGCTTCGTGTTCCTGCTGCATGCGCGCAGCGCGCTGGTGGCGATCCTGATGTTGCCGGTGGCCGTCCTGATGGCCTTCATCGCGATGCGCCTGCTCGGCATGAGTTCGAACCTGATGAGCCTGGGCGGCATTGCGATTGCCATCGGCGCGATGATCGATGCGGCGATTGTCATGATCGAAAACGCGCACAAGCACCTGGAACGCCTGAAGCAAGGCCATTCGAACCAGCAGCGGGTGGAGGCGATTCTCGCCGCCTGCAAGGAAGTGGGTCCGGCGCTGTTCTTTTCGCTGCTGATCATCACCGTGTCGTTCCTGCCGGTGTTCACGCTGGAGTCGCAGGAGGGGCGCCTCTTCTCGCCGCTGGCCTACACCAAGACCTTCGCCATGGCGAGCGCGGCGCTGCTGTCGCTGACGCTGGTGCCGGTGCTGATGATCTTGTTCATCCGCGGCAAGATCATGCCGGAGGCGAAGAACCCGGTGAACCGTTTTCTGATCTGGGTCTATAGGCCGATCATCACAGGAGTGATGCGCTGGAAAAAGCTGACCATCGTTGCAGCGCTCATCGCTCTGGCGGTCTCGGTGTATCCGGCATCGAAACTCGGCAGCGAATTCATGCCGACCCTCAATGAAGGCACCTTGTTCTTCATGCCGTCCAGCCTGCCGGGCATGTCCATCACCAAGGCGGCGGAACTGATGCAGACCCAGAACAAAATCATCAAGAGTTTCCCGGAAGTGGTGTCGGTCTGGGGCAAAGCCGGCCGCGCCAATACCGCGACCGACCCGGCCCCGACCGAGATGTTCGAGACCGTCATCAACCTCAAGCCCGAGTCCGAATGGCGGCCCGGCATGACCACCGACAGGCTGATCGGCGAAATGGACAAGGCGCTGCAATTCCCCGGCGTCTCCAATGCCTGGACCATGCCGATCAAGGCGCGCCTCGACATGCTTGCCACCGGCATCCGCACGCCGATCGGCATCAAGGTGTTCGGCAAGGACCTGGACGAAATGGAAAAGCTGGCCAAGCAGATCGAAGCGGTCGTGAAGCAGGTGCCGGGCACCACCTCGGCCTTCGCCGAGCGCATCACCGGCGGCTTTTACCTCAACATCGAGCCGGACCGCGCGCAACTGGCGCGCTACGGCTTGTCGGTGGGCGAGGTGCAGGACGTGATCGGCACCGCCCTGGGCGGCGAGATGGTCACGACCACCGTGGAGGGGCGCGAGCGTTTCGGCGTGACGGTGCGCTATCCGCGCGAACTGCGCAGCAACCCCGAGCAGATCTCGCGCGAAGTCCTGGTGCCGACCATGGACGGCGCCATGATCCCGCTCGGCCAGTTGGCACGGATCGAGGTGGCCAAGGGCGCGCCCGGCATCCGCACCGAGAACGCGCTGCTGTCGGCCTACATCTATGTGGATATCCGCGACCGCGACATCGGCGGCTATGTGGCCGACGCGCGCAAGGCGGTCAACGAGCAGGTCCAGTTCCCGCCCGGCTACTACGCCACCTGGAGCGGCCAGTTCGAGTACATGGAGCGCGCCATCGAGAAGATGAAGGTGGTGGTTCCGGTCACGCTGCTGTTGATCTTCCTGCTGCTGTACCTGAACTTCCAGCGCCTGACCGAGACGCTGAT
>JAURVI010000035.1 GCA_030655515.1 Polaromonas sp. | reverse complement strand
CCCATCGCGCCCAGCGTCACGTCTCAAACTCGATCACAACGCTGCGCTTCCAATTGGCAGTGGCCCTCGCAATCACTCTGGGGCACTGCCCGCATTGCAGCTCGATAAACCTGCGGCTACGTTTGTGACACAGTAAGATTAGGGCTACGCTGAATAAGTCCGTTCGCGTTGAGCCTGTCGAAACGCTGCCCTTGCAAATCAACAACTTGCGAAGGACTTCGACAGGCTCAGTCCGAACGGGGAGACTTATTCAGCATTGCCTTAGCGTTCACTGCGTTTGCCCCTTCGATAAACTGCTGCCTGCAAGAGCAGCGGTTTTTATCAAAGTTGAACCTTCAGGTAGTGCGCGCCCGCTATCGGGTTGTGGTAGTAGGGCGGGATGTCCTTGAAGCCCAGGTCTTTGTACAATGCACGGGCGGCCTCCATGTCGTTGAGGGTGTCCAGCAGCACGCTGTGGTAGCCCGCGACCCGCGCCGCATCCAGCACCGCTTCGGCCAGTTGCCGACCGAGCCCGGAGCGGCGAAAGCCCCGGCGCACATACAGGCGTTTCATTTCACAGGCATTCGGGTAGTCTACCGAGGCCAGCGGCCGCAGTGCGCAGCAACCGGCCACCTCACTGGCCACCAGCGCCAACAGCAGGCAGCCCTGGGGCGCGGCGTAGTCACCCGGCAGGCCGGCAAGTTCGGCGTCGAAGTTCTGGAAGCGCAGGTCCATACCGAGCTGCTCGGCATACTCCCGAAAAATCAGGCGCGTCGCCGCCAGTTGCCCGGGCGTGGCTGGCGTGACGAACTGAGGCATGGGAGAAGAAGCAGGCAAGGTTGCCATCCAGTCAAGTCTCGGCCAGCAGTTTTTCAATCAGTTGGTGCAGGGCCGCAAAGTCCGGCTCGCCCACATAACGCTTGACGATTTCGCCGCGTTTGTTCACCAGATAGGTGGTGGGTGTCAGCTTCACATCGCCCCAAGCCCTGGCCGCCGCGCCGGTATTGTCGATCGCTACTTTGAAGGGCAACTGGCGCGTCTCGGTGAAATTGACGACGTAGCTCGGCGGGTCATAGCTCATGGCGACCGCCAGCGTGTCATAGCCCCGGCCTTTGTACTTGTTGTAGGTGGAAATAATTTTTGGCATTTCGGCCACGCAGGTCACGCAACTGGTCGCCCAGAAGTTGACGAGGACGACTTTGCCCCTGAAATCAGCAGTGGTTTTTGTACTGCCGTCCAGCAGCACAAAGGTCGATTCCGGTGCCGCCTGCGCGCCGCCGCAGCCGGCCAGACTGGCGAGCGCGCCCAGCGCCAATGCCGAGGCAAACACGATCCGGCATACTGCGCTTGAAACTGAACTCATAGTGAAGGCTCTCATCATGCAACGTCGCAATTTTAACCAGGCCGGTATCAGCGCGCTGGGCCTACTGCTACTGGTCACCTACCGCCAAGCCCATGCCCTGTCACTGGGCGATCTGACAAACGCCGAAGCCAGCAACGGCCTGAAAACCGCCCTCGAAAAAGGCGCCCTGGCGGCCGTGGCCCTGCTGGGCAGGGCAGATGGATTCCTCGGCAACCCGAAAGTTCGCATTCCCTTGCCAGGGTACCTCGAAGACGCGTCAAAACTGCTGAAAAAACTCGGCCAGGGCAAACGCATCGACGAACTGGTCACTGCCATCAACCGCGCCGCCGAAGCCGCCGTGCCCATGGGCAAGGATCTGCTGGTCAGCGCCGTGCGGTCCATGAACGTCGACGACGCCAAAAACATCCTGCAGGGCGGTGAAACCTCGGCCACCCACTTCTTTGCCGAAAAAACCCGCGCCCCGCTGGGCGTGAAGTTTCTGCCCGTGGTCACCCAAGCCACGGAAAAAGTGGGCTTGGCCAGGAAATACAACGAAGTCGCAGGAAAAGCCGCAGGCTTTGGCCTGATCAAAAAAGAAGACGCCAACATCCAGCAATACGTCACCGGCAAGACGCTCGACGGACTCTACCTGATTATTGGTGAGGAAGAAAAGAATATCCGGCAGGACCCGGTGGGAACCGGCAGTGCGATTCTCAAAAAGGTGTTTGGGTCGCTGAAATAAGCAGGTCTTGGCTTGCACCATCGCATCCTCTACCAACGGACAGCAGTGCCTGCGCGACGATGCGGCTCCCGTGTGGTGTTGAACGCCGCCCCGTAAAGTTTTTAGCCCGGTTCGGAGGCGTCACTGACCCGGTGAGCCGATTTATTTTTCCGTCAGAACGCGTAACCAACCGAGACGCCTCCGCCCCAGTCCGGA
The DNA here is from genome assembly GCA_030655515.1 of Polaromonas sp. Lineage (GTDB taxonomy): Bacteria > Pseudomonadota > Gammaproteobacteria > Burkholderiales > Burkholderiaceae_C > Polaromonas. The sequence goes on along the minus strand of JAURVI010000035.1, from coordinate 99,936 downwards.
CTGCCGTCAGAGAACCCCCTCAGAAAATACACTTGCGTCTTCCACGACTTGTTGAATTTATGCATGTAGAAAGCGGTCAGCTCACTTTGCGCAGCGCTCGTTGACGACGATTTCTGGCGGTAATCGTAAGCAAGTCCCACACTGCTTTTGTCGTCAAGCTTGAACGTAGAACCAGCGGTAAGACCAATGACGTTTTTCAATGGAATCGCAGTCGTGCTCCCCAGAACGGTATAGCCTATGCCGCCAAAAAGCGTTACCTGATTAACTTTCTTATAGACATCCAGCATGACGGAGTAGTCATTTTCTCCTGTGCCGAGGCCCTTGGCACTGTCGCCCGTGCCAAACTTGACTTTGCCGGTCACATCGGCGCCGAACTGCGATGCGGCATCGTTGTAAAAGTTGTAGGTCGCGGCTGCAACAATGTCACCCAGGCCGGACGCAGTCCGAACTGCAGTAGTTACGGTTGACGTTTTGCCAACACCTGCAACCACATCACCGGGACCCGTGATGCGCACATAAGGAACGCTCAGTTTGAGTGTCCACGGCCCCTTGTCGTAAGTGACATTAACTGGCACCGAGGTGATATCGGTCGACGTTGAGGTGCCGTATTTGCCCGAGCTGTAATTAACGCTGGTTCCTATGCTCAACGCGCCGGCCTCATCAGCCCAGCATGTCTGGACTGCCAGCACCAAAGTGCTTGCAAGCATAAATTTTGCGTGTTTTTTTAACGGCATCGATCTATTCCTCTCAACAACAAAAAACCGAGCGAGCCGCTGCTATCGCGTACTCTCCCGGGCCTGATGACGCTGAATATCACCTCTTGGGCTGTTCGACGCGCTCGGGACGCTCGACTTTTTCAGGCCGCGCGATTTTTTCGGGACGCTCGACCTTTTCAGGTCGCTCAACTTTCTCTGGTCGCTCAACTTTCTCTGGACGCTCAACTTTCTCTGGGCGCTCGACCTTCGCCTGACGCTCAACTTTTTCTTGCCGCACGGAATTCACCTTCTCGACTTTGGCAACCGACTTGCCTTTGTCCGCATCGGCCCGGCGTTCGGCAGCGGCTGCACCCTTGTCGGTTTTTGAAGCGCTTACCACCGCGCCCAAATTCAATCCAAGCGATTTCGCAATTACGCCCCAGCCTTGGCCTTCACTTCTCATTTGCAAAACGCCGGGCAAGGTTGTTGCGCCTGTCGATGTGGTGATGGTGCCCCCATTCAACGCTGCCTGAAGCTGGGCCGGCGTGGGATCGGCAATGCCCAGCTTGGTCAGTTCGGCTTGTGCAAGGGCCAGCGCGATGTTGACGTTACCGTAGCCTAGTTTGGACGTTGCCGGTGTAAACGTCGTTGAGCCGCTGGTTGCAGTGCCTGTCGTACCGCTGCCTGAAGTCAGGGTAATGCTTTTCCCGGTGCGCAGACCGTTTACCAAAGCCGTTGCATTCGCATCAGAACCGGCGAACGTGCTGTAGGTCGAGACCAGCTTGGTAGCCGGTTGGGATGTCGTCGTCGCGGTTGTGCCAGTTGTCGAATCCGCCGCAAACCCTGGCCCTGGCGCGCCGGCAAGCGCCATGAGGACGCCTATTGTGACCAGTGAAAGAACCTGTTTTTTAATTACCATGGCACAAATACTCCTTTGTTTGCTTCAATTGAAAATTCATCATGTCATGGGGTCCATGAAGCCAAGGGGGCAACTTAACACGGTCTTTGATCTGATAGGCACGCAAGAAACATCCGGAAACATTAAATTGGCAAAAGTAGTGATTTATTGCGCGGTTTAACAAAGTCCTGAATCAAAGTCCAGAATCCGTGACCTCCATCGAAGTCTGCATCTGCGTCACCCAATCGTTGCTCGCATGTGGGCGGCTGGGCATGGAGAGCGGTAGCGTCCAGCACCATGTCCACGACGCCATCCACATTCCGGTCTACCGGCGCCAAAGCGCCGCGATGCATGCTGGCGAGCGGCGCGGCCAGTTCGGCCGCTGAACGTCCGCAGCTTCGCTGGATTTCGTCTACCTGAGTGCAAGCAGCGCCTTGCGCGCCGCCGCCAGCCGTGCCTCCAGGTAAGCCCCATAAAAATCCGGCACAGCCACGCCGACCAGCCGTTCGGCCAGTTCCTGCCCCCTGCTTCCGAAAAACAGCACGGTCGGTGTGAAGCCCGCTTTCCACGCGCTGATCTGCGCTGCGGCGGTGGTGGTTTTGCCATCAAAGCCAATAAGCGGCGTCGTTCGGTCGGTGATGTTGAGCTGCCAGGCGTGCAGGCCGGACGCCTTGCGCGCGGGCAGCAGGTAGTTGCGCCGCACCAATTCGCAGTAGGGGCAGCCGGGCAGGCTGACCAGCAGCACCAGCGGTTCGTTTTTTGCGGCCGCGGCCTTTGCGGCCGCCGGCAGCGACGCGGGAACGGGCAGGGCCGTGTCTTTGGCAAGGGCGCGCGCAGGCAGCAGCGCAGGCAGTGCCAACCCGCCCGCAAGTACGGCGGAGAACTGGCGCCTGCGCAGGGCAATCATGCTGCCGCGCAATCCAGAAGAATTTTCGTCAGAGCTGCAGGCTCGCTGATCATCGGATCGTGGCCGGTTTCGAGTTCGACGAATCTGGATTTCGGCAGCCAGGCGCCGTCCCAGAATTTCGGGTCGCGCGCGCGCAGACGGCTGGGCTCAATGGTGGCCAAAGCCGGCTTGCTGCAACTGACAAAGGTGCGCGGCACGGCGGCGACGCGCTGAACATCAAAGTCCAGCGGCGCCTGGTAGGTGTTGCCGGGGTGCGGCGTCTGGCGGCGCTTGACCCAGGCGTGGTCTGCGTCATGCAGGCCAAACACCTCGGGGTCGGGCGGCGGAAAGCTGAAACTGGGCGAGGTCTGCGCCGCCGCCATGCGTTGCAACTGCGTGGCCACTGACTGGGTACTGCTCCAGCTCTCGCCGGGTTTGGGCAGCACCGCATCGACATACACCAGATGTTTGATGCGGCCCGGCGGCGAAACAACCCCCCCGGGGGGCAGCGCAGCACGCGAAGCGGCAAGCGTGGGGGCACTAAAACCCAATCGGTCGGCCACCGCCGTGCCAATCATTCCGGCGTAAGAATGCACAGCCAAAATCACCTCGTGCAGTTCTTCTGCCTCGATCAAGTTGATCACGTCGTCGATGTGCGTGTCCAGCGTGATGGCGGGCATCAGCAGGTGGGCGCGTTCGCCCAGGCCGGTCAGTGTGACCGCATGCACCTTGTGGTGGTCAAGCTGCAGAGCCTGCGCCACGCGCCGCCAGCACCAGCCGCCGTGCCAGGCACCATGCACCAGAACAAAATTGTGGGTCATCGAATTACCTCGTTGCGTTTAAGCTCGGACCCATTGTGCATCGGAGTGGTTCAATAGGGCACTCGCCCCGCGTGTCGTTTGCAAATCCCTGTAAAGTGCAAGGCTCACTTGGTAATCGAGATGACGGCGGCCGTTTTTCCCCCCATGACACGTTTGACCCTTCTTTTTGCGGCAGTCTTGCTGCCGGCCCTCACGGCCTGCAGCCCGACCTTCAACTGGCGCGAAGTCAGGCCGGACAACACCGGCCTGTCGCTGCTGCTGCCCTGCAACCCCGACCAGGCCCAGCGCAGTGTGCCGCTGGGCGGGCAACCGACCGAACTGGCCATGCTGGGCTGCGATGCCGGCGACGCCACCTTTGCGCTTGGGGTGGCCACGGTCAATGACGCCAGCCAGGTCGGCGCTGTTCTGGCAGGCTGGCAAACGGCGACGCTGACCCATATCAAGGCCAAAGCGGGTGCCGAGCAAGCCACGCTTTTGAAGGTGCCGGGCGCGGCCTTGCAGCCGCAGGCCGTGCGGGTGCGCGCCACGGGGCAGCGGGCCGACGGAAGTGCGGTGCAGAGCCAGGCCGCGTATTTTGCGCAGGGCCGCCAGGTGTTCCAGGCGGTGATCTACGCCGACCAGATTACGCCCGAGGTTGCGGAAACCTTTTTCTCCAGCCTCAAGCTGGCCGCCGGAAGCCCCCGCTGATGAGCGTCGTTCGGGATGCCGGGCGCGTGCCGGCCGCCGCCGTTTCGTCCGGCCTGCTGACCCGGCGCGCCGGCGGCGTCGTGTTTCTGGCGTTTGCCGCGGCCTACTTCTGTTCGACGCTGGTGCGGGCCATCACGGCCACGCTGTCGCCCGTGCTCACGCAGGAGTTTTCGCTGCATGCGCGTGATCTGGGGCTGTTGGCCGGCGGTTATTTTCTGGGTTTTGCGGCCATGCAGTTGCCGCTGGGTGCCTGGCTGGACCGCTACGGGCCGAAGCGGGTGATTTTGTGCTTTCTGGCGCTGGCTGTGCTGGCTTGCCTGGCCTTCGCGGCGGCAACCAGTTTTGTCTGGCTGCTGCTGGCCCGGGTGCTGATGGGCATGGGGGTCAGTGCCTGTCTGATGGCCCCGTTGACGGGCTACCGCCGCTGGTTTGATGCGAGTACCTTGCTGCGCACCAACTCCTGGATGCTGATGACCGGCTCTCTCGGGATGCTGGCGTCCACGCTGCCGGTGCAGTGGCTGATGCCGCTGACCGGCTGGCGGCCGCTGTTCTGGATTCTGGCGGCCCTGGTCGGGCTGTCCATGGCGCTGATTGCGTGGGTGGTGCCCGCCTGGTGGACCCATGCAGACGTGGGGGGCAGCGCAGTACGCAAGGCGGCCAGCGTGGTGGCCACGTCCATCTGGCGCAACCGCTACTTCCGCAAAATGTCGCCGGTGGCCTTTTTCAACTATGGCGGCGTGATCGCGATACAGACCTTGTGGGCTGGCCCGTGGATGCTCAAGGTCGCGGACTACACGCCGCTTGAAGCGGCCACCGGCTTGTTCTGGATCAATGCCAGCATGCTTGTGACCTTCTGGGCCTGGGGCCTGGTCAACCCGTGGCTGTCGCAGCATGGCTGGAACGTGAACCGGCTGATCACCTGGGGGGTGCCGATCAGCATGACGGTGCTGGCGGTCAATATTGCCGCAGGCCCGGCGGCCGGTTGGGGCGGGTGGGCGCTGTTTTGCATGGCTTCCAGTGTGCTGGGCCTGGCCCAGCCGGCCATCGGCATGGCTTTTCCGTCGGCGCTGGCGGGCCGTGTGCTCGCTAGCTACAACCTCGTGATTTTTGCGGGCGTGTTCGTCGTGCAGTGGGGCATGGGCCTGCTCATCGACGCCTTCCGGACCCTGGGCTTGAGCGAAGCGGTCAGTTTCCGGGCGGCCATGGGCGTGTTTTTGTGTTGCTGCCTCGCATCGTATGGCTACTTCCTCGGCGTGAAAACAGACCCCACCCCCGATAATCCACCGCAATGAACGGCATTCTCATCATTGCGCATGCACCGCTGGCTTCGGCTTTGCGGCAGTGTGTCTCACATGTCTTTTCCGACTACCCGGAGAGCGTGGCCGCGCTGGACGTGCAGCCCAACATGCCGCCGGAAGAAACATTGGCGCAGGCGCGCATTGTGTTCGGGCAGTTGGGCACCTCGCATGTGCTGGTACTGGCCGATGTGTTTGGCGCCACGCCGTGCAACGTGGCGCAAAAACTGGTCGATGGCGTCACCTCCAAACTGATCGCTGGCGTCAACCTGCCGATGCTGCTGCGCACGGTATCCTACCGGCACGAACCTCTGAATGCGCTGGTGGCGCGCGCGGTGGCGGGCGGGACGCAGGGCGTCATGCAAGTAGCCATCACCGCACCGCAAAACCAGGCACTTCGACATCATGATCAAGACCAGCACGACCATCAGCAATAAACTGGGCCTGCACGCCCGGGCTTCGGCCAAACTCACCAAACTGGCCGGCGGCTTTGCCTGCGATGTCTGGATTGCCAAGGGTGATCGCCGCGTCAACGCCAAAAGCATCATGGGCGTGATGATGCTGGCCGCCGGTCTGGGCAGCGTGGTCGAAATCGAAACGAACGGCACTGACGAACAAAAAGCCATGGATGCACTGCTGGCCCTGATCCACGACAAGTTTGGGGAGGGAGAATGAGGGACGGAGCAAGCATTTTTCCGCCGGGCCGCCCCAAGGAAAAAACAGCCCCCTCGGGGGGCAGTGCAGCCCACGCAGTGGCGAGCGCGGGAACAATGTCATGACCTTCTCGGTCCATGGTCTGGCGGTCTCGCGCGGCATCGCGATGGGCCGCGCCGTGTTGGTGGCGTCGAGCCGGGCCGATGTCGCGCATTACTTTATTGACCCATCCAAAACGGTTGAAGAGATCCAGCGCGTGCGGGCGGCCCGCGATGCCGTGGCCGAAGAGATCGCGCGGGTCCAGCGCGACCTGCCCAAAGATGCGCCGCACGAGCTTTCTGCACTGCTCGATGTGCATCTGATGCTGCTACAGGACGAGCAACTGATCAGCGGCATCAAGCACTGGATCACCGACCGGCTCTACAACGCCGAGTGGGCGCTGACCACGCAGTACGAAATCATTGCGCGGCAATTCGACGATATGGAAGACGAGTACCTGCGCGAGCGCAAGGCCGATCTGGAGCAGGTGGTCGAACGTATTCTGGGCTTCATGAAAGGTGTGGCCTCGCCGGTGCTGCCCGCAGGGCGCGCGCGCCGCCAGCCGCGCCAGCAGGACCTGTTGCTCGATGACACCCTGGACGTGCCGCTGGTGCTGATCGCGCACGATATTTCCCCGGCCGACATGCTGCAGTTCAAGCAAAGCCTGTTTGTCGGCTTTGCGACCGATGTCGGCGGCAAAACCTCGCACACCGCCATCGTCGCGCGCAGTCTGGACATTCCGGCGGTAGTGGGCGCACGCAGCGCCAGCCAGTTGATCGAGCAGGACGACTGGGTCATCATCGACGGTGACGCCGGCGTGTTGATCGTCGATCCCTCGCCCATCATTTTGGCCGAGTACGGTTTCAAGAAGCGCCAGGGCGAACTGGAGCGCCAGCGCCTGAACCGCCTCAAACACACGCCGGCGGTGACGCTGGACGGCCAAAAAGTGGATCTGCTGGCCAACATCGAAATGCCCGATGACACGGCCGGCGCCATGGCGGTGGGCGCGGTCGGCGTGGGCCTGTTTCGCAGCGAATTCCTGTTCATGGGCCGAGCCGGCAAACTGCCGGGCGAGCAGGAGCAGTACCTGGCCTACCGCAAAGCGGTCGAAGGCATGCAGGGCCTGCCGGTGACGATTCGTACCGTGGACATCGGGTCGGACAAACCGCTGGACAAGCTGACCGACAGGACGCAGGACGGGCAACTGAACCCGGCGCTGGGCTTGCGGGCGATTCGCTGGAGCCTGGCCGACCCGCCGATGTTCCTGACCCAACTGCGCGCGATTTTGCGCGCGGCGGCACATGGCCAGGTCAACCTGCTGGTACCGATGCTGGCCCACGCCAGCGAAATCCGCCAGACCCTGTCGCTGATCGACCGTGCGCGCGCCGAACTCGACAACAAAGGCATTGACTACGGGCCGGTGCAACTGGGCGCGATGATTGAAATACCGGCGGCCGCGCTGACCCTCAAGCTGTTTCTCAAGTACTTCGACTTTCTGTCGATAGGCACCAACGACCTGATCCAGTACACGCTGGCGATTGACCGGGCCGACGAGGCGGTCGCCCATCTGTACGACCCCTGTCACCCGGCGGTGCTGCGCCTGATTGCCGACACGATTGCCCAATGCAATGCCCAGGGAAAAAGCGTCAGCCTCTGCGGCGAGATGGCCGGCGACGTCGGCATGACGCGGCTGCTGCTGGGCCTGGGGCTGCGCAGCTTCTCGATGCACCCGTCGCAAATCCTTGCGGTCAAGCAGCAGATTTTGCGGGCCGATGCCGGCAAGCTCAAGGGCTGGGCCGAGGAAGTTCTCGACAGTGACGCGCCGGCAGCTCTGCTGTAGTTTCATAAAAAAGTAGCCGCTTGTACTCGTGGAACAAGGACCGGCACATGATTTCACCTGGCCCGTGTTCCCAGCACCGCCGCGCCAACGATCATTACCGCGGCCAGGCCGATGCGCCAGTCCCAGGCGCGGCCGCTGACCAGGAGCAGCAGCGCGGTGGAGCCCAGCGGCGTCAAATAGCTCAAGATGCCGATCTGCAGCGCATCGCCGAGCTTGAGGGCTTTGTCCCACAGGAAAAACGCCCCGCCCAGCGGACCCAGCCCGAGCAGCGCCAACAGCAACCAGTCGCGCCCCGACAGCGCCGCCGCAGGCTCCAGCGCCCAGTGGCACAGCAGAGACAGCAGGCCCGAGACCAGACCAAACAGGCCGATGGCCGCCGTCGGGAAAGGCGCGCCCCGTTTTGTCAGCAGCGAATAACTGGCCCAGATGAAGGCCGACCCCAGCGCCGGCAGGTAGCCCCAGGCCCAGGCACCGGAGGCATCGCCGTCGGCCGCTCCCAAAATCGCCAACGCTGCCCCGGCAAAACCCAGCAGCGCGGCCAGCACATGCATGACACGCAGCGTCACGCCGGGCAAAAACAGCGGCGCCAGCACCACCATGAGCAACGGCCACAGGTAATTGACCAGGTTCGCCTCCACCGGCGGCGCGTGGCGCAGAGCGATGAACAGCAGAAAGTGAAAGCCGAACAAGCCATAAATGCCCAGCGCGAGGGTCTTGGCCGGAATGGCCCAGTGCCGTTTGTCTTTCAGCACAAAGGGCAGCGCCAGCAGGCTACCCAGCAGCAGCGCAAGGCCGGTCAGCAAAAAAGGGGGAATGTGTTTGAGCGCAACCCCGAGGGAGGCGAGAGCGACCCACAGCGCGATGGCACCCAGTGCATATAAATTGGCTTGCATGGTAGCGAGCATAAAGGCCCTTGACGCGCGCATTCGTTGGAACGATGTGTTGGGTGTACTATTTAAAAAAGGAAGGGGTGGCTCCCAGCCTGAACTCGACTTCACGTTGTCAAGGCCTAAAAAAAACCAATTTTGGAGAACATTCATGAATTGCCTTTTCCTTCGTCGTTTATTCACCGTCCGTCCGTCCGTGCTGCTGGGTTTGCTGCTTCTGGCCGGCCTGCCGGTCATGGCGCAGACCCTGAAACCCGGTTTGTGGGAGATAAGCAACAAGATGCAGTCCGGCTCGGGCCAGCTCGAAAAAGGCATGGCCGAGGCGCAAAAACAAATGGCCGGCATGGCGCCCGAGCAGCGCAAGATGATGCAGGACATGATGGCCAAGCAGGGCGTTGCCATGGGCACGGGAACGCCCGGCAGCATGACGGCGAAAATCTGCATGACCAAGGAGATGATTGAGCGCGACGCCTTGCCGTCTCAACAGGGCGACTGCAAAACCAGCACCTCGCCGCGTTCGGGCAACACCATGAAAATGTCGTTTGTCTGCACCCGACCGCCGTCCAGCGGCGATGGCGTGGTGACCTTTGTCAGCCCCGAGGCTTATACGATGAAGATGGCGATGAAGAGCACGGTGCAGGGCAAGCCGGAAACCATGACCATGGACGCCTCCGGCAAGTGGCTGGCGACCGACTGCGGCGCGATCAAGCCTTTTGCGCCGCCGAAAAAATAAGCTGAGATCAGCGTCCGCCGAAGATCGCCGTCCCTACGCGCACCAGGGTGCTGCCGGCGTGGATGGCGGCTTCCAGATCCGCCGTCATGCCCATTGACAAGGTGTCCATCGGAAGCGGCAGCACCCCAGCCCGATTGATCTGCTCAAAAAGGCTTGCCGCCCTTTCATGGACTGCGCGAGCAGCTATAAAATCAGCAGCAGGTTCGGGAATCGACATCAAGCCGCGCAGCGCCAACCGCGGCAGCCGCGCGACTTCGGCAGCGAGCGCCCGGGCCTGCTGCGGCGCCACCCCCGACTTGGCTGCGCCGCCGTCGATATTGACCTGCAGGCACACCTGCAGCCGCGGCAAGTGCGGCGGGCGCTGCTCGCTGAGCCGCTGCGCGATCTTGAGGCGGTCGATGGACTGGACCCAGTCGAAGTTTTCCGCCACCAGCCTTGTCTTGTTGCTCTGCACCGGACCGATGCAGTGCCATTCCGTGAGGCTGGCAGGGGCGCCCGCTTGCGGCGAGCGCAACCCGGAGGAATGGCGAGAAGCCGACAGCCGAAGGCACTCGGTTTCCCATTCCCGGATCAAGAGGATTTTCTCGACGCCTTCCTGAATATAGTTCTCACCGAACAGGCGCTGCCCCGCGGCGGCGGCCTCGATGACGGCCTGCGGCCCGAAGGTCTTGGAAACGGCCAGCAAACGCACAGTGGCCGGGTCGCGCCCGGCCGCCGTACAGGCGGCCACAATACGGGCGCGAACGGCTTGGAGATTGTCAACAATCATGGTCATAATCGAACTGTAACCCTAGAACTTCGGAGGAATCCCCTGGATGGACATTACCCAACTGCTGGCTTTTAGCGTCAAGAACAAAGCTTCCGATTTGCATCTGTCCGCCGGCCTGCCGCCCATGATCCGGGTGCATGGGGATGTCAGGCGCATCAATGTCGACCCGCTGGACCACAAGCAGGTTCATGCCATGGTGTACGACATCATGAACGACACCCAGCGCAAGAACTACGAGGAATTCCTGGAGATCGACTTCTCCTTCGAGATCGACGGGCTGGCGCGCTTTCGCGTCAACGCCTTCAACCAGAACCGCGGCGCGGGCGCCGTGTTCCGGACCATTCCCTCGAAAATCCTGACGTTGGAGCAGCTCAACGCGCCCAAGATTTTCGGCGACCTGGCGATGAAGCCGCGCGGCATGGTGCTGGTCACCGGCCCCACCGGCTCGGGCAAGTCCACCACGCTGGCCGCCATGGTCAATTACCTGAACGAAACCGAGTACGGCCACATCCTGACGGTGGAAGACCCGATCGAGTTCGTGCATGAATCCAAAAAATGCCTGATCAACCAGCGCGAGGTCGGCCCGCACACGCTGAGCTTCAGCGCGGCGCTCAAATCCGCCCTGCGCGAAGACCCGGACGCCATCCTGGTCGGCGAGATGCGCGACCTGGAAACCATCCGCCTGGCCATGACCGCCGCTGAAACCGGCCACCTGGTGTTCGGCACGCTGCACACCTCCAGCGCGGCCAAAACCATCGACCGGATCATCGACGTGTTTCCGTCCGAAGAAAAGGAAATGATACGCGCCATGCTGTCGGAGTCGCTGCAGGCGGTGATCTCGCAGACCCTGTGCAAGACCAAGGACGGCCAGGGCCGCGTGGCCGCCCACGAGATCATGCTGGGCACCAGCGCCATCCGCAACCTGATCCGCGAGGCCAAGGTGGCGCAGATGTACTCGTCGATCCAGACCGGCAACAGCGTCGGCATGCAGACGCTGGACCAGAACCTGACCGACCTGGTCAAGCGCAACGTGATTTCGGCGGCCGAGGCCAGAGGCAAGGCGAAAATCCCCGAAAATTTCCCGGGCTAGACAACAACCGTTTCAGCAAGAATTGCCTCCGGCGGGCAATGCAGACGCGCAGCAGTAATTGGAGAAACCATGGAACGCGACCAGGCCAGTAGATTCATCAACGACCTTCTCAAGCTGATGGTGGGCCGCAACGGCAGCGACCTTTTCATCACCGGCGATTTCCCGCCCGCGATGAAGGTCGACGGCAAGGTCACCAAGGTCTCGCCGCAGCCGCTGAACGCCGGGCACACGCTGGCCTTGGCACGCGCCATCATGAACGACAAGCAGGCGGCCGAGTTCGAGCGCACCAAGGAGTGCAACTTCGCGATTTCTCCGCCCGGTGTCGGGCGTTTCCGGGTCAATGCCTTTATCCAGCAAGGCAAGGTCGGCATGGTGATGCGGGTGATTCCGGCGGTCCTGCCGACGATCGACGGTCTGGGCGTGCCGCAGATCCTCAAGGATGTGGTGATGTCCAAGCGCGGGCTGTGCATCCTGGTCGGCGCCACCGGTTCCGGCAAATCCACCACGCTGGCCGCCATGGTGGACTGGCGCAACGAGAACTCCTTCGGCCACATCATCACGATTGAAGACCCGGTGGAGTTTGTGCACTTGCACAAGAACTGCGTGATCACGCAGCGTGAAGTGGGGCTGGACACCGACAGTTGGGAAGCGGCGCTGAAAAACACACTGCGCCAGGCGCCTGACGTCATCCTGATGGGCGAGGTGCGCGACCGCGAAACCATGGAACACGCCGTCGCCTTTGCCGAAACCGGCCACCTGTGCCTCTGCACCCTGCATGCGAACAGCGCCAACCAGGCGCTGGACCGCATCATCAACTTTTTCCCGGAAGAGCGCCGCGCCCAACTGCTGATGGACCTGTCGCTGAACATGAAGGCCATGATCTCGCAGCGGCTGGTGCCCAAGCAGGACAGCAAGGGCCGCATCGCGGCGGTCGAAGTGATGTTGAACACGCCGCTGGTTTCCGACCTGATCTTCAAGGGCGAAGTCTCCGAGATCAAGGAAATCATGAAGAAAAGCCGCAATCTCGGCATGCAGACCTTCGACCAGGCGCTGTTCGATGCCTTTGAAAGCAATATGATCACCTACGAAGACGCCCTGCGCAATGCCGATTCGGTCAACGACTTGCGGCTGCAGATCAAACTCAACTCCCAGCGCGCCAAGACACAGGACCTGTCGGCGGGCACGGAGCACATGGCCATTGTTTGACTCATGACGACGCCCGGCACCCACCCCAAAACCTACGAACCCGCCCCGTCCCGCAAGGTAGCCTTTCTCGGACTCGGCGTCATGGGCTACCCGATGGCCGGCCACCTCGCGCTGGCTGGCCATCGGGTCACCGTCTACAACCGAACCACTACAAAATCAATAGCATGGTGTGCAGAGTTTGCCGGAACCAGCAGCCCAAAACATGCCGCAACCCCGCGTGAGGCCGTACACGGCGCCGACATCGTTTTTTGCTGCGTCGGCAATGACGACGATTTGCGCAGCGTCACGCTCGGCAAAACACTCGGTGATGGCGCTTTTGCCGGCATGAAGCCGGGCACGGTATTCGTCGATCACACCACCACATCGGCCAACGTGGCGCGCGAGTTGTACGCGACGGCCAAAATCGGGAAGCTGCGGTTTGTCGATGCCCCCGTTTCGGGCGGACAGGCCGGTGCGCAAAATGGCTTGCTGACCGTCATGTGCGGCGGCGATGCGGCGGCGTTTGAGTCGGTCAAACCGGCCGGCATGGCGTTTTCGAAAGCATTCACGCTGATGGGCGCCAGCGGCGCAGGCCAGTTGACCAAAATGGTCAACCAGATCTGCATCGCCGGGCTGCTGCAGGGCTTGAGCGAAGCCGTGGCTTTTGGCCAGAAGGCCGGCCTGGACATGAACCAGGTGCTGGACGTGATTGGCAAAGGGGCGGCGCAAAGCTGGCAGCTCGACAACCGCGGCAAGACCATGGTCGCCGACAAATTCGACTTCGGTTTTGCCGTCGACTGGATGCGCAAGGACCTGGGCCTGGTGCTCGACGAGGCCAGTACCCATGGCGCGCGGCTGCCGGTCACGGCGCTGGTCGACCAGTTTTATGGCGACGTGCAGGCCATGGGCGGGCAGCGCTGGGACACTTCCAGCCTGATCAGGCGGCTGAAGTAAACTCGCAAAAAAAGGCCGGCTTATCCGCCGCCGGCCTGCGTACGCGGTGCGGCGGCGGGTTTGGCGGGCGCGGGCAGCAGGCGCTGCAGCTCTTCCTCGCTGAGGATCTCTAAAATACGCACCACTTTTTGCACGCCGCGGGCGCCGCGGGCGATTTCCGTGGCGCGGTCGGCTTCGCGCTGCGTCACGCGCCCCAACAGGTACACCGTGCCGCGTTCGGTGACCACCTTGAAGGCGTTGGCGTACAGGTCCCTGGCATCAATCAGCAAGGCCTTGATCTGACCGGTGATCAAGACGTCGGAAGAACGCTGCACCAGCGACGGACTGTCGATGATGGCCAGTTCATTGACCGTGCCGTTGACGTTCTCAACCCGCGCAACGACCTGCTCCACCAGTTTTTTATCCTGCTCGTTGAGGACCTCGCCGGTCAGCAGCACCTGCCGGTTGTAGCTGGTCACGCTGACCCGGGCCCGGCTCCCCACGTTGTCGCGCAGGCGGCTCATTGCGCGCAGCTCAATGCCCTCGTCTTCAAGCTGGGCGCCCGACGTGCGGCGGTCAATGGCCACCAGCGCACCACCCACCGCCGCACCGCCCAGCGCCAGCGGAAAGCAGGCTGTCAAGCCGCCGCCCAAGGCAGCCACGGTACAGGCCGTCAACATCAGCCGTTTGAAAATAGTCGTTTGGTCGGGTTTCATGAAAGACTTTCCTGCTCACCAAGTAATTGGGCATCCACGCCATCACAAATGCAGTGAAGGGCCAGCAGATGAACCTCCTGAATGCGTGCGGTGCGATCATGGGGCACGCAGATATGCACATCGGTCTCGCGCAGTGCGGCGCTCATTTTTCCGCCGCCTTTGCCGGTCAGGGCCACCACGGTCATCTCGCGTTCGTGCGCCGCTTCAATGGCTGCCAGCACGTTGGCCGAGTTGCCGCTGGTGCTCAGCGCCAGCAACACGTCGCCGGCGCCGCCCAGCGCACGCACCTGCTTGGAAAAAATCACACTGAAATCGTAGTCGTTGGCAATCGCGGTGAGAATGGAGCTGTCGGTGGTCAGCGCGATCGCGCCGAGCTCGGGCCGCTCGCGCTCAAAGCGACCGACAAATTCGGCCGCGAAATGCTGGGCATCGGCGGCCGAGCCGCCGTTGCCGCAGGCCAGCACCTTGCCGCCACTGGTCACGCTGGCCAAAATGGCCTGCACCGCGGCGGCAATCGGTTTGGACAATGTTTGTGCCGCCTGGTATTTCAGGTCAGCGCTGTCAATAAAGTGCTGTTCAATGCGTTGTTCGAGCATGGGGGCAATGATAGCGGGTGAAAAGTTTCAACACACGCTTTGCAGCCGTTCAGCCCTGGAAGCGCAATGCATGGTTACAAATTTCGAGCCTGAAACGCAATTCACAAGCGACTCAGTCCGCGTCAAAAGCGCCGCGCAGCCATTCAATCGCCACCGACTCTGGCATATCCAGCCTGCCCTCCACCAGCACCACATCAAAGCGGCAAGGCGGCGCGCTGGCAAAACGCATCAGGTAGTGACGCGCCGCGAAAATGAGCCGCCTTTGCTTGATCACACCGATGCTGGCCGCCGCGCCGCCATGCAGCTTGCTCTTGCGCTGGCGCACCTCGACAAATACCAGTGTGCCGTCGGGCGCGCGCATGATCAGGTCCACCTCGCCGCCGCCGCGGCCCGGCGTTCGATAGTTGGCCTCGACCCGCCGCAAGCCGGCCCGGACCAGATAAGCCAGCGCCAGCGACTCCGCCGCGTCACCCAGCCGCTTGGTGGTAATCTGGCCGGGATGTCCTGCTGCGCCGATACCGGTGGCGGATTTTGCAACCTGCTTCTTGGAAAACCACATTGAACGCTTCCTTCGACCTGGCACTGGCCGCCGCGCGCGCCGCGGCAGGCATGCAGCATTATCCCGAAGCTGCACTGTATGTCGTGGCCACCCCGATAGGCAACCTGTCCGACATCAGCCTGCGGGCGCTGCATGTGCTGCAACTGGTGCAGGCCATCGCCTGTGAAGACACGCGCCATACCCAAACGATGCTGCGCCACTACGGCATCGACAAACCCTTGCTGGCCGTGCATGAACACAACGAGGCACAGGCAGCGCTGGCGGTGATCGAACGGCTGCAGCGCGGCGAGCGTGTCGCCTACGTCAGCGACGCCGGCACCCCGGCCGTCAGCGACCCGGGCGCGCGGCTGGTGGCCGCGGTGCGCGCCGCGGGGCTGGCGATCATGCCCTTGCCCGGCGCGAGCAGTGTGACCACCGCGCTCAGCGTGGCGGGCATCGCCGGCGAAGCCGGTTTTGTATTTGCCGGTTTTCTGCCGTCAAAAGCCGCGGAAAGAGATCAGGCGGTGCAAGCGCTGCAGGCGGAAAAGCGTGCGGTCGTCATTCTGGAAGCGCCGCACCGCATGGAGGCCCTGGCGCGCGCCATGGCGCTGCTCGGCACCCGGCTGGTCACAGTGGGCCGCGAGCTGACCAAGCAGTTTGAAGAAATCGCCAACGTCGCGGCGCAGGACCTGAGCGCCTGGCTGGCCGCTGGCGGCCAGCGCACCCGGGGTGAATTTGTGCTGGTGCTGCACCCGGGCGGGCAGGCGCAGGCCAGAGACGATGGCGGCCGGGTCTTGCAGTTGTTGTTGGCCCAGTTGCCGCTGAAAACCGCGGTCAAACTGGCGGCCGACATCACCGGCGCGCCGCGCAACGAATTGTACGAAGCGGCGTTGGCATTGAAAAAAGCATGAGCCCCCGAAGGAGCGGCCCGCGCTAAAGCGCTCTCAAGTCGAGCTTGCCGGGCCGGGACGAGTAGCGGCTTGTGGCGTCAAACCGCTCCACCTGAACACGCGCCGGCCGGTTCGCGTAGACCGCCACCTTGAGCCAGTCACACTCGGCCTGAAGCTGGGCCTCATCATTGAGCCAGGTTTGCCACACCTTGCGCGGCCCGTCCCAGCGGTAGCCCCTGGCCTTGAGCAAGTCTTTGGCTTCAAAAGGCGCCGCAGTGGCTTGCAAGCGGTAGCCGGGC
Source organism: Polaromonas sp. (assembly GCA_030655515.1). Classification (GTDB taxonomy): domain Bacteria; phylum Pseudomonadota; class Gammaproteobacteria; order Burkholderiales; family Burkholderiaceae_C; genus Polaromonas. Next base: position 83,485 of record JAURVI010000035.1, on the reverse strand, counting down.
CGGGCGGACGCCGATAAAAGGCGCGCCAGCCCCGTCTGCCCGGACACCGGGAGCTGGCTGGCCAGCACCGCCAGCAGGGCGTGGCAATCCATTTCGGCGCGATGCGCGTCGTAAAACCAGCCCAACTCCAGCGCCAGATGGGTCAGTTTGGCCGAGCTGCGGCCTTCTTTTTTCCAGTCCAGATCGGCAAAGGAGCAGACCCAGGGCAGATGCGCAAACTGTGCCAGGCGGGCCTCCGCAAACGGGCGGTCAAAACCGGCGTTGTGTGCAATGACCAGATCGGTGCTTCCCAGCATCGCGGCCACCCGCTGGTCGTCGAGCCTTTGACCGCGGACCATCGCGTCGCTGATTCCGGTAACCTGCTGCGCTTCCTGAGGAATCGGCATGCCCGGGTCTTCCAGCCCGTCGTAGACCTCGACCACGCCGGTCGGCAAACCGGTGGCGGTCTCCACATCGACCCGCAGCAGTGCCAGCTCGATGATGCGGTCGCGCGAATGCTCCAGCCCTGTCGTTTCCGTGTCCAGAATCAGCACACGCGTGACCGGCCCCTCCGGCTGGTGCGTAAACCGTTGCCACACAGGCAGCCGCCGCAAGACGCGGTAGTCGGGATGGCCTTCAAGCACACGCGCCATGGCTTTTGGCTCAAGCGCCAATGGAGCAGGCTGTGGTGCTTTGGCTTTGCGGATTTTGGGCGGGCTGGTCGCCGGCGCTGCGGGCGCAGCGGGCGCAGCGTCGTCAAAACCGAAGCCAAGTTGGCCGGAGGACGCCGCATGACGGTCTGTCTCATTCATGCTTGACTCCGGGCCATGTGCATCGCGGGACGTTGAAAAAACAGGTTTGGTGCGGCTGGCGGGGATCGAACCCACGACCCTTGGCTTCGGAGGCCAATACTCTATCCACTGAGCTACAGCCGCAACGCTGAAACAAGCCGTCTACATCCCGTTGATATGGCAGGGGTAGAGACTTCGCAGGGCCATGCTCGGCGAGCCTGATCCCTGTTGAAGCCTCCGATTCTATCAGCCAGGCAGGCTGTGCCAGAGTCTGGCAGGGGTGATGGCTATAATCAAAGGTTGTCGAATATGAGTTGCTTTAGTCACCGATTTTTAGTTTTTTTGAGGAAGCCATGAGCGCAAACGATCACACGACGGCCCACGAAGAAGACCACTCCGGCCCCATCAAAACGCCCAAGCAGTTGCTGGCCGTAGTTTTCCTTTCTTTTGTCATCCCGGTTTTCGTCATCATTGCACTGGTTTATTACGTCACCTCGGACAACAAACTGGCCGCTGGCGCGGTCGATGTCGACAAAGCCGTTGCCCAGCGCATCCAGAAAATCGGCACGGTTGAAATTCGCGATGCCAGTCGCCCCCTGAAGTCCGGCGCGGAAGTCTACACAGCCCAGTGTGCCGCATGCCACGCCACCGGTGCAGCAGGTGCGCCGAAGTTCGGCGACGCGGCGGCCTGGGCGCCGCGCATCCAGACCGGCTTTGCAAGCCTGTGGAATTCCGCACTCAAAGGCAAAGGCGCGATGGGCGCGCAAGGCGGCGGCGATTTTGAAGAAGCCGAAATCGGCAGCGCCGTGGCGCATATGGCCAATGCTGCCGGTGGAAAATTCGCCGAGCCGCAAAAGCCGGCGGCAGCCGCGCCCACACCGTCGGGCGCCGCCAAATAGCCGCGCGCCTGCCTGCATCAAAAAAAAACCGGTCCGTGACCGGTTTTTTTCTATAGAAAATCTCGACCAACGCCCTTGAAAAAAGGGCGTAAACCGCTATTTTTTAATCGCATCACGACGGACTTTTTCTGTCCGCTGCCGGACTGCGCACATAAGCAAAGCGAAGCGGTAAATCCCGCGTGGCAACGTCTTCGGGCACCCACAAGCCCTGCTCAATCGCGTCGGCGGCGTGCATCATGTCCTGCGTATGCACCAGGCCAAAGCCGATGTCGGTCTCCAGATAGACGCGGCCCTGCTCATCAAGAATGCAGCGCTGCGCACGCGCCGGTCGGCCAGTATGCGCTGTCACTGAAAAATCAGGCGCGTTGCCGATTCTCCAGACCAGCGGGGTCGCTTCGAGCTCCACATAGACGCGCTGCGGGCCGTTCTGGAAAAACCACTGCCCGGCTTTGTCGCTTTCGTAGTTGCGCTCGATGAAGGCAATCAGTTTGTCATGTTTGAGCAGCGAGCCTTTGCCGCCCGCCGCACGGCGGGCGCCACCGGCATCACTTGCAAAGGGGCCGGCGGCCTGGGCTTTGTCATCGCGCATGTACCAGTTGCCGCGCGCGTCCAGACCCAACCAGCCGTAGCAGTGGGGCACATTGGGCCATTTGGCAATGGCCTGGCGAACGATGTCATCCATGGTGTCTATTTTGCCCCGCTTCAAGTTGCGCCGCGAAAAACCCGCACACCGCCTCGGGCATCGCGCGCGCATGGCCCGGAAACGGCGCCGACGGAAACCCGACATGGCCGCCTTCGCGGGGCTGCCAGAGCGTCACGGCCGCACTCACGTCGCCGGCCCGCGGCAGGCTGGCGGCCGGAACGAACGGATCGTTCAGCGCATTGACGGCCAATGCCGCAATGTCAATGCGCCGCATATGCGGTTTGGCCGAGGCGCGCGCCCAGTAGTCATCCGTGTTTTTGAACCCATGAAGCGGTGCGGTGACAACGTTGTCAAACGCATACAGGTCGCGCGCCGCGAGCAGCGCTTCAACGCTGAACAGGCCGGGGTGCTGTTCCAGCTTCCCGAGCGCCTTGGGCACCATCGAACGGAGGAACATGCGGGTGTAGACGAGGCGGTTGAAGCCTTGTCCGATCACATGGCCGCTGGCCGTCAGATCCAGCGGCGAGCAGACCGACGCAACCGCGTCAACGACACGGCCAGCCCGGGTGCCCATTTCGGCCGCCCAGCGCATCAGGGCGTTGCCGCCCAGGGAAATGCCGACCGCAAACAGCGGCCCCGGATGCCGACCCTTGAAACGGCGCAGGATCCAGTCGATCTCCTCGAAATCGCCCGAATGGTAGGCACGCGGCGCGCGATTGATCTCGCCCGAACAGCCGCGAAAATGGGGCACGGCGCAGGCCCAGCCGCGCCCACGCGCGATGTCGGCAAAGGCCTCGGCATAGTGGCTGGCCGACGATCCTTCCAGGCCATGAAACACGACCAGCAGTGGCGCAGCAACGGTGCTGGTGTGCTGCGCAAAGTCAACATCCACAAAATCGTCATCGGGCGTGGCCCAGCGCTCGCGGCGAAAACTCGGCGCCTCGGCCAGGTAGCGTTTGGAGCGCAAGGCGGCGTATATCGTTTGCAGATTGCCGCCCGGCAACCACCACGGCGCTTGGTAGTTCATCGCCATCGATGCGTCAGTGCAACACTTGCGGACTGTCCGAGACTTCCTGCATCTCGCGCGGGGTGCCGGGGCTGGCATGGTGTGCAACCATGCGCCAGCCCTGCGCGGTCTTGTGGTACACATTGGTGGCAATGACGTAAGCATGGCGGGGGCCTTCCTCGGTCATCACCTCGATGCGCTCCAGCACGCTGTGTACGCTGGCGCTCATGGCTTCGACTTTTCGGACTTTTTCGGCATGGGCACGGATGCTGCCGTTGGCAAACATGGCGTCAAATGCGGCGCGTATCGCCCCGGCGCCCACGACACGCGGCCCACCGGGGTGGATGCAGACAATGTCGTCTTCATCGGCCCAGCAGGCCATGAGTTTTTCGATATCGCCGCTTTGCAAGGCTTCGTAGAAAGCCGCTTCAATGTCGTCGGCGTTGCCGTTGCTGGCCGGGGAAACTTTGGGTTTTCGCATGGTCTGATTCGGAGGTGCGCGCGCTCGATCCGCCTTTGGATGCCAACCTGTATTAAGCCACGCCCGCACCCTGCATGTTTTGCGACTGCCCGGCCACGGCAGCAGGGGTTGGTGCAAGCGGGCTGACGCGACATGCGATCATCCTAGAAACCGCCGTTGGACGCGCCCGAGTGGGCCGTCATGGGGTGGGCCGTCATGGAGTGGGCCGTCATGGAGTGGGCCGGCAAGGCGTGACGACGCGGCAGGCTGATGCCTGCAAGAAGGCGCAACGCCGCCAGCGCGCGCCAGGGCGGCGCAATCGGGTGCGTAGCGCTCTGATCCCACCGGTGAGCAAGTTCGTGGGCGCGAAAATCAGCACCCATGCGGCTCTGCCAGCGTTTGTAAGCGGTCCACTGCGGTTTCTAGGATATGGTAGTGTTGCGGATTGCACCTTGGAGGCTTGCCATGAAATCACGCTTTTCCCGTTGGGCCCTTGTCGGCGCGCTTGCTCTGCTGCTCTCCGGCTGCGGCTACAACGAGTTCCAGCGCCTGGACGAGCAGACCCAGTCGGCCTGGTCGGAAGTGCTCAACCAGTACCAGCGCCGCGCGGACCTGGTGCCCAACATCGTCGCCACCGTCAAAGGCGAAGCCGCTTTCGAGCAGGGCACGCTGACCAAGGTCATTGAAGCGCGGGCCAAAGCGACCTCGATCCAGGTCACGCCCGAGACCCTGAACAACCCCGAAGCCTTCGCGAAGTTCCAGGCGGCGCAGGGCGAGTTGAGTTCTGCCCTGTCCCGCCTGCTGGTGGTGTCGGAAAACTACCCCAACCTCAAGGCCAACCAGGGCTTTCAGGACCTGCGGGTGCAACTGGAGGGCACCGAGAACCGCATCACGGTGGCCCGCAACCGCTACATCCAGGCGGTGCAGGCCTACAACGTGCTCGCGCGCAGCTTTCCCAGCAACCTGACGGCCATGGTCTTTGGCTACACGGTCAAGCCGACCTTCAGCGTACAGAACGAAGCGCAGCTCTCGGTGCCGCCTACCGTGGACTTCGACAAGAAATAAGGCGGCTGGACATGGCCGACCGTGCTCTGAGGGCCGTCGCCGCGGGCTGGGTGCGCCGGTGTTTGTGCCTGCTGGCCAGTTGCTGGCTGGCGCTGCCCGCGCCGGCACAAACGCTGCATCCTGTCCCGCCGCCAAGCGCCCGCGTCATCGACAGCACCGGCACGCTGGACGCGACACAGATACAGGCGCTGGAAGCCAAGCTGGCGGCTTTTGAAAAGGCAAGGGGCACGCAGGTGGTGGTGTTGATGGTGCCAACCACGCTGCCGGAAGACATCACCGACTACGCCCAGCGTGTCGGCGACGCCTGGAAAATCGGGCGCAAGGACGTCGGCGACGGCGTGCTGCTGGTGGTCGCCAAGAATGACCGCAAGGTTCGCATCGCCACGGCCAAAACGCTGGAAGGCGCGCTGCCCGATCTGGCAGCGCGGCAAATCATTGACCGGGCCATCACGCCGCGTTTCAGGCAGGGAGACTTTGCCGGCGGCCTCGATGCCGCGGCCGACCAGATCATGGCGCGCATCACCGGCGAAAACTTGCCGCTGCCCGATGCCTCCGGCAAGCCCGCCACGCCAGGCTTTCAATGGACGGACCTGGCGGTCTTTCTGTTCTTCGCGGTTCCGATCGGGGGCCGCCTGCTGGCCGGCCTCCTGGGGCGCAAGTTTGGATCGCTGGCCACCGGCGCCGCCGTGGGCATGGTGGCCTGGTTCTTCACCGCCAGCCTGGTTGTAGCCAGTATTGCCACGGTCGTCGCCATGCTGTTGGCCCTGATCGCCAGTCTGGCGCCGGCCGGTCGTGGGCGCAGCAGCGGAATGCCCGGTTGGGGCGGCGCCGCGGGCCACGGCGGCTGGGGCGGCGGCGGCGGATTCAGCAGCGGTGGCGGCGGCAATTTTGGTGGCGGCGGCGCGTCCGGCAACTGGTAAGGAAGTGATCGTGCTCAACCCGATTTACCGCCTCCTCAAACACCTCTGGCTCGACGAGGATGACGCGCGCCGAACCATTACGCCCGACATGCTGGAGCGCCTGATGCGGCGGGTGGCCGCCAGTGAAAAACGCCACGGCGGGGAAATCCGGATCTGCGTGGAAGCCGGTCTGCCCCTGAGCTGCCTTTGGCGGCGCACCAGCGCGCGCGACCGGGCCGCAACCCTGTTTGGCGAGCTGCGCGTCTGGGACACCGAAGACAACAACGGCGTGCTGATTTACCTGCTGCTGGCGGACCACGCGATAGAAATCATCGCCGACCGGGGTCTGAACAACCATGTGTCGCCCGCGCAATGGCAGGCCATGGTGGCGCGTATGAGCGGCGCCTTCCGGCAAGGATGTTATGAGGACGGGCTGACGCAAGCCCTGGAAGAAACATCGGCCCTGCTGATGGAACACTTTGCGCTGCGCGCAGGCCACGCCAACCCCAATGAACTGCCGGACGCCCCCCTGCTGCGATAAAACCTGGAAACCGCCGGCAGGCTTCGGCCGGGCCGGTTTTTGGAAGTGGTCGGGCCTTTTTTTGACTTGGATCAAGCGCCCGGCCCATCGGCATGGCACGGGCAACCCACTTCGTCCTAGACTGGCAGCCAGTGCCTTGGAGATGCCGCATGAAGCCTTTCACCCAGCAAGATGTGCAGATTCCCTGCGGGTCGGCGACCTTGTGGGGCGACCTGTGCGTGCCGGCACAGGCGCCGGGTGTGGTGCTGTTCGCGCACGGCAGTGGCAGCAGCCGCAGCAGCCCGCGCAACGTCTTCGTGGCCCAGGTGTTGCAACAGGCCGGCCTGGCGACGCTGCTGTTCGACCTGCTCACGCCGCAGGAGGAGCGCGTCGACCGGCATACGCGCGAATACCGCTTTGATATCGGCTTGCTGACCCGGCGGCTGTACGATGCGACGCGGTGGCTCGAAACGCAGCCTGCGCTCCATCGCCTGGCCGTTGGCTACTTCGGCGCCAGCACGGGCAGCGCCGCCGCCCTGGCAGCCGCCGCGCAACTGGGCGACCGCGTTGCCGCCGTGGTGTCGCGCGGGGGCCGCCCCGACCTGGTCGCTGCACCGCAGCTCGCCCGCGTGAGCGCGGCTGTGCTGCTGCTCGTGGGCGGCAACGACGAAGACGTGCTTGAACTCAACCGCCAGGCTTTTCAGGACTTGACTGGCGAAAAGCAGTTGGCCGTGGTCGCCGGCGCTTCCCACCTGTTCGAGGAACCCGGCGCGATCGAGGAAGTCGCGCGGCTCGCGGCGGCCTGGTTCAGCGGGCACCTGCGACCGGAATCCGCCGACCCTTCTTCGCTGGAGGCCGCATGAACTTCAGCAACCGCCGGCAAGCCGGGCAAATGTTGGCCGAGCGGCTGGGCGCCTACCGCAAACAGCCGCGGGTGCTGGTACTGGCCCTGCCGCGCGGCGGCGTGCCAGTGGCCAGCGAGGTGGCCGCGGCGCTGGGCGCGCCGCTCGATGTGTTCGTGGTGCGCAAGCTCGGCGTGCCGCATCACCCCGAGTATGCGATGGGCGCCATCGCCAGCGGCGGGGTGCGCGTGATGAACCCCGATGCCGCCCATCTGCGCCTGGACCCTTCCGAGGTCGAGGCCGTGGTGGTGCGTGAACAGCAGGAACTCGAGCGCCGTGAACGCCTGTACCGCGGTGCGCGGCCGCCGCCATCGCTGCAAGGCCGCACCGTGATTCTGGTGGACGATGGTCTGGCCACGGGTTCGACAATGCGGGCGGCTGTGCTTGCGGCGCGCCAGCAGGGCGCCGGGCGCATCGTGGTGGCGGTTCCGGTGGCCGCGCCCGAGACCGCCGAGAGCCTGCGCGGCGAGGTTGATGAGGTGGTCTGCGTCGCCACACCGGTGCCGTTTCACGCGGTGGGTCTGTGGTATGACGACTTCGACCAGGTCAGCGACGACGAGGTGCGCACCTTGCTCGCAGCGGCCAGCAACCGGGAGCCGTACCGGTGAAGCCGGGTCGCCCGCGCGGCATGGGCGCATCTGCGGACAGCGGCGTCCTGACGGCATTGCGTGCGAACGCCTTGCCGTTGCAGCGCGAAGGGCCGGACTACGCGCCTTTGCTTGCGCTGATCGGCGATGCGCGCTTCGCCTTGCTGGGCGAAGCCTCGCACGGCACGCACGAGTTCTACCACGAGCGCGCCGAAATCACCAAGCGGCTCATCACCGACAAAGGCTTCACGGCCGTGGCCGTCGAGGCCGACTGGCCCGACGCCTGGCGCGTCAACCGCTATGTGCGCGGCATGGGCGACGATCCGCACGCCAGGGCCGCGCTTTCCGGCTTCAAGCGCTTCCCGTCCTGGATGTGGCGCAACACCGCCGTGCTCGATTTCGTCGAGTGGCTGCGCGCGCACAACCGTTCCCTGCCGGCCGAACGCCAGGCCGGTTTCTACGGCATCGACCTGTACAGTTTGTTCGCGTCGATCGAAGCCGTGCTCGCCTACCTGGACCGCATCGACCCGGCGGCGGCGCGGCGCGCGCGCCAGCGCTATGCCTGTTTCGACCATGCCGGCGGCAATTCGCAGACCTACGGCTATGCCGCGGCCTGGGGCATCGGCAAGAGCTGCGAGGATGAGGTCGTGGCGCAACTGACGGAGCTGATGCGCACCGGCGCCGCGCTGTCCATGCATGGCGATTCCGACGAGCTGTTTTACGCCCAGCAAAATGCCCGGCTGGTCATGAACGCGGAGGAGTACTACCGCGAGATGTTCCGCTCGCGCGTGTCATCATGGAACCTGCGCGACAGCCACATGGTGGAGTCCTTGCAGGCGCTGTCGGCGCACCTGTCGCGCCACGGCCCGGCCGCCCGCATGGCGGTGTGGGCCCACAATTCCCATCTCGGCGACGCCAGCGCCACCGAAATGGGCGAGAGGGGCGAATGGAACGTCGGCCAGCTCATGCGTGAGCGTCACAGCGGCGATGCCGTGCTGGTGGGCTTCAGCACGCACCATGGCATGGTCACGGCCGCGTCCGAATGGGACGGGCCGGCGCTGCACCAGCGGGTGCGACCCGGCCTGCCCGGAAGTTATGAGGCGCTGTTCCACGAGGTCGGGCTTGAGTGTTTCATGCTTGTGCTGTCCGGCAATCGGTCCCTGCGCTCCGCGCTGCGCGAGGCGCGGCTGCAGCGCGCCATCGGCGTGATCTACCGACCCGATACCGAACGCCAGAGCCACTACTTCGACACGCGTCTTGCGGAGCAATTCGACGCCATGATCCACATCGACAAGACCCGTGCGGTGGAGCCGCTGGACATCGGCGTCCATTGGTCCTCGCCCGAAGCACCCGAGACCTACCCCAGCGGCATGTGAGCGATCACGCCAGAGAAAAAACCCCGGCGTTCGCACGCAGGGGTTTCGATTGCGGTTGCCCGCGGGCACGGCGAGGACCGCCGCCGGTTTCGCCCCTATCTTTTCTGGCGGTATTTGCGCAGCGCAGCGATCTGGGCCGCCACCACGAGGAGCTCGGACTGGGCCAGCGCCATATCAATATCGCTTTTGGCGTTCTTCAGCGCCTCTTCAGCCGCCGCCCTGGCTTCTGTGGCTTTGGCTTCGTCCAGGTCCTTGCCGCGAATAGCGGTATCGCTCAGCACGGTGACGCAGTTCGGCTGCACCTCAAGTACGCCGCCGGCAACGAAGACAAACTCTTCCGAACCATCGGCCTTCTCAATGCGCACGGCGCCTGGCTTGATGCGGGTGATCAGCGGCGTGTGGCGTGGGTAGATCCCCAACTCGCCCGCCTCGCCCGGCAAAGCCACGAACCTGGCTTCGCCGGAGAAGATGGCCTCTTCCGCACTGACAACATCGACGTGGATGGTGTTCATATCAATCGCCCGTTAAACTTTTTTCGCTTTTTCGAAGGCTTCGTCAATCGTGCCGACCATGTAGAAGGCCTGCTCCGGCAGGTGGTCACACTCGCCCGACACAATCATCTTGAAGCCACGAATCGTTTCGGCCAAGGTCACGTATTTGCCGGGCGAACCGGTAAACACTTCCGCAACATGGAAAGGCTGGGAAAGGAAGCGCTGGATCTTGCGGGCGCGCGCCACGGCCAGTTTGTCTTCCGGAGCCAACTCGTCCATGCCCAGAATCGCGATGATGTCGCGCAATTCCTTGTAGCGCTGCAGCGTGCCCTGCACGGCACGGGCCGTGGCGTAGTGGTCTTCACCGACCACGTTGGGATCCAACTGGCGGCTGGTCGAATCGAGCGGATCCACGGCGGGATAAATACCCAGCGAAGCGATGTCGCGCGAAAGCACCACGGTGGAATCCAGGTGGGCAAAGGTCGTGGCGGGCGACGGGTCGGTCAAGTCATCGGCCGGCACGTAAACGGCCTGGATGGAGGTGATGGAACCCACTTTGGTGGAAGTGATGCGCTCCTGCAGGCGACCCATTTCCTCGGCCAGCGTCGGCTGGTAGCCCACGGCGGAAGGCATGCGGCCCAGCAGCGCGGACACTTCGGTGCCGGCCAGCGTGTAGCGGTAGATGTTGTCCACGAAGAACAGCACGTCACGGCCTTCGTCACGGAAGGACTCGGCGATGGTCAGGCCGGTCAGCGCCACGCGCAGGCGGTTGCCTGGGGGCTCGTTCATCTGGCCGTAGACCATCGCCACTTTGGATTCGCCGAGGTTTTCGAGGTTCACCACGCCGGAATCGGCCATCTCGTGGTAGAAGTCGTTGCCTTCGCGGGTACGCTCACCGACACCGGCAAACACCGACAGGCCCGAGTGCGCCTTGGCGATGTTGTTGATGAGTTCCATCATGTTGACGGTCTTGCCGACGCCGGCGCCGCCGAACAGGCCGACCTTGCCGCCCTTGGCGAACGGGCACACCAGATCGATCACCTTGATGCCGGTTTCCAGCAGTTCCTGCGATGGCGAGAGTTCGTCGTAGGCCGGGGCCTTGCGGTGAATCGGAGCAGTCAGGGTCTGGTCAACCGGGCCGCGCTCGTCAATGGGCGCACCGAGCACGTCCATGATGCGGCCCAGTGTGGCCTTGCCGACGGGAACCGTGATGTTGGCACCGGTGTTGTACACGATGTTGCCGCGACGCAAGCCGTCTGACGTGCCCAGCGCAATGGTGCGCACGATGCCGTCACCGAGCTGCTGCTGGACTTCCAGCGTCAGCGCGGAGCCTTCCATCTTGAGCGCGTCATAAATCTTGGGCATCTGGTCACGCGCGAATTCCACGTCCACCACCGCACCGATACACTGAACAATCTTGCCTTGAGCCTGAGCCATGATTGAGTCCTTTTCCGTTCTTTAAATCTTGAATCGCAGTTTAAACCGCTGCGGCACCGGCGACGATTTCCGAAAGTTCTTTCGTGATCGCAGCCTGGCGCGTTTTGTTGTAAACCAATTTGAGCTCGCCAATGACGCTGCCCGCGTTGTCGGTGGCGGCCTTCATGGCCACCATACGAGCCGACTGCTCGGACGCCATGTTCTCGGCAACCGCCTGGTAAACCAGCGCTTCGACGTAACGGATCAGCAAATCGTCAATGACGGTTTGTGCATCGGGCTCGTAGATGTAGTCCCAGCCATGCTGGCCCTTGTCGGCCTGCATGCGCTCGGCGCTCAGCGGCAGCAATTGCTCGACCACCGGCTCCTGGCGCATGGTGTTGATGAACTTGGTGTAGCACAGGTACACCGCGTTGATCTTGCCTTCGCTGTAGGCATCGAGCAGCACCTTGACCGGGCCGATCAGCTTGTCCAGGTGCGGCTTGTCGCCCAACTGCGTCGCATGCGACACCACCTTCGCGCCAATCCGGTTCAAGAAACCGAAACCCTTGTTGCCGATGGCCACCGACTGGATGCCCTGACCCGCCGCCTGCAGCTCCTTGAGCTTGCCGGTGACTGCGCGCAGCAGGTTGGTGTTCATGCCACCGCACAAGCCCTTGTCCGTCGTGACAACGATGAAGCCGCCGGCCTTGGCCTCGTTGACCCGCATGAAGGCGTGGGTGTACTCTGGATTGGCGCGGCTCAAATTGGCCGTGATGTTGCGAATCTTGTCGCTGTACGGTCGGGCAGCGCGCATCCGTTCCTGCGCCTTGCGCATCTTGGAGGCCGCCACCATTTCCATGGCTTTGGTGATCTTGCGGGTGTTTTCCACCGACTTGATCTTGCCGCGTATTTCCTTGCCTGCTGCCATTTAAATTGCCCCCACGCTTGTCGCTTCGCGTACTGCGCTGCCCCCCGAGGGGGCCGCTGCGCCTGCGGCCCGGCAAAGCCGGTTCCGCGGCCCTTGCTTGAAGGGACCGATTCCCACGATTTTCAGTGCGCTCATAGGTCGATTTCGGTTGATTTATGCGAACGACTTCTTGAACGCAGTCACGGCCGTGGTCATTTCGGCTTCCGCGTCTTTGTCCATCGCCTTGGCGGCTTCAAGCTTGGCCATCAGCGCGGCGTGCTTGTCTTTCAGGTGGCTGTGCAGACCGGCTTCGAAGGCCAGAACCTTCTTGACATCCACATCGTCCATGAAGCCTTTGTTCACTGCGAACAGCGTGGCGGCCATGGTGGAAATGGACAGCGGCGAATACTGCGCCTGCTTGAGCAGCTCGGTCACGCGGGCACCGCGGTCAAGCTGCTTGCGGGTGGCTTCGTCCAGGTCGGAGGCAAACTGCGCAAAAGCGGCCAGCTCGCGGTACTGGGCCAGGTCGGTACGGATACCGCCGGACAGGTTCTTGATCAGCTTGGTCTGGGCCGCGCCGCCGACGCGCGACACCGAAATGCCGGCGTTGATCGCAGGGCGGATACCGGCATTGAACAGGCTGGTTTCCAGAAAAATCTGACCGTCGGTGATCGAGATCACGTTGGTCGGCACGAAGGCCGACACGTCACCGGCTTGCGTCTCGATGATGGGCAGGGCCGTGAGTGATCCGGTCTTGCCCTTGACTTGGCCCTTGGTGAAGTCTTCGACGTATTTCTCGTTCACGCGGGCGGCGCGCTCGAGCAGGCGGCTGTGCAGATAGAACACGTCGCCGGGGTAGGCTTCGCGGCCCGGCGGGCGACGCAGCAGCAGCGAAACCTGACGGTAAGCGACCGCCTGCTTGGACAGATCGTCATAGACAATCAGGGCGTCCTGACCGCGGTCGCGGAAGTACTCGCCCATGGTGCAGCCGGAGTAGGCGCTGACGTACTGCATGGCCGCCGACTCGGACGCGGAGGCCGCGACCACGATGGTGTAGTCCATCGCACCGGCCTGCTCCAGCGAACGCACGACGTTCTTGATCGACGAAGCCTTCTGGCCAATCGCCACATAAACGCAGGAAACGCCCTGGCCCTTCTGGTTGATGATGGCGTCAATCGCCACGGCCGTTTTACCGGTCTGACGGTCGCCGATGATCAGCTCGCGCTGGCCGCGGCCGATCGGCACCATGGAGTCGATGGACTTCAGGCCGGTTTGCAGCGGCTGGTCGACCGATTTACGGGCGATCACGCCCGGCGCGACCTTTTCAATCACGTCGGTCATCCTGGCGTTGATGGGGCCTTTGCCGTCGATGGGTTGACCCAGCGCATTGACCACGCGGCCCAACAGTTCGGGGCCGACCGGCACTTCCAGAATGCGGCCCGTGCATTTGACGGTGTCGCCTTCGGCGATGTGTTCGTACTCGCCCAGAATCACCGAGCCGACCGAGTCGCGCTCGAGGTTCAGCGCCAGGCCATAGGTTGGCGTGCCGTCGGCGGTGGCGGGGAATTCCAGCATCTCGCCCTGCATCACATCGGACAGGCCGTGGACACGGACGATACCGTCGGACACCGACACAACGGTACCCTGGTTACGGATGTCGCTGCTTGCGCTCAAGCCTTCGATGCGGCTCTTGATCAGTTCCGAAATTTCTGCGGGATTGAGTTGCATGACTCTTTCCTTCTTTCTATGTTGTTGGCTGAAAACCCGAGCGGAACGCTCAAGCCATCAGCGCCACTTTCATTTGTTCCAAACGGGCTTTCACCGAAGTGTCAAGCACCTCGTCGCCCACCACGACACGCACGCCGCCAATCAAGGCCGGCTCCAGCTCGACCGTGAGATTGAGTTTCCGGTCAAAGCGCTTTTCCAGCGATGCCGCCAGTTCAGCCAGGGCTGAAGCATCCAGCGCAAAGGCGCTGAATACCGTGGCGTCCGATGAGCCGCTCCGCGCGTTTTTCAAAGCGCGAAATTGCTGCGCAATTTCCGGCAGGACGCCCAACCGATCATTGTCGATCACGACCCGCAGGAAGTTTTTGGCGGCCTCCGGCAAGGCCGTTTTGGCGACACCCGTGATCACCCCAAAAGTCTGGGCGGACGTGACGCTGGGGTTGTTGGCAAACTGCTGCAACTGCCCGTTGGCCGCAATGGCGGCCAGCTCATCGAGCCAGACTGCGGTGTCGGCCAGGCTCGACGCCGCTGCCTTGAACAGTGCTTCGGCGTAGGGGCGCGCGATGGTGGCAAGTTCGGCCATGTCTACAACTCGGCTTTCAGGCGGCCCAGCAAGTCAGCATGCACGCCGGCATTGACTTCCTTGCGCAGAATCTGCTCGGCGCCCTTGACGGCCAGTGCCGCAACCTGCTCGCGCAGGGACTCGCGGGCCTTGACGGTTTGCTGCTCGGCCTCCACTTTGGCAGCGGCAATGATCTTGTTGCCCTCTTCCGCCGCTTTGGCTTTTGCCTCTTCGATCAGGGCCTGGGCGCGGCGCTCGGCATCGGCCAGGCGTACGGCAGACTCATTGCGCGACTTCGCCAATTCGGCTTCCACCCGCTTGTTAGCGGAGGAAAGCTCGGATTTGGCCTTGTCGGCAGCCGCGAGTCCGTCGGCAATTTTGCTGGCGCGTTCGTCCAGCGCAGCGGCGATGGGCGGCCACACGAATTTCATCGTGAACAGCACCAGCAATGCGAAGACGATGGCTTGCGCCACCAGAGTTCCATTAATGTTCACAGTCGATCTCCCAGGGCGAGGTGTTGCAATGACTGCTTACTTGACCAGACGTGCAATTTGAGCCAGGAACGGATTGGCCGTCGCGAACCACAGGGCAATACCGGTACCGATAATGAACGCGGCGTCAATCAGACCGGCCAGCACGAACATCTTGGTCTGCAATTCACCCATGAGCTCAGGCTGACGCGCAGCCGCCTCAAGGTACTTGCTGCCCATGATGCCGATGCCGATACAAGCACCCAACGCGCCCAAACCAATGATCAGGCCAGCAGCCAGCGCAGCAAAACTAATAACTTCCATGATTGACTCCTAAATGAACTAAAAAAACAAAAACAAAAACAAAACGAAAATTAATGCGCGTCATGCGCCTGCCCGATGTAGACCAGGGTCAACATCATGAACACGAAAGCCTGCAGGGTAATGATCAGGATGTGGAACACTGCCCACGCCCAACCCGCCACCACATGCAAGAGCAACAGCATCAAGCCCGAAGGCTCGAACGAGAAAGCCCAGGCGCCACCCAAGAGCGCAATCAGCATGAACACCAGCTCGCCCGCATACATGTTGCCGAACAACCGCATGCCGTGCGACACCGTCTTGGCCACAAACGAGATCAACTGCTCGGCCATGTTGACGACCGCCAGAATGACGGCAAACACCGGGTTCTTGCTGGTGCCAAAGGGGGCGGAAACCAACTCGTGCGCCCAGCCGCCGATACCCTTGATCCTGATGTTGTAGAACAAACAGATGAACAGCACCGACACCGACAAACCCATGGTGACCGAGAGGTCGGCGGTCGGCACCACGCGCAGATAGGCGTGGCTCGGGTCGTGCCCGGCGGCGCCATAAATCGCAGTCCAAATCATCGGCAGCAGATCGACCGGCAGCAAATCCATGGCATTGAGCAGGAAAATCCAGACAAACACGGTGAGCGCCAGGGGCGCCACCAGTTTGCGGCTGGTCGCGTTGTGAACAATCGCCTTGGCCTGGCCATCGACCATTCCCATCAGGATTTCAACTGCCGCTTGAAACCGCCCTGGCACACCGGCAGTGGCACCGCGCGCCGCTTTCCAGAGAAAGAAACAACCCAGCACACCCGTCAGAATCGAGAAGAACAATGAATCGATATTGAAGACGGTGAAATCAACGATTTCCGTCTGCGGCTTGTTTTGCCAATGCGTCAGGTGGTGAACAATATAGTCACTGGCTGACGGCGCGTTTGCTTCTGCGGACATGATTAGCTCTTTAATCTGTTTTTCGTTTCGGACGCAACAAAAGCGCCACCCAATACACCTTCAGGGTCACCACCAGGCCAATCAGCAGCGCCAACCAGTCCAGATCGGCAACCAACCGCGGCGCGGCAAAAAGCATCCCTACACTCACAGCGATCTTGATCGCTTCCCACACAAAAAAACCAAAAGCGGCTGTCGCAGCGTTCATGGACGAGAACTGACTCCTCAGACCGCGCACAAACAGCGCCGCCGGGATCACGACCGCCAGCGCACCGTAGAGCGCCGACCAGGCCACACCGGGCCTTCCGGTCACAACCCAGGCGGCACACGCCACCACAACCCCAACTGCCAATTGCCCCGCCACCACCCACCAGGGCGACAGCGAAGGGCTGGCTTCACGCAGCTTTTGCGCTTGTTCGCGCGTCAGCGGCTTGAAATCCTGATCTTCAGTCTCAAATTCTTGAGCTGGAGCCTTCACTGTGGGATGAACCGCCGAATTTGTCATTTTGACCATCACAAATCACGAGCAGGTTACAAGCCGGTTATTAGCAAAGCCCTTAATTATACGTAGAAACCCGCGCGGTCCGAAAAAGCCCCGCATGATGCTGCGGCGATGGCAATGGCCGCACGGCACACACGGGGTGCTTTGCAAGCGACAATCACACCGTTTTCCTCCCGCAGCAAGCGCAAAAAAATCGCCGTTGCTGGATTCCGTTTTTGAAAGATACCCGATGCCCGCCTTGATGAAATTCCTGCACATTGCCGCCGCCATCGTGTGGCTGGGCGGCATCAGCTTCATGCTTTTCGCGCTACGCCCTGCGGCGGCGGCGCAACTGGCCCCGCCTCAGCGCCTGCCCTTGATGGCGCTGATCTTGAATAGATTTTTCTTTCTGGTCTGGCCTGCCATCGGCCTGTTGCTGCTCACCGGCCTGGCCATGCTGCTGGCCGTAGGCATGAAAAACGCACCGGTGAGTTGGCATCTGATGTTTGGCATTGGTTTGCTGATGTTCGCCTTGTTTGGTCATCTTTATTTCGGACCTTACCGGCGTCTGAAGCTGGCCGTGGCCGCAGCGGACTGGCCCGAAGGCGGGCGGCGCGTGGGACAGATCGCCACGCTGGCAATGGCCAATCTGGTGCTCGGCGCTCTGGCCATTGCCGCCGTGATTTTTCTCGCTTGAAAAGCGGATTCGCCGGACACAAGGACGAAAATTTTTTCATGATGAAAATTGGCGAAAACCGACCGCTGCCGCCAAGACCCGCAAGCCCATGAGCCCGCGCAAGCAAGCACCCGCCCGTCCCGCGAAAAAGCGGCGCCGGGCACACTGGACCGACCGTTTCACGCACGGGATCAGCCGCGAAACACTGGCGGCCCACCCCTGGCTCAAACCCGTGGCGCATCGCCTGCTGGAGCCCGGACTCTGGCATGTGCAGCATGAGGCCGTGGCCCGCGGAGTGGCGATCGGCCTGTTCTGGGCGTTTGCGCTGCCTGTCGCTCAGATTCTGGTGGCGGCAGTCCATTGCGTCTGGTGGCGCGGCAACATCCCGGTGGCCGCGGGGATGACGCTGATCACCAACCCGTTCACCATCGGCTTCTGGCTCTGGCTGGCTTACAAGCTGGGCAGCCTGATCCTGGGCGCGGCGCCCCACGAAGTGGCTGCCGGCAGCGCGGCGCTCGAAGCATTCTCGCCCGGGGCCGGATTCGATGTCATCGGATGGCTGGAGCAATTTGGCGGACCCGCCATGCTCGGCATGGCCATTTTTGCGGTCGTCGGCGCAAGCAGCGCTTATGTCGTGGTCAACTTGATCTGGCGCTGGCGCGTCTGGTTCAAGCGGCGCATCCAGCGTCACGGCCGGTAAGGCCCGCGCGACAATACCGCCTCACCCACCTGACGTCCACGATGAGCACTCCCCACCCGACTTCCGGCGCACAACTGCCCGCCACGCCCTGCTACCTCAACGGTGAATTTACCGCGCTCAAGGACGCCAGGATCAGCGTGATGGACCGCGGTTTCATCTTCGGCGACGGCATTTACGAAGTGGTGCCGGTCTACGGCGGCAGCCTGTTTCGCTTCGAGCAGCACATGGCGCGACTGGAGCGCAGCCTGGCCGAGCTGCGCATCGCCAACCCGCTGAGCCGCGCCCAGTGGCGCACCATTGCCCGCAAACTGCTCGACGCCTACGCCGCCACCAGCGGCAGCCCGCTGGAAGCCGGCACCCAGCTCATCTACATCCAGGTCACGCGCGGCGTGGCCATGCGCGACCACGCCATGCCCGAGAGCCTCACGCCCACCGTGTTCATGATGTGCAACGCGATGAAGCTGCCCAGCGAGGTCCAGCGCACACAGGGCGTGGCCTGCGTCACGGCCAATGACTTCCGCTGGGAAAAGGCGCATATCAAAAGCACCAGCCTGCTCGGCGCCGTTTTTGCACGCCAGATCAGCGTGGACGCCAACGCAACAGAAACCATCATGTTCCGCGACGACTACTTGAGCGAAGCCGCCACCAGCAACGTCTGGATCGTCAAGGACGGCCGGTTGCTGGGCGTGCCCAAGGACAATCTGGTTTTAGAGGGCATCCGCTACGGCCTGCTCGAAGAGCTGTGCCGCGCCCAGGGCATTCCGTTTGAATTGCGCCGCATCAGCCGCGCCGAAGTACTGACCGCCGACGAAGTGCTGCTGTCCTCGGCCAGCAAGGAAGTGCTGCCCGTCACCCGGCTCGACGGCCAGCCCGTGGGCCAGGGCCGCCCCGGCCCGGTCTATGCCCGACTCCATGCCGGCTACCAGGCGACCAAACAGGCCGCCCGCCAGGAAGGCCTGTCATGAGCCAGCCCCCCTCCTCCGCCCTGCCGGGCACGCCGCGCGCCGACTCGCTGATCGACTACCCCTGCCGCTTTCCCATCAAGGTCATGGGCGCCAAGGTCGACGGCCTGGTCCACGCCGTCACCCTGATCGCCCGCGAGTTCGACCCGGCTTTTGACGCCAGCACCATCGCGCTGCGCGAGAGCAAGGGCGGCAACTACCTGGGCGTCACCATCACCGTCACGGCCACCTCCAGAAAGCAGCTCGACGAGCTGTACCGCACGTTGTCGACCCACCCGATGGTCAAAGTGGTGCTGTGACCGCCGGTTTTCGGTTTTTATGAAAACAAAGCCGCTGCGCCTTATGAAAAAGGGCTCACGGGTTTGACCGAAGTTGCACCTCGCCGAATTTTCGTATAATCATCCATCCCTAGGGTGGACAACAATTTTAAAATTGATTTCCTCAATGCCAAAGACAAGGCGTTTTTTGAAGACTTCAAGCAGGTCACCAAAACGCATGGTCCCGCAAACTCCAAAAAACTGAAAACCCGGCTTGACGATCTGGATGCTGCGCAATCCATGGAAGACATGCGCAACCTGCCCGGCCATTGGGAAGAACTTAAAAACGACCGCGCCGGGCAGTTCTCGGCCCGCTTACACGGAGGCTTGCGACTCATTGTGAAACCGCAAAAACAACCTCCGCCCGCAAAACCAGATGGCGGCCTTGACTGGCCCGCCATCGACAGCCTCTATATCGTTGAAGTGGTGGACTACCATGACTGAACAAAACTTAAGCTACCGCCCTGCAGAGGTTTCGCCGCCAGGCGACACCTTGGCCGAGCTGATTGAAGAGCGCGGCATTGCACAGGCCGAACTCGCCCGCCGGATGGGCCGGCCTATCAACGCCATCAATGAAATGGTGCTCGGTGCCAAGGAGATCACGGAAGACACCGCACTTGAACTGGAACGCGTTCTGGGCACGCCAGCACATTTTTGGCTCGCGCGAGAAGCGCGCTATCGCGAATTCCTTGCTCGCCAACGCGACGCCGGCCGTGCAGAAGGCCGACTGGAGTGGCTGGACAAACTACCACTCAAACAGCTTCAGGAAACCGGATATCTTCCGAAAGGGCGCCTGACGCCTGCCTTCAAGGCCTCGCTGATTGACCCGGTTCTCAAGTTTTTCGGCGTCGCCTCTCCCGAAGGATGGGAGGTTCAATATGGCAGAGTACAGGCTGCGTTCCGAAGAGCTAATCCCGCCAAGCAAACCGACAACGCCGCCATTACGGCATGGCTACGGCTCGGGGAGATAGCGGCTTCGTCTGCGGATCTTCCTGGCTACAACGCCGAAACCTTAAACGCAAACATAGTGCTGATGCGTAAGCTCAGTACACAACCCGCCGCAGAAATTGGAGCTGGTTTAAAAACCCTTTGCGGGCAAGCCGGCGTAGTTTTGCTTTTCGTCCCACATTTTTCTGGAACACATGTCAGCGGGGTGGCAAGGTGGCTGGGTGAACGCCCATTGATCCAGCTTTCCCTGCTAGGAAAGTGGAGTGACGTTTTCTGGTTTAGCTTTTTTCACGAAGTTGCTCACATCCTCAAGCATCCCAAGCGAGCCGTTTTTCTGGATGACGCCAGCTCCGGCGCCGAAGTGGAGAGCAAAGAAGAAAAAGAGGCCAACCAGTTCGCTGCCGATGTCTTGATTGCTCCAGTAGACCGCCAGCGGATTGGCCAGATTGACCTCTCTCTTGCAGGGGTAGAAGCGTTTGCAAAGGAAATTGATATTCACCCGGGGATTGTGGTCGGCTGTTTGCAACACATGGGACTGGTCCCTTATGCCAGCCCGCTGGTCAAGCTAAAAGACCGCTACCAAATCGCCGCAAAGTAAGCACGCCACATGCCCACCCTCGACTGGCTCAACCGCGCCCAGGCCTTCACCACGTCAGCACGTGTGCCCTACCGACTGCTGCAAGAAGTTTCAGTACATACGCCGACTGCAAAATCTGGAGCGCCTGCGGCTGCGCCCGCACAAGCTGCTCCCGTTCAGGCCGAGCTTGTCGAAGCCCAGCCCGATCCGGCCGGTAGCCCGGCGCGCAAAGACATCACCGACAACCTGCTGATCCAGGGCGACAACCTTGAAGCCCTCAAGGCCCTGTTGCCCTTTTACCGGGGCCACGTCAAATGCATCTTCATTGATCCGCCCTACAACACCAAAAGCGCGTTCGAGCATTACGACGACAACCTCGAACACGCCCAATGGCTGAGCATGATGCTGCCGCGCCTGCAGCTCTTGCGCGAGCTGCTGCGCGAGGACGGTTCGATCTGGGTCACGATTGACGACAACGAGGGCCACTACCTCAAGGTGCTGATGGATGAGGTGTTTGGGCGGGGGAATTTTGTGGCTAGCGCCATTTGGCAGAAAAGATATTCCCGCGAGAACCGCGAGGCAATTGGCGATGTTCATGACTACATTCACATTTACGCGCTAAGTCCCGAGAAGTTCAAATTGCAGCGCAACCTTGTGCCCCTAACTGAAGAACAAGCCAAGGTTTACAGAAACCCAAACAATGACCCCAAAGGGCGATGGCGACCTGTGCCGATGACTGCACAAGAGGGCCACGCGACAGCCGAGCAGTTTTATGAAGTTGTCACGCCAAGCGGCAAAACATTTCGGCCACCGGAAGGACGTTGCTGGGGTCTAGCGCAAGCGACGTATCAGAGATTGTTAGTCGAAGGCCGCATTTACTTCGGCAAGAATGGTGATGCCCAACCAAACATCATTAGGTATTTATCTGAGGTTCCGGGGATTGCACCATGGACGTGGTGGCCATCCGATGAAGTGGGTCACACCGATGAGGCAAAAAAAGAAATCCATGCGCTTTTTGGCAAAGTTGATGCCTTCGCAAGTCCAAAGCCTGAAAGATTAATAGAGCGCATCCTCCACATCGCCACCAATCCCAACGACTTCGTCCTCGACTCCTTCCTCGGCTCAGGCACCACCGCCGCCGTCGCCCACAAAATGGGCCGCCGCTGGATAGGCATCGAAATGGGTGAACACGCGGCCACGCACTGCCTGCCGCGCCTGCAGAAAGTCGTTGATGGCGAACAGGGCGGCATCAGCAAGGCTGTGGGCTGGCAAGGCGGCGGCGGCTTTCGTTTCATGAAGCTGGGCGCGCCGGTGTTTGACGAGAAAGGCCGCATTCACCCCGACGTGCGTTTTGCCACGCTGGCCGCCTTCATCTGGCAGCAGGAAACCGGCACCGCGCTGGACGCCAGCCACACGCGGCCGGGTACACCGTACCTTGGAATTCACTATAAAGTTGATAGCTGGTCGCGACCGTCAGACAAGGGCGAGGAGCTGATTTCGTTCATAAAAACGCCTGCCTTCGCCTGTTATCTGCTGTTCAACGGCATTCTGAAAGACAAGCGCCCCGCCGGCGGCAACGTGCTGACACAGGCGGTGCTCGGCGCTCTTCTGGCACTGCACGCCACCACCCCTGAACCCGCTGCGCCCCTGCTTGTGTATGGCGAGGCTTGCCGCCTGGGGGAAGAACGCCTGCAGCAGGCAAATGTGACCTTCAAGCACATCCCGTATGACGTGAGGGCGCGGTAGTCCGCATTTGACGCGTGAAAGCAGAAAAAAAATCGGCCGAATCCATCCACTACTTTGTGGATGAGTCAGGCGACGGCGTGCTGTTCGGATCGCAAGGTCGTGTTCTGCTGGGTCAGCCAGAAGGGCGCAGCCACTTCATGCTGGGTTTGCTGCAGGTAGCGCAGCCGAAAAAGCTGGCTCAGGAGCTGGAAACCCTCCGGCAGGACCTGCTGAAGGACCCATACTTCAAAAACGTTGCATCCATGCAGCCCGAGCGCAACAAAACCGCGCTGATGTTCCATGCCAAAGACGACGTCCCGGAAGTGCGCCGCGAGGTGTTCAAGGTATTGGCTCAACACGACGTAAAGTTTTATGCCGTCGTGCGCGATATGCGTTACGTGTTGGCATATGTCCAGGAGCGCAACGGACGTGATGCGAACTACCGCTACCGGCCCGACGAACTCTATGACCAAACCGTCGCGCGCCTGTTCAAAGATCGCCTGCATTCGTATGAAGCTTGCTGTATCAGCTACGGAGTGCGCGGCACGGCGGACAGAACACGGGCGTTTGAAAATGCGCTGGGTTTAGCACGTACACGCTTTGAGCAAAAATGGGGCAAAACAGTCACGACGCAGATTGAGCTGCTACCCAGCAGCCCACGCAAGGAACCTTGCCTGCAAGCTGCGGACTACATGCTCTGGGCACTGCATCGGTATTACAGCCGCCAAGAGAGCCGCTTTATCGAGATGCTGTGGAACAAGGTAGGCTTGATTCACGCGGTAGACGACAAAGCCAGCGCCGCCTACGGAACCTACTACACAAAGAAAAAGCCGCTGCCTGAATTAGGAGGAGCGGCTTCGTGAAGAGAGGGTGGGGATATAGGATTGCGCGGCTGGGTTTCCCCTTGGCTTTGCATTCACACGGCGTGGAGCCGAATTTTGTCCCCACGCTGGCTAGTCTAAAGTCTGTGGATAACCCTGTCAATAAGTATGTATAAGTGGCGGGCGAAATGGCCGAGGTACGCGACGGGAAGTTGTGAGCACTGAGTTTTCGGATAGATGCCGACAACTTAATCCGAACTATCCGAAAAAATATCTTAGAAAATCAAAAAATATTCAATTAAATCAAGCACTTAATGTGTTTTAGATGCGCCCAAATTAATCCGTAAAAAACTATTCCACAGAACTGATGGCTACCCTCCTCCTCAAGTCCTACCAACAAGCCGCTCTGGACGCGCTGCGGGCGTTTGCCCGTTCGGCCCAGTTCAAAGGCCCGGCACTGGCTTTTGGCGAGCAGGTGGGGCGGCCCTATAACCCGGACCCGTTTGGCGAGGTGCCCTGCATTTGCCTGCGCATTCCCACGGGCGGCGGCAAAACACTGATGGCGGCGCACGCTGTGAATGTGCTGGCGCGGGAATGGCGTGCGACCGATGCGCCCGTAGCGGTATGGCTGGTGCCCAGCGACACGATCCGCAGCCAGACACTCAAGGCACTGCAGACGGCGGGCCACCCCTACCGCGAGGCGCTGGAGGCGAGTTATGGCGCAGGCGTGCGGGTCTGCGTGCTGGAAGACCTGGCCAACATTGCGCCGCCCGACTGGGGCAAGCAAGCAGTTGTTGTTGTCGCCACCATCCAGAGCTTTCGCATTGACGACACCGACAAGCGCAATGTGTACAGCTTTTCGGAAAGTTTTGAGCGGCATTTCAAAGGCTGCGAAGCGCAGCGCCTGCGCGTGTTGCACGACTTGCCGGATGCCATCGTGACCGCTGAAGAGGCCGCGGCTGACTGCACGGGTGTGCTGCGCGGCTTTGTCGGCCAGCCACGCTGGAGCCTGACCAACTGGCTGGCGCTGCACGAGCCGCTGCTGATCGTCGATGAAGCCCACAACACCAAAACCGACAAAAGCTTTACGGCCCTCAAGCGCCTCAACCCCAGCGCCATTCTGGAACTGACGGCCACGCCCATCCCCAGCAAAACCAATGTGCTGTACCACGTGAGCGCCCAGGAGCTGGCGGCGGAAAGCATGATCAAGCTGCCGATTGCGCTGGCCGAGCACCCGCAGGGCTGGCAGCAGGCTGTGTTTGCCGCCGTGCAAAGCCAGCGCGCGCTGGAAGGTGAGGCACTGAAAGATGAAGCGGCAGGTAACGGCTATGTGCGTCCCATCGTGCTGTTTCAGGCGCAAAACGAAAACGACGAAGTGCCCCCCGAAGCGCTGCGAAAGCACCTGCAGGACGAGTTGCACATTCCCGAAGAGCAGATCAAGGTGGCTACCGGGGACACCCGCGAACTGGAAGGCCTGGACCTGGCCGCGCACGACTGCCCGGTTCGTTACGTGATCACCGTGCAGGCACTGCGCGAAGGCTGGGATTGCCCGTTCGCCTACGTGCTTTGCTCGTTGCAGAAGCTTTCCAGCGCCACGGCCGTCGAACAGTTACTGGGCCGCGTGTTGCGCATGCCTTACGCCAGCCGGCGCGGGCGCGAAGCACTGAACCGGGCCTATGCGCACGTGTGCGAGGCCAAGTTTTCGACCGCCGCCCATGAGCTGGCGGACCGGCTGATCAACAACATGGGGTTTGAAGCGCTGGATGTTGCCTCCATGGTGGTGCAGCAGTCCGCACTGCCGCTTTTTGATAAAAATCAACCCTTAGCCCCCGTCGTACCTGCGCCAGTAGCTACCAATTTCGTAGCTGGCTCGGTTCCACCGGAATTGCAGGCGGCGCCAGGTATTGAGGTGGTGAAGGTTGCCGGGGAGCAGACCCTGGTGGTGACCGGGCACATCGGCGTGGAAGTTGAAGCCCTGCTGATGGCGCAGGTCCGTGGCCCCAAAAAGCAGGAACAGGTACGCGACAAGGTGGCGCGGCACAACGCACTGGTGGCCGCGCAACGCGCCCCGGCATCACGCGGCGAGCGGTTTGCACCGGTTCCCACGCTGGGCTACCGCAGCACGCCGCAGGGCCAGCTCTGGCCGCTGGAACGCGAGGCGGTGCTGGACGCCGTGGAGCTGGATCTGCTCACGCCAGAGGCGGTGCAACTGCCGGGTTTTCAGGTGGTCGAGCAATCCAACACCTTTGAGATTTATCTGAAGGATGCCCGCGTCCAATTGCGCGCGGCGGACGCCAGCCAGATTGCTTTTGACTACGGCTCCAGCACCATCACGGCGGATGACCTCGTGCGCTGGCTGGACCAGTCCCTGTTTCAGAAGCTGCCCGAGTTCACGCAGGGGCAACGCACCAGTTACTTCGCAGCCGTTGTCGGCCACTTGACGCATGAGCGGGGCATCCCGCTGGTAACGCTGGCCAAGGTGCGCTTCCAGCTGGCGCAGGACATCGAGGCACGCGTCGGCGATCTGAAAGACAAGGCGGCCAAGGCGCAATTCCGACAACTGGTGCTTGAAGAAACCTGGGACATCGAACCGGACTGGAGCAGGCCCCTGCTGTTTGAGGCGAATCGCTACCCGGTTCCTGTCGGATCACGCTACGGTGGGCGTTGGGAGTTTCTCAAGCACTTTTACCCGGTCCTGGCAGACCTCAAGGACGGCGGCGAAGAGTTTTTATGTGCCCAGTTGCTGGACAACCATGCCAAGGTCAAGCGCTGGGTTCGCAACCTGACCACCGCGCCCTGTGGTTTTGCGCTGGCAACATCGAAAGGCCGGTTTTTCCCGGACTTTGTGGCCGAGCTGGTGGACGGGCGCATCGCGGTGGTCGAATACAAGGGCGCACACCTGGTCAATGACCCGTATGAAATCGAAAAGCGCCAGATTGGCGAGTTGTGGGCGCGAAAAAGCGGGAACCGCTGCCTGTTCGGCCAGATTGTCAAAGAGCGCGACGGCCTCGACGTATCCCAGCAACTGGACGCCTTGCTGACATGAGCATGGAAGTCCGCGTCCTGGGCCGGGTCGACTACCTGCCCACCTATGCGGCCATGCAGGCCTTCACCGCCAGTCGCCGGGAAGTTGCAAGCCAAATCGACCTCCAGCCCAATCAGGCCATGCGCGACCAGCTATGGATTTGTGAGCATCTACCGGTGTACACGCAGGGGCTGGCCGGCAAGCCTGACCATGTGCTGGCCCCCGGCAACATTCCGGTGGTGCAAACCGACCGCGGCGGCCAGGTCACGTATCACGGCCCCGGCCAGGTGGTGGCCTACCCGCTGATCGACCTGAATCGCGCCGGCTATTTCGTCAAGGAATATGTCTACCGCATCGAAGAGGCCGTCATCCGGACGCTGGGGCATTTCGGCGTGACCGGGCACCGCGTGACGGGCTCGCCCGGCATTTACGTCCGCCTGGACGACCCGGCCTCGCACGCGGCGCTGAGCGGCCCGCAGAGCCCGGCCGACCCTTTCCGCGGCCTGGGCAAGATCGCCGCGCTCGGCATCAAGGTCAGCCGCAACTGCACTTACCACGGCATGGCGCTCAATGTCGCGATGAACCTCGAACCCTTCTCGCGCATCAACCCCTGCGGCTATGCCGGGCTGCAAACCACCGACCTTTCTACAATCGGGGTATCGGCAAGCTGGCAGGAGGCCGCGGACGTGCTGGGCCACAAGCTCGTCACTTACCTGGCGCCCTGACCGGACAGAAACACAAAGCACACCATGAATACACCCGAAGCCACCAACCCCGTTGTCCGCGAGATTCAGAGCCTGGAGGCCTACAACCCGCTGGTCAAGCAAAAGGCGGCGGCCAAGCTGTCGCGCATTCCCGTCAAGGTGGTGCAGGGCGAGATGCTGAAAAAGCCCGACTGGATTCGCGTCAAGGCCGGCAGCTCCGGTACGCGCTTTTATGAGATCAAGCAGATCCTGCGCGAGAACAAGCTCAACACGGTGTGCGAAGAAGCGAGCTGCCCCAACATCGGCGAATGTTTCGGCAAGGGCACGGCGACCTTCATGATCATGGGTGACAAATGCACCCGCCGCTGTCCGTTTTGTGATGTGGGCCACGGCCGGCCCGACCCGCTGGATGCCAACGAACCCGAGAACCTGGCCAGGACCGTTGCCGCGCTCAAGCTCAAATACGTGGTGATCACCAGCGTGGACCGCGACGACCTGCGCGACGGCGGCAGTCAGCATTTTGTGGACTGCATCCGCAAGACCCGCGAGTTGTCGCCCGCGACGCAGATCGAAATCCTGGTGCCGGACTTCCGCGGCCGCGACGACCGCGCGCTGGAAATCCTCAAAGCGGCGCCGCCCGACGTGATGAACCACAACCTGGAAACCACGGCGCGCCTGTACAAGGAAGCGCGCCCCGGCAGCGACTACCTTTTTTCATTGGATCTCCTGAGAAAATTCAAGGCGCTGCACCCCAACGTGCCGACCAAGAGCGGCATCATGGTCGGTCTGGGCGAAACCGACGAGGAAGTGCTGCAGGTCATGCGCGACATGCGCGCCCATCACATCGACATGCTGACCATCGGCCAGTACCTCGCGCCCTCGACCAGCCACCTGCCGGTGCGTCGTTATGTACATCCCGACACCTTCAAGATGTTCGAGCAAGAAGCCTGCAACATGGGCTTTAGCCACGCCGCCGTGGGTGCGATGGTGCGCAGCTCTTACCACGCAGACCAGCAGGCGCACGGTGCCGGCGTGGCTGACAAACGCTGCATGTAGCCACAGGCCTTGCGTTGCTTTGCGGGAAAAGGCCCAGAATCTTCAGGCCTGCGGTCTATGACTTTGCCAGCGCCTCATCCAGCACCTCAACCCAGTGCCGCACGGGTGTGCCGGTACCGCTTTGCAGATGGGTGATGCAGCCGATGTTGGCGCTGACAATCACCTCGGGCTGCAGCTCGCCCAAAGCCTCCAGCTTGCGGTCTCGCAACTGGCAGGCGATCTCGGGGTTGAGTACCGAGTAGGTACCGGCCGAGCCGCAACACAAGTGTGACTCGTTGTTGGCCACCTTGACGCTGAAGCCCAGGGCACCGAGGTGCCGCTCGATACCGCCGCGCAGTTGCTGGCCGTGCTGCAGGGTGCAGGGCGGGTGGAGCGCCAACGGGCCCGTTTTGGCTGACACTTTGCCGCGCAATTTCTCGGCCAGTTCAGGCAACCATTCGCTGAGGTCTTGGGTGAGCTCGCTGATGCGTGCCGCCTTGGCGGCGTAGACCGGGTCGTCTTTGAGAATGTGGCCGTACTCCTTGACGGTGACGCCGCAGCCCGAGGCGTTCATGATGATGGCCTCCACGCCGCCAGCGGCGTTTGGCGCTTCGACTTCCACATGAGGCCACCAGGCGTCGATGTTGGCGCGCATCTCGGCCTTGCCCCCCATCTGGTCGTTCAGGTGAAACTTGACGGCGCCGCAGCAGCCCGCCTTGGCCGCCACCACGGTCTGGATGCCCGCGGCATCAAGTACACGGGCCGTGGCACTGTTGATGTTGGGCATCATGGCGGGTTGCACGCAGCCGGCCAGCATGAGCACCTTGCGCGCATGTTCGCGCGTGGGCCAGGCCCCGGCACCCTGTCGCGCCGGCACCTTGTTTTTGAGCGTGGCGGGCAGCAGGCCGCGCACCAGTTGGCCAAGCTTCATGGCCGGCGCAAACAGCGGTGAAGGCAAGCCCTCCTTGAGCGCCCAGCGCAGGGCGCGCTCACCGGCCGGGCGCGGCACCCGCTCATCGACCAGCTTGCGGCCGATATCCACAAGGTGGCCGTATTGCACGCCGCTGGGACAGGTGGTCTCGCAGTTGCGGCAGGTCAGGCAGCGGTCCAGGTGCAGTTGGGTTTTGCGCGTGGGCATGTCGCCCTCCAGCACCTGCTTGATCAGGTAGATGCGGCCCCGCGGTCCGTCGAGCTCATCGCCGAGCAACTGGTAGGTGGGGCAGGTGGCGGTGCAAAAGCCGCAATGCACACACTTGCGCAGGATCGCCTCGGCGGCCTGGCCGTCGGCGCTGTTTTTGAATTCGGGGGAAAGATGGGTTTGCATCAGAAGTCGGGGTAAAGGCGGCCGCGGTTGAAAATGCCGGACGGATCGAACTGGCGCTTGAGTTCCCGGTGAATCCGGTCCAGCGGCGGTTTCAAGGCATCAAATCTGCCTTCAGCTCCAGGCGGACGGGCGCTGCCAGCCATAAAAAGCGTGGCGTGCCCACCCACACCGGCGGCGACTTCGCGCAGGCGTAGCGCATCTTCGGGCGCCGAGCGCACCCAGCGCAATCCCCCATGCCATTCGACAATAGGCGGCTCCGGCAGGTCCAGCACCGGCGCGGTTTGCGGCACGGACAGGCGCCACAGGTCCCGCTTTCCCCGCTCCAGGAACCAGGGCAGTTGCTGGTCGCGGCACAGGGTCCAGTCGGGCGCCGCCGCCGCGTTGTCCTGGCGCTCGCCGCCCAGCGACTGGCAGGCGGCATCCACCGCCGCGACGGCGCCGCGCAAGCGCAGGTAAAGCGCGGGCACACCCGCATCCATCACCCAGCAACTGGCATTGAGCGGCAGCGGCAGCCCGCCCCAGCGATTGAGCTGCGCCAGCGCCTGTGCCTGGCTCATCTCGAACTTCAGCGTGGCCTCGCCAGGCGCCATCGGCAGCACCTTGAGGCTGACCTCGGCAATCAAACCCAGGGTGCCGAGCGAGCCGACCATCAGCCGGGAAACGTCGTAGCCCGCCACGTTCTTCATGACCTGGCCACCGAAGGTGAGCAACTCACCCTTGCCGTTGAGCAGGGTCACGCCCAGCACATAGTCACGCACGGCACCCACACTGGCGCGCGCCGGGCCGCTCAGGCCGGCAGCGACCATGCCCCCCACGGTTGTCCCCGGCCCAAAGTGCGGCGGCTCGAAGGGCAGGCACTGGCCGCGTTCGGCCAGCACGGCTTCCAGTTCAGCCAGGGGGGTGCCGGCCCGCGCCGTCACCACCAGTTCGGTGGGTTCGTAGCTGGTGATGCCTCTCAGCGGCGCTGTTTCCAGCAGTTCCCCCACGGCGGGTTCGCCGTAAAAATCCTTGCTGCCACTGCCGCGAATTCGCAAGGCAGTGCCGTCGGCCGCTGCCGCCCGCACCCGGTCGGTGATCAATTGAAGCGCTGAATCCATGGCCTTGATGGTAAGGGCGCGCAGACTGGCGCGGTTTGATTTTTCGAACGGGGATTTTTTTGCAGCAGCACGGCAGTGCGAGACGGCGAGCGTCAGTCCATGAAAAAGTTGACGGGCAAGCCGGATATGTCCACCCGCATGGCAAACACGCAGCCCGACTGCGGCATCGCTTCAAGCTCCGCGGCCGGGCGGCCATGGCGGGCCGTGGTCAGGTACAGCGTCTGCAGGTCGTCGCCGCCAAAACATACCATGGTCGGGCACGGCACCGGCGTGGCAATAGCGGCCAGCAGCTCACCGCCAGGGGACAGCTTGAGCACGCGCCGGCCCTCGTACATGGCCACCCAGTAGTTGCCTTCGCTGTCCACCGCCGCGCCGTCGGGCCGTCCACCATAACCCGGCATGCCGGCATGCCAGCCGGGGGGCTTGGGCGGGAATTGCCGGAACACGCGCTGCCGGACCAGGGTGTTGCCGGTGGCGTCCCAGTCCCAGGCATGGATGACATGGGCGGTCGTGTCGGCCCAGTACAGGGTTTTACAGTCGCCCGACCAGGCCAGGCCGTTGCCCACGGTGGCGTCGCCAGCCATGTGTTCCAACAGTGGCGCGCGGCCACCCCTGACGTCCAGGCAATACAGCGCCGCATTGCGCGCATCGCGCGGCTCGTAGAGGGTGCCGGCCCAGAAGCGGCCCAGTGGATCACATTTACCGTCGTTAAAGCGGGTGGTTCGCGGGTCGTGCGCGGCGTCAGCCAGCTTCTCCAGCGCACCGCCCCAGGCCCGCGCACGGTAGATGCCATCGCGCAGAGCCATGACGAGCCCGCCACTGCGCGCAGGCGCGATGCAGCCCGGCTCCACGTCATGCGGAGCGGCCATGGCCCAGCTTTGCACGGTGCCCATGAGCCCATTGCTGCGATGGATTTTTTTGCCCGCGATATCCACCCAGTAAAGCATCTGCTCGTCCGGGTGCCAGAAAGGCGATTCGCCCAATTCGCTGGGCTGCGCCACCACCGTCTGCCAGTTCATTGCACGCACTCCGTCCGACTGTTCATCTATGCACCCATTGATTCACCTGGCCAACACACGGGCGCCCAGGCCATCCAGGGGTACGGTTCGAATCGCTTGTTTTTCAGCTCATGGGCAGATCTCCTGCTGCCATTGTGCATCGGACCAAGTATCCGCCCGATGCCGTGCCGCAAGCTGCGCTTCGCACGCCTTGGCAAGCGGCGGGTTCAGCGGGACAAAAAAAGGCCCGCAAGAACCGGGGTTCTTGCGGGCCCAACATTCAAAGGAGACTCTCGCTATTTATCCCAACTGATTTAACGGCTGTAGGCTGTCTCGCCGTGCGAGGTGATGTCGAGGCCTTCGCGCTCGTCTTCTTCACTCACTCGCAGACCGATGGTCAGGTCCACCACCTTGTAGGCGATGAAGGACACCACACCCGACCACACGATGGTAATCAAAACCGCCTTGAGCTGTATCCAGACCTGGGCAACGATGGAGTAGTCCGCCGCCGTCACCATGGTCGCCGTGACCCAGTCGGCCACATAGCCGGGTCCGCCCAGGCTGGGGGAATTGAACACGCCGGTCAGCAAGGCGCCCAGGATACCGCCGATGCCATGCACGCCGAACACGTCGAGCGAGTCGTCCGCGCCCAGCAGTTTCTTCAGCCCGTTGACACCCCAGAGGCAGGCAAAACCTGCGGCCAGCCCGATGACCAGGCCGCCGCCGATGCCGACGTTGCCGGCCGCCGGCGTGATCGCCACCAGACCGGCCACCGCACCGGAGGCCGCACCCAGCATGGACGCCTTGCCGCGCATCAGTGCTTCGCCGACACACCAGGCCAGCACGGCCGCGGCGGTGGCGCCGAAGGTGTTGATGAAGGCCAGCGCCGCAAAACCATTGGCTTCCAACGCAGAACCCGCATTGAAACCAAACCAGCCGACCCACAGCAAGGCCGCACCGACCATGGTCAGTGTCAGGCTGTGCGGCGCCATGGCTTCCTTGCCGTAGCCGATGCGCTTGCCCACCATGTAGGCACCGACCAGGCCGGCCATGGCGGCGTTGATATGCACCACCGTGCCGCCGGCAAAATCAAGCGCCCCCGACTGCCAGATGTAGCCGGCTTTGGCGCTCATGGCATCGGCCACTTCCTTGGCCGTGTAGGCGTCGGGACCCATCCAGAACCACACCATGTGCGCCATCGGCGCATAGCTGAAGGTGAACCACAGGACCATGAACATCAGCACGGCGGCAAACTTGATGCGTTCGGCAAACGCGCCGACGATCAGCGTGCAGGTGATGGCGGCAAAAGTAGCCTGGAAGGCTGCAAAAACGATTTCAGGAATCACAACGCCCTTGCTGAAGGTCGCACCGTTGGCAAAGGTGCCGGCGACGTTGTCCCAGACACCCTTCATGAACAGCCGGTCGAATCCGCCAAAAAAGGCATTGCCTTCGGTGAAGGCCAGGCTGTAGCCGTAGATGAACCACAGCACCACGATCATCGAGAAGGTGACCATGACCTGCATCAGCACCGACAACATGTTTTTGCTGCGCACCAGGCCGCCGTAGAACAAGGCCAGGCCGGGAATGGTCATCAGGATGACGAGCAAGGTCGAGACCATCATCCAGGCGGTGTCGCCCTTGTTGGGGACCGGGGCCGGCGCGGCGGCAGCGATAGCGGCAACCGGTGCAGCCACGGCGGCAGGGGTGGCGGAGGCGGCAGGGGCGGCAGCCGCCGGTGCCGCGGTTTCGGAGGCGGCGGGTGCCTGTGCCAGCACGGCAGCAGCACCGGTGAGCAGACTGAGACCCAAGGCCAAGGAGGCAAGTAGTTTTTTCATAGGGGTGTTCTCTTTAGGGGTTTGCGCCTTACAGCGCTTCTTTGCCGGTTTCCCCGGTGCGGATGCGCACGACCTGCTCCAGGTTGTAGACGAATATCTTGCCGTCGCCGATCTTTCCGGTGCGGGCTGCGCCTTCGACCGCTTCAATGACCCGGTCAACCAGCTCGTCGGACACCGCCGCCTCGATCTTGACCTTGGGCAGAAAGTCCACGACGTATTCAGCGCCGCGGTAGAGCTCGGTGTGGCCTTTCTGGCGACCGAAACCCTTGACCTCGGTGACGGTGATGCCTTGTACGCCAATGCCGGACAGCGCCTCGCGCACTTCGTCCAGCTTGAACGGTTTGATGATGGCCGTTACGAGTTTCATGTGTTCTCCTCAAAAGTGGAACGTTGTTCAGAAGGTGTATTTCAGACCGACCACGAAGGCGCTGTCAGCAATGAATTTGTTCTTCAGGTCGGTGTAAAAGCCGCCTTTTTTGGCGTTCGTGTCCATGGCGGTGGCGCTGACCGTCAGGCCGTTGCCCAGGTCTTTGGCAAGCGTCAGCGCGTAGTCCGTGTAGTTGGCGGCGTTGCCGGTTTTGACTTCGCCCGTGATGGCATTGGTGTTGTTCTGGTTCCGGACACGCTGGTGGCCCAGGTGCGGCGTCAGGGTAAAGCCATTGCCCAGGTCGAAGTTGGCACTGAGGTCCAGGTAACTGCTGCCCGAGCTGTTCAGGTTGCCCAGGAACCGCCCGGCGCTGCGGCTGTATTTCAGCGTCGCAACGCCATAGGTCAGCGCGCCATAATATTCCGTGGTGCTGGCGTTGCCATAGGCGCCGGCTGCGACGGCATTGGTATAGGTCGCGTTGGCCACGCCCGAATTGTTGCCCGGGTACTGGTAGGTGATGATGCCGAGGTCATAATTCAGGCTGGGGGTGATTGCACCTTTGTAGCCGCCGTACAGATCGACTTCATAAGAGCCCTTGGTCGCGCCGTTGACTTCCTTGACCCACTTGACATTGGAGCCCCAGGCACCGAGGTAAAAGCCGCTTTTGTGCGCGAAATCCACACCCCCCTGGACAGCAGGCTTGCCCGAGGTCTGCCGAATGCCGCGAAAACGGTAATCAGAGACAACGCCCACGTTGTACGACAGGGTGGAGTCAGGCTCCGGCGCTTTGGCTTGCGCCATGGCTGCGGTAGCCGCCATCAAAGTAGACAGGACGAGGGCAGATTTTGTTGCACGCTTCATAAGTTCTCCGGTAGTAAAGTTGACGACGCGGTTACTTAGCATGGAGCGTGCCAAACTTGCACGGAAATAAATACAAGAAATACAAGAAATGCACCACA
Organism: Polaromonas sp.; assembly: GCA_030655515.1. Classification (GTDB taxonomy): domain Bacteria; phylum Pseudomonadota; class Gammaproteobacteria; order Burkholderiales; family Burkholderiaceae_C; genus Polaromonas. The sequence continues at coordinate 48,980 of JAURVI010000035.1, read as the reverse complement.
TTAACGCAAAACATCTGCTCCGTTATGGTGCATCAAGGAGAAACAGGCCATGAACTTATCTTTAGTGCAAAGCCGTGCCTTGCTCGGCATGCAAGCCCATCCGGTGTGTGTCGAAGTGCATCTGGCCAACGGACTGCCGAGTTTCACGCTGGTGGGACTGGCGGAGACCGAGGTCAAGGAAGCGCGGGAGCGGGTGCGCTCGGCCATTCAGAACACCGGTCTGGAATTTCCCGGCAACAAACGCATCACCGTCAATCTGGCCCCGGCCGACCTGCCCAAGGACTCCGGCCGTTTCGACCTGCCGATCGCGCTGGGCATTCTGGCCGCCAGCGGCCAGATCGACACGCGCAAGCTGGAAGGCTACGAGTTTGCCGGCGAGCTGTCACTGGGCGGCGAGCTGCGCCCCATCCGCGGCGCGCTGGCCATGAGTCTGGCGCTGCCGGTTCCGGGCGCCCGCCAGGCCAAGCCCAAGCTGGTGCTGCCCGAGGGCAGCGCCCAGGAAGCCGCGCTGGTGCCGGATGCCGAGGTCTACCGTGCCCGCCACCTGCTCGATGTGGTCAGGCAGTTTCTGCCCGGCGATGCCGTCCCCGAAGCGATGGATGGCTGGACCCGGATGCACCCCAGCGTGCGGCAGCACCCCGCACCCTACCTCGATCTGGCCGATGTCAAAGGCCAGGCCGCCGCCAAGCGGGCGCTGGAGATTGCCGCGGCCGGCGGTCACAGCCTGTTGATGATGGGCGCGCCGGGCTCAGGCAAGTCAATGCTGGCCCAGCGTTTTGCCGGCCTGTTGCCGGCCATGAGCACCGAAGAGGCGCTTGAAAGCGCCGCCATCGCCTCGCTGGGCGGCCGGTTTTCGCTCGATCAGTGGGCAGTCCGGCCCACCTGCTCGCCGCACCATACGGCAAGCGCCGTGGCACTCGTCGGCGGCGGTTCGCCGCCCCGGCCGGGGGAGATTTCCCTGGCGCACCGGGGCGTTCTTTTTCTTGACGAGCTGCCGGAGTTTCCGAGAGCCGCGCTCGAAGCGCTGCGCGAGCCGCTGGAGTCGGGCACCATCACCATTTCGCGCGCGGCGCATCGCGCCGAGTTTCCGGCGCGCTTTCAACTGGTCGGCGCGATGAACCCCTGCCCCTGCGGCTACCTCGGCTCCAGCCTGCGTGCCTGCCGCTGCTCGCCGGATCAGGTCTCGCGTTACCAGGGCAAACTCAGCGGCCCGCTGCTGGACCGCATTGACCTGCACGTGGAAGTGGGCGCGCTGACAGCCGACGAGCTGGTCAATGCCCCACCCGGCGAAAGCACGGACGGCATCCGCCAGCGTGTCGCCGCCGCGCGCGAGCGCGCGCTGGGCCGCCAGGGCAGCAGCAATCAGGCGCTTCAAGGAAAAGCCATTGACACCCAGTGCCAGCTCGACGATGCCGCGGCGAAGTTTTTAAATACCGCCGCGGCGCGGCTGGGCTGGTCAGGCCGCGGCATTCACCGCTGCCTGAAGGTCGCCAGAACCATTGCCGACCTGGCCGGCGCGCAGGCGGTGCAGGTCACGCATGTGGCGGAAGCGGTGCAGTACCGCCGGGCGCTCAAGGCGGCACACTGAACAGCACGATGCCGCCACACCGTCAGTCCCCCGCCGCAGTGCTTGCAAGCGGGGCCAACTGCGGTTTTCCAGGCTTATTGCCCCTGATCGATGGGTTGGGGCTGGGTCACCCTTGGGGCGACCGGTGCCGGCGCACTGTAAGTGACGCCATCGCTGGTGCGAATGCTTGATCCCTCCAGCGTGACGCGGCTGCCCACGCTGGGCGCCTGGGTGACTTCGACAACGCGGTGTGTGCCGTCCTCCATGCGCACGCCGACCTGGTAAACCGTTTCCTTGCGGACATTTTTTTCAATCGCATTGCCGGCAAAACCGCCTCCGACCGCACCCAGAACAGTGGCCGCTGCGCGACCGTTCCCGTGACCGACCTGGTTGCCCAGGACCGCGCCCAGGACGCCGCCGGCGACGGCCCCAACGCCGACACCGGCAGGCTTGGTCGAGCGCTCCACGGGTGTGACTGATTCGACGGCACCGCATACGGCACACACCCGAGCAACCGCCACGGGCGCCGGCGAAGGGGCTGGTGAAACACCCGCGTAGATCGGCGCGGGCGCGGGTTTGGGCGTTGGCTTGACAACTTTTGGGGCAGGTGCAGGTGCGGGCGCAGGCTTGGCGGCGGCAACAGGTTTTGCAACCAGGTCATCCGCAGCGCTGCCGGTTGCCGCAGCCGCAGCGACTTGGGGCGGGACTTGCTGCGCCGCCGGGGCCACCGTCGCCACAGGCGCTGGGGTGCGCTGCTGGTAAAGCATGGCGCCGCCCATGGCAAGTACGGCGACACCCAGAATGCCGACAGCGGCCCACAAGGGCTTGCTGGCCGATGCGCCCGGTTGCTGACCGGGCTGGACGTTCTCGAAGGATGTATTCATGGCATTTGCCCTCCTGATAAAACCGATTCGCAAGCGGGTGCGCAAACAGAGGCGCCAACCCCTGCACAAGACAAACCCCCTGCGCCTGCTCCATTAACGCCTGTGACAGCAAAAAAGTACACACGACAAGGCAACGCGCTGTGTATTTTTGTAAACACGGCGCCTTGTCGGGTCAAGCCGCCGTGAAAACGTGGGCCGGTCCGCCTGTTCACCTGAAACGTGCAGGCAACCCCTGCAACAGCCCTACAGGTTCGGCGCCAGCAAGCGTTGCAACTCCTCGGCTTTGGCGCCGCGGCGCTTGGCGAGGTCCTGCAACTGGTCGTCGCCAATCTTGCCGACGTTGAAGTACACGCTGTCGGGATGGCTCAGGTAAAAGCCGCTGACGCTGGCGGCCGGCGTCATGGCCAGGCTTTCCGTCAGCGCCATGCCGATATCGCCGGCCTGGAGCAACTCGAACATGTCTTTCTTGACGCTGTGATCCGGACAGGCCGGGTAGCCGGGCGCCGGGCGTATGCCCTGGTATTTTTCGCCGATCAACTCGTCGGCGGTCAGCGTTTCGGTCGGCGCATAGCCCCACAAGTCCTGCCGCACCCGTTTGTGCATGGCCTCGGCAAAGGCCTCGGCGAGACGGTCAGCCAGAGCCTTCAGCATGATGGACGAGTAGTCGTCATGGTCGTCGGCGAAGTACTTTTCTTTTTTCTCGGTGCCCAGGCCCGCCGTCACCGCGAACAAGCCGATGTAGTCCCCGATTTTCGAATCTTTCGGGGCGACAAAATCGGCGAGGCAGCGGCTGGGCCGCATCACACCACCCACAGCAGTTTTCTCGGTCTGCTGGCGCAGGCCGTACCAGGTCATCGCCACTTCGCTGCGCGATTCGTCGGTGTAGATCTCGATGTCGTCGCCGACACTGTTGGCCGGGTACAGGCCGATGACGCCGCTGGCCGTCAGCCAGCGCCCCTCGATCAGGCGCTTGAGCATGCGCTGGGCATCGGCGTACACGCGCACCGCCTCGGTTCCGACCACCTCGTCTTTGAGAATCGCCGGGAACGGACCCGCCAGGTCCCAGGTCTGGAAGAAGGGCCCCCAGTCGATGTAGTTCGCCAGTTCCGCCAAGTCAAAATTCTTGAACACGCGCCGGCCAATGAACTTGGGAACGGGCGGCGTGTAGCTCGCCCAGTCAATCGGCGTCCTGTTCGCCCGCGCCTTCGGCAAAGGCCACATCGGCGTCTGCTTTTTGTTGGCGTGCTGGGTGCGCACCTTGTCGTAATCGCTCTTGATCTCGTCAATGTATTTGGCCGCCTGGTCCGACAGCAGGCTTTGCGCCACGCCGACGCTGCGCGAGGCATCGGGCACGTACACCACCGGGCCTTCGTAGTGCGGAGAAATTTTTACCGCCGTATGCACCCGGCTGGTGGTGGCGCCGCCAATCATCAGCGGAATTTTTTTGATGCGGAAATGGTCGTCCTTCTGCATCTCTCCGGCCACATACTGCATTTCCTCGAGGCTCGGCGTGATCAGGCCGGACAGGCCGACGATGTCGGCGCCTTCGATTTTGGCCCGCGCGAGAATTTCATGGCAGGGCACCATCACCCCCATGTTGACCACGTCGAAGTTGTTGCATTGCAAAACCACGGTGACGATGTTCTTGCCGATGTCATGCACATCGCCTTTGACGGTGGCAATGATGATCTTGCCCTTGGTCTTGACGTCGCCGCCAGCCGCTTCCAGGCTGAGCTTTTCGGCCTCGATATAGGGCAGCAGATGCGCCACGGCCTGCTTCATCACGCGCGCGCTCTTGACCACCTGCGGCAAAAACATCTTGCCCTGGCCGAACAGGTCGCCGACCACGTTCATGCCGTCCATCAGCGGGCCTTCGATCACATGCAGCGGCCGCCCGCCCTCGGCCTGGATGGCCTGCCAGACCTCTTCGGTGTCGGGCACGATGTATTCATTCATGCCGTGAACCAGGGCGTGCGACAGCCGTTGGCGCACCGGCAGCGCGCGCCATTCGTTTTTCCTGCTGTCGTCCCGGGCGCCGCTTTTCGCACTTTCGGCCACTTCGATCAGGCGCTCGCTGGGACTCAGGGGGGGCTCGCCCGGCTTGTAGACTGGCGTGCGGTTGAGCACCACATCTTCGACGCGCTCGCGGAGCAGCGGCTCCAGGTCGTCATACACCCCCACCATGCCGGCGTTGACGATGCCCATGTCCATGCCGGCCTGGATCGCGTGGTACAGAAACACGGTGTGAATCGCCTCGCGCACCGGGTCGTTGCCGCGGAAGCTGAAACTCACATTGGAGACACCGCCCGACACCTTGGCGCCGGGCAGGTTGGCTTTGATCCAGCGCGTCGCATTGATGAAGTCCACCGCGTAGTTGTTGTGTTCTTCAATGCCGGTCGCGATGGCAAAAATGTTGGGATCGAAAATGATGTCTTCGGGCGGAAAGTCCAGCTCGTCGACCAGCACGCGGTAGGCGCGTTCGCAGATTTCGATCTTGCGCTCGTAAGTGTCGGCCTGGCCCTTTTCGTCGAAGGCCATCACCACGGCGGCGGCCCCATAACGCTTGAGCAGCCTGGCCTGGTGCTTGAAAGGCGCCAGCCCCTCCTTCATCGAGATCGAGTTGACGATGCCCTTGCCCTGGATGCAGCGCAGGCCGGCCTCGATCACGCTCCACTTGGAGCTGTCGATCATGATGGGCACGCGCGCGATGTCGGGCTCGCTGGCGATCAGATTCAGGAAACGCACCATGGCGGCCTGGCTGTCGAGCATGGCCTCGTCCATGTTGATGTCAATGATCTGTGCGCCGTTTTCGACCTGCTGGCGTGCGACGACGAGCGCGGCTTCGAAATCGCCATTGAGGATCATGCGGGCAAAGGCCTTGGAACCCGTCACATTGGTGCGCTCGCCAATGTTGACGAACAGGCTGCCCGAGCCAATGGTCACCGGCTCCAGGCCGGACAGCTTCATGGGGGGAACTTGGATTTCGGACATTCGCTCACCTTGGGAATCAAAGGTGAGCGCCGTTGCAAAGGCAAGCCGCTGCCGACCTGCTGTCACTCAAGCCTGACGAAACCGGGATTCAACCGGGTTTCGCTGCAACGCTCCTTGAGTTGCGCGTATTTTAAACCAAGGAGCCGGTCAGGCCGTCAGCCGCGCCAGCGCTTCCTGATACTTGGCAGCGGTTTTTTCGACCACGTCCTGCGGCACCCGGGGTGCGGGCGGCGTCTTGTCCCAGGGTTTGCCGTTGACCAGGGTCTGCGCCAGCCAGTCGCGCACGAACTGTTTGTCGTAGCTGGGCGGGTTCGCGCCTTGCGCAAGGGCCTGCGCATACCCCTCCATCGGCCAGTAGCGCGAGGAATCTGGCGTCAGCACCTCGTCCATCAGGGTCAGCGTGCCCTTGTCATCCAGGCCGAATTCGAACTTGGTGTCGGCAATGATGATGCCCTTGGTCAGGGCAAACGCCGCCGCCTCCTTGTAGATGCGGATGCTGATGTCCCGGATCTGCGCGGCAAGCTCAGGGCCCACGACTTTCACCACCTGCTCGTAGCTGATGTTCTCGTCATGCTCCCCGACTGCCGCCTTGGCCGCCGGCGTGAAAATCGGCTCGGGCAGCTTGCTGGCGTTCTTCAAGCCCGACGGCAGCGGCACGCCGCAAACCGACTGGCTCTCCTGGTATTCCTTCCAGCCGCTGCCGGCCAAATAGCCGCGCACCACGGCCTCGACCGGAATCGGCTTGAGGCGCTTGACCAGCATGGAGCGGCCCGTGACCTGCGGTACCTCCGCAGCCGTCACCACGCTTTCAGGCGCTTCCCCGGTCAGGTGATTCGGGCAGATATGGCCCAGCCTGTCGAACCAGAACAGGGCCATTTGCGTGAGCAACACGCCCTTGCCGGGAATCGCCTCGCCCATGATCACGTCAAAGGCGCTGAGCCGGTCGCTGGCGACCATCAGCAGCCGGTCCTGGCCCACGGCGTAGTTGTCGCGGACTTTGCCGCGGGCGAGCAGGGGCAGGCTTTCGAGGGAGGATGTGTGAAGTGAGGTCATAGAAGTTGCAGGCGCTTGTCGATGGTGGCGAGAGTGATGAAATCACGGTCGGCGTGAAGCAAGGGCTCGCCCGCTTCAATCGCGCAAGCGGCAATCAGACAATCATTGGGGCTGCGAATAGTGATGTCTTGCCAGCGGCAACGGGCATAGAGCATGGCAGCCTGGCTGGCAAGGTTTCGAGCGTCTTCGGGCGTGAACAAGGGTACCGCGTCGAGTCGGGCCTGCAACAGCACGAAATGCCGTGGCGTGGGTGCGCCTTGAAGCACTTCCCGATAAACGACCTCCGGCATAAGCAATGTCTCACCGGTGCGTATCGCTTGTTGCAGTCGCAAATCAACCGGCGACCCGGTCGCCCGCAGCAGTGCAATCCACGCCGATGAGTCCGCAATCATGGGCGCTTGGTCGCAGGTGCTTTTTTAGCGCGCGGCTTCGCTTTAGGCGCGCTCACCGGCTTGGGCCAAGCGGCTTGCGACTCAGCCACGGAAAGAGGGATTTCCAGTGACTCTGAATAACGCGGGTGGGTAAACAAGGCTTTGGGGTCGTAGTCGTCTGCAATCACGCCCGAACCCGCCAGCGCCAGCAATCCTGAATAGTCCGGCGCCCTCACGTAGGCGCGCAACGCGGCTTCCACGGCCGCTTTTTTGGTGGTGACCCGGGCGCGGGCCATGGCTTGGGCGACCAGTTCGTCGTCCAGAACAATATTGGTTCGTGTGTTCATGCTGATACACCTTCGATGTGTACGGCAATTATGCCACCCGGCCCCCCTTCGGCAAGCCGCTGGCCCAAAGCAACCCTTCCGCTCAATGCACCACTTGCGCCAGCTCGCCCCTGGCGTATTTGGCGGCCACGACGCTGAGCGTCTCGCCCTTGATCTTGCCGGCCTGGCCTTCGCAGCCGAACTCGATGTAGCGCTGCTTGCAGATGGCCCTGGCGGCCGCGGTGGCAGGCTTGAGCCATTCGCGCGGATCGAATTTGCTTGGGTTTTCAGCCATGAATTTTCGTACCGCAGCCGTCATCGCCAGGCGGATGTCGGTGTCGATGTTGATCTTGCGCACACCGAACTGGATGGCCTTCTGGATCTCTTCGACCGGCACGCCGTAGGTTTCCTTCATGTCGCCGCCGTACTGGCGAATGATGGCCAGCAAATCCTGCGGCACGCTGGACGAGCCGTGCATGACCAGGTGGGTGTTGGGAATGCGGCGGTTGATTTCCTTGATGCGTTCGATCGCCAGAATGTCGCCCGTGGGCTTGCGCGTGAACTTGTAGGCGCCGTGGCTGGTGCCGATGGCGATGGCCAGCGCATCGAGCTGGGTGCGCTTGACGAAATCGGCGGCCTGCTCGGGATCGGTCAGCAACTGGTCGTGGGTCATCACGGCGTCGGTGCCGTGGCCGTCTTCCTTGTCGCCCTTCATGGTTTCCAGGCTGCCCAGGCAGCCGAGCTCGCCCTCGACCGAGACGCCGGTGGCGTGCGCCATTTCCACGACCTGGCGCGTCACGTCGATGTTGTAGTCATAGTCGGCAATCGTCTTGCCGTCGGCCTTCAAGGAGCCGTCCATCATGACCGAGCTGAAGCCCAGCGAAATCGCGCCGCGACAGACATCGGGACTCTGGCCGTGGTCCTGGTGCATGACCACCGGAATGTGCGGGTAGCTTTCGACTGCCGCCTGGATCAGGTGCTTGAGAAAACCTTCGCCGGCGTATTTGCGGGCGCCGGCGCTGGCCTGCATGATGACCGGGGCATTGACCTCGTCGGCCGCCTGCATGATGGCGGTGACCTGCTCCAGGTTGTTGACGTTGAAAGCCGGAATGCCGTAGCTGTGAGCTGCCGCATGGTCCAGCAGCTCGCGCATGGAAACGAGTGCCATAAAATATCCCCGGAAAAGGTTGGTAACTGGGTGGTAACTGCCCTCATTTTAGCCGCTGCGCCCGGCCCTGCCGACACAAATAAGTCGCTCCATTTTTAATCCCTGTCTGCGCCCGCGGGCATTGGGTGAGCCCTTGATTTCATCAAGCAACGCGGCAGATTTTGAGCATATTGGTGCCGCCCGGCGCACCCATGGGCTCGCCGCAGGTGATGGCGTAGACATCGCCGCTTTGCACAATGCCCCGGCGCAGCAAATGGCCCTCGGCCTGGCCCAGCGCAGTGTCGCGGTCGGCGCTGGTGTCCATCAGCAGCGGGCGCACATTGCGGTACAGCGCCATCTTGCGCTGCGTCGCCAGACGCGGCGTCAACGCGTAAATCGGCACACGGATGTTGTGACGGCTCATCCACAGCGGCGTGGAGCCGCTGTCGGTCAGGGCCACGATGGCCTTGGCGCCCAGGTGGTGCGCCGTGAACAGTGCGCCCATGGCAATCGACTGGTCGATACGGACAAAGGTTTTGCCGGTGAAGTCGGCATCCAGCTCCGCGTATTCGGCTTTCTCGGCTTCCAGGCAGATGTTGGCCATCTCTTCGATCGTCTCCAGCGGGTATTTGCCGGCGGCGGTTTCGGCGCTCAGCATCACGGCGTCGGTGCCGTCGAGCACCGCGTTGGCGACATCGCTGACCTCGGCCCGCGTCGGCACGGGATGCAGGACCATGCTTTCCATCATCTGCGTGGCGGTAATGACGACTTTGTCGTGGATGCGGGCGAGCTTGATCATGCGTTTTTGCAGCGCCGGCACCGCGGCATTGCCAACCTCCACCGCCAGGTCGCCGCGCGCGACCATGATGCCGTCGCTGACCTGGAGAATTTCCTCGAGCTTCGGAATGGCCTCGGCACGCTCGATCTTCGCAATCAGCCCCGGCTTGTGTTTGTAGGGCGCGGCGGCCACATTGCACAACTGACGCGCCATTTCCATGTCGGTGGCGTTTTGGGGGAAACTCACCGCGACATAGTCGGCCTGGAAACTCATCGCGGTCTTGATGTCTTCCATGTCCTTGGCGGTCAGCGCCGGCGCCGTCAGCCCGCCGCCCTTTTTGTTGATCCCCTTGTTGTTGGACAACACGCCGCCCAGCTTGACCGTGGTGTGGACTTCTTCGCCGCGCACCGCATCGATCATCAGCACGATCAGGCCGTCGTTGAGCAGCAGGGTGTCGCCTGCCTTGACATCACGCGGCAGTTCCTTGTAGTCCAGCCCCACGCCCTTGATGTCGCCGGGCTCCGTGCGCGAGGCATCCAGCACGAATTTGGCGCCGGGCTCGAGCATGACCTTGCCGCCGGCAAATTTGCCGACTCGGATTTTGGGCCCCTGCAAGTCGGCCATGATGGCCACCTCGCGCCCGGCCCGCTGAGCGGCTTCACGCACCACGCCGGCCCAGTCAATGTGGTTCTGGGCCGTGCCGTGGCTGAAATTCAGGCGCACCACGTTGACCCCGGCACGAATCATTTTTTCCAGCAGCGCCGGATCGCAGGAAGCAGGGCCGAGGGTGGCAACAATTTTGGTGGCGCAACGTTGCATGGGGGGGTCTCCAGGGGGGGTTATGAGGTCTCAAGTTCACCGTCAGGCGCTTGCATCGGTCTGCAATGAAGCATTTTGCGCCGGAATGGGTCGCATCCCGGTTATCAGCGGCGCGCGCTCGGCGGTCCGGGCGCCTACGCTGCGGCCCGTTTCGCGAGAATCTCGAACGCCGGCAAGGTCTTGCCTTCGAGCACTTCCAGAAAAGCGCCGCCGCCAGTGGAGATGTAACCCACGTCTTTTTCAATGCCGTACTTGGCGATGGCCGCCAGCGTGTCGCCGCCGCCGGCGATGCTGAAGGCTTGGCTGGCGGCAATGGCTCTGGCGATGGTTTTGGTGCCGCCTTCGAAGGCGGCAAACTCGAACACACCGACCGGGCCGTTCCAGACAATGGTGCCTGCGGCCATCAGTTGCTCGGCGAGTTTTTTTGCCGTTTGCGGCCCGATGTCCAAAATCAGGTCGTCGTCCGCCACCTCGGTGGCGGCTTTGACGACGGCGCTCGCATCGGCCTTGAACTCTTTGGCGGTGACCACGTCGGTGGGAATCGGCACTTCGGCGCCACGCGCCTTCATCGCCGCCATGACCGCTTTGGCCTCGCCCAGCAGTTCCCGCTCGGCCAGGCTCTTGCCGATGCCCAAGCCGCCGGCCAGCATGAAGGTGTTGGCAATGCCGCCGCCCACAATCAGTTGGTCCACCTTGCCGGCCAGGCTTTTGAGGATGGTCAGCTTGGTCGACACCTTGCTGCCGGCGACAATCGCCACCAGCGGGCGCTTCGGGTTGGCCAGCGCTTTGGCGATGGCGTCCATTTCCGCCGCCAGCAAGGGACCGGCGCAAGCCGTTTTGGCGAACTGCGCAATGCCGTAGGTCGAAGCCTCGGCGCGGTGTGCGGTGCCAAAGGCGTCATGCACGAAAATATCGCAAAGCGCGGCCATTTTGCGGGCCAGCGCCGCGTCGTTCTTCTTCTCGCCGGGGTTGATGCGGCAGTTTTCCAGCAGCACGAGCTGGCCGGGCTGCACGGCAACGCCGTCCACCCAACCGGCCAGCAGCGGCACCTCGCGCTGCATCAGCTCGCCCAGGCGTTTGGCCACCGGGGCCAGGGAATCTTCGGGTCTGAACTGCCCTTCGGTCGGGCGGCCCAGGTGCGAAGTCACCATCACCGCGGCCCCGGCGTCCAGCGCCATCCGGATGCAGGGAATCGAGGCGCGGATACGGGTGTCTTCGGTGATGCGGCCGGCGTCGTCCTGCGGCACATTGAGGTCGGCGCGGATGAACACGCGCCGGCCCTTGACAAGGCCCTGGGCGCAGAGATCGGAGAAGCGGATGAATTTCATGAAAGCTCGTAAAGATGGCGGGAAGTTGTCGGTGAGGTGGCGGCCATTGTAGAAGCGGCCTGGGAGGCTATCGCCCTTACCAGCCCCATCCGAGATGCAAGGGCAAATAGACGGCCATGCCGGCAACAATGGTGCCGAGCACACCTTTGCGCCAGAAAAACCAGGCGGCGCCCGCCACCGCCCCGAACAGCCGCGCGTCTTGCCAGGTGCTGATGAGGTGGCCTTGCGTCATGACGATTTCGGGCAGGATGACGGCCGCCAGCGCGGCAATCGGTGCATAGTCCAGGCCGCGCCGGGCCCAGGCGGGCAGTGTCCAGGGTTTGCTGGAAAGGAAAAAGAAGGCGCGCGTGATGACGGTCACCAGCGCCAGGCAGACAATGGTGGACACCGTCCAGAGATCGGTCTTGTTCATACGGTATCTTCTGAGCCGGAGGGCTTGACCGCGGCCGGCAGGGCCGGCTTTTCAAACATCAGGCACACGGCGACTGCGGCTGCGATGGCCACCAGGATATTGAGCTTGAGCGGCAGGGCAAAGGCCGCCACGGCGACCACACCGGCGACGACTGCCGAAACGACACGCAGGCGGCTGGTGGTCAAGGAAAAGGAGATGCCGAGCAGCGCCAGAATGCCGGCAAACCCCAGGCCCCAGGTGGTCGGGATGAAGCTGGCCAGGGCCACGCCGATCAGGCTGCTGGCCACCCAGTTGGCCCAACCAAGGCCGCAGTTGCCCGCCAGGTAGGCCTGCTGCGCGAGGCGCGGGGCCGGGTGCAGGAAAGCGCCGCACGAACAGGACATAGCTCAGATCCGTGGTCAGAAAACCGGTAAGCAGGCGCTCCCACCGGGGCAAGTGCATCATGTAGGCGCGCAGATGGGCACTGAACACCACGAAGCGCAGGTTCACGCAAAAGGCGGCGAACAGGATCACCCACACAGGCGCGCCCGCCACGAGCAGCGGGAGGGCGGCCAGTTGTGCGCTACCGGCATACACCAGCACTGTCATCAGCGTGGCTTCCCACACGCTCAGGCCGGACTTGACCATGGTCACACCGGTCATCAGGCCCCAGGCGGCAAAGCCAGGCGCCGCCGCGAGCATGTCGCGTGTCCCCTGGCGGAATTCAGGATGGCGGTAATGAGAGGAGCGCAGGAACACTGAAGGCTCACTTTCCAAAAGTCATGCCAGGTGCGAGCTCGAAGCCGCGCAGGAAGTCGGCCACGTTCAGGCGTTTGCCGCCGGCGCGCTGCAGTTCGGTCAGGCGCAGCGCGCCCTGGCCGCAGGCGACGCGCACACCGGCCCCATTGACAGACAAAATCGTGCCGCAGTCCACACCGGACGGGCGCGAGTCGCTCTCAATTTCATAACACCAGAGTTTGATGGTTTCGCCGCCGAGCGAGGTGTGGGCGCCGGGAAATGGGTCGAAGGCCCGTATCCGTCGGCCAATCACTTCAGCCGGCTGGGTCCAGTCGACCACCGCCTCCAGTTTGTCAATCTTGCGGGCATAGCGCACACCCGTTTCGGGCTGCTTGACCGGCCGCAAGCCGCCGCAGGCCGCCAGCTCCAGCGCCTCGACGATCAAGCGCCCGCCCAGCAGCGCCAGCCGGTCATGCAGGCGGCCCGTGCTGTCCTGTGGCGTGATCGGCAGGGCCTCTGCCAGCAGCATGTCGCCCGTGTCCAATCCGGCATCCATCTGCATGATGGTGACACCGGTCTGCAGGTCGCCCGCTTCGATCGCGCGGTGGATGGGCGCCGCCCCGCGCCAGCGCGGCAGCAGCGAGGCATGGATGTTGAAACAACCCAGCCGCGGCATATCCAGCACCCACTGCGGCAGAATCAGGCCATAAGCGGCGACCACCATGGCGTCGGCCCGTGCCGCCTCAATCGCAACGCGCGCGGCGGCAGCGTCGTCGGGGTATTTGCCATCGAGCCGCAGGCTGCGCGGCTGGGCAACAGGGAGGCCTTTGGTCAGTGCAAACTGTTTGACAGGTGACGCTTGCAGCTTCAGGCCGCGCCCGGCCGGGCGGTCAGGCTGAGTCAGAACCAGAGGAATTTCAAAACCTGCAGCATGGAGTTGCGCCAACGCCACACGGGCGAATTCGGGGGTACCGGCAAAAATGATGCGCATCGGCGTATTTTCGCCGATGGCCGAGAACTGATGATGACCCGAAAAAAATAAGCTGAACCAGGGCTCAGCGTGCCTCTTCGCGCTCGTCGTCTTTCTTCTGCTTGAGCATTTTGCTTCTGATGCGATTGCGTTTGAGCGGCGACAGGTACTCGACAAACACCTTGCCCATCAAGTGGTCCAGCTCGTGCTGGATGCATACGGCCAGCAAGCCGTCGGCGTTATGGGTCTGCAAATTTCCGCCCAGGTCCAGCGCCTGCACCCGGATCGCGCTGGCGCGCTCGACGCCGTCGTACACGCCGGGCACCGACAGGCAGCCTTCGTCATTGACTTGCGTCTCGGGACTGGACCAGACAATTTCGGGGTTGATCAGCACCAGCGGCTGGTCACGGCCTTCGCTGACATCGATCACCACCAACTGCTCATGCACATTCACCTGGCTGGCGGCCAGGCCAATGCCCTGGGCCTCATACATGGTCGTCAACATGTCGCCGACAAGCGCCCGGATGCGCGCGTCCACCGCTGCGACGGGCTGGGCCACGGTGTGCAAACGCGGATCGGGGTATCGAAGAATGGTCAGTTGGGTCATGGGGGCAGGCAATCAGATGTCGCTATTTTCGCTAATTTTTGCCAATTTTCAGCATTCCGGCAGTCGCAAAATCGCATATTCGTTGCGTAATCAAGGGCTTAAGTACAAAATCGCTAGTGATTTATCAAGATAAAACACAGCGGACAGTCCCCAGGGACTCCAAGCCGTGCCAGCCCCAAGGGCCTCAAGATGCAAACTATTTTTGGTCGTTTCAGTCAAATTTCAATAGCCGTGGCCCTGCTGGCGTCAACAGCGGGATTGCACGCGCAGAATTCTCCCATCACGGCCAGCCAGAAAGCCACGGCCAGCCAGGTGGCCCAAGCCGGCGTGCCCTTGAGTGAGCTGGCGCCCAACGCGCCCGATGACTATACCGTCAAGCGCGGTGACACCTTGTGGGCCATATCGGGGGTGTTTTTGAAAAGCCCGTGGCGCTGGCCCGAGTTGTGGGGCATGAATCTGCAGGACATTCGTAACCCGCATCGCATTTACCCTGGCCAGCAGTTGTCTCTGGACAAGTCCAACGGACGCGCCACCTTGCGGACACGCCAGTCCGCCGCCAGCGACGGGCCGCCCGGCACCGTGCGGGTTTCTCCGCGCACCCGATACGAATCGCTGGCCGATGCAGCCATCCCCACCTTGTCGCCGCAGGTGGTCGAACCCTTCCTGGCAGAAGCCCTGATCGTGGACGAGGCCGTGTTTGCCGCGGCGCCGCGCATTGTGGCCGCCCAGGAAGGCCGGGTTTTGCTAAGCCGCGGTGACCGCGCCTATGCGCGTGGCGTCTACTCCAGCAAGGACAGCGGCAAGCCCCTCAGCGATGCCAAAGGGGAGCCGGTGAACTACCGCGTTTTCCGCAATGCCACGCCGCTGAAAGACCCCGGCACCGGTGAAGTGTTGGGCTATGAAGCCCAGTTTGTCGGCAAAGCCGAGCTGGTTCGCGGCGAATCGACCAGCGGCGTCACGGACAAAGACGGCAATATCACGAATGAAAACGTCCCGGCCACGATCAACATCGTGGTGGCCAAGGAAGAAATGCGGGTCGGCGACCGGCTGGTGCCAGAGCCGCCGCGTGAACTTCTGAATTACGTGCCGCGCGCACCGGTCACCCAGATCGAAGGGCAGATTGTCTCGATTTACGGCAGCGCGGTAAGGTATGCAACCGGAAATCAAGTGGTCGTGATCAACCGCGGCAGCAAGGATGGCCTGGAGCGGGGCCATGTGATGGCCATTTTGCAAAGCGGTGAACGAATCACCGACCGCACCGACTCGCCCAGAACACAAATCCGGCTGCCCAACGAACGCAATGGTTTGCTGATTGTCTTCCGCACGTTTGACAAGCTTTCTTACGCCCTGGTGCTGCAAGTCAGCGACGGCGTGAAAGTAGGCGACCGCTTCGTCAATCCCAACTGACGCTTGCTGCCGGCCGATCCGTGGAAGCAGATGAACTCGGCGCCTGGCTGCGCCTGTCGCTGACGCCGGGTGTCGGCAACGAAACCGCGCGCAAACTGCTGGCCGCTTTCGGTTCGGCGCAAGCCATTTTTGAGCAAAGTGCAGCCACGCTGCGCCAGCTCGGCTCCGAACGGCTGGCCGACGCCCTGCAGACCGAGCCCAAAGCACTGGCCGCCCAGTTGCAGACCACGCTGGACTGGCTGCAAGCCGCCGACAACCGGCGCATTGTGACGCTGGGCGATGCCGGGTATCCGGCAGCGCTGCTCGACATCGAAGACCCGCCTTCCATGCTTTATATGCTCGGCACGCTCGATCCATGGGCACAAGCGGCGACTGAAGACCGAGCGCTTTATCTCGCCATCGTCGGCAGCCGCAACCCCACACCGCAAGGCGAGGCCAATGCCCGGCAATTTGCCAGGGTTTTCGGCGGTGCCGGTCTCTGTGTGGTTTCGGGATTGGCGCTGGGGGTGGACGGCGCCGCGCACGACGGCGCGCTGCTGGGCGGCGGAACAACCCTGGCCGTCGTCGGTACCGGGCTGGACCGGGTGTATCCGAAACAACACCTGGACCTGGCCCACCGCATTGCACAACAAGGCCTGATCATCAGCGAGTTCCCTCTGGGCACACCGCCGCTGACGAGCAATTTCCCCAAGCGCAACCGCCTCATCTCCGGGTTGTCGCAAGGCACCCTGGTGGTCGAAGCCGCGCTGAAGTCGGGCTCGCTGATTACCGCACGCCTGGCCGCCGAACAGGGCAAAGACGTGTTTGCCATTCCCGGCTCCATCCACGCGCCGCAGTCGCGTGGCTGCCACGCGCTGATCAAGCAAGGCGCCAAGCTGGTGGAGTCGGCACAGGATGTGCTGGAAGAGCTGAAACGACCTTATGCCGCTGCAAAACCCACCGCCAGCACGGGGGCAGATGCGGCGCCGGCCGAACCCCCTCTATTGTCAGCGATGGGGTTCGATGCGGTCAGTCTGGACGCGCTGCAGGCACGCACCGGGCTGGAAACGGCCCCGTTGCAGGCGCAATTGCTGACGCTTGAAATGGCGGGCGAGGTCGCCAGGCTGCCGGGCGGGCTGTTTCAGCGCATGGCCTGCGGCTGAACCGGGGGGCATCAGGGGGCGCAGCCGCAGCCGGCCGTATCTGCGTTATATTGGGCACATGTTTGAAGTGCTGGTGTACGTTTACGAAAATTATTGGCAGGCAGACGCTTGCCCCGAGTTGCCCCACTTGAGCCGCAAACTCACCGCGGTCGGGTTTGAAGCGGAAGAAATCCAGGCCGCGCTGGCCTGGCTCAACGGCCTGAACATCGCCGCGCAAAACACCCGGATCGGCCCGCCCTCCGGGTCAGCGGCAAGCGCCCCGCCCGGCTTCCGGACCCAGTCCGCCGGCAGCCTGCGCGTCTACTCGGTGGCAGAGCAGGAACACCTGGGCGCGCAAACCCTGGGTTTCGTGAGTTTTCTGGAATCTTCCGGTGTGTTGCCGCCGCCCATGCGGGAAATTGTCATTGACCGGGCCATGGCCTCGCCGGGCGATCCGCTGGCGCTGGATGACCTGAAAATCATTGTGCTGATGGTCTACTGGCGCTTTGGCGAAGAGCCCGATGCCCTGGTACTGGACGAACTCTGCGACGACGCCGAGTTCCGCGTAGCGCATTAGCCCAACAAACGCTCCGGATTCGCATCGAGCTTGGCCAACGCATCGCGGGTGGCACGCACCGTGAGTGCTTCGTCTTCGGTGGGCACCAGCAAGCCCGCCTGCAAGTAGGCGGCCAGGCGGCGCGCCTGAATCAGGAAATTCCGGCCATCGGCCGACGCAAACAAATGCAACTGCTTGCGCTCACTGCGCCAGGCGAACTGGACGTGACTGACCTTGCCATTGTGGTCCAGGCTGAACCAGGCGCCGAGCTGCAGCTCCTGCGCCCAGGCTCGCATGGCTTCGCTCGGCTGGCTGCCGCCATCGGCAATGACCTCGATATCGGAGGCATCAATGCCGATCATCATGACCAGATTGTCGGTGTCCAGCGGCAGGTCGCCGACATCCTCATCCGACAGGTAGTCTTCCAGATTCACCAGCCGCTTGGCCATCTCTGCAATGCGATCGGGTGAAATGGCGTCGGTCTTGGACATGAAGGCGTCAGCCAGCGTATCGCTGATGATTTTGAGGTGCTGATCCTGCACCGGCGTTGCCATGCCCAGCATGGTCATGCCCAATCGCAGCAAGTGCAGCATCTTGGGCAAGTCGGCAATCACCCGCGCCCTGTCATTGCGGTTGGGTTTGGCGCTGGCGGCCCAAACCAGATCGGCTGCGGTCTGCTTGAACGTGATCGTGTCCTTATGCTGGGGCCCGTTTTTCATGGCCGCGATGGCCAGCACTTCAGCCCATATCTTGAACAGGAATTCGCGGATCTCTTCGCGCACCGGCATGTCGTTGAGCATGCGGCGCATCTCAATCGTGTACTGGATGACCATGGTTTCTTTTTGCTCAAGCTGTTGGGCCACCGACACCACCCGCGCAGCGCTGCCCTGTTCTGAAAGAAATCTGGAAAGGAACTTCTGGAACTCGTCATACACCAGTTGGAATACCCGCCTGCCGGTCTCCGGGTACTGCTCGATCACCTGCACCACACGTTTGATTTCAATTTCCAGTGCGCTGCCGGATACGGTCACATCAAAGCCCAGCGCACACGAGCCCATGCGGTCGATCAGCCGGCGTGCCGGATGCTGCAAGGAACCGAAAAACTCGGGTTCGGAAATCGCCACACGCAGCACCGGCATCTGCAGGCGGGCGAACCACACCCGCATGGCGGGCGGAATGCGGTCTTCCGCCAGGATGCTCTGGAACATCAGCGCCACAATTTCAATGGTGGCCTTTTCGCTGGAGGTGGATGCGGCCTGTTTCAGCGCACTGGTGCGCTGCCGCAAGGCGCCTGCAGCCTGCTCGACCTGGGCGGCGCCATACACCTGGCCGGACGCATCGTCAACCCTCGTGCCTTCGAACGCATTGCCGGCACCGGCTGCGCCGGGTTGCATTCTGGACAAGGCCTGCGCCAGTTGAGGCGAAGGCGCGTTGACATGGGTGGCGTCAAAATCAACGGCCTGGTCCGACAGCAGGCGCTTGAGATGCCCCATCACGCCCTGCGCCCGCATGCGCGCTCGGGCCAGCGGTGAGGTGCCCGTTTGCATGCGGGTCTCGTCGTAGATCGCATTCCTCGCCGCGGCAGCGTCCGCACGTCCTGCCTCGCGGCCAGCATCGGCGGGGCCGCCGCGTGTGCCTGAAGCACTTCCAGAGCCTCCACCGGCGCCACCCGGACCGAAGCCGCCCGCACCCCCGCCCACAGCCGGGCCGGCCGGCGAGGCGGCCTGGCTGCTTGGCGGCCTGGGTTTGCTGCCCGCCTGTGCAGGGTTTGCCGCGGACGGTGTGCGTTTGACAAGGGCTCGCAAATCAATGTCCACCATGACGTTTTCCTTGATCAGGAATTCGTTGGCTGCGAGGTAGGACTTCAGAAGGTGCTCGGTCAATTGCTGCTGGATCAGGTCCTGCACCGAAAGCCATAATTCGCGAGACAAGGGGGTCAGCGTCCATTGCTCCACCAGGTTTTGCGACAGGACCTCGGGGCGAAGTATGTCGCCCTTGGCCAGCTCGGAAACACCTTCCAGGCCCTGTATCCGCAAGCGCAAATCGTTGAGCTCCCAACTGGCGCTGTCGAGCAGGCGCAAGGCCAGGCGCGAGGCCAGGATTTTGTTTTCCATCACCTCGTTGCCCATCAGCTCGAATGTCCCGCTGTCCAGCGTCAGGGCGGCCGTGGCGACAGGCGGGTTCAGCGCCCTCTTCCAGGCGTTGATCGTGGCATTGACCCAGATCGCGCCGTTCTCCTGAAAAGACTGCCAGGCGTCGCGGCGCTCCTGCGCTTCGTGTACATTGCCGCCTTGATCCATCAGGGAGGACAGCCTGAGCTTGATGCCGCTGGCCAGCTCGGGCATGATGCGCGCGGCGTGGCCGACAAACAGTTCGCGCGCCTGCCCGGCAAGGAGAAGGGCTTTTTTGTTGTTTGCAGCCACGACCGTGTATGTTGTTGCCGGATGCCTACACCGTGGCTCCGGCGTTCGGATCGTTCGGGTCTTCTTCCTTTTTACCCGACGGCTTGATCAGATCTTCCCGTTTGATGCCCAGCCACATCGCGATGGCGGCGGCCACAAACACCGAGGAGTAGATACCGAACAGGATGCCGATGGTCAGCGCCAGCGCAAAATAAAACAGCGTCGGCCCGCCGAACAGCAACATCGACAGCACCATGATTTGCGTGGAACCATGGGTGATGATGGTGCGGCTGATGGTGGACGTGATCGCGTTGTCGATGATCTGCACGGTATCCATCTTCCGGTAACGGCGAAAATTTTCACGGATACGGTCGAAAATAACCACCGACTCATTGACCGAGTAACCCAGCACGGCCAGCACGGCGGCCAGTACTGCAAGCGAAAACTCCCACTGGAAAAATGCAAAAAACCCGAGAATGATCACCACATCATGCAAATTGGCAATGATGGCTGCGACCGCGTATTTCCACTCAAAGCGCAAGGCCAGGTAAATCATGATGCCGACCACCACCATGGCCAGCGCCTTCAGGCCATCCTGCGCCAGCTCTTCGCCGACCTGGGGCCCAACAAACTCGGTCCGCCGCAAGGCGACCTGGGGATCGCCGGCTTTCAGTGCCGCCATCACCTTGTCGCTTTGCTGGGCGGTGGTCACGCCTTTCTGCGCGGGCAGGCGGATCATCACATCGCGCGCCGTCCCGAAATTTTGCACCTGCGCATCGGTAAAACCCAGGCCGGACACGGTGCCGCGAATCTTTGCAACATCGGCAGGCTGCGAATAACTCACCTCCATCACCGTGCCGCCGGTGAACTCCACCGACAGGTGCAGGCCGCGCGAGAACAGGAAAAACACGGCCAGCACAAAGGTCGTGAATGAAATCACATTGAAGACCAGGGCATGCCGCATGAACGGAATGTCTTTGTGGATTTTGAAAAATTCCATGGCGTCTTCTCTTCGTTGTTGTATTTTTAGTTGGCCGATGCCGTGGATTTGCCGGTGTTGGCAGGCAGGCCCGCGCCAGCGGCCGGCCGCCAGACGGTGCCGATGGACACCGACTTGAGCTTTTTCTGCCGCCCATACCAGAGATTGACCAGTCCGCGCGAGAAGAACACCGCCGAGAACATGCTGGTCAGAATACCGATGACGTGGACCACCGCAAAACCGCGCACCGGCCCGGAACCGAAGGCCAGCAAGGCCAGGCCGGCAATCAGCGTCGTGACGTTGGAGTCCAGGATGGTGGCCCAGGCGCGCTCGTAGCCGGTTTGGATGGCGGCCTGCGGCGCAGCGCCGTTACGCAGCTCTTCGCGCACCCGCTCATTGATCAGCACATTGGAGTCAATCGCCATGCCCAGGGCCAGCGCCATCGCCGCCATGCCCGGCAAGGTCAGGGTCGCCTGCAGCATCGACAATACCGCCACCAGCAGCAGCAGGTTGACCGCCAGCGCCAGGCCTGAAAACAGGCCAAACAGCATGTAATAGATCGCCATGAACCCGACGATCACCAGGAAACCCCAGGCCACACTGTGAAAGCCCTTGGAAATGTTTTCCGCGCCCAGGCTGGGGCCAATCGTGCGTTCTTCAATGATTTCCATCGGCGCGGCAAGTGATCCGGCGCGCAGCAGCAGCGCCAGGTCGTTGGCTTCCGTCACGCTCATGGAGCCGGAAATCTGGAAACGGTTGCCCAGTTCGCTCTGAATGACCGGCGCCGTCAGCACCTCGCCTTTGCCTTTTTCAAACAGGACGATGGCCATGCGTTTTTTGACGTTCTCGCGGCTCACGTCGCGCATGATGCGCCCACCTTTGGCATCGACCGTCAAGTCCACTTTGGGCTGCTGGCTCTGCGAGTCAAAGCCCGGCTGGGCGTCGGTCAGGCTTTCACCGGTCAGGATGACCTGTTTTTTGACAATCACCGGCCGGCCGTCGCGCTCCAGGAAACGCTCGGAGCCGAAAGGCACGGCACCGGCGCCGCTCTCGGCCGCGCGGCCTTCGGCGCTTTCATCGACCAGACGCATCTCCAGCGTGGCGGTGCGCCCCAGGATGTCCTTGGCCTTGGCCGTGTCCTGCACACCGGGCAGTTGCACCACGATGCGGTCCAGGCCCTGCTGCTGAATCACCGGCTCGGCCACCCCCAGCTCGTTGATCCGGTTATGCAGCGTGACCATGTTCTGCTTGAGCGCCTGCTCCTGCACCAGGCGTGCGGCCTCCGGCCTGATGCCGGCGGTGAGCCGGTACTCTGCGCCGTCGGGCGCATCCACCGACTGCAAGTCGGGGAACTGCTCCTGGAAAACCTTTTTGGCGGCGTCCAGCGTTGCACTGTCACGGAATTTGATTTCGATGGCCTGACCATTGCGGCTGATGCCGCTGTGGCGGACATTCTTCTCGCGCAGCGCCAGGCGAATGTCGCCGGTCAGCGATTCCGCTTTTTTCGTCAGCGCCGCCCGCATGTCCACCTGCAGCATGAAATGCACCCCCCCGCGCAAATCCAGGCCCAGGTACATGGGCCGGGCATTCAGCGCGGTCAGCCACGCGGGTGACCGTGACAGCAAATTGAGGGCCACGATGTAGGACGGCGTGGCCGGGTCGGGCAGCAGCGCTTTTTCAATCGCGTCCTTGGCCTTGAGCTGGGTGTCCGTGTCACCAAAACGTGCCTTGATCGATGTGACGTCGAAAGTCACCGCGTCCGAAACGATGTTGGCATCCTTGAGCGCCGTCTCAACGCGAGCGACTGTTGTCCCGTCGATCTTGACGCTGGACCTGGCGGCGGAGACCTGCACCGCCGGCGCCTCCCCAAAAAAGTTGGGCAGCGTGTACAGCGCGGCAATCAATAGCGCGACGACGATGACCGCGTACTTCCAGACCGGATAACGATTCATGAGCGTGCTGTTCCTGAAAAACTGATGGGCTGGACGAGCCGACGCTTGCCGACCGGCAAGGAAAGCCGTTTACTTGATGCTGCCCTTCGGCAGCACCTGAACAATGGCGCTGCGCTGCAGTTGGACTTCAACACCGGTTGCCAGCTCCAGGCTCAGATAAGCCTCGCCCAGCTTGGTGACTTTGCCAAGCAGGCCGCCGGCCGTGACGACTTCGTCGCCTTTGGCCAGTGCGTCGATCATGGCGCGGTGCTCTTTCTGCTTTTTCATCTGCGGACGAATCATCACGAAATAGAGCACCACAAACATCAGCACCAGCGGCGCCATGCTGGTGAGGGAGGACAGCATGCCGCCCTCGGCAGCGGCGGCGGGGGCGGTTTGGGCAAACGCGGAAGAAATAAACACGGCAAACTCCACAACAAGGGTATTGGGGCGCCCCCGGCTCACAGCCGGGGACACAGAGAGTTTGATTGTATGCGGCCCAGCAGTCGTAAGAACTTGCAACCAAGGCGTTTTTCGCCCCACTTGGCCTATTGCCCTATCGCCGCCGAAATCCGCGCTATCCGGCCATGCGCCAATCGGGTCCTGCCGCCCGGCAGGGTTTCACGCCGCCCTCTGATGGTCGTTGGCGGCTGGCTGACGAAACGCCGCCATCGCGCCGGCCCATTGCTGCTGCGCCAGTTGGACATTGCGCACCTTGACATGTCCATAACCCTTGATGAGTTCCGGAATGCGGGCGATATCGACAGCGGCGGTATGGTTGCCGGCATGGAGCGTTCGCAGCACTTCCTCGATGCTGGCCTGGTATTGGGCAAGCAGCGCGCGCTCCATTTTTCGTTCCTCGGTGCGGCCAAACGGGTCCAGCGCGGTGCCGCGCAGGCCCTTGAGTTTGGCCAGCACTTTGAAGCCCGTCAGCATCCACGGGCCGAATTTCTGCTTTTGCAGCTCGCCCTGGTCGTTTTTCTTCGCGATCAGCGGCGGCGCCAGGTGGTAGTTGAGCTTGAAGTCGCCCTCAAACATCGCCTGAACCTTGTCATGAAAACTGCGGTCGGCGTGCAGACGCGCGACTTCGTACTCGTCCTTGCAGGCCATCAGCTTGAACAGGGACTTCGCGACGGCTTGCGTAAGCAGCGTTTTTCCGAGCGCCGATTCCGCCTGCTGGACGCGGTTCACCAAGCTTTCGTAGCGCTTTGCATACGCCGCGTTCTGGTAATCCGTCAGAAAGGCCACGCGGCGTGCCACCAGTTCCGGCAGGCCCTGGCGCGGGGCTGGCATGCTGATGACCTGCGCGGAGGCAAACAGCTTTTCCACCGAGGGCAAGTCGTGGGCCGCGCGGCGGCCCCACTCGAAAGCCGTCTTGTTGTTGTCCACCGCGACGGCATTGAGCTCGATGGCGCGCATCAGCGACGCGCGGCCCAGCGGGATCCAGCCTTTTTGCCAGGCGTAACCCAGCATCATCGGGTTGGTGTAGATGCTGTCGCCCATCAGCTTGATGGACGCCGCGTCGGCATTGAAGGCGCCGACGCCGTCCACACCCACGGCTTTGGCGATCTCCGCGGCGCAGGCCTCGGCCGGGTTCTGCCAGTTGGCGTTATGCACAAACGCCGCCGTCGGCGTGCTGTGGGAGTTGAGCGCCACATGGGTGCGGCCCTCGCGCATGCGCAGCACCGTTTCCTTGCCGGCCGTCACGATGGGGTCGCAGCCAATGATCAGGTCGGCGCCGGCCATGCCGACACGTGTGGTGCGGATATCGTCCTGGCTAGCGCCTATCAGCACATGGCTCCAGGTCGCACCGCCTTTTTGCGCCAACCCCCCGGCGTCCTGCGTGACGATGCCCTTGCCCTCGATGTGCCCGGCCATGCCGAGCAGTTGACCGATGGTGATGACGCCGGTGCCGCCGACGCCGGCCACCACGATGCCCCAGACAGCGCCGTTGACACCTTGTGTCGCAGGAATCCGCGGCTCCGGCAAGGCGCCCAGCTCAAACGGGGAAGCCGCCTTGCCTTTGGCCTTTTTCTTGAGCTGCCCGCCTTCGACGGTGACGAAACTCGGACAGAAGCCCTTGAGACAGGACATGTCCTTGTTGCAGGTGGACTGGTTGATCTGGCGCTTGCGGCCGAATTCGGTTTCCAGCGGCTCGACGCTCAGGCAGTTGGACTGC
Source organism: Polaromonas sp. (assembly GCA_030655515.1). Classification (GTDB taxonomy): domain Bacteria; phylum Pseudomonadota; class Gammaproteobacteria; order Burkholderiales; family Burkholderiaceae_C; genus Polaromonas. Next base: position 24,435 of record JAURVI010000035.1, on the reverse strand, counting down.
GCGCTGCAGTCGCCGCAGCCTTCGCAGACCAGCTCGTTGATGACCACGCGCACCGCCGGATCGACCAGGGTGCCGCGCTTGCGGCGCCGGCGCTTTTCAGTGGCGCAGGTCTGGTCATAAATGATGACGGTCGTGCCCTTGATTTCACGAAACTGCCGCTGGATGGCGTCGAGCTCGTCGCGGTGATGCACCGCCACACCCTCGACCAGCGCGACGCCTTCGTATTTTTCCGGCTCGTCGGTGACGATGACGATTTTGGCCGCGCCTTCGGCGCGCATGGACTGGGCGATCTGCGCAACCGAGTGCCCCTCGGGCCGCTCACCGATCTGCTGGCCGCCGGTCATGGCGACCGCATCGTTGTAGAGAATTTTGTAGGTGATGTTCACGCCCGCGGCAATCGACTGGCGCACCGCCAGCGAGCCGCTGTGGAAGTAGGTGCCATCGCCCAGATTGGCAAAAATATGCGGGTCGGTGGTGAAAGGCTGCTGGCCGACCCAGGGCACGCCCTCGCCGCCCATCTGGGTAAAGCCCGCGGTACTGCGGTCCATCCAGATGCTCATGAAGTGGCAGCCGATGCCGGCCATGGCGCGCGAGCCCTCGGGCACACGGGTAGAAGTGTTGTGCGGGCAACCGGAGCAAAACCAGGGCTGGCGCTCGGCCTTGATTTCCAGCACCTGCAAGGAGCGCTCCTTGGCCTCCAGAATCGCCAGTTGCGCGTCGATGCGCGCCGTCATGTCGCTGTCCAGGCCCAGCTTCCTGACGCGCTGCGCAATCGCCTTGGCGATCAGCGCAGGGGACAGGTCGGCTTTGGCGCGCAGCAAGGTGTTGGCGGACGGATTCGGCATGGACCATTCGCCGCCGCTGAAGTCGCCCTCGACCTCATTGAACTTGCCGTAGATGTTGGGCCGCACATCGGCGCGCCAGTTGTACAGTTCTTCCTTGAGCTGGTACTCGATGACCTGGCGCTTTTCCTCGACCACCAGGATTTCCTGCAGACCGGTGGCAAATTCACGGGTCAGTTGCGCTTCCAGCGGCCAGACCACGCCGACCTTGTGCAGCCGGATGCCGAGCTGGCGGCAGGTGGCGTCGTCCAGGCCCAGGTCGATCAGGGCCTGGCGCGTGTCGTTGTAGGCCTTGCCGCTGGCGATCAGGCCAAAACGGTCGTTCTTGCCTTCGATCACGTTGTAGTTCAGCCGATTCGCACGGATGTAGGCCAGCGCGGCATACCACTTGTAGTCGAACAGGCGCGCCTCCTGCTCCAGCGCGGCATCGGGCCAGCGGATGTGGACGCCGCCCGGCGGCATCTGGAAATCGGTCGGGATATGAATGCGCACCCGCTCGGGGTCGATCATCGCGGTGGCGCTGGATTCGACGATTTCCTGAATCGTCTTCATGCCGGCCCAGACGCCGGAGAAACGGCTCATTGCAAAAGCGTGAATGCCCAGGTCCAGGATTTCCTGCACATTGGCCGGAAAAAACACCGGCAGGCCGCAGGCCTTGAAGATATGGTCGCTCTGGTGCGCGGCGGTGGAGCTTTTGGCGACATGGTCGTCGCCGGCCACGGCAATCACGCCGCCCCAGGGCGTCGTGCCGGCCATGTTGGCGTGTTTGAACACATCGGAGCAACGGTCCACGCCCGGCCCCTTGCCATACCAGATGCCGAACACGCCATCAAACCTGTTGGTGCCCGGCGGCGAAAAACCCAGTTGCTGCGTGCCCCAGAGCGCCGTGGCGGCCAGCTCTTCATTGACGCCCGGCTGGAACACGATGTTCTGGGCCTTGAGGTAGCCGGCCGCTTTCCACAGGGACTGGTCATAACTGCCCAGCGGAGAGCCGCGGTAGCCGCTGATAAAACCCGCGGTGTTTTTACCCTGCAGGGCGTCGCGCTGGCGCTGCAGCATCGGCAGCTTGACCAGGGCCTGAACGCCGCTCATGAAAGCCTGACCATAGTCCAGGCTGTATTTGTCGTCGAGCGTGACGGTCTCAAGGGCTTTGCGGATGTGTTCGGGTAACGGGGCGTTCATGCTGCAACTCCCTGGCTGGCTGGCTCGACGCCAAATGCAGCACCGTCGGCTTCGCCGCCTGGGTATTTGTGCCTGCGGCGAAATCCGCAAAGCGGATTTTCGTCGAGCGTGATGGTCTCTAACGCTTTGCGGATGTGCTCAGGCAGGGGGGCATTCATTGTTTTGTCTCCAAAGGTGGTTACCGCCTTGTGAGCGGGGTAAAAACATGCGCGCCCGGATCAGGCGCCGCACTTTACCATGACGCAAAGTGTATGCCCGATACGCCGATAAATCTTTGCTTTTTGTGCCTCAATAAACCGTATTTTAGAAAGATTCTTGCTTAGAATCGGCCTGCATGGAAACATTGGACAAGTTTGACATCGCCATCCTGAATGAACTGCAAAGCAATGGGCGTTTGACCAATACCGAGCTCAGTGCGCGCGTGGGTTTGAGTGCCGCCCCCTGCTGGCGGCGTGTGCGGGCGCTGGAAGAAGGTGGCTACATCAAGGGTTACCGCGCAGAAATCGACCGCCACAAGATCGGCCTGGGCGTGCTGGCCTTTGTCCGGCTGGACGCCGAACGCAACACGGGCGACGCGACCAGCGTGATGGAAGAAGCCATCCGCAAATTGCCCGAGATCATTGCCTGCCACTACATCAGCGGCACCGGCACTTTCGAGCTGCAGGTGGTGGCGCAGGACCTGGACAGCTTCTCGCGCTTTGCGCTGCGCAGCCTGATCAACCTGCCCAACGTGAAAGACCTGCACACCAGCTTCTCATTGGGCGAGGTCAAGGCCAGCAGTGTGCTGCCGCTGGGCCACCTGTCGGGCAAGGCTGCGTAATCCTGCTGGCAGTGTGCTCATTTGGGCCACAACGCCCACAGGCGCAAGGGCTGCTTCACACGGCTGGCCAGTTCACCGGCTTGCGGCCCGGTGCCCGCAAAATAATCGGCCCGCACAGCCCCGACGATGGCGCTGCCGGTGTCCTGTGCGATGACGAGCTTCTGTAAATCGGCGGCCGCACCACGAGACGCCAGCCAGACCGGGGTGCCGTAAGGAATGCTGTCCCGGTCCACCGCAATCGAGCGGCCGGCGGTAAGGGCAACGCCCTGCCCGCCGCGCGGACCCGTACCCGCGTCGGCCTCACCGATGGCTTCTTCCCTGAAAAAGACATAACGGGGGTTGCTCCACAGCAGTTGCTGCACGCGCTCGGGGTTTTGCGCCACCCAAAGCCTGGTGTCGTCCGGCCACAGGCTCACTCGGGCCGCGCCTTGGCTGATGAGCCATTGCTGAACGCTCTTGTAGGGTTGCTCGTTGGAGCCGGCGAAAGCAACCCGCACCGTGCGCCGGGAGCCGTCGGCCTCGGTCAGGCTCAGGCGTCCGGAACCCTGGATGTGCAGCAACAGGGCATCAATCGGATCGGCCAGCCAGGCGATTTCCCGTCCTTTGAGTGCGGCCTGCGCCTCGGGCAGGGCATCGATTTCCTGGCGCGTGTACCAGGGCTTGCGGCTGCCGAGCCCGGCCGGCGGCTGGTACAGCGGCACCGTGTAGCCCGTGCCGGGCTGTCGGCTGGCCTTGAGCACCGGTTCGTAATAACTGGTGAGCAAGCCTTCCGCGATGCCCTGCAAGGTTTCGACGCGGTAAGGCTGCAGCCGGGCCATCATCCAGGCCCGCTGCTCCTGGCCGGACGCAATGCTCAGGCGCCGCACCTCGCCGCACAAGGGCGCAAACACCGGCCCCGGCCGCTCGCAGCTTCTGAGCCAGGCGTTCCAGGCTTCAAACAAGGTGTCGCTCTCAAAACCCGGCAACTCCGTCCAGGGCACAGCCACCCAGCGGCTTTTGCCCTGCACGAGGGCCGTCGGCGCGCCCGCCCTCTCGTCCGCCCGCGCCGGGCTGGCACCCTCGGCTGGCACCGGCCGTGACGCAGGCACGGGCGCCGTCGCGCAGGACACGAGAGCCAGCACGGCGGCGATAATGGCGGCGGTTCGTATTATCCGGAGAAAAACAGTCATGGCCTTACTTTTACTCGAAGCCCTGGGGGCCTTGCTGATTCTGGTTTTCATTGTCTGGTGGACGATGTTCTCCGGCCGCAAGCATGGCGAACTCGAGGACAGCGCCCGGCGCAACGCCGGCCCCGAAAAGCCCGGTGATTCGCTATAAATTACGCAGCAAATTGACCAGCTCCACCGCCGACTTTACCCTCATTTTGTCAAAAACCCGGGCACGGTGAACTTCCACCGTTCGCACGCTGATGTCGAGCTGGTCGGCCACCAGCTTGTTCGGCAGGCCTTCCACCACCAGCCGCATCACGTCACGCTCGCGCTCGGTCAGGCCCTCCAGGCGAGCCCGCAGGCTGGTGTGCTCACTGCGCTGGGCCAATGCCGCGCCCGACTGCGCCAGCGCCTGCTCGATGCGATCCACCAGCACATTGTCGGAAAAAGGCTTTTCGCAAAAATCGAAAGCCCCGCGCTTGACCGCATCGACCGCGGTCGGCACATCCGCATGGCCGGTCAGAAAAATCACCGGCAAGGTGGGCAGCAGGCCGTAGCCAATCAATTTCTCGAACATCGCCAGGCCGCTCATGCCCCCCATGCGCACATCGAGCAGCGCACACGATGGAAACTTGATCTCGAACGACCCGCAAATCCTCTCGTCAAACGCCTCGGCGCTGTCAAAGGACTCACTGAGCAGACGCCGCGAGCGCAGCAGCCAGGCCAGCGCCTCGCGCACGCCGGCATCGTCATCGACGATATAAACCGTGGCATTGTGGATGGGTTCCATCGCAAATCCCGCTTACTCCGGCTCCGCGGCTGTGGCCGCCACCGGCAATGTGAATGTGAAAATCGTACCGTGGGGCAACACCGCCTCAAACCCCAGCAACCCGCCATGCTGCTCGATCACCGTGCGGCACAGGCTGAGCCCCAGACCCATGCCTTCGGCCTTGGTCGTGAAAAACGGCATGAACAACTGCTGCGCCACCTGCTCGGAGATGCCTTCGCCCTGGTCGATGACGGCAAACTCAACCCAGCGGCTGTGCGCATTGGATGCGGCCGGCCGCACGCGCAGCGTCAACACCTTCTCGGCGCGCCGGCTTTTGTCCGGCCCCTGCATGGCTTGCATGCCATTGCGCGCCAGATTGAGCAGCACCTGCTCCACCATGGTCCGGTCACACAACACCGGTCCGCAACTTGCGTCCACCTGGATCAGCACCCGCACCGCCAGCTTGCGTGCCTGCAGGCTGACCAGCGGCATCACCGCATCGAGCAGCCGACGCGGCGCAATCGGCTCGCGCACCTGGTCGCGCCGGCGCACAAAGTCATGCACGCTCTTGATCACCTTGCCGGCGCGCTCGGCCTGCTCCGCGATGCGGCGCATGGCCCGTTGCATATCTTCGCTGTTGTCGGGCTGCTGCGCATCGGCCGCTGCGCTTTGCAGCAAATTCAGTGCGCCAGTGGCATAACTCGAAATGGCCGCCAAAGGCTGGTTCAGCTCGTGGCTCAGCAGTGAGGCCATTTCGCCGACCGTGGCCAGCCGGGCCGTGGCCTGCAGCCGGTCCTGGCTGGCCCGCGACAGCTCCTCGATGCGCCGCTGTTCGCTGACGTCGAGGATGGCGCTCATCCAGCCGGTCTGCTTGCCCAGGGCATTGATCAGCGGCGCATCAATGATCAGCACCGGAAAACGTGAGCCGTCACGCCGCATGAAGACGGATTCGAACCCTTCGCGCGGCAGCGTCGCGCCGACCGCCAGCCGGTTCGCCTGGCGCTGCCCGTATTCCTCCACCTGTTCGGGCGGCCAGTAAGGCGGCGGCATGCCGTGATGAAGCAGCTCCTTGGCCTCGAAGCCCACCATCTGGCAAAAAGCCGGGTTCACATAAGTCACCCGCCCCTGCAAGTCTCTGGCCCGCATCCCGGTCACCAGGGAGTCCTCCATGGCCTTGCGAAAAGCCAGCGCATCGGCCAGGTCATGCTCGACCTTCAAGCGCCGGCGCATGTCACGGCCCAACAGGGCCAGCACGGCCACCAGCGCCATCGACATGGCGGTCACCAGCGCGGTCAGCAGGTTGGGAAACAGCGCCGGCGTCCCGCGGCGGCTTTCCAGCCTGAGCACCAGCGTGTTGCCGGGCAAATCGAGCAACTGCTGGACGACATAGGCCCGGCTGCCGTGCGCCGGGTTGCCGTACATCGCCAGACGCGTGCCGTCGACCTCGGTAAACGCCAGGCTCCGGCCCCGCCCCATCTGCTTGCCGACCAGCTCGGACAGGATGTCCTGCAGCGAATAAGTCACCACCAGATAGCCCGCCGGCCGGCCCGCGGCCGGCACCGGCAGGCACATGTCAAGCATCTCCAGCCCCAGCCCGTCGGACTGCGGCAGGAAGAAGCTGGTCGAATAAGCCGGGCCGCTGAAGCGGCGCGCCGCCGCACAGGCCAGGCTGACATCGGCCTGCGCGTTTTTCCGTCCGAGCCGCGCAAACACCGACGTACGGTAGGGCGTGTCGGCAGAAGCCACTGTCCCCAGCGCCGCATCGCGCCATTCCAGACGCATGATTTCCCGGTGCTCGCGCAGCAGTTCGCTCACCGACAGACGCCATGCGTCCGGGCTGGCGCTGTGGGCCGGCAAGACCTGAAAGCGCTGGATGTTGCGCGTCAGCGCTGCGCGGATATCGGCGGCCGTCTGCACCGCGTCCTGCTCCAACCGGCTTTGTACCTGGCTCGATTCGTAGCGGCCCGCCAGCCAGACCAGGGTCGACAGCAGGCCGGCCAACAGCGCGACCAGCAGCACCCACAGCGCCCAGCGCCGGCGACCCGGCATCCGATTCGCACGGCTTTCGCGCTCATCGGGCGGCTGTTTCACAAAACCCGATGGTTCAGCGCGGGCAATTGCAAACGGACGGCCTGCAGGCGCTCGCCCAGCACCTCGGCCATGACCACCGCCGGGCCCTCGGGCCGCTGCGCCAGAACCTGTCCCCAGGGGTCGATGATCAGGCTTTGGCCCCAGGTGCGGCGTGCATTCTCGTGCGTGCCGCCCTGGGCGGCGGCCACCACATAGGCCAGGTTTTCAATCGCCCGCGCCCGCAGCAAGACTTCCCAGTGCGCCTGGCCGGTGGTCCAGGTGAAGGCGCTGGGCACCAGCAGCAGGTCGGCCTTCATGGCCCGGTACAGCTCGGGGAAACGCAGGTCGTAGCAGATGCTCAGGCCGACCCGGTAGCGGTGGCCATCGATCGACGGCAGATCAAATGTCACCGGCTCTGCGCCGCGTTCGATCACGCGGGATTCGTCGTACTGCTCCCGCCCGTTGTCAAACCTGAACAGATGGATCTTGTCGTAACGCGCCACGCACTGGCCCGAAGGGGCATAGACCAGCGCGCTGTTGCGCACATGGCGGCTGTCACTGGCACAAAGCGGCACGGTGCCGCCGACAATCCAGAGCTTGAGCTCGCGCGCGCATTGGGCCAGAAAGTCCTGAATCGGCCCCCGGCCCGGCACCTCCTGCACCGTGAGCTTGTCGGCGTCTTTCAAGCCCATCTGGCAAAAGTACTCCGGCAACAGCGCCAGCTCGGCGCCTTGCGCGGCAGCGCGCGCCAGCAACTGCCGGGCCGCGTCCAGGTTGGCCTGAACACCGGTGCCGGAGACCATTTGAAGAGCGGCGACTTGCATGTTTACCTGCCTTCTCCGGTGGCTTCGCCGGACTGACTGTCAGTCACGGGTTTGCGTTCCACCTTGGTGATTTTCGGGTCGGCCCAGGTTCCGCCGATATGAAACTCCTCGGTCGTCGCCTGTATCAGCGGACGCCGCAAAAAGTACTGGGCCAGAAATGAACCCAGGCCGATGGCCGGGTTGATGACGGTGGCAATCAGCGAAGCGGTGCCGGCGTTGATTTCAGGCACCACCACCACCGTCAGGTCCTGCGTTTCCCTGGCGATGTCGGCGCTGCCTTCCATCAGCACGGCGGCATTGACGCCCTTCATCTGCAGGTTGTTGGTGAAGGCCAGGCCCTGGTTGATGCTGACATCGCCGCGCACAAAGTCAAAGGAAAATCCGTCGGAAAATACGTCGCGGAAATCCAGCGTCAGGCGCCGCGGCAAAGCCTGCAGGCTGAGCACCCCGAGCAGCTTGGCAATGCCCGGGTCGGCCTTGAGAAACTGGCCCGACGCCACATTCACGTTGAATTGCCCGTTCAGGCTGGGATAGTCCAGGCTCAGCGGCGAGCCTAGCCAGGCAATCTGGCCCTCCAGCCGCCCTTTGCCGCGGCGAATGACATCGCTCATGCCAAACCGTTTGAGCAGCTCGCCCGAATCGGCAATATCCAGCCTGAAATTCATCACGGTGCGGCGCCGCTCGGCCTGCGTGCGCGGCCTGCCGGGGGCCGGGGCCTGCTGCGCATCGACCGCCACCCAGTTGCCGGTCGCCGTCAGCGTGGCCTCCGGCAGGATGACATTGAGCTTGTTCAGCCGCCACTCACGCGCACCGCCTTCGCGAACCGCCGTGCCGGCGCCCCGGTTGATCGCTTCAATTTCAACCCGGCCCAGTTTTTTGCCGCGCAGCGCCAGGTCTTCGACCACGATGTCGAGCGCCGGAATATTGGCGGGCTGCTCGTCGAGAATGGCCTCCACCTCGCGGGCCGTGTTCTGGCCCAGGCTCAGGCGGGACAAGCGGCCATAAAGCCGGCCGGCGCTGGCAGCGCCGGACTGGCGGAACTCGACGTATCCGTTGAGCTCGGCCGCATCGACGTTGGCGCGCCAGGTCAGCCCCTCGCGCGACCCACCCAGCACCACCTGATGCAGGGTGCGCCCCGCCAGCACCAGCTCCTGGGCGCGTATGGCCATGCTCGTCGGCAGGTAGCCGAGGACGACGCTGGCCGGGGTCAGCCCGCTCCCGATGGCCGCTGCGGATGGCGCGGTGGCGATGCTGGCGCCGGTCGATGCATTCAGCACCTTTTCCCAGGCATCGATATCCACATGGGCCAGGTTGATGTTGGCGACAACCCCGCTGTCAGGCAAGGGCACGCTTTCGCCAGGCGCCAGACCGATGGCCATGCTGCCGCGCAACACCCGGGGCTCGGGCCCACTGATATCGCGCACATACACCGCCGAGGCGAGTTGCCCCAGGGTCAGGGACAGCCGGTCCTGCAAAGCCTGGTCGGTGCCGCTTGACTCGCGCAGCAAGGTGTTGTCGAAGCGCACGGGCAACGCGGTGTCGGCCCTTTTGTTCAGAGGCGCCGGCAAACTCAAGGCCATGCCTTGCAGATTGCTGGCCACGCTGAGCTCGGTCGCGCCGCGCCTGAACCCGAGGCTGGCTGAATACGCCGCGCTGCCGCTCGCGCTCCGGGCCAGGTTTGAGGCAAAGCCGAGCTCCTGGGCCTGACGCAGCCCTTCGGCGCTGAGCGTGCCCTGAGCGCGAATCACGACGCGGGCATCGGGGAAATCCGCCGCACCGGCCGCAGACCGGGCTGCGCCGGGCAATGCCGAACGCGAGCCGCCCTCCAGACGAACGTCGCCGCCCAGCATGCGGGCCTGGCCCCCGGTGATGGCAAAACCGCTTTCAGTGAATGTCACCAGCCCCTTCAACCGGGTGAGCTGCGGCGTGTCCGGCGTGAACTGCACCTCGTTGCCCGGCAGGCTGACACTTCCCTGCACCCGGGTTTTGTCGATGGCGTTGAGCGGCAGGCTCAGTTGCACCTTGTAATCGGCTGCGCCGCTTGCCGACGCCTTGGCGAGCACCTTGCCGGTCATGTCGCCCAGCGCCGACGCATTGACAAAACCCAGGGCATCGGCCAAGGGGCCTTTCAGGTCTGCATTGACCTGCACCGTGGCCGAGTGCATCAGGTCCGGGATGCGGGCATCGGCCTTGACCACCTGCAGGCCGGGAAAACCGGCGACCCGGCCGGTCGCGCCATTGACTTGCAGGGAAGCGCGGTCAAACACCAGCTCGCCACCGAGCTCGGTCAGGGCCGGCCAGGCGCCGGCGTCACGCGGCTGCACTGATCGGGGCACATAGGAAAAATTCGCGCTGCCCACCTTGGCCGAGACCCGGAACTCGCCTTGTTTCGGGTCGGCAAAAGGCATGTCGTCCAGATTGCCCTTGAGCCTGAACCTGACCTCGGTCAGCGTGCCCTGGGTCACGGCATCGCGCACATAGTGGCGAACCGGGTCCGGCAAAATCAGCGGGAGGTAGCGATGAACCTTGCTGCCATCGCCCCGGCTCAGGGCGCCCTGCAAGTCCAGCACGCCGGGAAACCGGGTGTCCTGCACCGCGCCGGCGGCACCGGAGACGGCCGCCTCGCTGGTGTGCCAGTTCGCCTGCGCCGTGCCTTGGGCGTCGGCATTGGCAAACACCAGGTTGCGCAACTGCAGGTTTATTTTCGGGCCGGCCAGCTTCCATTGCACATCTGCCGCGAACTGCTCAAACACCAGCCGCGGGTCTTCAAACACACCCGGCAGGGCAATTTCGCCGTTGCTGATCCTGACCCTGGCCCGTCCGCCCTGCTGGGTCAGATCAAAATCCACTGTCGCGCCCCGCACGCCGGGCCGGCCTATCGCGGGTGGCGGGGTCGTGCCCCCCGTGCCCGTTGCGTCGGTAACAGCCACTTGCGGCGCAATGTCAAGCTGTGCCACACGCCCTTTGGCGGAGAAAGCGCCAGGCGCATCCAGCGCGCCCTGCCACCTCGCCTCGACAACTTCCACCAGCCCCTTGGGCGCCAGCGCGGTGATCCGCGAATGGACCGCGCTGCCCAGCGGCAGGCGATTGGCAATCAGCGCCAGCGCGGCCAGATCAAGCTTGTCCGCCTTGAGCTCTCCCCGGGCGGGTACACGGCCTTCGGCCTCGGTGTAGACAATGGCCACATTGCCGCCCGGCCACCGCAGGCCATCGCGGGTGCGAAACTGCAGCCCTTCGGTGGCGAAATCAAACCCGTTGGCATACAGCCTGCCGCCAAAGCGGCCGGTCACCGCCTGCAGCGCCAGTGGTTGCAGCACCCGGCCCAGTTGCGCATCGACCTCTAGCAGCGCCACGTCGGCGGTGCCGCCGGTGATCTGCCCGCCATTCACATCCGCCCAGGCCCGCAGCGCACCATTGCCGCCCGCCAGGTCAATGCCCAGGCTGTCCAGGCTGGCGTAGCGCTTGACTTCGGAGACATCGACGCGGCTGAACTCGGCATAGAGCTGGCCAGACCAGCGGCGCCACTGCCCGGCGCCGCCGGACCACAGCGGCTCACGCAACACCCCGCGCAGGCTGAAGCGCTCGCCCCAGGCCGGCGGCGGCGTCGCATCCAGGCGCATCAGGTGCCGGCGGCCGGGGTTGCGCAGGACCCAGTCCACCTCAGTCAGGGCCAGCGCCGGGACCTGGCGCATGTCGTCGCGCCAGCGCACCGTACCGCCGCGAATCACCAGCTCGGTTTGCGAAAAAATCCAGTCGGCGATGGCATTGCTGTCCTCACTGCGGTTTTGCGACACCTCCAGGCCGGCCACATGAATTTTCCCGTCCGCCGTGCGCCGGATGTCGAGTTCGGGCCGGTCGATAGACAGTTGCTCGAAACCCAGCCCCCACAGCGAGGAGGGCGATACCGCTGCCAGCACGCGCGGCAGGCGCAGGGCCGCCCGCCCCTGGGCGTCGAGCAGCGCCACGTCGTGCAGCTCAAATGACGGAATCAGGCCTGTGGCGTGGGCGGTGATCCGGCCTATGCGCACCGGCACGCCGAGGGCCTGGCTGGCCGCACTTTCAAGGCGTGGGCGGAACTCGCTGATTCGCGGCACAATCCAGCCGTGGAGTACGGTCCAAACCATACCGAACAGAACCCAGAAAGCCAACACCCCCCACAACGCCAGTCGCGCGGCGACAGCGGCAATTTTGAGACGTCGTGTGGGAAGCGCTGGCTGGGATAGAGTTGTTTGATCCATTGGCATGAGAATTATGACCTTCAGCGCTTCTGTCCGCTCAACGCAACACCAGGAAATTTTGTTTTGTCAACTGGTGTGATCTCTGCGCCACTGGCCGGCCCCGCGGCCGCATCGGGCTATTCCCGCCTGGTCCAGCGCATACGCCGCCGTTATGCCGGCCAGCTCGCGCTTTTGCCGGCCGGCGCACCGGTGCGGACCACGATGCAGACGGCTTACGACGCTTTGCAGGAGCAGGGCCTGGACACCGGCGCCGCCTTGCGGGTGCTGCGCCAATTGGTGATGGAGCGGCTGGTGGTGCTGGACTGTGATGGTCAGGCCTCCACGCTTGCCGCTGCGTCGGCCACGCTAAGCGTCGTGACAACCGCCATGACCGAGCTGGCCGAGTTGGCGCTGGACATTGCAATCCGCGAGTCGCGCAAGCCGCTGGACGCGCTGCACGGCGCGCCGCAAGCACCTTGCGCGCCGGACACGCCGCCGGGCCAGCGCGCCCACGCCCAGTTGTGGGTGGTCGGCATGGGCAAGCTGGGAGCCAGGGAACTCAATGTCTCCAGCGACATTGATCTGATCTACGTTTATGACCACGACGGCGAAACCGCGGGCCGCGACGACGGCCGGGGCTCAATCTCCAACCACGAGTACTTTGCGCAGCAGGTCAAGTCCATCTATCGCCTGATCGGCGAGACCACGGAACACGGCTTTGTGTTCCGGGTGGACCTGGCGCTGCGACCCAACGGCAACTCGGGGCCGGCTGCGGTGTCGCTCAGCGCGCTGGAAGAGTACTTTCAGGTGCAGGGACGCGAGTGGGAGCGTTTTGCCTGGCTCAAGAGCCGGGTGGTGGCGCCACTGGCGTGCATTCAAAGCGGCTCGGCCCGGTCCTTGCGCGGCGCGATCCTGCCCTTTGTATTCCGGCGCTACCTCGACTACAGCGTTTTCGATTCATTGCGCCTGCTGCACCGGCAAATCCGCGAACAGGCGGCCAAACGCGCCGCGGGCCACCCGGAGCGCGCCAACGATGTGAAGATGTCGCGCGGCGGCATCCGCGAAGTCGAGTTCACCGTGCAATTGCTGCAGGTGGTGCGCGGCGGCCAGTTCCCCGAACTGCGCACCCGGCCCACGGTCGATGCGCTGCGATGTGTCGCCAAAGCCGGGCTGATGGCGCAAGCCACCGCCGAGGCCTTGACACGCGCCTATGAGTTTTTGCGCCGCGTCGAGCACCGCATCCAGTACCTGGACGACCAGCAAACCCACGTGCTGCCGGCGCGCGACGACGATCTGGCCTGGATTGCACAGACCCTGGGTTTCAGCAGTTGCTGCCCGTTCCTGAGCGAGCTGGACGCCCACCGCGAGCGGGTCGCCCAGGAGTTCGACACCTTGCTGGGGAAAAAAACCGATTGCAAAGGCTGCGGCAAAGCGGCCCATGCCGCACCGCAAGATATTGACGAGTTGCTTGAACAACTCTCGGGCCAGTGGCCTGACCAGTTCCGCGCCCGCCTCGAAATGTGGCGCGAGCATCCGCGCGTGCTGGGCCTGCGCGACGAAGCGCGGGCGCGCTTGAGTCGGCTGGTGCAGCGCACCGCGCAGTGGCTGCTCGAAGGCAAGGTGGACGAAGTCGCGGCGGTGCGCATGATCGACTGGATCGAGCCGCTGCTGCGCCGCGAAAGTTACCTGGCGCTGCTGCTGGAGCGCCCTGCCGTGCATGAGCGCCTGCTGCGCCTGCTGGGCGCGGCCAAATGGCCGGCGCGTTACCTGTTGCAGCACCCGGGCGTGATCGACGAGCTGGCCAGCGATGCCCTGCTGCACGAACGCTTTGATGCCACCGCCTTCAACCAGGAGCTGCGGCAGCGCCTGATCGCCTTGCGCCGCAGCGGCGAAGACGACGACGAAGGCTGCCTGAACCTGCTGCGCCGCGCGCACCATGCCGAGGTGTTCCGCACGCTGGCGCGCGATGTCGAAGGCGCGCTGACGGTCGAACAGGTGGCCGACGACCTCAGCGCGCTGGCCGAAACCGTGCTCAAGGTCACCGCCGACTGGTGCTGGCAGCGGCTGAAAAACCGGCACCGCGAAACACCCCGGTTCGCCATCATTGCCTACGGCAAGCTGGGCGGCAAAGAGCTTGGCTACGGCAGCGACCTGGACATTGTGTTCGTCTATGAAGACGACCACGAGCAGGCACCCGAGGTCTACGCCGCCTTTGTGCGCAAATTGATCAACTGGCTGACGGTCAAGACCGGCGAGGGCGACCTGTTCGAGATCGACACCGCCTTGCGGCCCAACGGCAACTCGGGCTTGCTGGTCACCAGGTTTGAAGCCTATGCCAACTACCAGCAGCAGCGCGGCAGCAACACCGCCTGGACCTGGGAGCACCAGGCCATCACACGCGCCCGTTTTGTCCAGGGCAGTGAATCGTTGTGCCAGCGTTTTGACGCGGTGCGGCTGGCCGTGATCAGCGCCGCGCGCGACATCCCGGCCCTGCGTCGCGAGATTGTCGCGATGCGCGAAAAAGTCCGCGCCGCCCACCCGGTCAAGGGCGAAAAAACCGGAGAAAAATTCGACGTCAAACACAGCCCCGGGGGCATGGTGGATGCCGAGTTTGTCGTTCAGTTTCTGGTGTTGTCCCAGTCCCGCAGCCACCCGGCGCTGGCCGACAACGTCGGCAACATCGCACTGCTGCAGCGTGCCGAAGCCGCCGGCCTGCTGCCCCCGGGCCTGGGCCAGGCCGCGGCGAGCGCCTACCGCGAGTTGCGCCGGGTGCAGCACCGGGCGCGGCTCAATGAAGAGCCCACACAGGTCATTGCACCGGCTCTTCAGGTCGAGCGCGACGCCATCCTGGCTTTGTGGACCACGGTGTTCGAAGCCCGCGAGACACCCGTTAACGCCTGATCCTGTCCACCAGCGCCGTCGTCGAATACCCGTCGACAAACGGAATGGCCAGCGCCTTGCCGCCGTAACTTTTGACCACGGCCGTCTCGGCCAGCTTGTCCATGTCGTAGTCGCCGCCCTTGACCAGAATGTCGGGCTTGAGCTCGGTGATGAGCTCCAGCGGGGTGTCCTCGTCAAACCAGGTGACCAGGCTGACGGACTCAAGCGCGGCCATCAGCACGGCGCGGTCCTGCTCGTTGTTCAGCGGCCGGTCCGGGCCTTTGCCCAGCCGACGGGCCGAGGCGTCGGTGTTCAGCGCCACGACCAGACTGGCGCCGAATGCGCGCGCGCTGGCCAGGTAGCTCACATGCCCGCGGTGCAAGACGTCAAACACGCCGTTGGTGAAAACGATCGGACGGGGCAACGCGGCGATCCGCTGCGCCGCCTCTGCGCGGGCAACGATTTTTTGCGTGAAGAGAACAGGGTTGGGCGCGCTTTGCATGACGCCACTTTAACGGAAGGCCGGAGTCACGCGCAGGCGCCGCACCGAGACGCGCGCCCGCACCGCGTCCCTCAAACGCTGACCGGTGCCGGCTTGGCGGTGATCGACGCCGCGATTTCCTTGCCCAGCGCCTTGCGGTAGCGGTTGAGATCCTGCACGGTTTTGAAACTCTGGTTCATCAGCAGGCTCATGTTGTGCAGAATGCGCTCGACGACCTTGCCCTCCCAGGCCGCGTCAAAATTGATCTGCTTGTCCAGCCAGTGCTCCAGCCACTCCGGATTGGGCAGGCGCGACTGGATGGTGTCGCGCGGGAACAGGCCCTTGTTGACATGCAGGTTAGTCGGGTGCAGGGCCTGCGCGGTACGGCGGGCGCTGGCCATCAGCACACCGATTTTGCTGAAAGCGGCCTTGGCGTCGTTGCCGAAGTTGTTGATCGCACGTTTCATGTAGCGCAGGTAAGCGCCGCCGTGGCGCGCTTCGTCCTGGCTGAGCTGGGTGTAGATCTGCTTGATGACCGGCTCGGTATGCCATTCGCTGGCACGCCGATACCAGTGGTTGAGCCGGATTTCGCCGCAAAAATGCAGCATCAATGTCTCCAGCGCCGGGGTCGGCTCGAACTCGAAGCGCACTTCGTGCAGTTCTTTTTCGGTCGGCACCAGCTCGGGGCGGAAACGCCTGAGATATTCCATCAGCACCAGCGAGTGCTTCTGCTCTTCAAAAAACCAGATCGACATGAAGGCCGAGAAATCGCTGTCGTCCTTGTTGTCGCGCAAAAACATCTCGGTGGCCGGCAGGGCCGCCCACTCGGTGATCGCATTCATCTTGATGGTTTGTGCCTGCTCATCGGTCAGTTTTGAGGCGTCGAAGCTGGCCCACGGGATGTCCTTGTCCATGTTCCAACGGACGGACTCCAGTTGTTTGAATAGTTCTGGGTAAAGCATAGGGACTCCTTACGCGGCACATGCCGACTTAGATTCAGCGCGATTTTAGGGGCTGAATGTGACAACGTATTCAAAATCGGCTTTTAACCACTCTTTACCCGCGTGGTTCTGCCCGCTTCGGGAACTGTGGACGGATCGGCGGGCTCATAACAGCGTCGGCATTGCGTCAGGAGCGCAGTAGCGATAACACCGGTTTTGTGTTGCGAAGACTTCCGGGCCCTTGTGGTTCGGATGCAATCCCGGGGCGGCTCTCCTCCCTCCCTTGTTTGCGCCGGGGCGCTTCGCAGCATTTTTGTCTTCCGGCCCTCTGCTCTGAGATGGCCTTTGCGGTCTTAGGCTGGCCGCGTGTCGATGAAGCTGGGTCGCTGCGCCAGCTTTTCATACAGCCTGGCCAGATTGGGGTAAGGCGTGCGCCAGTCAATCTGCGCAAAACGGAAGTCCAGATAACCCAGCGCACAGCCAACGGCAATGTCGGACAGGCTCAGGTGAATGCCGCTGCAAAAAGGTTTGTCGCCCAAACCGGCGCTCATGGCCCGGACGGTCGCATCGACTTTTCCCATCTGGCGGTCGATCCAGGCCTGGCTGCGCTGCGCCTCCAGGCGGCCCGCCCAGGTGGCCTCCAGCCGGGCCAGGATGGCGGCATCGAGCAGGCCGTCGGCCAGCGCTTCCCAGGTTTTCACCTCGGCCCGTTCGCGGCCCTGCACCGGTATCAGCTTGCCGACCGGCGACAGCGTGTCCAGGTACTCGACGATCACGCGCGAGTCAAACACCGCCTCTTCCGAGCCGTTGACGCCCTCCATGACCAGGCAGGGCACCTTGCCCAGCGGGTTGAATTCAGTCATGGCGGTGTCGGCAGACCAGACATCTTCGATCACGAACTGATAGTCGAGTTTTTTTTCGGCCATCACAATGCGCACTTTGCGCACATAGGGGCTGCTGCTGGAGCCGATGAGTTTCATAGGTCAGTTTTTTTATCGTAGGCCAAGTTAGGTGCATTCTATCGAGTAAGCCACGGCCCCCGCCTGACAAGCGCCAAAAGTGAAAAAAACCGCTGCCGCGGGCGATAGACGGTCCGCCTACAATGGCCCCATGACGCCCTCTGCCAGCTTCACCCTCACCGCCCTGTCCCCGCTGGACGGCCGCTACGCCGCCAAACTGACCCCCTTGCGCCCACTGATGTCGGAACTGGGTTATATGCACCGCCGCGTCCAGGTCGAAATTGCCTGGTTTATCGCGCTGTCCGATGCGGGTTTTGCGGAGTTCAAGCCGCTCAGCCCCGGCGCACGCACGTACTTGCTGGGTCTTGGCAAAAACTTTTCGGGATCCGACGCCGCGGCCATCAAGGAGATCGAAAAAACCACCAACCACGATGTGAAGGCCGTCGAGTACTGGATCAAGTCCAAATTCGAGGCCAGGCCCGAGCTGCAGACTGCCGCCGAGTTTGTGCATTTTGCCTGCACCAGTGAAGACATCAACAACACCAGTCACGCGCTGCAGCTCAAAAGCAGCCGTGAGCAGGTGCTGCTGCCGGCGCTGGACAAAGTCATCGCGCAGTTGCGCGAGATGGCCCACCGCTACGCCGATGAGCCCATGCTCAGCCGCACCCACGGCCAGACCGCCAGCCCGACCACGGTGGGCAAGGAAATCGCCAATGTGGTGGCGCGCCTGGACGTGGCGCGCGAGCGCATCGCCGCCGTCAAGCTCATGGCCAAAATGAATGGCGCGGTCGGCAACTACAACGCCCATCTGTCGGCCTGGCCCGACTTCGACTGGGAGGCGCTGAGCCGGCGCGTCATCGAGTCGCCCGAGCCGCTGGGCCTGGGGCTGACCTTCCAGTCCTACAGCATCCAGATCGAGCCGCACGATTACATGGCCGAACTGTTTGACGCGGTGGCGCGCACCAACACCATCCTGATCGACTTCGCGCGCGATGTCTGGGGCTATGTCAGCGTCGGTTACTTCAAGCAGCGCCTCAAAACCGGGGAGATCGGCTCCAGCACGATGCCGCACAAGGTCAACCCGATTGATTTTGAAAATGCCGAAGGCAACCTCGGCCTGGCCAACGCGTTGCTGCGGCACCTGAGCGAAAAGCTGCCCATCAGCCGCTGGCAGCGCGATTTGACCGACAGCACCGTGCTGCGCAACATGGGTGTGGCCTTCGGCTACGCCGTGCTGGCCTACATCGCGCTGAGCGCGGGTCTGGGCAAGCTCGAGCTCAACCGCGAAGCCTTGGCCGACGACCTCGATGCGTCGTGGGAAGTGCTGGCCGAGCCGATCCAGACGGTGATGCGCCGCTATGGCGTGCAGGGCGCTTACGAAAAACTCAAGGAAGTCACGCGCGGAAAAACCGTGACGGCCGAGGCGCTGCACGGGCTGATCCGGTCGCTGGCGATTCCCGAGGCCGAGAAGCAGCGCCTGCTGGCCCTCACACCGGCCAAGTATGTGGGTAAGGCCGCCGAGCTAGCGAAGCGGGTTTAAGAACTTGTCCGTAAATAATGGGGGGTCGCATCGGGTGCTGGTTTGTTTTCCAGCGCGCGGTCGGCATAGCGGCCAAAGCGCCAGGCGGTCGCTTCCTGCGTGATGCGCCGCCAGATGCCGCGCTTTTCGGCCGCACTCATCTCTGGCCAGTGCTGCACTTCCTCAAAAGTGCGGCCGCAACCCTTGCACAACGCATCGCCCTGGCTCGTCGAGCAGATGGCGATGCAGGGCGTGTCAGCCGTCGTGTCATACCAGGCGCGCCAGGCCGCCATGGCCGGGGCCGGAAAACCGGCTTCGTCGGCCTCGTCCTCATGGTAGAAAACCAGCAGCGCGTAGACCCCGGCCAACGCGCGCAGCTCGGGTGCCAGGGTCACGCCGTCGGGCGACGGTTTTTTCTCGCGCCAATAATTGATGGCCGCTTCAATGTCGGTGATATGGATGCCAGGCATGGAGATCGGAAAAGATGAGAAGAAACGCTAAAAAAAGGGGCTGCTGCTGGGAGGAAGCCACTGACATTTCCGGCCGGGCCATGAATTATGAGCCAGGCCAGGACCTGATCCGGCAGGCGGGCTATTGGCTATTGGCTATTGGCTCCATGTTTCGGCGCAACCGCCGAAACACGCTAAAACACACAAACAGCAAAATCGCTTCAGCAAGTCGTCATTACGAAGTTCACGCTTCCGGCTTGCTGGACATGCAGCGACACGGCATGTCCAGCCAGACCTTCGATTGGAGCCTGTGCAGGTTTGATCGGAGCGTTCGCGGCATTCCTATTCGCGCTGCGCACTGACCTGCCCACCCGTCTGCAAAAAAAGGCCATCGTCTGGGGCACCGTGGGCGCCATCGTCGTGCGCTCCGCCATGACGGTAGGCGTTGTGTGGCTGCTGAAGATCCCGGGCCTGATGCTCGTCGGCGGCCTGGGCCTGCTGTGGGTTGCCTACGAAAGCTGCTGGCGGCACCCGGCGATTCGGTCATCACCCAGGTGGCGCACGGCCCTTTGTGCGAGCTGACCGATTCGCTGCTCGCCCGGCACGGCGGGGCGCGTGTGCTGGCTGCGGACCAGTATTTAGGGTTAGGGTTGCAGTACCAGAACCTGCCTCCTGCCGTTCGAGAGGTGGGCGCGCATGGGTGGGGGTGGTATTCTTGCAACCATGAAACTCATCGTCAAGTGGCTTTGCAGCGCGGCCGCCTTGCTGGCCGTCGCTCACATTTATCCCGGCGTGGTGGTGACCAGCTTTACCTCGGCCCTGATGGCCGCGGCGGTGCTAGGCGCGCTCAATACCGTGGTGCGACCGGTGCTGGTGCTGCTGACCCTGCCGGTGACGCTGGTGACGCTGGGGCTGTTTTTGTTTGTCATCAACGCCCTGATGTTCTGGGCGGCGGCCAGCCTGCTCAGCGGCCTGCATGTCGCGGGCTTTGTCGCCGCCCTGATCGGCTCGGTGATTTATTCGGTGCTGCAGCTAGTGATCGAGTTTGTCCTGGAGCGCCTGTTCCCGAAGTAGCCGGTCGATCTCGCGCGCCCGCGTGTCAATGATGGCGCTGTCGATGTGGCTGCCGGCCGCCGAGCTGGCCTCACGGCTGCTGCGCATCAAGTCCTGCGCCGCCTTGAAACGGTCCCGTGCCGCGGGGTAATCGAGCTGGGCCACGCGGCTCTCGGCATCGGCCCGAATGGCCCTCAGGGTCTGGCCCTGCTTGCCATAAGCAAGCGCCAGCAGTTCCCAGGCCATCGCATCTTTGGGATGCGCGCTGACCCAATTTTGCAGACGGCTTGAAACGTCCTGCGCGCGGCCCGCCGCCAGATCGGCCCGCGCCTGCAACAACACGGCGGCACGGCTGCCGGTGTTCGCCAGTTTGGGCAAAGCCGCGGTGCTTCCGGCCGCGATCTCGACCTCCAGAGCCAGCCATTGAACCGGGTCGGTCAGCACCCGGTTCTGAAGGGTTGCCGCCTTCAGTTTGGCGATCAGGCTGCGGGCCAGCGCGTAGTCGCGCAACTGGACGGCCGCCAGTGTACCGGCATAGAGGGCTCCGGCGTCGCGTGGCGTCGCGACGGGAGCGGCAGGCAGCAACACGCGCTGCGCGTCGGCCAACAAGGTGCGCAAGGCATCGACACTGGTGTCGCCCAGCACGCGCGCACGGGCGGCCATCATCGCGTGGATCACGCGCGCGTCGCCTGCCTCGCCGGTCGCCGCAGCCGCACCCCCCTCCAGTTGCAGCCTGCCCTTGACGTCGGCAATGCGCTCGGTGGTCAGCGGGTGGCTGCGCAGGTAAGGAAAAGCGCCATTGTCATTGAGCCGCGAAGCCTGCTGCAGTTTGTCAAACATGCTGGCAAAGCCCTCCTTGTCAAAGCCGGCGTCGGCCATCACGCCAAAGCCGATCCGATCCGCCTCACGCTCCATGTCGCGCGAGAAGTTGAGCTGGTTTTGCACCGCCACCGCCTGCCCGCCCGCGATGGCGGCGTTGGCGGCATCGGGATTTTTTCCGGCGACCATGATGCCCACAATCATGGCCGCAATCAGCCACGGCGTTTGCTGGCTTTGTTTGCTCATCAGCCGGGAAATGTGCCGCTGCGTCACATGGCTCAACTCGTGCGCCAGCACCGATGCCAACTCGTCCCGCGTCTCCACGGCGCCGATCAAGCCGAGATGCACGCCCAGATAGCCCCCCGGCAAGGCGAAAGCGTTGACGCTGCGGTTGCGTACCAGCATGATGTCCCAGGCAAAACGCTCCTCCAGTTCACTGCCGAGTTCACCCCGTACACGCGCCGCCGCAATCAGGGGCCGCCAGATACTTTGCAGGTAGTCGCCCAGCACCGGGTCGTCCAGGTACTCCGGGTCACGGTAAATGCTGCCGGCGATCCGGTCTCCGAGGCGCCTTTCCGCACCGGCCGTCAGCTCCGAGGTATCGCCCAGCGCAGGCAGCGCGCCGCTGGGCCGGACCGGGGACTGGGCCTGCGACAAGCCGGCAGACGCCACAAAAACAATAGCCGCCAGCGCAAGACGGCCAGGGGAAAAGCGCCGAGCCGCCTTGAGAAAACCAGAAAGCGTCGATGGGCATGCCGCCGGCCAGCCGCTTTTGCAGGAAATTGACATGGCTGACATGCTCTTATGATGGCGGATGCTTGTAAAGGTTCTGTAACTATATGACCACGTCTTCAGCACTGACGCATTTCGACGGACAGGGGCAGGCCCACATGGTCGATGTGGCCGCCAAACCCGCCGCCCACCGGGTGGCTGTGGCGCAAGGCCGTATTGTCATGAATCCTGCCACCTTGGCAATCATCCTGGAAGGCACGGCGAAAAAAGGCGACGTGCTGGGCATTGCCCGGATTGCCGGCATCATGGCCGCCAAAAAAACCAGCGGCCTGATTCCCCTGTGCCACCCGCTGGCGCTGACGCGCGTGGCGCTCGACTTCAACCCCGATCCGGCCCATGCCAGCGTCATCTGCCGCGCGACGGTCGAAACCGTCGGTCCGACCGGTGTGGAAATGGAAGCGCTCACCGCCGTGCAAGTCGCCCTGCTCACCATTTACGACATGTGCAAGGCTGTGGACCGCGCAATGGTGATTACCGATGTCCGGTTGATCGAAAAACACGGCGGCATGTCGGGCAGCTTTGTGGCAACACCTTAACGCTGCACATCCGTCGCTTGACTTGAGCCGTTGGCATCGCGCCATTTTTTGTGCTCCGGCGGGAAAGCCGTCCGGTAACGGGCCAGGTGCAGCAAAGCTTCGTCGTCGCGACCCAGCATGACGGCGCTTTCAATCGCTTTTTCGATGACGCGCGGCTCGGGCGAATAATGCAGCAGCGCCGTGGCGGTATCGCAGGTCCACTGCGCGTTGTCGCGCGTGAGCGAAGTGGTCGTCAGCTCCGCAAAACGTACCTGGTTGCGGAAAAACCAGGATCCGCGAATCTTGTCCATCGTATCGTCACGGTAAGCTGAGTCGCGGGCCTGAGGCGCCAGGTAGATCTGACTGACACGGTGGTAGTCCCATGCGGCATAGGCAACGGCGACGACCAGTGCTGCAGCAAAAGCAACCCGGACCATCGGCGCCACAAGCGAGTTTTCATGGGTGTCGACGGCACGCTCTCGCGGTGCTGGCCACAGCATCCACACACACAGACCGAATGCCATCTGGAACGGGCCGTACCACAGCGGATACTCCAGCATGCTGTGCAGCATGATGACGGCCAGCACACCCCAGGCCATCTGCCGGGTCGGATCCGTTTCGCGCCAGGGCTTGAGACGCCAAACGAGCCAAACCAATCCGCCACAGACCGTCAACGCGATCGGAATACCCAGCTCCACAGCCAAGTGCAGAGGCAGGTTATGGGCATTGTCCAGAATGTCACAGAACCGCTCGCCAGGGTATAGCGTCACGTAATGCGCGTAATCCAGCTCGCCCCAGCCCCAGCCGAACCAGGGCTTCTGCGCGATCAGGTGCAGCACGTTGGACCAGAGCGTGAGACGGCTGCCACAAACCGCATCACCGGTCCGCAGGCGAGCGACCATGCCATGGGCCGGCCACTCGAACCCGGCCAGCCAGGGCAGCGTCAGCACCGCCAGCACATAGACCAGCGCAGCAACCATCAATACACGGCGAACAGCCGGCTGACGCCACCCGCCCCAAAACCAGAACAGCACACACAGCAAAACAAGTTGCACCAGCCCGGTACGCGACGAAGAAGCCGCATTACCGGCCGCCAGCAAGCCCGCCGCCGCCAGCGCCAGCCACTGACGGCGGCCGGAAAAACGACCGTTTAGCACCAACCCGAGCAGCGCTGCCAATGCCATATTGGTCAAAGTGGCAAACTGATTACGCTGGCGCAGGTTGGCAAAGGCCTCCCCCTGCGACGTCGGGTTGACCCAGGGATCCAGTGCGGGCGCAACATCGAAATATTGCAACAGACCGATGCTGCTGCTGATTGCTCCGGCGAGCACCCACGCCCACGCCGCAGGATATGCCCAGCGCCGTTCAAAAGATGCGCCGCTCACTGCTTCGCCCGAGATGGCGCGCAACGATGCCAGCAGGATCAGGCCCGCAGTCGCGGCCAGTGCAACCAGCCAGGGCAGCACGGCAGGCGATGGCCCAGGTGCAAACGGGTTAAGCCAAGGCAGCGTGATGACCAGAGTCGCAAGCACTTCGCGAATGGCGGTGGCGGTTGATTCCGATTTATTAATTGGAACAAATTTCAATAATCTTCCCCAATTGACACGTTTATCCTTGCTGGAAGGGGCGCAATGTGCCATGAAATATGTAGCAGAATTGAATCGCCCCGGGTTTCGTGGGGGCCAGTTGGTTTAAGTTAAGACCTCGGAATTGGTCTTCTCGGCAAGTTGCCGATAGTAGTTTGCCTCAGCTTCGGCCGGTGGTGGTTGAACCAGGACACCCATTCAAGGGTGGCCAGTTCCACGGCCTCCTTGGCTTTCCAAGGGGCACGGAACTGCCTTGTCCGGCACCGTGGTGCGCACGCCTTGTAGGCCCAGGCGCTTCATCAGCCGCTCGACCGTGCAGCGGGCCACCTCGACCCCTTCCCGGTTGAGCTGATGCCAGACCTTGTCGGCGCCGTAGACCTGCATTTTGGACTGCCAGACACGTTCAATTTGAGTGAGGGGCCAACTCATCATCCCGCTTGGCTCGCGCACAGCGCAATTCCGGCTTGTGTTGGCAAGCGGCATGACGCCGGGGCAATCTGCAAAACCTGGCAGATCGGCTCGACCCCGTGGGGGTCGCGATGCTGGTCAACGAAGTCCTTCAGGACTTG
>JAURVI010000027.1 GCA_030655515.1 Polaromonas sp. | reverse complement strand
GCCCTGGCCATCCACGGTTTGCATGAAGTCGCTGATGTCCAGCATCGGCTCGCCGAAGAACTGGTCGGCGCCCTGGCTTTCCACCTGCATCAGCCCGCGCTGGATGGCGCCGACGCTGGCGGCGCTGATGTTGCCGTATTGCGTCGTGAACTGGCTGCCGTTGTCGCCCACGTACTGCAACATGGCGCGCAGGTCTTTCAGGTCCAGCAGCAACAGCCGCGAGTCGTCGGCGATCTTGAACACCAGGTTGATCACGCCGGCCTGGGTTTCGTTGAGGCCCAGCATGCGGCCCAGCAACAGCGGCCCCATGTCGGACACCGTGGCGCGCACCGGGTGGCCCTGCTCGCCAAACACGTCCCACAACTGGGTCGGGCAGGCGAAGGGCTCGGGTGGGCTGATGCCGCGCTCTTTCAGGATGGCCGCCATTTTGTCGCCGATGCTGCCGGTCTGGCTGATTCCGGCCAGGTCGCCCTTGACGTCGGCCATGAAGACCGGCACGCCGATTTTGGAGAAGTTTTCGGCCAGGGTTTGCAGGGTGACCGTTTTGCCGGTGCCCGTGGCGCCGGTGATCAGGCCATGGCGGTTGGCCAGGCCGGGAAGCAGCTCGCAATGGGTGGACGCGTTCTTGGCAATCAAAAAAGGCTCGGCCATGGGGTGTCCTGCAGTGAAAAAGTAAAATGCTGTCTGTAGATTAAATCAATTCCAAAGGATTTCCGTGGCCGGTCACAGTAAATGGGCGAATATTCAGCACCGCAAGGGTCGCCAGGACGAGAAACGTCAGCGCGTCTGGACCCGTGTCATGCGCGAAATCATGGTGGCCGCCCGCATGGGTGGCGGGGATCTGGGCACCAACCCGCGACTGCGCCTGGCGGTGGACAAGGCCAAGGCGGCCAACATGCCCAATGAAAACGTCAAATACGGCATTGCCAAGGCCACCGGCAGCCTGGAAGGCGTTCAGTACGAAGAAGTTCGTTATGAGGGTTACGGCATAGGCGGTGCGGCCATCATCGTGGACTGCATGACGGACAACCGTGTGCGCACGGTGGCCGAGGTGCGCCACGCCTTTTCCAAATACGGCGGCAACATGGGTGCAGAGGGTTCGGTGGCCTTCCAGTTCAAGCACTGCGGCCAGTTGATTTTTGCGCCCGGCAGCAACGAAGAAAAAATCATGGAAGTGGCGCTGGAAGCCGGTGCCGACGACGTGATCACCGACGAGGACGGCGCGATCGAGGTGCTCACGCCTTACACGGCTTTTGAAGCCGTCAAGAATGCGCTTGAAGCGGCGGGGCTGAAACCCGAGGTGGCCGAAGTGACCATGCGCGCCGACAACACCATCGAATTGTCCGGCGCAGAGGGTGAAAAAATGCAGAAGTTGCTCGATGTGCTGGAAGACCTGGACGACACGCAGGATGTCTTTCACAACGCCGCCATTTCACAGTAGAAATCAACGATGAAAGTTCTCGCATGAAGGTTTTAGTGGTCGGCGGCGGCGGTCGTGAACATGCGCTGGCCTGGAAACTGGCGCAGTCCCCCAAGGTGCAGGCGGTGTATGTCGCTCCGGGCAACGGCGGCACCGCGCTCGATGCCCGGCTTGAGAACGTCGATGTCACGGATATCCAGGAACTGCGGGCGTGGGCTGTTCTTGAGAAGATAGCGCTGACCGTGGTCGGGCCGGAGCAGCCGCTGGCCGCTGGCATTGTCGATGAGTTCCGTGCGCATGGCCTGCGGGTGTTTGGCCCCACCCGGGCGGCTGCGCAACTGGAAAGCTCCAAGGCTTTTTCCAAGGCCTTCATGAAGCGCCACGGCATTCCGACGGCCGACTACGGCACCTTCACCGACCCGGCGGCGGCCCACGCTTATGTCGATGAAAAAGGCGTGCCCATTGTTGTCAAGGCCGATGGCCTGGCGGCAGGCAAGGGCGTGGTGGTGGCATTGAGCCTGCCTGAGGCGCATGAGGCCATCGAGTTCATGCTGGCGACAGCTCCTGCGCACAATGTGCTGGGCGTCACCCACAACGAAGGCGGCGCGCGCGTCGTCATCGAGGAGTTTTTGCAGGGCGAAGAAGCCAGCTTCATCGTCATGTGCGACGGCAAGAACGTGGCAGCCCTGGCGACCAGCCAGGACCACAAACGCCTGCTCGATGGCGACCAGGGCCCGAACACCGGCGGCATGGGCGCGTATTCACCGGCCCCGGTGGTCACGCCGGAAGTGCATGCCCGGGCCATGCGCGAAATCATTTTGCCGACCATCAAGGGCATGGAAAAGGACGGCATTCCTTTCACCGGATTTTTGTACGCCGGCCTGATGATCGATGCCCAGGGCAAACCCAAGACGCTGGAATTCAACTGCCGCCTGGGCGACCCCGAAACCCAACCCATCATGATGCGCCTGAAAACCGATCTGTTTGACGTGATGATGGCGGCCACCTCCGGCACGCTCGATCAGGTCGAACTGGCGTGGGACCGGCGCCCGGCCCTGGGCGTGGTGATGGCCGCGCACGGCTACCCGTTCCATCCGCGCAAGGGCGATGTCATTGCCGGTTTGCCCAAAGCAGACGAGGATGTGGTGGTGTTCCATGCCGGGACCCGCTCGCAGGACGGCGCCACGGTCACCTCGGGCGGCCGCGTGTTGTGTGTCACGGCGCTGGGCAGCACCCTCAAGGCCGCTCAACAGCGCGCTTACCAGGTCGCCCTAGGCATCCATTTTGACGGCGCGCAGTACCGCAGGGACATCGGGTTTCGGGCCGTCAAAGCCTGATGCGCATGGATTTTCAGCCGTGCGCCTGTTGGGTGCAAGCGCTTCCAGAACCGATACCATTGCCAAACAAGCATGACTGATCTTTCAACTGTTCGCAGCTTCTTGCTGGCACTGCAGGAGCGCATCACCAGCGCCGTCGCCGAGATGGATGGCCGGCCGTTCGTGGCCGATCACTGGCAAAAAGAGGAAGGTGAACCGCTGCAGGGAAGCGGCATCACGAAAATCCTCGAGCAGGGCCGGATTTTTGAACGCGCAGGCTGCGGCTTTTCGCATGTGTACGGCCCCAAACTGCCGCCGTCGGCGACGCAGCACCGGCCCGAGCTCGCCGGTGCGCCATTCGAGGCCATGGGGGTTTCGCTGGTATTTCATCCGCGCAACCCTTATGTGCCGACGGTACACATGAACGTGCGCATGCTGGTCGCCACGCCGAAGTCGGGCGCGCCGGCTTGCTGGTTTGGCGGCGGCATGGATCTGACCCCTTATTACGGCTTCGAGGAAGATGCGCTGCATTTTCACCGCACCTGCAGCGCGGCGCTGGCGCCCTTTGGCGATGACAAATACCCGCGCTTCAAGAAATGGTGCGACGAGTACTTTTACCTCAAGCACCGCGACGAGCAGCGCGGCATAGGCGGGGTGTTTTTTGATGATTTTCAGGAGCTGGGGCTGGACGGCAGTTTTGCGATGATGCGTTCGGTCGCGGACGCATTTTTGCCGGCCTACCTGCCCATTGTTGAGCGCCGCAAAGACATGGCCTATGGCGAGCGCGAGCGCGACTTTCAGCTCTACCGCCGGGGCCGTTATGTGGAGTTCAACCTGGTCTGGGACCGAGGCACCCACTTTGGCCTGCAGTCGGGCGGGCGCACCGAGTCCATCCTGCTGTCGATGCCGCCCCTGGTGAGCTGGTCTTACCGGCGCAAGCTGGAAGCCGGTTCGGCGGAAGAGCGGCTGCACAAAGAGTTTTTAATCCGGCGGGACTGGCTTTGAAGGCCGCCCCGGTGGCCGGAAAACGCATAGGCGAAGGCTTGAAAAAACGCGTGGGCGTTTTCGGCGGCGCCTTTGACCCGCCGCACAATGCGCATGTGGCGCTGGCGCTGGCGGCGGTGGCGCAGTTGCAGCTCGACGTCCTGCACATCGTTCCGACCGGGCAGGCCTGGCACAAGGCGAGGGCGCTCAGTACGCCGGCACACCGCCTGGCGATGGCTCGGCTGGCGTTTGCCGGTCTGGAGCGCGTGGTGCTCGATGAGCGGGAGTTGAAACGCGCCGGCCCCAGTTTCACCATGGATACGCTGGAAGCGGTGCAAGCCGAAAATCCGGGCGCTCAGTTGTACCTGATCATCGGAGCCGACCAGTTTGCAGTCTTGAAGAGCTGGCGCCGGTGGCAGGACATTCTGGAGATAGCTATAATTTGTGTAGCAGACCGCGCAGATTCCGCAAGGACTGATGCCGGTTTTGATCCTGAAATCCAGGCGCGGCATGCGGTTTTGACCCTGCAATTGCCCCTGATGCCGGTCAGTGCCACCGAGATACGGCGGCAAATCGGTTCAGGCGGCGCCAGCCCGCAAGAATTGGCCCATCTGGTTCCCGAGCCGGTTGCGCGTTATATTGAGCGCCATGGCCTCTACATTTCCAGCTAAATCCAGTTAACCCATTACTTCATTGAAGCAAACCACTGCATGACTTCTACCTCCGCCAACACCGCTGCCAAAAAAGACGTTCAGAAACTGCAACGAGCCATTATTGATGGTCTGGAAGATGTGAAGGCGCAGGACATCCAGGTGTTTGACACGGAGCACATCACCTCGCTGTTTGAACGCGTGATCATCGCTTCGGGTGCCTCCAACCGTCAAACCAAGGCACTGGCGGCCAGTGTCCGTGACGCCGTGCGCGATGCGGGTTTTGCCAAACCGCGCATCGAAGGCGAAGAAAACGGCGAATGGATCATCGTCGATTGCGGCGCGGCGGTGGCGCACATCATGCAGCCCGTCATCCGCCAGTACTACCACCTGGAAGAGTTGTGGGGCGACAAACCCGTCAAGCTCAAACTGGGCGCGCCCGCGCCGCTGGTCAAAGCATCCCAACCGGAAGCAAAAGAAAAAGCCAAGCCCGCCAAATCGAGAGCCGGTGCCAAGCCCGCTGCAAAAAAGGTGGCAAGAACCGATGACGGAACCTATGTGGGCCGGGTCGGCAAAACAACCGACTGGACCGCCAAACGCAACGCCGCCGCACCCGCCGCGGAGCCTGCCGCCAAACCAGTCAGGGTAGCGGCCAAAACGATCATGAAAAAAACGCCCGCCAAAACGCCGATTGTCAAAATCCCCGCGGCCAAAAAAGTGGCTGCAAAGAAAACGGCTGCCAAGACGGCGGCGAAGAAACCGGCTGCCAAAAAAACCGCCGCGAAGAAAACCACGACCCGGAGCCAATGAGGCTGACGATTGTCGCCGTCGGCCAGAAGGTGCCCGACTGGGCGCAGAGCGCTTACGACGACTACGCCAAACGTTTTCCGCCCGAATTGCGGGTGACGCTCAAGGCCGTCAAGACCGAGCCGCGCGCTTCCAAGACACTCGAAAACCTGCTGGCGGCTGAACGCCTGCGCATCGAAGCCGTGCTGCCCAAGGATGCACACATTGTTGCGCTGGACGAACGCGGCACGGCCATGACCACGGTGGCGCTGTCCGACAAGCTCAAAAGCTGGCAGCGCGAAGGCGACGACGTTGCCATCATCATCGGCGGGCCGGACGGGCTGGACCCGGGCTTCAAGCAGGCCGCCCATGAGCGCCTGCGCCTGTCCGACCTGACCCTGCCCCACGCCATGGTGCGTGTGCTGCTGATCGAGCAGCTCTACCGGGCCTGGAGCATCACGGTCAACCATCCCTACCACAGGGAATGAATGGCCCCCACGCTTGTCGCTTCGCGTACTGCGCTGCCCCCCGAGGGGGCCGCTGCGCCTGCGGGCCGGCAAAGCCGGACCCGCGGCCCTGGCTGGATTAACGCGGGAATGTGGCCCGCTTCGTGACTTCAAACATGACCGACTTTATTTACCTTGCGTCCCAAAGCCCGCGACGCCGGCAATTGCTGGAGCAACTGGGCGTGCCCTGCGAACTGCTGCTGCCCGACGCCGACGAGGACAGTGAGGCGCTGGAAGTCGTACTTGGTGGCGAGTCGCCCACCGCCTATGTCCAGCGCGTGACGCGCCTGAAGCTGGACGCCGCCACGGCGCGCCTGAAGCGGCGCGGTCTGCCTGCGGCCCCGGTGTTGTGCTCGGACACCACGGTGGCGCTGGGGCGTCGCATTTATGGCAAACCCGACGATGCCGCCCATGCCGAAAACATGCTGGCTGAACTGGCCGGGCACACGCACCGGGTGCTGACCGCGGTGGCGGTGCAGAACGGCCGCAAACGGCTGGAGGCGCTCAGCGTGTCGCGGGTGACTTTTGCGCCCATGAGTCCGGCGCAAATCCGAGCTTATGTCGCGACGGGCGAGCCGCTGGGCAAGGCCGGTGCCTACGCCATCCAGGGCAGGGTGGCGATGCACATCCCGCACATGAGCGGCAGTTATTCCGGCATCATGGGCCTGCCCCTGCATGAAACCGCGCTGCTGCTGAGAGCCGCAGGCCTGAAAGTATAGAGACAACACCATGCAACAAGACATCCTGATCAACTGGTCGCCCCAGGAAACCCGTGTGGCCGTGATCGAGTACGGCGCGGTGCAGGAGTTGCATGTCGAACGCACGCTGGAGCGTGGCCTGGTCGGCAACGTCTATCTCGGCAAGGTGGTCAGGGTGCTGCCGGGCATGCAGTCGGCCTTTATCGACATCGGGCTGGATCGGGCGGCGTTTTTGCATGTGGCGGACTTGATGAGCAGCATCAACAGCCGCCATGCCGACTCCGGCGGCGCGGCCCAAGCCGGCCAGGGTGGCACGTCGGCCAATGGGTCGGCGTCGCCGATTGAAAAGCAACTGTTCGAGGGGAAGGCACTGATGGTGCAGGTGCTCAAGGACCCGATAGGAACCAAAGGCGCCAGGCT
Source organism: Polaromonas sp. (assembly GCA_030655515.1). Lineage (GTDB taxonomy): Bacteria > Pseudomonadota > Gammaproteobacteria > Burkholderiales > Burkholderiaceae_C > Polaromonas. The sequence continues at coordinate 24,587 of JAURVI010000027.1, read as the reverse complement.
CACCGCGCAGATCAGTATCGCCGGCCGTTTGCTGGTTTTTCTGCCGCAGGACAAGCATATCGGCGTTTCGCAAAAAATTCCTGCGGCGCAGCGGGAGGCATTGCGCCGGCGCCTACAGGCCCTGACGTCCGACATGGGTGGCGGTTTTATTTTGCGCACCAATGGCGAAGACGCCACGGACGCGGAGCTGGGCGAAGACATCGCCTATTTGCGCAAGACCTGGGCGCGCATCAAGGACGCTGCGCTGCGCCTGCCGCCGCCCTCGATCCTGCACCAGGACCTGAGCCTGCTGCAGCGCGTGCTGCGCGACCTGGTGGTGGAGAACACCCAAAGCATACGCATCGACTCGCGCGAGCAGTTTGACCGGCTCAAGACCTTTGCCACCGAGTTCATGCCCGCCACGCTGCAAAGGCTGCAGCTGCACGGCGGCGAGCGGCCGATTTTCGACCTGTTCAATATCGACGAGGAAATTGCCAGGGCGCTGGGCCGCCGGGTGGACCTGAAGTCGGGCGGCTACCTGATCATTGACCAGACCGAAGCGCTGACCACGGTGGACGTCAACACCGGCGGTTTTGTCGGCGCGCGCAATTTTGACGACACCATTTTCAAGACCAATCTGGAGGCCTCGCAGGCGATTGCCCGGCAACTGCGCCTGCGCAATCTGGGCGGCATCGTGATTGTCGATTTCATCGACATGGTGCAGGACGGCCACAAGGATTCGGTATTGGCCGAACTCCAGAAACAACTGGCGCGTGACCGCATCAAGACCAGTGTCAACGGTTTTTCGGCGCTGGGCCTGCTGGAGATGACGCGCAAACGGACCCGCGAATCGCTGGCGCACCAGTTGTGCGAGCCCTGCAGCGCCTGCATGGGCAAAGGGGTGGTCAAGACCGCGCGCAGCATCGGCTACGACATCCTGCGTGAAATCCTGCGCGAGGCCCGCCAGTTCAATCCCAAGGAGTTCCGGGTGATTGCATCGCCCAGGGTGATCGAGCTGTTTCTGGACGAGGAAAGCCAGCACCTGGCCGGCCTGAGCGACTTCATCGGCAAGCCGATCTCGCTGCAGTCCGAAGCCGCCATGGCGCAGGAACAGTACGATATTGTTCTGCTCTGAAGTACCGCAGGCATTCCGGCATGTCTTCCACCCCAGCGCGTCCGCAACGACCGATTCCCATTCTGGTGTACCACCAGATCAGCGAAGCACCGCCCAAAGGCGCGCCGTTTCGCAGCCTCTACGTGGCGCCGCGCGCATTTGCCCGGCAAATGGCCTTGCTCAGGCTGCTTGGCTACCGGGGCCTGTCGATGGGCGCGCTGCTGCCCTATTTGCGGGGCGAAAAGACCGGCAGGGTCGTGGGCATCACCTTTGATGATGGTTACCAGAACAACCTGACCCATGCGCTGCCGGTGCTGCGGCGCCACGGTTTTTCCTCGACCTGTTATGCGGTCAGCAAGCTGCTGGGCAAGACCAACGAGTGGGACCAGGGCATCGGCATCGCGCAGGTGCCGCTGATGAACGCGGACGAACTGCGTTCCTGGGTGGCCGGGGGCCAGGAGGTGGGCTCGCACACGCAAAACCATGTGCGTCTGCTGCAAAGCGATGCGGTGACTGCGCTTGCTGAAATGACCGGGGACAAGTCCGCGCTGGAAGGTCTGCTGGCGACACCTGTGCAGCATTTTTGTTATCCCTTTGGCGAGTACGACCAGCAGCATGTGGCGATGGCCCGCCAGGCCGGCTTTCAGACGGTGACCACAACGCGGCGCGGTCGCAGTTCCGCGGTGAACGACTTGATGGAGTTGCCGCGGGTACCGGTGGTGCGCGCCACCAGCCTGCCCGTGTTCTGGCTCAAGATTGCGACGGCCTACGAAGACCGGGACCGCACGTGAGTGGCTTGCCCGACCGACCGGTAACCCCGCGCAGGCTGCGCATCGCGGTACTGAACCGCATTTTTGACCCGGCCGGTGGCGGGGCAGAGCGTTATTCCATCGCGCTGGTGGAGCAGCTCGCGCAGCGCCACGAGATCCATGTCTTTGCGCAGCAGATCAGGCACCATGCCCCCGGCGTGACTTACCACCTGATCGCCATGCCGCTGCGCAAGCCGCGCTGGCTGAACCAGCTCTGGTACGCCACAGCCACCTGGTGGGCCACGCGCCGGGGCTTTGACATCGTTCATTCGCATGAAAACACCTGGCATGGGCAGGTGCAGACCGTGCATGTGCTGCCGGTCAAGTACAACCTTTTTCATGGCCGGACCGGCTTGCGGCGCCTGCTGGCCTGGGCCAAGGTGTGGAGCAGCCCGCGCCTGCTGAGCTACCTGGGGCTGGAGCGCCTGCGTTTCAGTGCCCGCAGCGGGCGGCGTGTGGTGGTGACCTCGGCCAGCCTGGGCGAGACCCTGGCATCGACCTATCCGGGCACGGCGGCGGAAACCCGTGTCATCACGCCGGGCGTCGTGTTGCCCGAGGCACTGACAACCGAGGCGAAAAAACGCGCTGCCAGGCAGCAACTGGGCCTGCCGCCCGAGGGGCGCTGTCTGCTGCTCGTGGGAAACGATTACCGCAAGAAAGGCCTGGGAACGCTGCTCCGGGTACTGCGGGACCTGCCGGCCGACGTGGTGCTGGCGGTGGTGGGCAACCCGGGGCAAATACCGGTCTTTGAGCGTCAGGCGCAAGCGGAGGGCGTGGCCGGGCGCGTGTTTTTCCTCGGCTCGCTGCAGGACGTGGCGCCTGCCTACTGCGCGGCGGACTGCCTGGTGCATCCGACGCTGGAGGACACGTTTGCCATGGTGGTCCTGGAGGCCATGGCGCACGGCCTGCCGGTGGTGGTCAGCAGTGCGGCGTACTGCGGTATTTCCAGCCTGCTCAGCCATGGTGCCGATGCGCTTCTCCTTGACGACCCGCGGGATGCCGCGCATCTGGCCGGCACACTCAATCAGGTCCTCGCCGACGAGTCACTGCGCCAGCAACTGGGAGGGCAGGCCAGGGCGTTTGCGAGCCGCTACCAGTGGCCGGACATCGCGCGCCAGCAGGAAGCGGTGTACTTCTCGTCGCTGGCCGCGGAGCAGGGCTGATATCTGCTCAGGCCACCAGCCTGAAGTGCTTGCGGCTGAAGTCCAGACCGGTCAGCAGCTCGATTTTCCGCATCAGGTGGTATTTGTTTTCCTTGCGGGTGGGCTTGTAGGCCGGGTCGATCTGCAGGTCCTGCTCGGCGCCGGTGAGCAGCCATTCCTGCACGGCTTGGGGGTGCGTTCCCTTGAAGGCCTCCAGTGCGCGCGCATCGAACTGGCTGTAGCGCACCTGCATCTTGGTCGAGCTTGCCCAGTACTTGCTGACCTGGTCGAGCTTTTTCTGCATGTCTTCGTTGCGGCGAATCCAGCCATAGTGGTAGATGTGGGCATTGGCCAGCGCCGCCTGCGGATTGCGCGGCCGCTTGTGCTCGGTGGTCACCAGCCAGTACTGGCCATCCGGCGCGTAGGAGCGTATGGTGTTTCTGATCAGCCGGCACTCGCGGCGGTACCAGCCCGGGCTGACAGAAACCCACTGCGCCGAGCCGTAAAAGTGGTGGTAGTCGAAAACCAGCGCTTCCACCGCCGGGTTGCCGTGGTGCCGCTCGACGCTGGCCCGGATCGCGGCCAGGTCCTTCTCATGGACCACCTCGTCACCCTCGAGGTAGAAGGCCCAGTCGCCGGTGCAGGAATACTGGGCAATCATTTTCTGCTGCGCGTAGACAAAGCCGCGGTCGGCCATGCGCTCGTTCCAGAAGGTTTCGATCACGCGGATTTTCGGATCGCCAATGGCCCGCACCCGCGCCAGCGTGTCGTCGCTGCCGCGGCCTACCGCCACGACAAACTCGTCGACCAGCGGCAGCAGGGAGCGGATCGAGGCTTCGAACGGAAAGCCCAGCTCGACCCCGTTGCGGATAAAGGTAAAACCACTGATGGAGATTGTCATGAGAGTTCCGCGGCGGGAGTGCTTTGCGATAGATCGGCGTCGTACAGCCCCAGCTTGTACAGGCGCGAATAGGGGCCGCCGCGATCGATCAGCTCGGTGTGGGTGCCGGTTTCGACAATGCGGCCGGCGTCCATCACCACAATCCGGCTGGCGTGCTGGACGGTGGACAGCCGGTGCGCAATGACCAGCGTGGTGCGGTTGCGCATCAGCCGCTGCAGCGCTTCCTGCACCGCGCGTTCGGATTCCGTGTCCAGGGCCGAGGTCGCCTCGTCCAGGATCAGCACCGGCGCGTCTTTGTAGAGAGCCCGGGCAATGGCCAGGCGCTGGCGCTGACCGCCGGACAATTGCGTGGCATTGTGGCCCGCCAGGGTGTTCATGCCCTGCGGCAGATCGGCGACAAAACGCGCCAGGTTGGCGGCCTTCAGGCACGACAGCACCTTGTCGCGGTCCATCGCCATGCCCAGCGCCACGTTGGCGGCCACGCTGTCGTTGAGCATCACCACATGCTGGCTGACCAGTGCAAACTGATGACGCAGGGCATCCGTCTGCCACTCGCGCAACTCGTGCCCGTCAAGTTCGATGCGTCCGGAGGTCGGTTCCACAAAACGCGGCAGCAGGTTCACCAGCGTGGTCTTGCCGGCGCCCGAAGCGCCCACCAGCGCCACGGTTTCGCCGGGGCTGATGGTCAGATTCAGCGAGTCGATGGCGGGCGCTGCGTCCTTGCTGTAGGCCACGCGGGTGTCGATGAAACGGATGCTGCCTTCCGCTCGGGGTTTGGAGAAATGGCCGCCCCGCTCATCGGGCGTTTTTTCCATCAGGTCCAGGCCACGCTCCAGCGCAGCCAGGCCGCGGGTGATCGGGCTGGCGACTTCCGACAGGTGTTTGATCGGGGCGACCAGCATCAGCATGGCCGTCACAAAGGCCACGAACGAGCCGACCGAGGTGCCGTCGGTGGCGCTTTGCAGCAAAGCGACCGAAATCACCGCCGACAGCGCCACGGCCGCCAGCATTTGCGTGGTGGGCGTCATCGCCGCCGATGCGGTGATCGACTTCATCGACAGCCGCCGCAAGGCGTCGCTCAATTGCGCAAACCGCCGCGCCTGCCCGGCCTGCGCCGCGTGCAGGCGGATGTCGCGGTGCGCCAGCACGTTTTCCTCGACCACATAAGCCAGCGAATCGGTCGCCGTCTGGCTGGCCTTGGTCAAGCGGTACAAGCGGCTGGACAGCACCTGCATGACCCAGGCGATCGCCGGAATCAGCAGCGCGACAATCAGCGTCAGTTTCCAGTTCAAATAGAGCAGGTAGCCGGACAAAGCCAGCAGGGTCAAGGTGTCCCGCGTCAGGCCCATGACCGAGTTGACCAGCATGGACGAGCCGTTTTGCACCTCGTACACCACGGTATTGGCCAGGGCGCTGGCCGACTGGCTGGAGAACAGGTCCAGGCGCGCCGTCAGCAGCTTTTGGAACATCGCCTTGCGCAGAGCCAGCAAGCCCAGGTTGGTGACCTTGGCCAGCGCAATCTGCGCGACGAACCCGGCAAAGCCGCGAACCCCGAACAGCAGCAGCAGCGTTACGGGAACCAGCCACAGGTCAATACCGCCTTTGCCAAAACCCTTGTCCAGCAAAGGTTGCAGCAAGGCAGGCACCAGCGGCTCGGTCGCCGAAGCCACCACGGTGGCGCCAATGGCAATGGCCCAGGCACTGCGGGACTGGCTGAAATAAGGCCAGATGCGGCGCAGGCGCTGCCCGATGGGCGCCGGCGAAGCGCTTGCAGGCGCAGTGCCTGCGGGGAAGGAGGGATCCATGGCGTCAATCTTAGTGTACGAACCGGGCGCCTGAAGCGCAGCCAGGCAAACCACAAAAGGAAAAGGTCGGAAAGTGACGGCAATTTTTGGCATGGGCGCCGCTGAAGGGGGCCGTCAATGAGCAGGTTTGCATTATCGTGGAACAATTGGCGGCCCATTCCTGCAAACCGACACTGCAAAACGGCCAATCGGTAGCGCCCGCAATCATCTGCTTATCCGCGGCCGGTTTGAGTCATTCAACAACACCCGAGCACCATGAGCCTGTCCGTCATCATCATCACCAAGAACGAAGAGGCCAATTTGCAGGCATGTCTGGAATCCGTGCGGTTCGCTGACCAGTGGGTTGTGGTGGACAGCGCCAGCACCGACAACACGCGCGCTATCGCCAGCGCCTTTGGCGCGGAGGTCGCGCAAACCCAGGTCTGGCCCGGCTTTGGCCCGCAAAAAAATCTGGCCCTCGGCCTGGCGACACAGGACTGGGTGCTCTCGCTCGATGCCGATGAACGCGTCACGCCCGAGCTGGCCGCCGAAATTCAGCAAGCAATCCAGAGTCCTGCGGCGAACGCCTTCGAAATTCCCCGCCTCACGCAGTTTTGCGGGCAATGGATTCACCACTGCGGCTGGACGCCGGACCCCGTGCTGCGCCTGTTCCGGCGCGGGCAGGCGGCGTTCAGCAACGATCTGGTGCATGAACGCGTGATCTTGACATCCGGCGCGCTGGCACCGCCCCCCGTGCGTTTGAAGTCCCGGCTGCTCCACTACAGCTACCCCAGCCCCATGCACTACTGGCGCAAGCTGGAGCAATACAGCCTGGCCTGGGCTGAACAGTCCCATGCGCGCGGCAAGTCCAGCTCCATGCCGAGGGCTGTAATATCGGGCCTGGTGGCCTTTTTGAAAAGTTATATTTTTCGCCTCGGTATCCTGGACGGCAGCATGGGGTTTGCCGTGTGTACCATGCAGGCCCAGGCCGCGTTTGGCAAATACTTCACCTTGTATTGTTTGAACCAGCAAAATGCACCCAAAAAATCCTGATGTCACTTCACCGTCGGCCCCGCTGCCCGGCCGGCGCACCTTCGTCGCGGGCCTGACGGGCGGCCTCGGCGCCTTGGCGGTGTTTCCTGCCTGGGCGCAGTTCAGGGTGGAGGTGTCGGGTGTCGGCCTGACCCAACTGCCGATTGCCATCGCCACCTTTCGCGGCGACGCGCAAGCACCGCAAAAAATCGCCGCCATTGTGCAGGCCGACCTGGAGCGCAGCGGCCAATTCCGCGCGGTCGATGCCGGCGGCGCCAGTCTGGACGAAAGCGCCCGGCCCGACCTGTCCGCCTGGCGTCAGCGCGCCGCCGATTCGTTGCTGACCGGCAGTGTGACGCGCCTGGCCGATGGCCGCTACGACGTGCGCTGCCGCCTGTGGGACGTGGTGCGCGGGCAGGACCTGGGCGGACAAAGCTATCTGGTGCCGACAGCCGACTTGCGCCTGTCGGCGCACCGGATCGCCGACTTTGTCTATGAAAAACTGACCGGCGAAAAAGGCGTTTTCTCCACCCGCATTGCCTACGTCACCAAAGTCGGCCAACACTACAACCTGTGGGTGGCCGACTCCGACGGCGAGGGTGCCCAGTCCGCGCTGACCAGTCCCGAGCCGATTATTTCTCCGGCGTGGTCGCCGACCGGTTCGCAGTTGGCCTACGTGTCCTTCGAGTCGCGCAAGCCGGTCATTTATGCCCACGATGTGGCTTCCGGCAAACGCCGTTTGCTGGCCAATTTCCGCGGTTCCAACAGTGCGCCGGCCTGGGCACCCGATGGCACCCAGTTGGTCGCCACTTTGAGTCGCGACGGCGGATCGCAGTTGTACGTCATCTCGGCGTCGGGCGGCGAGCCGCGCCGGTTGACGCAGTCGGCCAGCATCGACACCGAACCGGCATTTTCTCCGGACGGAAAACTCATTTATTTCGTCAGCGACCGGGGTGGCTCGCCACAGATTTACCGCATGGACGCAAGCGGCAGCCGCATCGAACGGGTCACCTTTACCGGGAGTTACAACATATCGCCAGCGCTCAGCCCGGACGGCCGCTGGCTGGCCTATATTTCACGCATCGGTGGTGCGTTCAAGCTGCACCTGTTGGAGCTGGGCAAGGGCGTCGCCGTCCCGATAACCGACACCAGCGCCGATGAAAGCCCGAGTTTTGCGCCGAACAGCCGCTTGATCGTCTACGCCACCCAGCAGCAGGGCCGGGAAGCCCTGTTGACCACCACGCTGGACGGCAAGATCAAAGCCCGCCTGACGGGCTCCGCCGGCGACATCCGTGAGCCTGACTGGGGACCTTTCCAAAGGTGATCCGGACGGCCTGATCTCATCCCCTCATTTATTTTTACGGAAAGTACTTATGAAACGCATCCTGCTCTCGCTCGCCACCCTCATCACCCTGACCGCCGCCCTGGTGGGCTGCGGCTCCAGTGTCAAGCTCAGCGATGTTCCGGTTGAAAACAGGACAGCCAGCAGCACGGGCCAGGCCGGCGATGCGTCCGGAGTGACCCGCCGCGACGTGGCGCCGGTGCAGCTTGCCGCCTCGGACCCGTCGCTTGCCGGCCCGGTCGGAGCCGCCAAGGTCATTTATTTCGACTACGACAGCTTCGTCATCAAGCCTGAATTCCAGGCCACCGTCGAAGCCCATGCCCACTTTCTGAGCGCCAACAAGGGCCGCAAACTGGTCATCGAGGGCAACACCGATGAGCGAGGCGGGCGTGAATACAACCTGGCGCTGGGACAAAAACGCGCCGAGGCCGTGCGCCGCGCGCTGGGCCTGCTGGGCGCCACCGACGCCCAGGTCGAGGCGGTGAGTTTCGGCGAGGAAAAACCCGCCGCCGCAGGCTCTGACGAAGAAGCGTACGCCAAAAACCGCCGCGCCGAATTCAACTACCGCTAAGCCGGAGGAGCGTTCATCTTGAAGTACTTGCGGACCCCCCTGGTGGCGCTGGGCTGCGCGCTGGCTTGTCTGCTGGCGCCCAGCGCCAACGCCGCCCTGTTCGAAGATGGTGAAGCCCGCACAGCCATTCTCGAAGTGCGCCAGCGCCTGACGGACGAGCTGCGCCGGGTCAATGAGGACAACGCACAGATGCGCCGCAGCCTGCTCGATCTGTCCAGCCAGATCGAAGCCCTGCGCACCGAGCTGGCCAGAATGCGCGGGCAGGAAGAAATGCTGGCGCGTGAACTTGCCGAAGTCCAGCGCCGCCAGAAAGATTTATCGCAGGGGGTGGACGACAGGCTGCGCCGCTTCGAACCCTCCAAAGTCACCGTCGATGGCAAGGAGTTCGTTGCAGAACCGGCGGAAAAGCAGGAGTTTGAAGCGGCGCTGGTCATGCTGCGCAAGGGCGAGTTTGCGCCGGCCCAGGCGGCTTTCGGGGCCTTTCTCAAGCGCTACCCGCAAAGCGGCTACAAGCCTGCGGCACTGTTCTGGCTGGGCAACGCCCAGTACGCCTTGCGCGGCTACCGCGACGCGGTGGTCAATTTCCGCGCGCTGGTGGCCGCCGATCCCGAGCACATGCGCGCGCCCGAGGCGGTGCTGGCCATTGCCAACTGCCAGATCGAGCTCAAGGACGTCAAGTCAGCCCGCAAAACGCTGGAAGACCTGGTCAAAGCCTATCCCCAATCCGAAGCCGCCTCGGTTGCCAAAGAGCGTCTGACCAAGCTTAAATAAAAAGCCCATTTCTCCATTTCCCCCCTGGGAGACTGTCAGGTTCTAAAATTGAGCAATGGACACCTCCCAACTCAACGCACTCACGACCCAGGTTCTCTGGGCGGCCTTCATTCTCGCCATGCTGTTTGGGGCCATCGCGCAGCGCACCCATTTCTGCACCATGGGGGCCGTCAGCGACATCGTCAACATGGGCGACTGGACGCGCATGCGCACGTGGGCCATGGCGATTGGCGTGGCCATGATCGGCTTTTACGGCCTGGCCGCGGCCGGGCTGATCGACCCCGCCAAAACGCTGTACGCCTCGAACCGCTTCATCTGGCTGTCCGCACTGGTCGGCGGCCTGCTGTTCGGCTTTGGCATGGTGCTGGCATCGGGCTGCGGCAGCAAGACGCTGGTGCGCATAGGCGGCGGCAACCTCAAGTCGCTGGTGGTGTTCGTGGTCATGGCGGTGGCCGCATTTGCCACGCTCAAGGGCATCACGGCCGTGGTGCGCGTCGCCACGGTGGACCGCGTCGCCATCGACTTCTCCGGCAACGCCGCCTGGGCCGCCGGCGTCGCGGGTGTCTCGCCCGCTCTCGCCGGACTGGTGCTCGCGCTCGTGCTGGGTGGCGGCCTGATTGTCTGGGCGCTGGCTGGTTCCGAATTTCGCCGCTTTGACAATCTGCTGGCTGGCTTTGGCATCGGTGCGGTGATTGTCGGCATGTGGTGGGTCAGCGGCCATCTCGGTTATGTCGCCGAGCATCCCGACACGCTGCAAGAGGCCTTTCTGGCGACCAACTCCGGACGCATGGAAGCCTTGAGCTTTGTCTCGCCGGTGGCCTACACCGTCGACTGGCTCATGTTTTTCAGTGACAAGAGCAAACTGCTGACCATTGGCATTGTGTCGGTGTTTGGCGTGGTGCTGGGCTCGGCCCTGTATTCGCTGCTGTCGCGCAGCTTTCACTGGGAAGGTTTTCGCGATGCCGAAGACACCGGCAACCACCTGGTGGGCGCCGTGCTGATGGGCGTGGGCGGCGTGACGGCCATGGGCTGCACGATAGGCCAGGGGCTGTCGGGCCTCTCGACGCTGAGCGCCGCCAGCATCGTCGCGGTGGCAGCCATCCTGGCCGGCTGCGTGGCGGGCCTGAAATACCAGGTCTGGCGGCTGGAGCGCAGCGCTTGATGGCTCCTTCACAATTGACGACACCGTTCGGGCTGAGCTTGTCGAAGCCTGCCTTCAAAGATCGCCCCCTTCGACAAGCTCAGGACGAACGGAGAAGTTTTTCGCTGATTCGGGCAGATCAATAGTGGCTGAAGCAACAATGCCTGCCGATCTGGAGCGGCGCTTCGGCGGGCTGGCGCGTCTGTATGGTGTGTCAGGTGCAAAAAAAATTCGCGCGGCCCATGTGGTGGTGGTGGGCCTGGGCGGCGTCGGCTCCTGGGCCGCCGAAGCGCTGGCGCGCAGCGGCGTGGCCAGGCTGACCCTGATCGACCTGGACCACATCGCCGAGTCCAACATCAACCGCCAGATCCACGCGCTCGACACCACCCTGGGGCAGGCCAAGGTCCAGGCGATGTGCGAACGCATTGCGCACATCCATCCCGGTTGTGCGGTGCATTGCATCGAAGAGTTTGTCGATGCCGCCAACTGGCCGATGATTGCCGGGCTGGATGCGCACGGCGACAGCGCGGTGTCGGTGATTGATGCCTGCGACCAGGTCAAGGCCAAAACCGCGATGGCTGCCTGGGCCATCAAAAACAAAATCAACTTCATCAGCGTCGGCGCTGCGGGCGGCAAGCGCCACGCGCACAAGGTCGAGATAGAAGACTTGTCATTGGTCACGCACGACCCCTTGCTGGCGCAACTGCGTTACCGCCTGCGCAAGGAGCAGGGCGCCGCGCGCAAGGGAAAAATCGGTGTGGCCTGCGTGTTCAGCCGCGAAGCGGTGATGCCGCCTGCGGTTTTGGCCCCCATGGAAAACGGTACGCCAGCCCAAGACGCCGAACAGGACGCCTGCGACCTGGAAAGCAATCCACCAAGCGATGGCAGCCTGAGCTGCCACGGCTACGGATCGGTGGTCAGCGTGACCTCGACCTTCGGCTTGTGCGCCGCCGGCTGGCTGCTCGGAAAAATTGCGGAGTGAGTTTTGCAAAGCGCCAAAAAATGACGCTATAATTCAAGGCTTTGCTGCACGCGTTGCAGCAAAGACCGGGAACATCACGCGATGAACCTCGGGGCCTTAGCTCAGTTGGTAGAGCAGCGGACTTTTAATCCGTTTGTCGTGGGTTCGACCCCCGCAGGCCCCACCAGATTTCTAAAGCGCCTGACTGAAAAGTCGGGCGCTTTTTTTATTCCGTGAGCAATTTCCAATTGCGATGGATTTGTTAGCTATCGCGCAAAAATCGAGATCCCTTACCAGTCTTCGTCGGGGAGTGTGAGTTTCGGGGCTGTCATAGTGCGTCGCACTTTCTGTGATGCAAAAATACTGTTTCGGTTTGGAAGCGATTGCTGACGCCGTTTTTACATGTTGAATGGCGTTCTGTAAAGGTTGCCCGTTAGATTTTCAGATCACACGAATACCCCAACCTTGGCTTCTTGGTCACTGCTCGTTGGTTCATTCAGCCACCGCCCGAAACGCTGCCTGCACCGCCAGCACCAGCGACGCGTGAAGCGTGCCGAGCTTGGGGGTTTGGCCGTGCGGCGCAGCAGGCGGCACGGAAAACCATTCGGTGGTGCAAGGCAGGTCGATGGCTTGCTTCAAGTCAAATTGGGTGTCGTAACTCAACCCGCCCGCTTCATAGGTTGCGGGATTGCGCGCGCGGAGGATCGCAAACTCATCCCCGATGCGGCGCCGTGGTTCGCTGGCTGGTGCCGTAGGCCACCCGAACGTGGAACTGCGGGTAACGAAAAGCGATCTGGTCGGATGGTATGCGTGCTGTCATGGTGGTCTGGAATTGATTCGATATCTTATCTTGATGAAATCGTCAAGTTTGGCGCGTCGAAGCGGCTTCAATGTCAGGCGGAATACTCCAGCAAAGGCACTTCCAACTGCGCCTGCCTGGCCACACGAATGCAGTCTTTCATGTGTTCTTCACCCAGATAACGGATCGCCGCATAACCGACGGTGGCGGCAACGATCTGGCCCGCGAAGGGCACGTACTTGGCGAGCTGCTTGGTCGTCAGCCGCATGCCGATTTTGGTGGCGGCTTTGATGACGAGGTCGCGGGTGATCAGTTTGCCGATCAGCACCGAGCCGACCAGCGCCACGGCTTTCTGGACCTGGTCGCGTTTTTTGGGGTCGAGCTGGTCGAGTTGCTGCGGGCTCAAGCCGAATTCCCTGTTGATTTCGGGAATCAATTTCGACAGCATGGCCGCATCGACCGCCCAGTCGAGGCCGGGCACCGGCACGGCGCTGGCTGCGGCTGCCACCATGGCGCGTTTGTTGAGCAGTTTGCGGCTGCGGGTGACGGCAGCCGCGAGGGCCGCGTCACCGGAGGCCATTTGAAGGGCGGTGGGCATGGTTGGTTTAACCCTGTTCAATCCTGCCGAGTCAATCCGTTCGCATTCAGCTTGTCGACATGCAGCCGCAACATTTACGACCGGAAGAAGGCTTCGACAAGCTCAGCCCGAACGGGATGAGGGCGGCGTTTTACTCAATAAAGCCACTTTACACCGTGGCGGTTTCGATCTGCTCGGTCAGTTCCAGCCAGCGCTCTTCCAGCGTGCCCAGTTCGGTGTCGATAGCCTTGAGTCGTTTGCCGGATTGCGCCATTTCTGCGGGCGCGGTGGTGGCCGCCAGCGAGGCTTGCAGGCTGTCGCGCTCTGTGGTCAGCGACTGCATGCGGGCGTCGATTTTTTCCAGTTCCTTGCGCAGCGATTTGGTGGTGTCCGACTGCTGCTGGCGCCGCTGGGCGTCATCCTTCTTGCCGGCCGGCTTCTTTGCATCAGAAGGGGTTGTCGCCCCCGTGGAATTTTCGCTGGCAGTTGCTGTTTTGGCGGCAACTGCGGACGGTGCCGCGTTGCCGCTTGATTTTTTGGCTTCTTCGCGCTGGCGTTTGGCTTCGTCGAGCAGGTAGCGCTGGTAGTCGTCGAGGTCGCCGTCGAAGGGCGCGACGCCGCCGCGCGAGACCATCCAGAACTCGTCGCAGACGGCACGCAACAGGGCGCGGTCGTGGCTGACCAGCATGACCGTGCCTTCAAACTCGTTGAGCGCCATCGACAGCGCCTCGCGGGTGGCCAGGTCCAGGTGGTTGGTCGGCTCGTCGAGCAGCAGCAGGTTGGGGCGCTGCCAGACGATCATGCACAGCACCAGCCGGGCTTTTTCGCCGCCGCTCATGCTGCCGACGGCCTGTTTGACCATGTCGCCGCCGAAATTGAAGTTGCCCAGGAAGCTGCGCAAGTCTTGCTCGCGGGTTTGCTGGCCGCTGATTTTTCCGGCGGCGGTGACTTCCTTGACGAGCCGGATCATGTGCTCCAGCGGGTTGTCGGCCGGTCGCAGCACGTCGAGCTCCTGCTGCGCGAAGTAGCCGATGTTCAGGCCCTTGCCTTCAATCATCTCGCCACTGAGGGGGGCCAGTGCATGCGCGATGGTTTTGACCACGGTCGATTTGCCCTGGCCGTTGGCGCCCAGGATGCCGATGCGCTGGCCGGCCAGCACCGACTTGCTGACGTTCTGCACGATGACGGTGGGCGGCGTGCCTTCGGGTGCATCGGCCGGCGGCGGGTAGCCGAAGTAGACGTTCTGCATCGAGAGCATGGGGTTGGGCAGGTTCGCCGGTTCCTTGAACTCGAAGGTGAAGTCGGCTTCGGCCAGCAGCGGCGCGATTTTCTCCATGCGGTCCAGCGCCTTGACGCGACTTTGCGCCTGCTTGGCCTTGCTGGCCTTGGCCTTGAAGCGCGCAATGAATTTTTGCAGGTGGGCGATCTTGTCCTGCTGCTTGGAGAAGGCGGTCTGCTGCAGCGCCATCTGTTCGGCGCGCAGGTCTTCAAACTTGCTGTAGTTGCCGCCGTAACGGGTGAGTTTGGCGCTTTCGATATGCACGGTGACGTCGGTCACCGCGTCGAGAAATTCGCGGTCGTGGCTGATGACCAGCATGGTGCCCTGGTAACGCTTGAGCCAGGCTTCCAGCCAGACCAGCGCGTCCAGGTCCAGGTGGTTGGTCGGCTCGTCGAGCAGCAGCAGGTCGGACGGGCACATCAGCGCGCGCGCCAGTTGCAGGCGCATGCGCCAGCCGCCGGAAAAACTGTTGACGGGGTTGTCGAGCTCGCTGATCTTGAAGCCCAGGCCCAAAATCAAAGCCTGTGCGCGCGCCTGTGCGTCATGCGCGCCCGAGTCGTACAAGTCCATGTAGGCATGGGCCATGCGGTCGCCGTCGCCGCTGGCCTCGGCGGCATCAACTTCGGCCTGCGCGGCCAGCAGCACCACGTCGCCTTCAATGACGTAGCTGGTGGCGCTTTGCTCGGTCTCGGGCATGTCCTGCGCGACCTGCGCCATTTTCCACTGCGAGGGGATGGAATACTCGCCGCCGTCTTCATGCAGCGTGCCGTTGAGCATGGCAAACAGCGAGGACTTGCCCGCGCCGTTGCGCCCCACCAGGCCGATTTTTTCGCCGGGGTTGAGGGTGACGGACGCGCTGTCGAGAATCACTTTGGCGCCGCGACGCAGCACCACGTTTTTAAGGGTAATCATTTAAACCAAGCAGACACAAGAAAATTAGCCAGTCGGCGCGCCGCGCCACAGTGGTGGCCCGAGACGCAAGTCTCAAGCCAGTTGTTGGCGCGTGAGGAGCAGAACCTGGTCGGGGCCGGCGCTGGTTTCAAACCAGAGCGGTTCCAGGTGCGGGAAGGCGCGTTCAAAATTCTCGCGCTCGTTGCCGATTTCCAGCACCAAAACGCTATTTTCGCTCATATGGCGGGCCGCGTTCAGAAAAAGGCTTCGAATGAAGTCCATGCCGTCCTCGCCGCCGGCCAGGGCCAAGGCCGGTTCGGCCCGGAATTCAGCCGGCAAAGCCGCCATGCTGGCCACGTTGACATAAGGCGGGTTGCACAAAATCAGATCGTAAGGGCCTGGGCAGGCGGCCAGGCCGTCGGAGGCGATCAGCGTGATGCGGCCGGCCAACTGGTGCCGGTCGATGTTGATGCGCGCCACGGCCAGCGCGTCCGGGCTGATGTCGGCGGCATCGATTTGGACCTCGGGCCAGGTCATCGCGGCCAGCACGGCCAGGCTGCCGTTGCCGGTGCAGAGGTCAAGCACACGCCGCGTGTCAACGCTGAGCCAGGGATCGATGCTGCCGTCGGCCAGAAGCTCGGCAATGAAGGAGCGCGGAATGATGACGCGCTCATCGACGTAAAAAGGCACGCCCTGCAGCCAGGCTTCCTTCGTCAGGTAGGCGGCGGGCCGGCGGGTGCTGATGCGCGTTTCCAGAAGTGTCGCTACCTGCGCACTGTCGGCGGGCGCTACAGGCCTCATGGCGACTGAATCGAGGTCGTCCAGCGGCAGCCCCAGGCGCCACAGCACCAGCCAGGCGGCTTCGTCAAAGGCGGTGAGGGTGCCCTGACCAAAGCCGTCGGACTGGCTCAGTCCGGCTGCCTCCAGCCTGTCCGCCCAGTGTTCGATCAGCGCCAGCACGGTTGGCTGACTCACAAGGCTCATAGCGCGGCCAGACGCTCCAGAACGCCTTTGTAGATGTTTTTGAGTGGGTCCAGCGAGCTGACCCGCACATGTTCGTCGATCTTGTGGATGGACGCGTTGATCGGCCCGAACTCGATCAGTTGTGGGCAGATGCTGGCGATAAAACGCCCGTCGCTGGTGCCGCCGGTGGTCGAAAGCTCGGTCTGCAGGCCGGTCTCGGCGCGGATGGACTCGCTGACGGCCTGCACCAGCTCGCCCGGCGTGGTCAGAAAGGGCTGGCCGCCCAGCGTCCACTTCAGGTCATAGTCCAGCGCATGTTTTTTGAGCACCGCTTCCAGCCGCGCCTTCAGACCGTCAGCGGTCGATTCGGTGGAAAAACGGAAGTTGAAGTCCACCACCAGCTCACCCGGGATGATGTTGGACGCGCCGGTGCCGCCATGCATGTTGGACACCTGCCAACTGGTTGCCGGGAAAAATTCGTTGCCGGCGTCCCATTGCGTGGCTACCAGTTCGGCCAGGGCGGGGGCGAAGCGGTGAATCGGGTTGTCCGCCAGGTGCGGGTAGGCGATGTGGCCCTGCATGCCCTTGACGCTGAGCTTGCCGCTCAGGGTGCCACGGCGCCCGTTCTTGATCATGTCGCCGAGCTGGTTGACCGAAGTCGGCTCGCCGACGATGCAGTAGTCCAGCACCTCGCCGCGTGCCTTGAGCTGATTGCAGACCACCACGGTGCCGTCAGTGGACGGGCCTTCTTCGTCGCTGGTGAGCAGGAAGGCGATGGACAGGTTGGGCTTGGGGTTGGCGGCCAGGAACTCTTCCACCGCCACCACCATCGCGGCAATCGAGGTTTTCATGTCGGCCGCGCCGCGCCCGTACAGCAGGCCGTTGCGGTGGCTGGGCGTGAACGGCGGGCTGGTCCACTGCGCCAGCGGGCCGGCAGGCACGACGTCGGTGTGGCCGGCGAACACCAATGTGCGTGGCGGCGCCGAGTCTGCTATTGATTGACTGGCTTCCCGCGCCCGTTTCGCATGAGCTACAGGGCTAAAACCCTTGAACTTGGCCCATAAATTGGTGACGCGGAAGTTGTCCGGCCCGCTGGCGATGGTTTCGCATTCGAAACCCAGCGCTTGCAGGCGGGCGGCGATGATGGCCTGGCAGCCGGCGTCGTCCGGCGTGACCGATGGCCGGGAAATCAGTTGTTCTGCAAGTCGGAGCGTAGAGGACATGAAAAATGCCGAGGCGGCGTTTAGAGTGGAACGAAGCCGGAGGTGCCGTATTTCGAGTCCGTTTCTGGACGAACGTCGAGTGTGATTTCGGTAAACGACGGTTCGTCGTCCAGGTCTTCTTCTTGCTCCTGCGCTTTGGCGGCCATGTCAAAGTCGTTTTCCAGGCGCCACATCAGGTTGGTCGGCGAGTCGGCGTGCAGCAGGCCTTCCTTGCGTGTGACGGTGCCGTCCGCGATCATTTTGGCGATGTCCTGCTCAAAGGTCTGCGAGCCTTCGGCCATGGACTTTTCCATGGCCTCCTTGATACCCGAAAAGTCGCCTTTTTCGATCAGCTCGGAAATCAGCTTGGTGTTGAGCATGACCTCGACCGCCGGCGCGCGGCCGCCGGCCTGCGTGCGCAGCAGGCGCTGCGACACAATCGCCTTCATCGCCGCGCCCAGGTCGCCCAGCATGGTGTTGCGCACCTCGACCGGGTAGAAGCTCAGGATGCGGTTGAGCGCCTGGTAGCTGTTGTTGGCATGCATGGTGGCCAGGCACAGGTGACCCGACTGCGCATAGGCGATGGCGGCCGACATGGTCTCGCGGTCCCGGATCTCGCCGATCAGGATCACGTCGGGCGCCTGGCGCAAGGCGTTTTTCAGCGCCACCTGCAGCGACTGCGTGTCGCTGCCGACCTCGCGCTGGTTCACCACCGATTTTTTGTTGGTGAACAAAAACTCCACCGGGTCTTCAATCGTCAGGATATGACCCGACGCAGTGGCGTTGCGGTGGTCCATCATGGCCGCGAGCGTGGTGCTTTTGCCGGCTCCTGTGGCGCCGACCATCAGCAGCAGTCCGCGTTTTTCCATGATCAGGCTGGACAGGATGGGCGGCACATTCAGGCTTTCGAGCGGCGGAATCTTGTTGGGCACATAACGAATGACCACGGCATAGGTGCTGCGCTGCCTGAACCCGCTGATGCGGAAATTACCGACGCCGGCGAGCGGAAAGGCCATGTTGAGTTCACCGAGCTCTTCCATTTCCTCGATGCGCTCCGGCGGCAGCACCTCGGCCAGCAGGTTGCGCGGCGCATCGGCCGGCAGGATCTGGCTGTTGATGGGAATCGCTTCGCCGTTGATCTTGATCAGGGCCGGCGAATGGGCCGACAGATAGACGTCCGAGGCCCTTTTATCGGCCATCAAACGCAGGATACGTTCCATCGTGCTCATGGTCTGCGCAGTCATCGTCGGTTCCGATCAATCAGTCAGTCAAAGGGGACAAGAGGCACAGCGGCACATCTGTCTTTACCAGCCGGGGCCGCGGGTCCGGCTTCGCCGGCCCGCAGGCGCAGCGGCCCCCTCGGGGGGCAGCGAACTACGCGAAGCGAGGAGCGTGGGGGCCATTTAGTCGCGCAGCAAATCGTTCAGGCTGGTTGTGGCGCGGGTTTTGGCATCGACGCGTTTGACGATCACGGCGCAGTACAGGCTGTATTTTCCGCCGGCCTTGGGCAGGTTGCCGGACACCACGACAGAGCCCGCAGGAATGCGGCCATAAGTCACGGTATCCCGCTCGCGATCGTAAATCGGCGTGCTCTGGCCGATGTACACGCCCATCGAAATCACCGAGTTCTCTTCGACGATCACGCCTTCGACGATTTCGGAGCGCGCGCCGATGAAGCAGTTGTCTTCAATGATGGTCGGGTTGGCCTGCAAGGGCTCGAGCACGCCGCCCAGGCCGACGCCACCGGAGAGATGAACGTTTTTGCCGACCTGCGCGCAACTGCCGACGGTGGCCCAGGCGTCCACCATGGTGCCTTCGTCGACGTAGGCGCCGATGTTCACGTAGCTGGGCATCAAGATCGCGCCTTTGGCGATGAAGCTGCCGCGGCGCGCCACGGCCGGCGGCACCACACGCACGCCGCTGGCCTTCATCTCTTCTTCGCTCAGGTGCGAAAACTTCGTTGGAACCTTGTCGTAAAAGCCGAGGTCGCCGGCGCGCATCAGCACATTGTCTTTCAGGCGAAAGCTCAGCAGCACCGCCTTCTTGATCCACTGGTGGGTTGTCCACTGGCCCACGCCCTGGCGCGTGGCCACGCGCAGGCGGCCGCTGTTGAGTTCGGAAATCGTGTGCTCCACCGCATCCTGCACTTCCCCGGACGCGGCTTGCGGTGACAGATTGGCGCGGTTTTCCCAGGCGGCGTCGATGATGCTTTGCAGTTGGTCTTGATTCATTGTGAGTTTGCAGTGGATTGAATAAATTGAACGATTCGTCGGGCGGCCTCAACACATTCAGCGGTCTCGGCCACCAGCGCCATGCGGATGCGCCCGCTGCCGGGGTTGCGGCCCCGGGCTTCGCGGGCCAGGTAGCTGCCTGGCAACACCACCACATTGTAAAGAGCGAGCAGCTCGCGCGAAAACGCCGTGTCCGAGTTGTTGAAGCGCTCCGGGATTTGTGCCCACAGGTAAAAGCCGGCGTCGGGCAAAGCCACATTCATTACCGCGGACAGCATGGGCGTGACTTTGGAAAACTTTTCGCGGTACAGCGCGCGGTTCTCGACGACATGCTGCTCGTCATTCCAGGCCGCAATGCTGGCTGCCTGCACGATGGGACTCATCGCGCTGCCGTGGTAGGTGCGGTAGAGCAAAAAGGGCTTGATCAGCGCCGCGTCGCCGGCGACAAAGCCGCTGCGCAGGCCGGGCACATTGCTGCGTTTGGACAGGCTGGTCAATGCGATCAGGTTTTTGAAGTCGTGCCTGCCCAGTTGTGCGGCAGCCTGCAGGGAGCCCAGCGGCGGTTCGTCGCGAAAGTAGATCTCGCTGTAACACTCGTCCGACGCGATCACGAAGCCATGTTTGTCGCTCAACGCGAAGAGCAGCTTCCATTCGTCCAGGTCCATCACCGCGCCGGTCGGGTTGCCCGGCGAGCAGACAAACAGCAACTGCGTTTTGGCCCAGACCGCTTCGGGCACGCCGGCCCAGTCCACGGCAAAGTTGCGGGCCGGATCACTCGGCGCAAACCAGGTTTGCGCACCGGCCAGCAGCGCCGCGCCTTCGTAGATTTGGTAAAACGGATTCGGGCAGACCACGGTGGCTTCAGGCCGGGTCGGGTCGACCACGGTCTGCGCCAGCGCAAACAGGGCTTCGCGCGAGCCATTGACCGGCAGCATCTGGCTGGCCGGGTTCAGCGCCAGGCCATAACGGCGCTGCAGCCAGTCCGCCATGGCTTGCCGCAGTCGGGGTTCACCGGCGGTGGCCGGGTAGCTGGCCAGACCGGCCAGGCTGGCACTCAGGGCGGTCTTGATCAGTTCCGGCGTTGCATGTTTGGGCTCGCCAATGCCCAGGCTGATCGCGCGGTAGGCCGGGTTGGGCGTGACGTCGGCATGGAGCTGGCGCAGCCGCTCGAACGGGTAGGGCTGCAGGCGTTTCAACAAGGGATTCATGGCTCGGATTATCCAGCCTGGGCCGCGACCGCGTGGCCTGGCCTTTGGCCGACATGGCCACGCATCACGCCAGTCGCTATGAAAAGTATAGCTGCTTGCGCCCGCTGTGCAGGGGCCGATGGCGGATTTGACGCATGGTTCTGGCGCAAAAGCCGGGTTGATCTGTGTTTTCAGCCGGGCGCATCATGGGGGTTTGAGCGTGGCCCCCGTTTTTCACGGCGGCCAGCGCCGTCGGCTCGGGTAACATGGCAGCCTGCGTATTCTTTGAAGCAAGCTCGACGCGAAGAAAAGCGCT
Source organism: Polaromonas sp. (assembly GCA_030655515.1). Taxonomy (GTDB): domain Bacteria; phylum Pseudomonadota; class Gammaproteobacteria; order Burkholderiales; family Burkholderiaceae_C; genus Polaromonas. Next base: position 3,595 of record JAURVI010000027.1, on the reverse strand, counting down.
ATAAGAATCAACAACTTAGCTTCTAAGCACCAGGAAAAAAACAGGGTCCGCCGTGCGTCTCAATTCGATCAAGTTATCCGGGTTCAAATCGTTTGCCGAACCGACCAATTTTGTCTTGCCGGGTCAACTGGTCGGCGTGGTCGGGCCCAACGGTTGCGGCAAGTCCAACATCATGGACGCGGTGCGCTGGGTGCTCGGTGAAAGCCGTGCGTCCGAGCTGCGCGGCGAGTCCATGCAGGACGTGATTTTCAACGGCACCAACCTGCGCAAGCCGGCCAGCCGCGCCAGCGTCGAGCTGGTGTTCGACAATGCCGACCACCGCGCCGGCGGCCAGTGGGGCCAGTTTGCCGAAATCGCCGTCAAGCGCGTGCTGACACGCGATGGAACCTCGATCTACTACATCAACAACCAGCCGGTGCGCCGCCGCGACGTGCAGGACGTGTTCCTGGGCACCGGCCTGGGCCCGCGCGCCTACGCCATCATCGGCCAGGGCACGATCAGCCGCATCATCGAATCCAAGCCTGAGGAGCTGCGCCTGTTTCTCGAAGAAGCGGCGGGGGTGTCCAAGTACAAGGAGCGCCGGCGCGAAACCGCCAACCGGCTGACCGACACGCGCGAAAACCTGACCCGCGTCGAAGACATCCTGCGCGAGCTCAATGCCAACCTCGAAAAGCTCGAGAAACAAGCGGAAGTCGCGCTGCGCTACAACACCTTGCACGCCGACGCCACGCTCAAGCAGCACCAGCTCTGGTTTTTGAAGCGCGCCGAAAGCGAAGCCGACCAGGCCAGGGTCAAGCTGGACGCCGAAAAATCGGTGAACGACCTGGAAAGCCGCATCGCCGACCTGCGCCATATTGAAGCCGACCTGGAGACCATCCGCCAGGCGCATTACGCCGCCGGCGACCAAGTCAACCAAGCGCAGGGCAAGCTCTACGAAGCCAGCGCCGAAGTGGGACGGCTCGAAGCCGAAATCCGTTTTGTGGTCGAAGGCCGGCAGCGGGTCGAGCAACGCCTGCTGCAACTGAAGGAACAAACCAGCCAGTGGGCCGCGCGCAAGGATGACGCCGCCATTGAGACCGAGAGCCTGGCCGGGCAGGCGCTGCAGGCCGAAGAGCAGGTCGAACTGCTGGCCGCGCAGAGCGAAGACCAGGCCGGCCAGTTGCCCGCGCTCGAAGAAGCGCTGCGCGCCGCGCAGTCCAAATCCAATGAGCAGCGCGCCAGCGTCGCGCAGGTGCAGCAGCAGATCCAGGTGCTGGCCGCCGACCAGCGCAACATCGAAGAACAATCACGCGCCCTCAGCCTGCGCCGCGAGCGTCTGAGCGCGGACAAAAATGCACTCAACGCGCCGGACGAGACCCGGCTTGCCAATCTGACGGCCCAGTTCAGCGCTGCCAAAGAAACGCAGGAAGAAGCCGAAGGGCGGCTACACGAATTGACAGACAGTGTGCCCCAGCTCGACGATGAGCGGCGCACGCGCCAGCAGGCCGTCAACACCGAATCCGCCCGACAAGCCGACCTGTCGGCGCGCATGGAAGCGCTGAAGGCGCTGCAGGAAAAAGTCAAGACCGACGGCAAGCTCAAGCCCTGGCTCGCCAAACATGGCCTCGACAGCCTGCAGGGACTGTGGAGCCGCATTCATATCGAGCAAGGCTGGGAAAACGCCCTCGAAGCGGCGCTGCGCGAGCGCCTGGGCGCGCTGGAAGTCAGCCGGCTGGACATGGTACGCGGCTTTGCCGGCACCGACGGGCGTGACGCACCGCCGGCCAAACTCTCGTTTTATTCGCCGCCTCCGGCTGCTGCGCCTGCCAAAAGTTCGGCGACCAGCCTGAAACCCCTGGCCGACCTGCTGCGCCTGGGCGATGCCGGCCAGGCGGCCCTGCTCGGCGACTGGCTGCACGGTTGCCTGACCGCCGCCAGCCTGGACGAAGCGCTGGCCGCTCGCGGGCAGTTGCAGGCCGGCGAAGTGATTTACGTCAAAACCGGCCACGCGGTGACGCAGCACAGCGTGAGTTTTTACGCGCAGGACTCCGAGCAGGCCGGCTTGCTGGCCCGCGCCCAGGAAATTGAAAACCTCGACAAACAGCTTCGGGGCCAGACGCTCATCGGCGACGAAGCGCGAAGCGCGCTGGTACGCACCGAAGCGGCGTATGCCGACGCCGCCCAGCGCCTGGCCGCGGCGCGCCGCGAAGCCGCCGAGGGCCAGAGCCGCACCCACGCGCTGCAGGTCGAAGTGCTGCGCCTGACGCAGCTGGCCGAGCAGACCCGGGCGCGCAGCGAGCAGATTGCCGCCGACCTCGGTGAAATCGACGCGCAGATGAACGACCTGCAGGAGCGCAAGGTCACTGCGGAGGGGCGTTTCGAGGAACTGGACATGCAACTGGCCGACAGCCAGGAGCGCCATGCCCAGCTCGACGACCGTGTCATCGAGTCCGAGCGCAAATTGAACGAGTCGCGCGAGCAGCAGCGCGCGCTGGAACGCCAGTCGCAGGAGGCGCAGTTTGCGCTGCGGGCACTGGCCTCGCGCCGCGACGAGCTGGCCCGCTCCATCGACATCGCCGCGCAGCAGGCCGCCTCGATTGCCGGCGAAGAGCAGCGCGCGCAGGAAGAGCTGGCGCGCCTGACCGATGCCGCTGCGCAGGCCGGCCTGCAAAGTGCGCTGAGCGTGAAACTGGAGCGCGAGGCCGATCTGGGGTTCAGGCGCAGCCAGTACGACGACTTGACCACCAAGCTGCGGGCAAGTGATGAAAGGCGACTCGCACTTGAACGCGAGCTGGACCCGCTGCGCCAGCGCATCACCGAATTCCAGCTCAAGGAGCAGGCCGCGCGCCTGGGCTTCGAGCAGTACGCCCAGTTGCTGGCCGATGCGCAGGCCGATCTGGCCGCGGTCGAGCAGTCGATCCAGACCGGCAATGTTCGCTTGAGCGGCCTGCAGGGCGAGATTGACCGCATCAACCGCGAGATCCAGTCGCTCGGCGCCGTGAACCTGGCCGCGCTGGACGAGCTGAGCAGCGCCCGCGAGCGCAAGCAGTTTCTCGATGCGCAATCGGCCGACCTGAACGAGGCCATGGCGACGCTGGAAGACGCGATCAAGAAAATCGACATGGAAACACGCGATCTGCTGTCGTCCACCTTCGAGACGGTGAACCGGCATTTCGGCGAAATGTTCCCGCGCCTGTTCGGCGGCGGCAACGCCAAACTGATGATGACCGGCGAGGAAATCCTGGACGCCGGCGTGCAGGTGCTGGCCCAGCCGCCGGGCAAGAAAAACCAGACGATTCACCTGCTCTCCGGTGGCGAAAAAGCGCTGACGGCGATTGCGCTGGTGTTTGCGATTTTCCAGCTCAACCCGGCACCGTTCTGCCTGCTCGACGAGGTGGATGCGCCGCTGGACGACGCCAACACCGAGCGTTACGCCAAGCTGGTTTCCAGCATGAGCAAAGAGACCCAGTTCCTGTTCATCAGCCACAACAAGATCGCCATGGAAATGGCCAAGCAGTTGATCGGCGTGACGATGCAGGAGCAGGGCGTGTCGCGCATCGTGGCGGTCGACATGGAGTCGGCCGCCGGCATGCTCGAACCGTCCTGATCGAAACCA
>JAURVI010000014.1 GCA_030655515.1 Polaromonas sp. | reverse complement strand
AAATGTTGGATCCAGCGCTTACGCGCCCTGTCCCAACCTGCATTACTTTTCTCTTGTATCTTGTCACTTGTATCTGTCTTACTGACATGCCTCGCACTCAGGGTTATCAATCGCGCAGGCGCCCGCCAACTCCAACATCGCAGCGGCACTGGCCCCTCCCTGTACGGCGTTGAGCGCACCGTCCGTGACGGTGGATTTCTCCGCGTGCGTCGCGCCCAGGGTGCGCAGGTAGTAGGTGGTCTTGAGGCCGCGCGTCCAGGCGAACTTGTACATCTCGTCCAGTTTTTTGCCGGAGGGCTGGGCAAGATACAGGTTGAGCGACTGCGCCTGATCGATCCATTTCTGGCGCCGGCTGCCGGCCTCGATGAGCCACGCCGGATCCACCTCGAAGGCGGTGGCGTAGAGGGCCTTGAGTTCGGCGGGGATGCGGCCGATGGCCTGCACGCTGCCGTCGAAATACTTGAGGTCGTTCGCCATCACCTCGTCCCACAGGCCGCGCTGCTTGAGATCGCGCACCAGATAGGGATTCACCACGGTGAATTCGCCGGACAGGTTCGACTTCACGAACAGGTTCTGGTAGGTGGGTTCGATGGACTGGCCCACGCCGCAGATGTTGGAGATGGTGGCGGTGGGCGCAATCGCCATGCAGTTGGAGTTGCGCATGCCGACCGTCATCACGCGCTGGCGCAGGCCTTCCCAGTCGAGCTTGAGTTCGGCACTGGGCTGGTCGTCCATCTCCAGGTGGCCGCCGCGCTGTTCGGCCAGCAGACGGATACTGTCGAGGGGCAGTATGCCGCGGCTCCACAGCGAGCCCTTGAAGCTCGGATAGGTGCCGCGCTCGGCGGCCAGCTCGGTGGACGCCATGATGGTGTAGTAGCTCACCGCTTCCATGGAGCAGTCGGCGAACGTCACTGCGGACTCCGAGGCATACGGCAGGCGCAGCTTGTGCAGCGCGTCCTGAAAACCCATGATGCCGAGGCCCACCGGGCGGTGCTGCAGGTTGGAGCGGCGCGCCTGCGGCACGCTGTAATAGTTGATGTCGATCACGTTGTCGAGCATGCGCATCGCGGTGCGCACGGTGCGGGCAAGCTTGTCGAGATCGAGTCCGCGCTCGTCGATGTGCGCGGCGAGATTGATGGAGCCGAGGTTGCACACCGCGATCTCGTCTTTAGAGGTGTTGAGCGTGATCTCGGTGCAGAGGTTGGAACTGTGCACCATGCCTACATGCTGCTGCGGGCTGCGCAGGTTGCACGCGTCCTTGAACGTGATCCACGGATGGCCGGTCTCGAACACCATGCTGAGCATCTTGCGCCACAGCGTGAGCGCCGGCATGCGCTTGAATACCTTCATCTCGCCGCGCGTGGCCTTCTCCTCGTAGCGCACATAGGCCGCTTCGAACGCCTTGCCGGTGAGATCGTGCAGGTCGGGCGTTTCGTTGGGCGAAAACAGCGTCCATTCGGCGTTGTCGTACACGCGCTTCATGAACAGATCCGGCACCCAGTTGGCGGTATTCATGTCGTGCGTGCGGCGGCGCTCGTCGCCGGTGTTCTTGCGCAGCTCCAGAAACTCCTCGATGTCGAGGTGCCAGGTTTCGAGATAGGCGCACACCGCGCCCTTGCGCTTGCCGCCCTGGTTCACCGCCACGGCGGTGTCGTTTGCCACCTTGAGGAACGGCACCACGCCCTGCGACTTGCCGTTGGTGCCCTTGATGTGGGCGCCCATGGCGCGCACCGGCGTCCAGTCGTTGCCGAGGCCGCCGGCGTATTTCGACAGCAGCGCGTTGTCCTTGATGGCGCTGTAGATGCCGTCGAGGTCGTCCGCCACCGTGGTGAGGTAGCAGCTTGAAAGCTGCGGGCGCAGTGTGCCCGCATTGAACAGCGTGGGCGTGGAACTCATGAAATCGAACGAGGACAGCAGGTTGTAAAACTCGATGGCGCGTGCCTCGCGCTCCACTTCGCCGATGGCCAGCCCCATCGCCACGCGCATGAAAAACGCCTGCGGCAGTTCGAAACGCGTGCCGTTGGAGTGCAGGAAATAGCGGTCGTAGAGGGTTTGCAGGCCGAGATAGGTGAACTGCATGTCACGCTCGGGTTTCAGTGCCGCGCCGAGACGCGCGAGGTCGAACTGCTGCAAACGCGGGTCGAGCAGTTCGAGCTTGACGCCGCGCTGCACGTAGTGCGCGAAATAGTCCGCGTAACGCTGGTGCATCTCGCCCTGGGTGGCGGTGGCCAGCCCCTCGCCCAGGAAGCGCAGCGCCTCGCGGCGCAGATCGTCGAGCAGCAGGCGCGCGGCGACGTAGCTGTAGTTCGGCTCGCGCTCGATGAGTGCGCGCGCGCTCATCGCCAGCGCGCGGCCCACGTCGGCCTCGGCCACGCCGTCGAACAGGTTGCGCAGCGCATCATCGACGATGGCCTGCACCGATACCTCGGGCAGCCCTTCGCACGCCTCATCCACCAGACGCCGCAGCCGCTGCATGTCGAGCGGCGGACGGCTGCCGTCGGGCAGGGTGACGTGCAGCGCGGGCGGCGCGGGTTCGACCTGGGCGGTGCCGGTATGCTCCCTGGCGCGTTCTTTGGTGCGCTCCTCGCGATACAGCACATAGGCGCGCGCCACCTTGTGGTGGCCGTCGCGCATGAGCGCGAGTTCGACCTGATCCTGAATCTCCTCGATGTGCAGCACGCCGCTGCCCAGATGGCGGCGCGTGAGCGCCTCACCCACCTGCGTGGCCAGACTGCGCACGATCTGGTGGATGCGCGCCGAAGCGGCGCCCTGGCCGCCTTCCACCGCAATAAAGGCCTTGGTCAGCGCGACCCCGATCTTGGCCGGGTCAAACGCCGTGGCCTTGCCGTTGCGGCGGATCACGCGGAACTGGCCGGGGGCGGTGGCGGCGACATCGAGCGGTACCGCTGTGGTTGAATCTTCCTGTCGATCCATGTGCGCGGCTTCCATACGAACCGAAGCCGGTGGGGTGGTTTCTTTATACATTATGTTTCCCCTCTGAATTTTGCGGGCACTGCCGGGGCAATGCCGTACAAGTCTTTGAATATATTGGGCAGACCGCCCATTGCATGGCAAGCGGCGGCGTCTGCGGCCTTTCTGCTGGATGATCACCCGGTGCAAACCACTACAAGATGGGCATCACAGGATGTGATGACACTACATCTAGTTGTTGATGGCTGTCAAGAGGTGTTATCTCAGGGGAAATGGCAAGGCGTACCGCCTAGGCCAAGCCGGGGGGAATAACTCGGGAAAAGGGGCCAGAGGCGGCCATCAAGCCGCCCTGGGTTTACTCCTTGCGGAAGGTCAGTTGCCCGTCCTTCACGTCTACGGCGATGGTGTCGCCTGGGGCGAAATGGCCGGCGAGGATCTCCTGCGCCAGGGGGTTCTCGATGTTGTGCTGGATGGCACGTTTCAGCGGGCGTGCGCCGTACACCGGGTCGAAGCCCGCCGCGCCCAGCAGGTCGAGCGCCGCCTCGGACAGCAGCAGTTGCATGTCGCGCTCGCGCAGGCGCTTGCGCAGGGTGTCGACCTGGATGTTGGCAATGGCGTGAATCTGCGCGCGGGCCAGCGGGTGAAACACCACCACGTCGTCGATGCGATTGATGAACTCCGGGCGGAAGTGCTGGCCGACAATATCCATCACGCCACGCTTCATGGCCGCGTAATTTTCCTCCCCCGCCGTTTCCTGAATGAACTGCGAGCCGAGGTTGGAGGTCATCACGCTCACGGTGTTGCGGAAGTCCACGGTGCGCCCCTGGCCGTCGGTGAGACGCCCGTCGTCCAGCACCTGCAGCAGCACGTTGAACACATCCGGGTGCGCCTTCTCCACCTCGTCGAACAGGATCACGGAGTAAGGTTTGCGTCGTACCGCCTCGGTGAGATAGCCGCCCTCTTCGTAGCCAACGTAGCCGGGCGGCGCGCCGATCAGGCGCGCCACCGAGTGCTTCTCCATGAACTCGGACATGTCGATGCGCACCATGGCGTCATCGGTGTCGAACAGGAATCCGGCGAGTGCCTTGCACAGCTCGGTCTTGCCGACACCGGTGGGGCCGAGGAACAGGAAGGAGCCGGTCGGCCGGTTCGGGTCGCTCAGGCCCGAGCGCGAGCGGCGGATCGCATTGGCGACCGCGCCTATCGCTTCGTCCTGCCCGACCACGCGCTCGTGCAGCTTGCCTTCCATGAGCAGCAATTTATCGCGTTCGCCCTGCATCAGTTTGCTGACCGGGATGCCGGTCGAGCGTGCGACGACTTCAGCGATTTCTTCGGCGCCGACCTGCGTGCGCAGCAATTTTGGCGCGGCGTTGGTGCCGGGTCTGGCTTCACTGTCTTGCGCTTCTTTCAGCCGCTTTTCCAGCTCGGGCAGTTTGCCGTATTTCAGTTCAGCGACCCTGTGAAATTCGCCCTTGCGGGTGAACTCCTCGATCTGGAAGCGAATGCGGTCGATTTCTTCCATCACGTCCTTGGAGCCGAGGGCCTGGGCTTTTTCGGCCTGCCAGATTTCGTCGAGGTCGGAGATTTCCTTTTGCAGCTTGGCGATCTCTTCTTCGATCAGGCCAAAGCGTTTTTGCGAAGCCTCGTCTTTTTCACGGCGCACGGCTTCGCGCTCGATCTGCAACTGAATCAACCGGCGGTCGAGTTTGTCCATGACTTCGGGCTTGGAGTCGCGCTCAATACTGATCTTGCTGGCCGCCTCGTCGATCAGGTCAATCGCCTTGTCGGGTAAAAAGCGGTCGGTGATGTAGCGGTGGCTCAGCTCGGCCGCGGCCACGATGGCCGGGTCGGTGATCTGCACACCGTGGTGCAACTCGTACTTTTCTTTCAGCCCGCGCAGGATCGCGATGGTGGCTTCAACGCTCGGTTCACCCACCAGGATTTTCTGGAAACGGCGCTCCAGCGCGGCGTCTTTTTCGATGTATTTGCGGTACTCGTCGAGCGTGGTGGCGCCGACGCAATGCAGCTCGCCGCGCGCCAGCGCCGGCTTGAGCATGTTGCCGGCGTCCATGGCGCCTTCGGCCTTGCCGGCGCCCACCATGGTGTGCAGCTCGTCGATAAATACAATGGTCTGGCCTTCGTCCTGGGCCAGTTCCTTGAGCACGGTTTTCAGGCGCTCTTCGAACTCGCCGCGGAACTTGGCGCCCGCCAGCAAGGCGGCCATGTCGAGTGACAGCACACGTTTGCCTTTGAGCGACTCGGGCACTTCACCCGCCACGATGCGCTGGGCCAGGCCTTCGACAATCGCGGTTTTTCCGACGCCGGGCTCGCCAATGAGCACCGGGTTGTTTTTGGTGCGGCGCTGCAGCACCTGAATGGCGCGGCGGATTTCGTCGTCACGGCCAATCACCGGGTCGAGCTTGCCCAGGCGGGCGCGCTCGGTCAGGTCCAGGGTGTATTTTTTCAGGGCTTCGCGCTGGCCCTCGGCCTCGGGGTTGTCCACGCCCTGCCCGCCACGCACCGCGTCAATTGCCGCTTCCAGCGCCTTGCGGGTCAGACCGGCCTCTTTGGCCAGCTTGCCGACGTCGCCCTTGCTGTCGGCGACCGCCAGCAAGAAAAGCTCGCCGGCAATGAACTGATCGCCGCGTTTGATGGATTCTTTTTCGGTGGCCTGCAGCAGCTTGCCGAGGTCCGGGCCGACCTGGATCTGCTCCTGGCCCTGGACCGTCGGCAGTTTTTTGACCGCGGCGTCGGTGGCGGCCTGCAAGGCCGCGACATTGACGCCGGCACGCTGCAGCAGCGCTTTCGGGCCGTCGTCCTGCCGCAGCATCGCCGCCAGCAAATGAACCGGTTCGATATAGGCGTTGTCGTTGCCCAGCGCCAGCGACTGTGCGTCGCCGAGCGCTTCCTGAAATTTGGTGGTGAGTTTGTCCTGGCGCATGGCGTCCCTTCCGATAAGTTGTTTTTGATCTGGGGCTGAAACAAAGTTTTTTCAATAGCTCTGCCGACAGTCGGGTCTAGAATCATTCGCATGAACATACATCAAGTCTCGGTCAGCTACGTCCATGAGCAGGACCGTTTGTTGATCCGGATCAACGGCAAGGAAGGCGGCGAGCTGCGCGCCTGGCTGACCCGGCGTCTGACGCTGGCGCTGTGGCCGGTGCTCAACCAGACCGCAACCGACCAGATGAAAAAGATCGCGGCGCCGTCCGAAGCTGCCGCCAGCCTGGACGAGCAGCGCCAACTGCTGCTGGCGGCATTCAGGAAGGAAGCGTCGCTGCGTAGCGGGGACTTCGAAACCCCTTACCGGGATCAGCCGGACCAGAGCGCCGACTTGCCGCTGGGCCCGGAGCCGCTGCTGCTGACCGAGGTCAAGGTCACGCTGATGGGCAGCGGCCAACTGCGTTTGCAGATGTTTGAAAAACTCCCCGGGCGGGAGGCCGTGCGCAATGTCCAGGTCATGATGGACCCGCAGTTGAGCAACGGTCTGCTGCACCTGCTCCATCAGAGCCTGAAGGCGTCGCAGTGGCTGCAAGCACTGCCGCCGCCGGCCGATCTGGAAACGTCCGGCGGCCCCGAAACGGCGGACCTGACCCTTGATCTGGTCAAGCCCAAGTACCTGAACTAGGCACCCAACCCTCTTCAGCCGTTGCGCGCCTCGATGCCCCATTTGGCCAAGGCCGCGTCGTCGCTTGAGCGTGCATCAACCCAGCGCGCGCCTTCCGGCGTCTGCTCTTTTTTCCAGAAGGGTGCCTGGGTCTTGAGGTAGTCCATCAAAAACTCGCAGGCTTTAAAGCTGTCACCCCGATGGGCCGAGGTGACGGCCACCATCACGATCTGATCGGTCGGCAGCAGCAGGCCGACCCGGTGAATCACCCGTGCGGCGTAAATGTCAAAGCGCCGGTACGCCTCGTCGATCATGATTTCGATGGCTTGTTCGGTCATGCCGGGGTAGTGCTCAAGCTCCATCGAAAGCACCGTTGAGAGAGAATTTTCCGACGGGCCGCCCCTAGGAAAATTAGCCCCCTCGGGGGGCAGCGCAGTACGCGAAGCGACAAGCGGGGGGGCCATATCCCGATCTCTGACGGTGCCCACGAAGCTGCACACCGCGCCCACGCGCCCATCGCGGTGGCGCAGCGCAGCGATCTCGTCGGTGAGGTTGAAGTCTTCGGTCTGAATCGAAACACGCGGCAGAGTCATGCTCAACCTCCGGTCACCGGCGGAAAGAAGGCCACTTCACAGCCGTCGGTCAGCGCCGCCGATTCGTCCGCCATCACCTGATTGAGCGCCAGACGGACGGCCTTGCCGCGCGCCAGGCCGTCGGCATGGGCCGGGCTGCGGGCGATGAGTTGATCACGCAAGGCCCCAAGGTCGCTGGCAGCAGTGTCCAACTGCTCGGTGGCCTGCCCGATGGCTTCGCGGATGGATGCAAAATACTTGATCGTGATTTTCATGCCGGGCGGGGCCTTCACAGCAATTCGGAAAACGGGATGAACAGCACGGTGTCGCCATGCGCAATCGTCTGGCCTGCCGGGTTGTCGACCATACCGTCGCCCCAGACCGCCGACGTCAACACGCCTGAGCTCTGGTTGGCAAACAGTTCCAGCCCGCCGGCGGCATTGCGCCGCACGCGCAGGAATTCGCGGCGTTGATCGGCTCGGGGCCAGATGAAATGGGCGGGAGCGGCGATTGATTTTGCAGCAAGCTGGGTGCCGCCCTGCAGCCGGAGCAGGAAGGGACGCACCAGCACCAGGAAGGTGACAAAGCTGGAGACGGGATTGCCCGGCAGGCCGATGAAATGCGCCGCGCCCACCTTGCCATACGCAAACGGCTTGCCGGGTTTGATGGCGATCTGCCACAGACCGAGCGAGCCGAGCTGCTGCACGGCGGGCTTGATGTGGTCTTCTTCCCCGACCGACACGCCGCCGCTGGTCAGGATCACATCGTGCGCCTGGCTGGCGCTGAGCAGCGCGTCCAGGGTCGCCTCGCGCCGGTCCGGCACGATGCCAAAGTCGCTCACCTCGCAGCCCAGGCGCAGCAGCAAGGCGCGCAGAAAGAAACGGTTGGCGTTGTAAATCGCGCCCGGCCGCATCTGCGCGGGAGCGACCTCGCCGGGCATGACCAGTTCATCACCGGTGGAAAACAGCGCAACCCGCGGCCTTCTTGCGACCTGCAAAAAACTCATGCCGATACTGGCCGCAAGCCCAAGTGCAGCGGGCGTTAGTCGCTCACCTTTCGAGAGCACGGTGGTGCCGCGCGTGACATCCTCGCCGGCGCGGCGAATCCACTGCGCCAACCGCGGCGGCTGCCTGATGCGGATAAACCCTTCTTTGTCCGCCAGCGGCTCGCAGTCTTCCTGCATCACCACCGCATCGGCGCCCGCGGGAATGGGTGCGCCGGTGAAGATGCGCGCGGCCGTACACGGCTCCAGCGCGCCAGCCAGGCTGCCGGCGGGGATGCGCTGCGACACCCGCAGCGCGACAGCCGCGCCCGGCACGTCCGCGACGCGCACGGCATAACCGTCCATGGCGCTGTTGTCCGCGGGCGGCACTTGCAGGGTCGATACCACGTCTTCGGCCAGCACACGGCCGTCGGCATCGAAAGTAGAGACCGTCTCTGTGCCTGCCAGCGGAACGGCGTGGCCCAGCAGTTCGGCGAGCGCTTCGTCCAGAGGCTTCAGCGCGGACTTAAACGCGGCAGCGGAACGGGCAGTAGTCATGCGTACAGCTCGGGACGGTAGACAAATCGTTCCTGATTGTCGATCAACCACAGCGCCAGGGACTCAATGTCGTTCAAATCCAGCACCGGCCTGAGGGTGGTTTGCGGTAATTGATCCGGCGAGTCGGTGGCGATCGCCACCACAAAATCGTCGTCCGGATAACACGCCGGGTTGCCGGCATATTCGGCTGAAGGAGCGCGCCAGACTTCCATTTTGAGCAGGTCGCTGCTTTTGAAGCCTTCGACCAGCACCCAGTCAACCCCCTCGTACAGCTCGGCAATCAGGTGGTGAACCGACAGCGCCGTCGGCCGTTCGAACTCGCGCATCAACGCCAGCCGGTTTTCCGACGCGACCACCACCTCGAAGGCGCCGGCTTCGCGGTGCCGGTAGGTGTCTTTGCCGGGATGGTCGATGTCGAACCCGTGGTGCGCATGCTTGACGACAGAGACCCGCAGGCCGCGCAGCTTGAGCGCGGGAATCAGGCTCTCAATCAGCGTTGTCTTTCCCGAGCCGGAATAGCCGACAAATGCAAGCACGTTCATAAAAGGCTTTTTACCGATCCTGATTCGCCATCCATTAAAAGTTGCCTGCGCCCCTCAACGCACATGGCTGGCAATATAAGCCTTGACCAGCGCGGCATCAGCCGGCATGAGCTGCACGCGCTTGGGCAAGGCCTCGATGCCTTCAAACCTGGCGGGACGCGGCGGCAAACGGCCCAGCGCCTCTTCAATGGTGGCGGCAAACTTGATCGGCAAGGCCGTCTCCAGCACGATCATGGGCACACCCGCCTGCATGTGTTCGCGCGCGACCTTCAGGCCGTCGGCGGTGTGCGTATCAATCATGGTATCGAAGCGCTGATAGGTGTCGCGAATCGTCCGCAGCCGGTCGGCATGGGTGCTTTTTCCGCTGACAAAGCCGTAATGCTGCGCGGCCGACCGGAAGGCGGCATCGCCGCTCAAATCAAAACGGCCCTGCGCAGGCAAGCGCGCGCCAAACAGCTCGGCCGCTCGCGCCGCATCACGGCCCAGCAGGTCGAACACAAAACGCTCGAAGTTCGAGGCCTTGGAAATATCCATCGACGGGCTGGAGGTCTCGTGGGTATCGGCACTGGCGCGCACGCGGTAGACGCCGGTGCGGAAGAACTCGTCAAGCACATCGTTCTCGTTGGTCGCGACCACCAGTTGGGCTATCGGCAGCCCCATCATGCGCGCCACATGGCCGGCGCAGACATTGCCGAAATTGCCGGAGGGGACGGTGAAGGAGATCTTCCGGGGGTGAGGGCTTGCCTTTGTGGCTTGAAAATAGCCGGCAAAGTAATACACCACCTGCGCCATCAGCCGCGCCCAGTTGATCGAGTTGACCGTACCGATCTTGTACCGGCGCTTGAAGTCAAGGTCGTTGGACACGGCCTTGACGATGTCCTGGCAATCGTCGAACACACCGTCCACCGCAATGTTGTGGATGTTCTCGTCCTGCAGGCTGAACATCTGCGCCTGCTGGAAGGGGCTCATGCGGCCCTGCGGCGAGGTCATGAAGACGCGCACGCCTTTTTTGCCGCGCATCGCGTATTCAGCGGCGCTGCCGGTGTCGCCGCTGGTGGCGCCCAGGATGTTGAGTTCTTCGCCGCGGCGGCCCAGTTCGTACTCGAACAGGTTGCCGAGCAACTGCATGGCCATGTCCTTGAAGGCCAGGGTCGGGCCGTTGGACAGCGCCTCCAGGTACAGGCCGGGTTCGAGCGGGCGCAAGGGCACGATCTCGGACGTGCCGAACACCGCCTCGGTGTAGGTCTTGCGGCAGATGGCTTTCAGGTCAGCGGCAGGGATGTCATCGATGTAGAGCGAGAGCACTTCAAAAGCGAGGTCGGCATAACCCGAGTCGCGGTAGATGGCGCGCCACTTGTCGAGCATGGCAGCATCGACCTGCGGATAGGTCTCGGGCAAGTAGAGGCCGCCGTCGGGCGCCAGGCCTTCGAGCAAAATTTCGCAGAAGCGTTTGCGCTCGGCGTGGCCGCGGGTGGAGAGGTACTTCATTGCTCGCCCGGCCGCCCGTAGGGCAATGAGCGCCCCCTCGGGGGGCAGAGAGCGTAGTGAACGTGGGGGCTGTACATATTCAGGCCAGCTCCTCCTTGCGGATGCGCGTGATGGGCGACAGCACTGTGGACAGGGCCTGCATCTGCGCGATGGCTGCGTTCATCTTCGCTTCCACGCAATCGTGGGTCAGGATGATCAGGTCGGTCTGGGTCGAGCCTTCGCCCCCCACTTCGTCGGCCTCGCGCTGCAGCACCGCATCGATGCTGATGCCGGCTCCGGCCAGGATGCCCGTGACTTTGGCCAGCACGCCGGCTTCGTCGGCCACGTTCAGGCGCAAGTAATAACTGGTGACCACCTCGCTCATGGGCAGCACCGGCATGTCGCTCATGGACTGCGGCTGGAAGGCCAGGTGCGGCACGCGCTGCGCCGCATCGGCGCCGTGCAGGCGCGTGATGTCCACCAGGTCGGCAATCACCGCGCTGGCGGTCGGTTCGCTGCCTGCCCCCTTGCCGTAATACAGCGTGGTGCCGACGGCATCGCCCTGCACCATCACGGCGTTCATCGCGCCTTCGACATTGGCGATCAGGCGTTTGGCCGGCACCAGGCTGGGATGCACCCGCAGCTCGATGCCCTTGGCGGTCTTCTTGGTGATGCCCAGCAGCTTGATGCGGTAGCCGAGCTGCTCGGCGTATTTGAGGTCCTGCGCGCCGAGTTGGGTGATGCCCTCGACATAAGCCTTGTCGAACTGAACCGGAATCCCGAAGGCAATCGCCGACATCAGGGTGGCCTTGTGCGCGGCGTCCACCCCTTCGATGTCGAAGGTCGGGTCGGCTTCGGCGTATCCAAGGCGCTGCGCTTCCTTGAGCACCACGTCAAAGTCCAGCCCCTTGTCGCGCATTTCGCTCAGGATGAAATTGGTCGTGCCGTTGATGATGCCGGCAATCCATTCAATGCGGTTGGCCGTCAGGCCCTCGCGCAGCGCCTTGATGATGGGAATGCCGCCGGCCACGGCGGCTTCGAACGCCACCATCACGCCTTTGCGGTGCGCGGCCGCAAAAATCTCGGTGCCATGCACGGCCAGCAAGGCCTTGTTGGCCGTGACCACGTGTTTGCCCGCTTCAATTGCTTCCAGCACCAGTTGCCGGGCAATGCCGTAGCCGCCGATCAGCTCGATCACGATGTCGATGTCGGGGTTGGCGATCACCGCGCGGGCGTCGGCCACCACCTCCACGCCCGCACCGGCCGCGGCTTTCGCGCGCGCCGTGTCCAGGTCGGCGACCATGGTGATCGCTATGCCACGGCCGGCCCGGCGAAAAATTTCTTCCTGGTTGCGCTTCAAAACGGTGAACACACCGCTGCCCACGGTACCCATGCCCAGAAGGCCTACCTTGATCGGTTTCAGATTCGTCGATGTCATGTTGTTTACTTTTTTCTGCGGGTTTCCAGAAATTTGGCGATCCGGCCAATCGCTTCGCGCAGGTCGTCTTCGTGGGGCAAAAACACGATGCGGAAATGGTCGGGCGTGGCCCAGTTAAAACCCGTGCCCTGCACCAGCATGACGCGGGTTTCGTTGAGCATATCGAGGAAAAATTGCCGGTCGTCCGTGATTGGGTAGACCTTGGGATCCAGCCGCGGGAACATGTAAAGCGCCGCGCTGGGCTTGACGCAGGAGACGCCGGGGATCGCAGTGATCAGCGCATAGGCCAGGTCCCGCTGGCGGCGCAGGCGCCCGCCCTCTCCGACCAGCTCGTTGATGCTCTGGTGCCCGCCCAGCGCCGTCTGGATCGCCCACTGGCCAGGCACGTTGGAGCACAGCCGCATGTTCGACAACATGTTCAGGCCTTCGATGTAATCACGCGCGGAGTTCTTGTCGCCCGAGACGATCATCCAGCCGGCCCGGTAGCCGCAGCAGCGGTAGCTCTTGGACAGCGAGTTGAAGGTCAGCGTCAGCACATCCTCGGACAGACTGGCAATGGCCGTGTGGCGCGCGCCGTCGTAAAGCACCTTGTCGTACACCTCGTCAGCAAAGATCACCAACCCATGCTCGCGGGCGATGTCCACGATGCCCTTGAGCAGCGCGTCGGAATACAAGGCGCCGGTCGGGTTGTTCGGGTTGATGACAACAATGCCGCGGGTCGCCGGTGTGATCTTGGCGCGGATGTCGGCCAGATCGGGCATCCAGCCATTGGCCTCGTCACACAGGTAATGCACCGGCGTACCGCCGGACAGACTGGCAGCGGCCGTCCACAGCGGGTAGTCGGGCGCCGGAAGCAGCAACTCATCGCCATTGTTGAGCAGCGCATTGGTCGCCATCACGATCAGTTCGCTGGCGCCGTTGCCGAGGTAGATGTCGTCAAGCATCACCCCCTTGATGCCCTGCTTCTGGGTTTCGTGCATGACCGCCTTGCGCGCCGCGAAAATGCCCTTGCTGTCCGAATAAGCGGACGAATTGGGCAGATTGCGGATCATGTCCTGCTGAATTTCCTCGGGCGCGTCAAAGCCGAACACCGCCAGGTTGCCGATGTTGAGCTTGATGATCTTCTGGCCCTCTTCCTCCATCTTCTTGGCCCGATCCATGATCGGTCCCCGGATGTCGTAGCAGACGTTGGCCAGCTTGGCGGATTTGGTGATCAATTTCATGGTTGCTTGTCGCTCTTCAGCAAAGGCCTGGCCGGCGAAGGCCGAATAAGCCGGTTTGTAAGGAGAAATCTGGACGGAATTTATAATTTGACCACATAAAACCGTGATTTCGCTGGTCGGCAGCACACATCCCTCCCCCGGAACACCGCATGAAACTACAGCCCGACCGCCTCGACGTTCAATCCATCCTGGGCTACGGTCCCGGCTGGATCGGCCTGGGCAACCGGGGCGTGGCCGAAAAAATCGTGTACAGCATCGTGATCGGCTCGCGTGGTGAAAAATTTTCCTGGTCATGCAGCCGCTTCGAGGAATTGACCGAAGCACACTTTGCGCGTCTGGCCGAGACCCGTCCGGAATTGGTGATTTTTGGCAGCGGCACCCGGCTGCGTTTCCCGCCACCGGCGTTTTTACGCCGCCTGATGGACCAGCGCATCGGCATCGAAACCATGGACACGCTGGCGGCCTGCCGCACCTACAACATCCTGGCCGGGGAAGGGCGAAACGTGGTGGCCGCCCTGCTGATCGAGGCATCGCGCGGCACGACCGGGTGAGGCAGACGCTTTCAGGGTAAAATTAAAGGTTGCACTTGGTACAACGTGAATGGGTCAACGCCCAAGTGTTGTCGCCAAAGGCCAACGGCTAATTACAACTACTTTCGTCAGGGTCTACTCAGTATGGCAGTCGTCGTCAATAAACCGCTCCCAGAATTTGAAGCCAACGCCACCAGCGGCATCAAAGTCTCCAACCAAACCCACCTGGGTCACGTTGTCGTCCTGTACTTCTACCCCAAGGACAACACGCCCGGGTGTACCACCGAGGCCATGCAGTTTCGCGACCGTTACAAAGACTTCGTCAAGGCCGGCGCCACCGTGTTCGGCGTCTCGCGCGACAACATGAAGTCGCACGACGAGTTCAAGGCCAAGCTCGAATTGCCTTTCGAGCTGATTGCCGACACCGAAGAAAAAATGTGCCACATGTTTGGCGTGGTCAAAAACAAGATCATGTACGGCAAAAAGGTCAAGGGCATAGAGCGCAGCACCTTCCTGATCGGTGCCGACGGCATACTCAAGGAAGAGTGGCGCGGCCTGAAAGTGCCGGGCCATGTGGACGACGTGCTCAAAGCCGTCAAGACGCTGAAAAAAGCCGCCTGAAAAGGCTACGCAAACGCCTTTTCCCAGGTCGAAGGGATGACACGCCAGTCGTGCATAATGACCTCATGCTGTTGACCTTTAGCGACTGCGTCCAACGAAAAAGCCGCCCTGGCCCCCAGGCGGCTTTTTCGCTTTTTGAACCCTTACCCTTTAAGCACCATGCCCTTGCCACCCGCCCCGACAAAACGTGCCGCCTTGCTCTCTGCCGACGCTTTCGATGCGTCGGCCCGATTACACACCAAGGCTGCGCGAAAGACGGAACACGCCGAGCCTGTCCACGCCCTGCCCGCGCTTGAGCTGTTTGACAGCCGCTCTGCCGGCGGTGAGATCGAGCACCCGACGGCCTACCTGCCCAAAAAACCCGCTCACCCAGGCAAGACCGGCGAAGGCAGCGACGATAAGAATGGCGACCCGGCACCGGCCCGACCCCTGCCGGCAGCCAAAGCGAAAAAGCCCAAGCACAGCGGCCCGGCCAAGCTGTTTGTGCTGGACACCAATGTGCTGATGCACGACCCGATGTGCCTGTTCCGCTTCGAAGAACACGACATCTTCCTGCCGATGATCGTGCTCGAAGAGCTCGACGGCCACAAAAAAGGCATGACCGAAGTGGCGCGCAATGCGCGCCAGGCCAGCCGCACACTGGACGCGCTGGCCAGCACCAACGGCGCCGACATCGCCAAAGGCCTGAGGCTCGACACGACCGGCCATCGCGAGGCCGGCGGCAGCCTGTTTTTCCAGACCATGCCGCTGGACTATTCGCTGCCGATGAGCCTGCCCCAGGGCAAAGCCGACAATCAGATCCTCGGCGTGGTCGAAGCCCTGCGCAAGGAATACGCACCGCAAAACAAGGGCGCGACCGCGCGTGAGGTGGTGCTGGTCTCCAAGGACATCAACATGCGCGTCAAGGCGCGGGCGCTGGGCCTGACCACCGACGACTACCAGAACGACAAGACCCTGGAAGACGGCGACCTGCTGTACTCTGGCGTACTGGCGCTGCAGGCGGACTTCTGGACGCGCCAGAGCAAGACGATTGAGAGCTGGCAGCAAGGCAGCCACACCTTCTACCGCATCACCGGCCCGATTGTCGCCAGCCTGCTGATCAACCAGTTCGTTTTCTTCGAGGCGCCGGGCGAGCCGCCGCTGTACGCGCGGGTCACCGAAATTCGCGCCAAAACCGCGGTACTGAAAACCCTGAAAGACTACAACCACCTGAAAAATGCCGTTTGGGGCGTCACCACCCGCAACCGCGAACAGAACTTCGCGATGAACCTGCTGATGGACCCCGAAGTCGATTTCGTCACACTGGCAGGCACCGCAGGCACCGGCAAAACACTGATGGCGCTGGCCAGCGGCCTGACCCAGGTGCTGGACGACCGCCGCTACACTGAAATCATCATGACCCGGGCAACGGTGTCGGTCGGTGAAGACATCGGCTTCTTGCCGGGCACCGAAGAAGAAAAAATGGGCCCCTGGATGGGCGCGCTCGATGACAACCTCGAAGTGCTGGGCAAAACCGACAGCGGCTCCGGCGAATGGGGCCGCGCGGCCACCAATGAGTTGATCCGCTCCCGCATCAAGGTCAAGAGCATGAACTTCATGCGCGGCCGCACCTTCCTGAACAAATACGTCATCATCGACGAGGCGCAAAACCTCACGCCCAAGCAGATGAAAACGCTGATCACCCGCGCCGGCCCCGGCACCAAGATCATCTGCATGGGCAACCTGGCGCAGATCGACACGCCCTACCTCACCGAAGGCTCGTCCGGCATGACCTTCGCGGTAGACCGCTTCAAGGGCTGGCCCCACGGCGGCCACATCACGCTGGCGCGCGGCGAGCGTTCACGGCTGGCGGATTTTGCGAGCGAAGTGCTTTAAGGTCTGTTCACACCCATGGCGGGGAGCCGCAGCCGTGCTGCGAGCGTCCTCATCAAGCCAGGCCGGGTCAGACCGGCTCTATCGTGATCTCGACCGACATCTCTTCCGTGCCGCCGCCGTGACGCACGCCTTTGATCGGCGGGCAGGCGTTGTAGTCGGTGCCCACGGCCAGGCGCACATGGCGCTGGTCGATCAGGCAACCGTGGGTGACATCGATGCTGGCCCAGCGCCGGCTGTCCACATCGAGGCAGACATCGGCCCAGGCGTGGCTGGCCAGATCGGGCTCGTTGGCGGCGTAAAAATAGCCGCTGACATAACGCGCCGGTAGTCCCAGGCTGCGGCAGATGGCCACCATCACATGGGCCTGGTCCTGGCAGACACCGGCCCCGGCCTTGAAAGCCTGCAGTGCCGTGGTCTCCACGCTGGTGCTATTTTTTTGGTAACGCACGGTATCGGCCACGGCCCGGCTCAAGGCCAGCAGCGCCGGCAAATCCGCAGGGCCGGCCACAAAACGCCGCCCGAATTCGGCCAATTGGGAATGAGGAGCCGCCAGCTCGGTCGACCGGAGAAAAAATGCCGGATGCGGCATCGCGCTGTCATCGCTGAATTGGGCAACACCGAGGGTGTCGACCTGGCCGGCGGCATTGACCAGGCTGGTCGTCATGCACTCCCCCGCTTCGGCGACAAAGGTGTAGGAATGAAGGGTGTTGCCGCACCCGTCGTGCTGCGCGTACAGCACACCCGGCGCACCCAGGCTCCAGAAAGCGACGGTTTGCGACGGACCCGAACGCGGCGTCAGCCACAGCGTTTGCAGCGCATAACGCAAAGGCTCGGTGTAGCGGTAACGGGTGGTGTGGCGGATATGCAGCCTCATGATCCCCTCCAGCGGCGGAGCATTGCTGCAATGATCGGCACGGCGCTCAAGCCGTCGCCGGCACCAGAAAATCACGGCTGATGCAGGCTCCGAGTTCGTTCACGCGGTCGAGAAACTGCGTCAGGTAAGCATGCAGGCCGGTGGCCAGAATTTCATCAATGCGGGCGTACTGCAGGTCGGCATTGAGCTTGCCGGCGCAGCGCATTGTCTCGCAGCTTGGGTCATCGGTGACCATCCGCAGGTTGTTCACCACGCCGTGCAGGCTGGCGGCCAGCGAACGCGGCATGTCGGCGCGCAGTATCAGCAACTCGGCCACGCGCTCGGGCTTGATCACGTTGCGGTAAACCTTGCGGTAAATCTCGAAGGCGCTGACGCTGCGCAAAATCGCACTCCAGTGGTAAAAGTCGTACTCTTGGTCTTTCTGGCTGGCGGCACCGTAAAAGTCGCTTTGCACCGCATGGAACTTCACATCGACCAGGCGGGCGGTGTTGTCGGCACGCTCCAGAAAGGTTCCCAGCCGCATGAAATACAGCGCCTCGTCTTGCAGCATGGTGCCTACGGTGACGCCGCGCGACAGGTGCGAACGGAACTTGACCCATTCGAAAAACTGGCCCGGGTCGCGCTCAAACTCGCCATCGCGCAGCATGCGGCCTATTTCGAGGTAGGTCTGGTTCTGGATTTCCCAAACCTCCGTGGTCAGCGTGCCGCGCACAGCGCGGGCGTTTTCCCGGGCGTACTTCAGACAGGAAATGATGCTGGACGAATTTTTTTCGTCGCGCACCATGAAGTCCATCACGTCACGCGCACTGACAGCGCCATATTTGGCTTCAAAATCCGGCGACAGCTCGCTGATGCTGAGCAGCCCCTGCCAGCCGACTTGCGCCACGGCGGTCGATTGCGGCAGCAGCGAGGTCTGGTAGTTGACGTCCAGCATGCGCGCGGTATTTTCCGCACGTTCTGTGTAGCGGGACATCCAGAAAAGATGATCGGCGGTTCGGGATAGCATTTTTCAACTCCTTGCCAGCGACAGCCCTTGGCGCCGACCCGGCTGTGACTGCGATTGGGACTGCACGGGGGCCTGGGCATCTTCCAGCACCCAGGTGTCTTTGGTGCCGCCGCCCTGCGACGAGTTGACCACCAGCGAGCCGTCTTTCAGTGCCACGCGCGTCAGGCCGCCCGGCACCATTTGCACGGTTTTCCCGCTCAGCACAAAAGGCCGCAGATCAATGTGGCGCGGCGCGATGCCGCTCTCGACATAGGTCGGGCAGGTCGACAGGCTCAGCGTCGGCTGGGCGATGTAGCCGGCCGGGTCGGCCAGGATGGCCCGGCGAAAATCCTCGATCTCGGCCTGCGTGGCCGCCGGACCGACCAGCATGCCGTAGCCACCGGCGCCATGCACCTGCTTGACCACCAGGTCTTTCAGGTTGGCCAGCGTGTACTTCAGGTCATCGGCATTGCGGCACATATAGGTCGGCACGTTTTTCAGGATGGGTTTTTCACCGAGGTAGAACTCGATCATCTTGGGCACATAAGGGTAAATCGACTTGTCGTCGGCGACGCCGGTGCCGATGGCGTTGCACAGCGCCACGTTGCCGCTGCGGTAGACATTGAGCAGGCCGGCGCAACCCAGCGTGGAGGTGGGGCGGAAGGCCAGCGGGTCGAGAAAATCATCATCGACGCGGCGGTAAATCACATCGACCCGTTTCGGGCCGCGCGTGGTGCGCATGTAGACGAAGTTGTCCTTGACAAACAGGTCCTGCCCCTCGACCAGTTCCACCCCCATCTGCTGCGCCAGGAAGGCGTGCTCGAAGTAGGCCGAGTTGTACATGCCGGGGGTCAGCACCACCACGATCGGCTCGGCCCGGTGTACCGGCGAATTCTCGCGCAGCGTCTCAAGCAGCAAGTCCGGGTAGTGGGCCACCGGTGCGACGCGGTTCTCGCTGAACAGGCCGGGGAACAGCCGCATCATCATCTTGCGGTCTTCGAGCATGTAGCTGACGCCGCTGGGCACACGCAGATTGTCTTCCAGCACGTAATACTCGCCCTCGCCCTGCGCGTTCGGTGCGCGCACGATGTCGATGCCACTGATGTGGGCGTAAATATCGCCCGGCACATCCACGCCCATCATTTCGGGGCGGAACTGCGTGTTCTGGAAAATCTGCTCGGACGCAATCACGCCGGCCTTGATGATCTCTTGCCCATGGTAGACATCGTGGATGAAACGGTTCAATGCGGTGACGCGCTGCACCAGGCCACGCTCCATGCTTGCCCATTCGTGCGCCGGGATGATGCGGGGAATCAAGTCGAATGGAATCAACCGTTCGGTGCCGCCGTTCTCCGAATTGCCGTCGTTCTTATCGCCATAAACGGCAAAGGTGATGCCGACCCGGCGAAAGATCATTTCAGCCTCCGCGCGCCTGGCCTGCATGACTGCGTCCGGCTGCCTGGCGAGCCAGCGCTGGTAGCCCTGATAATGCGCACGCACGCTGCGGTCGGCGGCATACATCTCGTCAAACATCGGGCGGCTCATCGGCTTATCTCCGGCAGGTTTCCTGGCGCATGGTTACGTTACCAGCTTAGCAAGTAACGCGCCAGCAGCTTGTAGGCGGCCCCCTTTTTTTGAGCAACTGACGGGCGTCAGGGCACGGCCGCTGGCCGGTGGTGCCAATAGCGCAGGGCCGTCTGCCGCTGGCAGCCGATCTCGGACGGTTGCCGGCTGGTCCAGGTGGCGGCGCCGCACTGCGACGAGGTGACAAGCGCGATGCCACGTTCCCGATAACGCGCGACGACCGGCAGCGCCGGATGACCAAAGCGGTTGCGGTAACCCGCCTGCACCAGCGCCAGCGTGGGCTGCACGGCATCGAGGAAAGCCGCGCTGGACGAGGTTTTGCTGCCGTGGTGCGGCGCCAGCAGCACGTCGGCCTTCAGGTTCGCACCCGCCGCCACCAGGCGCTGCTCCTGCGCCAGTTCGATATCGCCGGTCAGCAAGGCACTGTGCCGTCCGTTGGAGATGCGAAGCACGCAGCTCATGGCGTTGGACTTGTTCGGCGCGTCATAGTCGCCAGCAGCGGGATGCAGGACCTCGAAATCGACGCCATCCCACTGCCAGCGCTGGCCCGCCGCACACCGCGTGGCAGGACGCAGCGCCTGCAGTTCATGGCCGTCTTCAATGGAACTCAGCAGCGCCGCCTGCGGCTGCATCGCCAGCACGGCCGGCGCGCCGCCAATGTGGTCGCTGTCCCGGTGGCTGAGCATCAGCATATCGACGCTTTCACCCAAGGCGCGCAGCAAGGGCACCAGCACCCGGTGGCCGGCGTCGCTTTCGCGCGAAAAACGCGGGCCGGCGTCATACACCAGCGTATGGCCGGCGGTACGCACGATCAGTGCATTGCCCTGCCCCACATCGGCGGCGATCAGCTCAAACTGGCCGGTTGCCGGGCGCAGAGGCTGCCACAACAACACCGGCAGCATCAGCGGCACACCGAGAACGCGCCAGTGCCAGGGCAAACGCATCGCCAGCAGCAAACCGCCGGCAATACCGGCCAGCGCACACCACAGGGGCGCCGCCGCCACACTGATGCTGGCCAGCGGCCAAGCGGCCAGCCACTGCAGAAACACCATCAGCGCCGCCACCGCAGCGGCCGCCAGGTCCCAGAACGGCGCCCAGAGCACCCCCAGCATGGTCAGCGGCGTCACCAGCAGCGTCACCCACGGAATCGCCAGGCCATTGGCCAACAGGCCGACCAGTGAGACCTGGTTGAACAGCAGCAGCGACAGCGGCGTGAGCGCCAGGGTCACGACCCATTGTTCTCTGGCGGCGCGAATGACAGACGCAGCCGCCGCACCCAGCCAGAGGGGAAGCACCGCTGCCAACCTCGGAAATTCATGCTCATTTTGGCCTATCCCCCTTACCGGACGGGCGTCAACAGCTCCCGAATCTGTAGCAAACAAGACGCCCACCGCCACAAACGACAGCCAGAACCCGGCCTGCAGCAAAGCCCAGGGGTCCAGCGCCACCACGACCGCCATGGCCAGCAGCCACACCTGCGGCCAGGGCCAGCGCTTGCCGCTTTGGCGCAGCAGCACCACCGCGGCCAGCATCCAGACCGTGCGCTGCGCCGGCACACCCCAGCCCGAAAACAGCGCGTAGCCAGAGGCCAGCAGCAAGCCACCCCAGGCGCCGGCGCTCGCAGCCGGCAGGGCCAGGCACAGCGCCGGACTCAAGCGCACGGAACGCCGCCACAGCCAGGCCATGCCAAGCGCCGCCAGCCAGGCAAACATCGTGATGTGCAGGCCCGAAATACTCATCAGGTGCGCGACCCCGGTGGCGCGAAACACATCCCAGTCGGCCCGCCCGATGGCATTCTGGTCGCCCACCAGCAAGGCGGCCACCACACCGGCCAATTGACGGTCAGCCACGCGCGCAAACACCGCATCCCGCACCGACTGGCGCGCCCGCTCGACCGGGTGGCGCCATCCGACGGCAAGATGTTGGGGGACTGGGTCACGCGGACCAGCGCGCACGTAACCGGTGGCCTGCAAGCCCTGCTCCCACAGCCAGAGCTCGTAGTCGAAGCCGTGCGGGTTGCTGTTGCCATGCGGCGCTTTCAGGCGCACCGTCATGCGCCAGCGCTCGCCTGCGCGCAGGTCCTGCGGCTGGCGCTGCAATGCCAGCGCGGCGGCCGGTGCGCCGGTCGCATCGGGGGGTTCTGCCTCTGACCGGGACGATGCCTGGCTCCTGTTGCCAAAACCGGAATACCAACCCAGGTCAAGCTGCGCGGGCAAAACCACCGCTTGCCCGTTCAGCCGGGCGGACTCGACAGCAAAACGAAAACGCAGCGCGTCTTCGCTGCGCTGCGGCATAGCCAGCACCCGGCCCACCACCTCGATGTCCTGCCCCTCCAGCGCCGGCGCCAGCGACCCGGCCTGAAACACAGCCGCACGCAAGCCGGTCAGCGCAAAACCAGAGGCCCCCGCCAGCACGACCACGCTGGCTGCTGAAAGCCAGGCTTTAGGGGCCGCGGGAAAAGCCATCAGACAGGCCAGCCCAAGCACGCAGGCCGCGACGACCGCATAGACCCAGGCGTCAAACAACACCGGCTGCTGCAACTGGATGGCAGCGCCCGCAATGAAGCCGCCGAGGACCAGGCTCAGCAGCTTGGCCGCAGGCTGTGTTGCCGACATCGTTCGATCCACAAACCTCCCCTTTGAATTGTCGTATGCCATGCGGTGCGTGGCACAGTGCTCAACGGCCCGGTGGGTCAACCCGCCTACACGCTGATTTTTTTGCGCCCCCTTGCTCGGATGCGGCGCGCTAGAATCGTGCCTTCACAGCATCTGAATTTGCTGCATTTTTTATAGCTACCTACACTTGTATTTAAAGAGCTGTAGCCTATTTTTACCATCAACCTGCACTTGAATGCCGCCGCCGGAGACCCCCATGAACCCCACCCCGCACAGCATCTACGACAGGCTCAACGCCCTGGGCATCGCGCTGCCACCGGTCGCTATTCCGGCAGCGGCCTACCTGCCCTACGTACAAACCGGCAAGCTGGTTTTTTTGAGCGGCCACATTGCCAAAAAAAACGGCAAACCCTGGGTCGGCCAACTGGGAAAAACCATGACTACCGAGGAAGGCAAAGCGGCGGCCCGGGCCATCGCCATTGACCTGATGGGCACGCTTCACGCGGCCGTGGGCGATCTCGGCAAGGTTACACGCATCGTCAAACTGATGGGCCTGGTCAACTCCACCGGCGACTTCACCGAACAGCACCTGGTGACCAACGGCGCCAGCGAATTGTTCGCTGAAGTGTTCGGCCCTGCCGGCAGCCATGCACGCAGCGCTTTCGGCGTGGCGCAAATACCCATGGGGGCCTGCGTCGAAATTGAACTGATTGCCGAGGTCGCCTGACAGCAGGCCCGGCGGATGCAACAGCGCCGGATCAGGCGCGCTCGCTCACCCAGGCCGGCACCGACTTCAGCGCCTCCGGCAGCTTCGAGGGATCGGTGCCGCCGGCCATCGCCATGTCGGCCTTGCCGCCGCCTTTGCCGCCCACCTGGCTGGCGACAAAGTTGACGAGTTCGCCAGCCTTGACCTTGCCCACGCTGTCAGCGGTCACACCGGCCGCGATCTGCACCTTGTCGCCGTCCACGGCGGCCAGCACGATGACCGCGGTCTTGAGCTTGTCCTTGAGCTTGTCCATGGTGTCGCGCAGGGTCCTGGCGTCGGCGCCTTCGAGCTTCGCGGCCAGCACCTTCAGGCCCTTCACATCAATCGCCTGCGACATCAACTCATCGCCTTGCGCCGAGGCCAGACGGCCCTTGATCGCTGTCAATTCCTTTTCCAGATCGCGCATCTGCTCGATCAGGCTGCTGACACGGGCCGGCACTTCATGCGGCGTGACCTTGAGCGTTCCGGCCACCCCACCCAGGGTGGCTTCCATGGCCTGCACATAGCTCAGCGCCGCCAGGCCGGTGACGGCCTCGATGCGCCGCACGCCGGCCGCCACGCCGCCCTCGGCGGTGATGGTGAAAAAGCCGATGTCGCCCGTGCGGGCCACGTGCGTACCGCCGCACAGCTCCTTGCTCGAGCCGATGCTCAGCACGCGCACCTTGTCGCCATACTTCTCGCCGAACAGCATCATGGCGCCGGTTTTCTGGGCGGCCTCCATGTCCATCACGCTCGCGTCGGTCGCGGCGTTGGAAAGAATCTCGGCGTTGACGCGCGCTTCAATCTCGCGGATCTGTTCGTCGGTCACCGGCGCGTTGTGGGCAAAGTCGAAGCGGGTTTTGTCGGCATCGACCAGCGAGCCTTTTTGCTGCACGTGATCGCCCAGCACTTCGCGCAAGGCCTTGTGCATCAGGTGGGTGGCGCTGTGGTTGCGCACCGTGGCCGCGCGCACGGCCAAGTTCACGCGTGCCGACACATGGTCGCCCACGTTCAGCGTGCCCTGCGCCACGCTGCCGTGGTGGCCATACACATCGGCCTTGATCTTCTGGGTGTCACCCACTGCAAAATGCGCCGAGCCGCTGACCAGTTCCCCCTGGTCTCCCACCTGACCCCCGCTTTCGGCATAAAACGGCGTGCTGTCCAGCACCACCACGCCTTGCTGGCCGGTCTTGAGGGCTGCGACGGGCACGCTGTCGGCGTACAGGGCGACAATTTTTCCGCTGGCTTCCAGGGCTTCATACCCGGTGAAGGCATTGCCTTCGCCGGTGTACTCCAGCGCGCGGTCCATCTTGAACTTGCCGGCGGCGCGCGCCTGGTTTTTCTGCTTGTCCATCGCGGCGTGGAAGCCGGCTTCATCGACCTCGACGCCGCGCTCGCGGCAGACGTCAGCCGACAGGTCCAGCGGAAAACCGTAGGTGTCATGCAGCTTGAACGCCACCTCGCCAGGCAGCACCTTGGCGCCACCTGCCAGCGCCGTATCCAGAATCGTCATGCCGATTTCCAGCGTCTCAAAGAAGCGCTCTTCCTCGGCCTTGAGCACGGCGGTGATGCGCGCCTCGTCGGTCTTGAGCTTGGGATAAGCCTCGCCCATCAGTTGGGCCAGGTCCGCCACCAGCTTGTGGAAGAACGGCGTTTTCTTGCCCAGCTTGTAGCCATGGCGGATCGCGCGGCGGATGATGCGGCGCTGCACATAACCACGGCCTTCGTTGGACGGATTGACGCCGTCGCTCACGAGGAAGGCGGTGGCGCGAATGTGGTCGGCGATCACGCGCAGCGACTTGTTGTCCAGGTCCTTCTCGCCGGTTTCACGCGAAGCGGCCTTGATCAGCGCATCGAAAATGTCAATTTCGTAGTTGCTGTGAACATGCTGAAGAATGGCGGCAAGACGCTCCAGGCCCATGCCGGTGTCCACGCAGGGCGCGGGCAGCGGCTTGACCGAGCCATCGGGCTGCATGTCGAACTGCATGAACACGTTGTTCCAGATTTCGATGTAGCGGTCGCCGTCCTGCTCGGGCGAACCGGGCGGGCCGCCCGCGATGTGCGGCCCGTGGTCATAAAAGATTTCGCTGCAGGGGCCGCAAGGGCCGGTGTCGGCCATCATCCAGAAGTTGTCGCTGGCGTACTTGGCGCCCTTGTTGTCGCCGATGCGCACGACGCGCTCGGGCGGCAGGCCGATTTCTTTCGTCCAGATGTCGTAGGCCTCGTCGTCGTCGATGTAGACCGTGGCCCAGAGCTTGTCGGCCGGCAGCTTGTAGACCTCGGTCAGCAGTTCCCAGGCCCACTTCAGCGATTCGCGCTTGAAATAGTCGCCAAAGCTCCAGTTGCCCAGCATCTCGAAGAAGGTGTGGTGGCGCGCGGTGTAGCCCACGTTTTCCAGGTCGTTGTGCTTGCCGCCGGCGCGCAGGCAGGCCTGCACCGAGGTGGCACGCACATAGGCGCGTTTGTCGCTGCCGAGAAACACGTCCTTGAACTGCACCATGCCCGAGTTCGTGAACATCAGGGTCGGGTCGTTGCCCGGCACCAGCGAACTCGAGGGCACCACGGTGTGGCCCTTGGACGCGAAGAAGTCCAGAAAGGTCTTGCGGATGTCGGCGACGGTAAAAGTGGGTGTGCTCATGTTTTTGTAGTTGCTGGCGGCGCCGGCGCTTGCAGGCAAACGACCCGGAGCGGCCAACTGCACCTGAATGCTTGATTTGCCTAAGCGCTTGATTATAAGTTTGGCTTGGCGCCCTGATTTCCAGGCCTGCTGCGCAAAACCACCTGACGCGCTATGCTTGCACGCTGTTGCCAACGAGCCGCTTCAGTGCGGCGCACCCGAAAGAGACGCCATGGACATGAATACCTCCCCCATTGCCCTGCTGAAAGACCCCAGCCTGCTCAAAACCGATGCCCTGATCAACGGCCAATGGGTCCAGGGCGCGGCCCGTTTTGACGTGAATGACCCGTCCACCGGCCTGAAGCTCGCCGACGTGGCCAACCTCGGGGGCAAAGACGCCGAAGCCGCCATCGCCGCCGCCAATGCCGCCTGGCCGGCCTGGCGCAGCAAGACCGGCAAGGAGCGCCACGCGATTTTGATGAAGTGGTACCAGCTCTTGATGACCAACCAGGAAGACTTGGGAACCCTCCTGACGGCCGAGCAGGGCAAGCCGTTCGCTGAAGCCAAAGGCGAAGTCGCTTACGGCGCCAGCTTTGTCGAGTGGTTTGCCGAGGAAGCCAAGCGCGTCAACGGCGAAACCCTGCCGCAGTTCGACAACCGCCGCCGCCTGCTGGTCCTGAAGCAGCCGATTGGCGTGTGCGCCGCCATCACGCCGTGGAACTTTCCGCTGGCCATGATCACCCGCAAGGTCGCTCCGGCGCTGGCAGCCGGTTGCACCGTGGTGCTCAAGCCGGCTGAATTGACGCCGCTGACGGCGCTGGCCGCCGCCGAGCTGGCCGTGCGCGCCGGCATTCCGGCCGGCGTGCTCAATGTGCTGACGGCCGACAGCGACAACTCCATTGCGGTGGGCAAGGTGTTTTGCGCGAGCGACGTGGTGCGCCACATCAGCTTTACCGGCTCCACCGAAGTTGGCCGCATCCTGATGGCGCAGAGCGCGCCGTCGATCAAAAAATTGTCGCTGGAACTCGGCGGCAACGCGCCCTTCATCGTGTTCGACGACGCCGATGTGGACTCCGCCGTGGAAGGCGCGATGGCCAGCAAATACCGCAACGCCGGCCAGACCTGCGTCTGCGCCAACCGCATTTATGTGCAGGACGGCGTGTACGACCAGTTCGTCGAAAAAT
The DNA here is from genome assembly GCA_030655515.1 of Polaromonas sp. Classification (GTDB taxonomy): domain Bacteria; phylum Pseudomonadota; class Gammaproteobacteria; order Burkholderiales; family Burkholderiaceae_C; genus Polaromonas. Next base: position 7,320 of record JAURVI010000014.1, on the reverse strand, counting down.
TCGCCGCCAAAGTCAAGCTCTTGAAAATCGGCAACGGTTTTGAAGAAGGCGTGATGCAGGGGCCGCTGATCGAAAACGCCGCCGTTGACAAGGTGCAGCGCCATGTGCTCGACGCGATTGCCAAGGGCGGCAAGCTGCTGGCCGGTGGCAAAAAACTGAAAGGCCAGTTTTTTGAACCCACCGTGATTTCGGAAGCAACGGGCGACATGCTCTGTGCCAGAGAGGAAACCTTTGGCCCCTTCGCACCGGTGTTTCGCTTCCACGCCGAGCAGGAAGCCATCATTGCAGCCAACAACACCGAGTTCGGCCTGGCCAGCTATTTCTACAGCCGCGACGTAGGCCGCATCTTCCGCGTGGCCGAGGCGCTGGAATACGGCATGGTCGGCATCAATGTAGGCGTGCTTGCGACCGAGCATGTACCATTCGGGGGCGTCAAGCAGTCCGGGCTCGGCCGCGAAGGCTCCCATCACGGCATGGATGACTACGTGGAAATCAAGTACCTTTGCATTGGAGACATTCAAAAATGATCATCAAGCAATGCATTCAGGTCGTGGGCTGCGAAAACGCCATGACGACCCAAAAACTCACCAAGGCCGACATGAACTCTGCCACCGGGTACGTCCCCGCGGGCGTGGTCGAACTCATGAAGAGGCAGGGTGAAGGCTGGGCCTATGTGCGACCGTGATGCACTTTTTCGTCGCCTGATAAAAGCCAACCAGCCGGTTGGCTTTTATAATGCAGGCAAACATGCGGGTGTAGTTCAATGGCAGAACGGCAGCTTCCCAAGCTTCATACGAGGGTTCGATTCCCTTCACCCGCTCCAGTACTTCAAGACGCCTCCAACCATCAGTGCAGCTTGCAGCCGGTCTTGGCTTGCAGTGCGTCCATCGTTACACCGGGCGCCAGTTCCACCACCTTCAGGCCTTGGGGCGTCACGTCCATCACCGCCAGGTCGGTGATGATGCGGTCCACCACGCCTACTCCGGTCAGCGGCAGCGAGCACTTTTCAAGAATCTTCAGATCTTCGCCGCCGTCTTTCTTCTTGGCAACGTGCTCCATCAAAACGATCACGCGCTTGACGCCGGCCACCAGGTCCATGGCGCCGCCCATGCCCTTGACCATCTTGCCCGGAATCATCCAGTTGGCCAGGTCACCGTGTTCGCTGACCTGCATGGCCCCCAGGATGCTGAGGTTGATCTTGCCGCCGCGAATCATGGCAAAGCTGTCGTGGCTGCCGAAAATCGACGAGCCCTTGATGGTGGTCACGGTCTGCTTGCCGGCATTGATCAGGTCGGCGTCCACCTGATCCTCGGTCGGAAACGCGCCTATGCCCAGCATGCCGTTTTCCGACTGCAGCCACACTTCCTTGTCATTGGGTACGAAGTTGGCCACCAGCGTCGGAATGCCGATGCCGAGGTTGACGTAAAAACCGTCTTCGAGTTCCTGCGCCGCACGCGCGGCCATCTGGTCTTGGTTCCAAGGCATGATTCAGGCTCCAGTTTTCTCGGTGATCGTGCGCTTCTCGATGCGCTTCTCGGGGTGGGCATTGAGCACGATGCGGTGTACATAAATGCCGGGCAAATGAATCTGGTCGGGCGCCAGCTCGCCGGTCTCGACAATCTTTTCGACTTCGACGATGCAGATCTTGCCGGCCATGGCCACGGCGGGGTTGAAGTTGCGCGCGGTCAGGCGAAACTGCAGGTTGCCCGACTTGTCGGCCACATGCGCCTTGACCAGCGACACCTCGGGCACCAGCGCGCGTTCCATCACATAGGTTTCGCCGTCAAATTCGCGCAGTTCCTTGCCGTCGGCCACCTGGGTGCCGACACCGGTCTTGGTGAAAAATGCCGGAATGCCCGCGCCGCCGGCACGCAGCTTTTCCGCCAGCGTTCCTTGCGGCGTGAACTCCAGTTCCAGCTCACCGGCCAGGTACTGGCGCTCGAACTCCTTGTTCTCGCCAACGTAGCTGGAAATCATTTTTTTGATCTGCCGCGTCTCCAGCAGTTTTCCCAAGCCGAAGCCGTCGACACCGGCATTGTTGGAAATGACGCTGAGGTTTTGAACACCGCTGTCACGCAGCGCCTCGATCAATGCCTCGGGAATGCCGCACAAGCCAAAGCCGCCGACAGCCAGCAACTGACCATCCTTGACGACACCCTGGAGGGCCTCGGCAGCAGAAGGGAAAAGTTTATTCACAAAATTCTCCTGCAGAACTCGATACGAACGTCTAAAGCTTTACGATACGACCTATCAACATACGTAGTTCCCCTTAAAGTCTAACCCTCATACACCACGCGCAATGCCCACCCAAACCATGGACATCGACTACCGCCTGGCCTTCAATATGGCCCCCGTGGGTCTGGTGCTTTCGCGCAACCGGGCCATCGTGGACTGCAACCAGCACCTGTGCGAGATGTTCGGCGCTGCGCGGGAGCAACTGATTGGCCAGTCGTTCCGGATTCTCTACCCCAGCGCCGACGAATACGAGCGCATCGGCGAGCGCATGCTGCCGATTCTCAATGCCAAGGGCCATTACGCCGACGACCGGATCATGAAGCGGGTGGACGGCCGCCTCAAAGGCGAGACCTTCTGGTGCCACGTCACCGGGCGCGCGCTGAACCGCGCCGCGCCGCACGAGTCCGGCATCTGGTCCTTTGAAGACCTCAGTTCGCGCCGCCCGGTGAAAGAGGAACTCACGGCGCGCGAACGCGAGGTCGCCGCGCACCTGCTGGGCGGCCTGACGTCCAAGGAGATCGGCCGCGCCCTCGTCATCAGCCCCCGCACCGTCGAGATTTACCGCGCCCGCCTGATGCGCAAATACAAGGCGTCCACCACCGCCGATCTGGTGCATAAACTGGTGGCCGGGTAGGCCTGTTTGCTGTTATTTCGATAGCTTCCCGCGTCGGCATTTACCGGGGTGCAGGCAAAAATGCTTCAACAAGATGCCAGTTTCAGGTTTTCCTGGCCCTGTCCACCACCTCGGCAGCGCTGCGAAAAGCGTCCACCGCCGCAGGCACGCCGCAATACACCGCGGCATGCAGCAGCACCTCCTGGATTTCGGTGGATGTTGCGCCGTTGTTCAGCGCGCCTCGCACATGCGCCTTGAGCTCGTGCTGCTTGCCCAGCGCGGTCAGCATCGCGACCGTGACCAGGCTGCGGATCTTGCGGTCCAGCCCTTCGCGCTGCCACACATCGCCCCAGGCTTTGCTGGTGATGTGTTCCTGAATCGGACGGGTGAAATCGGTGGCGTTGGCAAACGCATTGGCGACAAAGTCTTCGCCCATCACCTGCTTGCGGGTGACCAGGCCTTTTTCAAACTGGGAATCCATAACGTGTACTCTTGAAAAATTGCCAAGCATAACGGCCTGCTGTCACGCCCCGGACAAACACGCCGGCCCGGATAGCCCGACCGACTCAAGGCGAGAGATAGAGCCGCTGTCTATCAGCGCTGTGAAGAATTACTATGGACGAGCTATTGCTTCATTGATAGCCATTGAAGACAATCAAATCGCCACCCATAGTTTCGACCTGCGAGCAAAGGAACACCGCCATGACCCAATTAACCACCGCCGCCGGCGCCCCGGTCGTCGACAACCAGAACACCCAAACTGCAGGTCCGCGCGGTCCCGTGCTGCTGCAGGACGTCTGGCATCTGGAGAAGCTGGCGCATTTTGCCCGCGAAGTGATTCCCGAGCGGCGCATGCACGCCAAAGGCTCTGCAGCCTATGGCACCTTCACTGTCACGCACGACATCACGAAATACACCACGGCCAAAATCTTCTCGCAGGTCGGCAAGAAGACCGATCTGGTGCTGCGCTTTTCCACTGTGGCGGGTGAGCGCGGCGCGGCCGATGCCGAGCGCGACATCCGCGGCTTTGCCATCAAGTTTTATACCGAAGAAGGCAACTGGGATCTTGTGGGTAACAACACGCCGGTCTTCTTCCTGCGCGACCCACTGAAATTTCCCGACCTCAACCGCGCGGTCAAGCGCGACCCACGCACCAACATGCGCAGCGCCGAAAACAACTGGGACTTCTGGACCCTGCTGCCCGAGGCCTTGCACCAGGTGACCATCGTGATGAGTGACCGCGGCCTACCCAGGTCGTATCGCCACATGCACGGTTTTGGCAGCCACACCTTCAGTTTCCTGAACGCGCAAAACGAACGCTTCTGGGTCAAGTTCCACTTCGTCACGCAACAGGGCATTGAAAATTTGACGGATGCGGAAGCCGCCGAACTCGTGGGCCGCGACCGCGAGAGCGCCCAGGCCGACCTGCTCGACGCGATCAACAACAAGAACTTTCCGCGCTGGAATCTGAAAATCCAGGTCATGCCAGAGAAAGATGCGGCCACCTACCACCTGAACCCGTTCGACTTGACCAAGGTCTGGCCACACGGCGACTACCCGCTGATCGACGTGGGCGTGCTGGAACTCAACCGCAATCCGGAAAACTACTTTGCCGAAGTCGAGCAGCTCGCATTCTCTCCGGCCAACGTGGTGCCAGGCATCAGCTTCTCGCCCGACAAGATGCTGCAGTCGCGCCTCTTTTCCTACGGCGACGCGCAGCGCTACCGCCTGGGCGTGAACCACCACCAGATTCCGGTGAACGCGCCCAAGTGCCCCTTCCACAGCTACCACCGCGACGGCAGCATGCGTGTGGACGACAACAAGGGCGCAGAAATCGGTTACGAACCCAACAGCAAGGGCTCATGGCAGGAGCAGCCCGACTTTGCAGAACCGCCCCTGTCCATCGAAGGCGCAGCCGACCACTGGAACCACCGGGTCGATAAGGACTACTACTCGCAGCCGGGCAAGCTGTTTCGCCTGATGACGCCGGCGCAGCAGCAGGTGCTGTTCGAAAACACCGCGCGCTCGGTAGGCGGTGCCTCGAAAGCCATCCAGGAGCGTCACATTGCCAACTGCGCGAAGGCTGATCCGGCCTATGGGGCGGGCGTGGCGAAGGCACTGGAAGCTTTGGCGAAGGCTGCTGCAGCAGCTGCGCCCAATCCGGTGGTTTGAACACTCACGCGCGCTCTGCGCGGATCTGACCAAAAGCGCATGGTGAGAGCCATGCGCTTTTTTAATGAAGCCATCAAACGTATCATTGCCTGAACATCCGCCAGAAAGAGACAATGCCATGACCACGCGCTACCCCGCCCCCGCTATCGACGACCTGCCCGACGACATCAAGGCCAAAGTGCTGGAGGTGCAGGCAAAGGCCGGCTTTGTTCCCAATGTGTTTCTGGCATTGGCCCGCCGCCCGGCGGAATGGCGCGCTTTTTTTGCCTACCACGACGCGCTGATGCTCAGGGAAGAGTCAGGCCTGAGCAAAGGCGACCGCGAGATGATTGTCACGACCACCAGCGCGGCCAACCACTGCCTGTATTGCGTGGTGGCGCACGGCGCCATTTTGCGGATTCACGAGAAAAAGCCGCTGCTGGCCGACCAGGTCGCGGTGAACTACCGCAAGGCCGACATCACGCCGCGCCAGCGCGCCATGCTGGACTTTGCGATGAAGGTCTGCCAGAAATCGGACGAGGTCGAAGAGGCCGACTTTGCCGCGCTGCATGCCCATGGTTTCAACGATGAAGACATCTGGGACATTGCCGCCATCACCGCTTTTTTTGGCCTGTCCAACCGCATCGCCAGCTTTTCCAGCATGCGGCCCAACCCGGAGTTTTACCTGATGGGTCGCGCGCCTAGGCAGAAATGAGCGGATGCCTGCTTCGCCAGAGGCGATTTTGGAGTTGAGGGTGGGGTGAGGAAGAAATCACAGTGAAATCAACGAAGAACCAGCAGAATAAAATCAGCCGTCACACAGACAATCCGTTCCGCAATTCATTATCAGCGAGCCCCATCATGAACAACCAAGAAATACTGGCCCAGTTTGGCCCCCGTGAAGCCATGGAATACGACGTGGTCGTTGTCGGGGGCGGCCCCGGCGGCTTGGCAACCGCCATCCGCCTGAAACAACTGGCGCTTGAGAAGGGCACCGAGCTGTCGGTGGTGGTGCTTGAAAAAGGCTCGGAGCCCGGCGCGCATATTTTGTCCGGCGCCGTGATGGACCCGCGCGCCATCACCGAGCTGATTCCAAACTGGAAAGAACTGGGCGCGCCTTTGAGTCAGCCGGTGACCCGCGATGAGGTGCTCTTCCTCAGCGAAACCGGCGCAACCAAAACGCCGTCGCTTCTTGTCCCCGAGTGCTTTCACAACGAAGGCAACTACGTGGTCAGCCTGGGCAATGTGGTGCGCTGGCTGGCACAACAGGCCGAAAGTCTGGGCGTTGAAATTTTCCCCGGCTTTGCAGCGGCGCAAGTGCTTTACAACGACGACGGTTCGGTCAAGGGCGTGGCCACCGGCAACCTGGGACTGGGCAAAGACGGCCAGCCGACCGACAATTTCCAGTTGGGCATGGAACTGCATGGCAAATACACCATTTTTGCCGAAGGCGCGCGCGGTCACCTGGGCAAGCAACTGATGGCCCAATTCAAACTCGACGCCGGCAAAGACCCGCAGGCCTATGCGCTCGGCGTGAAGGAACTCTGGGAAATCGACCCGGCCAAACACAAGCCGGGCCTGGTGGTACATACCGCCGGCTGGCCGATGGACAGCCAGACCTATGGCGGCGGCTTCATGTACCACCTGGAGGACAACAAGGTCACGCTGGGTCTGGTGGTCGGCCTGGACTACAGCAACCCCTGGCTCAGCCCGTTTGAAGAAATGCAGCGCTGGAAAACACATCCCCGCATCAAGGCCTATCTGGAAGGCGGCAAGCGGATCGGCTACGGCGCACGCGCCATCACCGCGGGCGGCATCCTGAGCCTGCCAAAAACCGTGTTCCCCGGTGGCGCGCTGGTCGGCTGCGACGCCGGTTACCTGAATGCGGCCCGCATCAAGGGCAGCCACGCAGCCATCAAGACCGGCATGCTGGCGGCCGAAGCCGCGTACAGCGCGGTGACGGCGGGCCGACAGCACGACGAACTGACCGCCTACCCCGATGCTTTTGCCAAGAGTTGGCTGCACCCCGAGCTCAACCAGTCGCGCAACTTCAAGCAGTGGTTCAAAAAAGGCGTGTATGTCGGCGCCCTGATGACCGGCATCGAGCAGTGGCTGCTGCCCAGGCTGGGCATCCGCAATCCACCGTGGACGATCCACCGCAAGCTGGCCGACCACGCCGCGCTCAAGCCCGCGTCGCAGTGCCCGCAGATCGTCTACCCCAAGCCCGACAACAAGATCACCTTCGACCGCCTGAGCTCGGTGTTTGTCTCCAACACCAACCATGAAGAGCAGCAGCCGGCCCACCTGACCCTCAAAGACGC
>JAURVI010000051.1 GCA_030655515.1 Polaromonas sp. | reverse complement strand
TACACGAAGTGAAAAGCGTGGGGGCGCGTGCCGTGCGCAGCGCAGGGCCGCCCCAAGCAAGCACAGCCCCCTCGGGGGGCAGCGCATTACACGAAGTGAAAAGCGTGGGGGCCATATCTCACTGGATTCGGTCTTCCAGAAGCTCCCAAACGGGGGTCAAGTCGTCGGGCAGGAAGGGCAGGATGCCCAGGTCGGTATGCCCTTCATCGGGACTGTGAAAGTCGCTGCCGCGCGAGGCGGCCAGGCCAAACTCCCTGGCGGTTTCGGCGTATTTCAGATACTCCTGCGTGCTGTGGCTGCCGGTGATCACTTCGACCGCTTGCCCGCCGTGGGCCTTGAATTCGGTGAACAGCGCGTACTCTTCGGTGGGGCTGAACTTGTAGCGCGCCGGGTGGGCGATCACGGCCACGCCCTTGGCGCTGGTGATCCAGGCCACGGCGTCATGCAGGCTGGCCCAGCGGTGCGGCACGTAGCCGGGTTTGCCTTCGGTCAGGTACTTGCGAAATACTTCGGAGGTTTCCTTGCAGACGCCGGACTCCACCAGAAAACGCGCGAAATGGGTGCGCGAGATCAGCTCCGGGTTGCCGACAAACTTCAGCGCGCCCTCGTAAGCGCCCTCGATGCCGGCCTGGGCCAGGCTCGCCGACATCTCCATCGCGCGCTGGCCGCGGCCGCCGCGTGTGGCGTGCAGGCCTTGCTGCATGGCCGCATCGTCGGCATCGAACCCCAGCCCGACGATATGCACGGTTTCACCGGCAAAGGTGACCGAGATTTCGGTGCCCGTGAGGTACTTCATGCCGTTGGCTTTTGCCGCCGCCGCTGCCCGGTGCTGACCACCGATTTCGTCATGGTCGGTCAGCGACCACAGCTCGACGCCGTTGGTTTTGGCCCGTTCAGCCAGCGCCTCCGGGGTTAGTGTGCCGTCGGATACCACGGAGTGGCAGTGCAGGTCGGCGTTGAGGATTTTTTTGGAAGTCACTTTTTCATTTTAGGCTTTATGGCCTGCCGTTGCTGTGAACGCCGGTACGCCGTGGCGGGCAAGGGCTGCAGCCCGAAAACGCTTAAATTTCAGCCGCCTCCACCAGGAAGCGCACGCGCCTGACCCCCTGCCACTCGTCCGCATCGAGCCGAAACGCCAGCTTCACCCGCGCCGGCAAGGACTCGGTGTGACCGAACCAGATGCCGTCCACCGCTTGCCCCTGGTGTTTGAGTTTCAGCGCCAGGTGCTTTTCACCGACCAGCCGCTGCGACACCACCTCGATTTCTTCGCTGAAGGTCGGCGCCGCAAAGCCCTGGCCCCACACCTCTTTGTGCAGCGTGTCCACCAGGTCGGCGCGCCGGTATTCGGGGGCCAGCGGGCCGTCGGTCTCCAGCCGGCGGGTCAGCGTGGCGGCGTCCAGCCATTCGTGCGCCACCTGCTGCAGCGCCTGTTCGAACACGTCGAAATGCTCCTCGGCAATCGTGCAGCCGGCCGCCATTGCGTGGCCGCCAAAACGCAGCAACACGCCGGGGTGGCGCTTGGCCACCAGGTCCAGCGCGTCGCGCAGGTGAAAGCCGGCAATCGAACGGCCCGAGCCCTTGAGCTCGTGCTCCTTGCCCGGCGCCTGGCTGGCGGCAAACACAAAGGTCGGGCGGTGCAGCTTGTCCTTGATGCGCGAGGCCACGATGCCGACCACGCCTTCATGAAAGTCCGGGTCGAAGATGGCAATGGCCGGCGGCGGCACTTCATCTTCGTCGATCATCGCGTCGGCGGCGTACTGGGCCTGCTCGCGCATGCCGGCCTCGATGTCGCGCCGCTCGCGGTTGATGCCGTCCAGCGTTTTCGCCAGTTCGTCGGCGCGGCCCGCATCGTCGGTCAGCAGGCATTCGATGCCCAGGGTCATGTCGCTGAGCCGGCCGGCGGCGTTGATGCGCGGGCCGAGGGCAAAACCAAAGTCAAAGCTGGTCGCCACCGCGGCGACGCGGCCGGCGGCGGTGAACAGCGCGGCCACACCGGCCGGCAAGGCGCCGCTGCGGATGCGTTTGAGGCCTTGCGCGACCAGGCGGCGGTTGTTGGCGTCGAGTTTCACGACGTCGGCGATGGTGCCCAGTGCGACGAGTGGCAGCATGGCATCGAGCTTGGGCTGTGTGGCCGCATCAAATACCCCGCGTTGGCGCAGCTCGGCGCGCAGCGCGAGCAGCACATAAAACATCACACCGACGCCGGCAATCGATTTACTCTCGAAACCGCAACCGGGCTGGTTCGGATTCACGATCACGTCGGCGTCGGGCAGCACGATCTGCCCGTCCTGGAGCGCCGGCAGGTGATGGTCGGTCACCAGCACCTGCATGCCCAGCGCCTTGGCGCGGGCCACGCCGTCCATGCTGGCGATGCCGTTGTCCACCGTGACCAGGATGTCGGCCCCCAGGGCTTTGACGCGCTCGGCAATCGGCGCGGTCAGCCCGTAGCCGTCCACCACCCGGTCCGGCACGGTGTAGCTGACCTGCGCCGCACCGAGCAGCCGCAAGCCGCGCAGCGCAACGGCGCAGGCGGTGGCGCCGTCGCAGTCGTAGTCGGCGACCACGCAGATTTTCTTTTGCGCGCGAATAGCATCGGCCAGCAGCACGGCAGCCTCAAGCGTGCCTTTCATTGACGCGGGCGGCAGCAGCCGGGCCAGGCCGTCGTCCAGCTCGTCGGCCGACACCACGCCGCGCGCGGCATACAGTTGCGCCAGCAGCGGGTGGATGCCGGTCTGCGCAAGCGTCCACACGCTGCGTGGCGGGGCGTCACGCACTATTATTTTCATAGCTTTTCCAGCACGGCCACCAAGGGATTCTGGCTAAAAATGTTGCTAATTCTGGCAAAAATGCCGGGCGCGGCGGACTCAAAGGTCAATGCGTTGCGCTCGCCGCACAAGCTCAGCCGGACGGTTTCGCCGCGCTGCTGCTGCGCCAGCAGGCTGGCCCCTTCGTTGGCATCGAGTGCAGCCCAGGCCTGTGTGTACGCCGCCCAGTCATCGTTGAACGCCGCTTGCGCGAGGCTGCGCGGCACGGTGATGAGGGGCGCCGCGGGTGGCGCAACGAAGTTTTCAGGCAGCGCACCGCTGCCGCTGACCCAGAAACTGTTGACCGGGAGCTGTCCCTTGCCCGCGCGCGCATCGTTGACCGGGTGTGTGTAAAGCAGCATCTGCATTTCGTTTTGCAGCAGTCGCATTGCTCTGGCCCCCACGCTCGCCACTTCGCGTGCTTCGCTGCCCCCCGGGGTTTGGGACGGCCCGGCGGGAAATTTCCCGGCCGCCACGCTGCCAGCGCCGGGCAGCCAGGCATCGACATTGCGGCCCAGCACGCGGTCCGGCGAGGCGCTGGGCAATCCGCGAAAAATCTCGCCTTCGGCCAGCCAGCGGGTCGGCTCCAGGTAGTGCAGGGTGATGCCGCTGGTTTGAAAGTAGGGCTGCATCGCCGCCAGCAGTGTGCGTGACTCGTCCGACTGCAAGTCCAGTGCCGCCGGATCGGTCAGGGTCGCGTACTCGCGGCCCATGGCCCAGTGGCACGGGGTCATGACAGCCCAGGCCTTGCCGGCCGGTGCGCCGCCGGCTTGCAGGTGTTGCCAGGCGGCCCAGGGAATCAACCCGTCGGACGCTTGCAGGCCGAGTCTTCGTGCCAGCACCCGCTCGTGCGGCGGCGACAGCGAGCACGCATCATCGCCGTCGCTGTGGATCAGCTTCATGCCCTGCAGCAGCTTGCCGAAGTGGCGCAAGCCCGCCGGCGCAATGGTCTTGACGGCGGGCAGCCAGTCATCGGCGGTGCAGGCGGCAAACGGCAACACCGCATGGTGTTTGGGCGGGGTCGGAGACAAAGGCATGCCCGTATTGTCCGGGATGGTGCAAGCTGATGCCACAATTGCCCCATGCAAATCCCCTACGAGCTGATTCTGGGCTGGCGCTACACTCGCGCGGGCCGCGCCACGCGGCGCAACGGGTTTATCTCTTTCATCTCAGGCGTCTCCATGCTGGGCATTGCGCTGGGCGTGGCGGCGCTGATCATCGTGCTCAGCGTGATGAACGGTTTCCAGAAAGAGGTGCGTGACCGCATGCTGGGCGTGATCTCGCACATCGAGGTGTTTGCACCCAATGGCGCGGCTCTGCCCGATGTGCAGAAAACCCTGGCAGAGATCAGGCAGAACCCGAACGTGGTCGGGGCTGCCAGCTTTATTGCCGCACAGGCCCTGCTGGCCCGGGGTGAGGACATGAAGGGCACGATCGTGCGCGGCATCGACCCGGCGCACGAAGGCGAGGTCACGGATCTGGCGGTTGACCTGAAAGACACGGCGCTGCCTCGGCTCGTGGCCGGCCAGTTTGGCGTGGTGCTGGGCGGCGAGCTGGCGCGTTCGCTGAGCGTGCGCGAGGGTGACAGCGTGACCCTGATTGCCCCCAGCGGCCAGGTCACGCCGGCCGGCGTGGTGCCGCGCCTGAAACAGATGACCGTGGTCGGCACCTTTGATTCCGGCCACTTTGAATACGACTCGGCGCTGGTCATGTTGCACCAGGACGATGCCGCCAAAATCTTCCGGCTCGAAGGCCCGACCGGCATACGCATCAAGCTCAAGGACCTGCACCAGGCGCGCGAAGTGGCGGCCGAGCTGGCGCGAGCCTTAAGCGGTGATCTCCTGATCCGCGACTGGACGCGGCAGAACCGGACCTGGTTTGCCGCCGTGCAGCTCGAAAAACGCATGATGTTCATCATCCTCACGCTGATCGTCGCGGTCGCGGCCTTCAACCTGGTCAGTACGCTGGTCATGACGGTGACCGACAAGCGCGCCGACATCGCCATTCTGCGCACGCTGGGTGCCAGCCCCAAAAGCATCATGGGCATTTTCATGGTGCAGGGCGCGATGGTCGGCGTGATCGGAACTTTCTCGGGCCTGCTGCTGGGACTGCTTGTTGCCTTGAACATCGACGTGATCGTGCCGGCGCTGGAGCGGCTGCTCAATGCCAGCTTCCTGCCCAAGGACATTTACCTGATCAGCCGCATGCCCAGCGACCCGCAATACGCCGACATCATGCCGATAGCCGTGATCGCGCTGGTGCTGGCTTTTCTGGCCACCCTCTACCCGAGCTGGCGCGCCAGCCGCGTGAACCCGGCGGAGGCGCTGCGTTATGAATAACATGGCCCCCACGCTCCCATCTTCGAGTGCCTCCGGCGTTTCGCTGCCCCTTTCACGCGGGGAAGGGGCCGCTGCGCCTGCGGCCCGGCAAAGCCGGTTCCGCGGCCCCGGCTTGAATGGGGAAATCGTTCTCAGTGCCAAAGGCCTCACCAAACGCTTCCACGAAGGCCCGATCGACCTGACCGTGCTGCACGGCGTGGACCTGCAGGTCCACGCCGGCGAAACGTTGGCGATTGTGGGCGCCTCGGGCTCGGGCAAGAGCACCCTGCTACACCTGATGGGTGGCCTCGACGCACCCACCAGCGGGCAGGTCGAGCTCAAGGGCCAGCTTCTTTCGGCGCTGTCTGCGGCCGGGCAGGGCCATCTGCGCAACCAGCACTTGGGCTTCGTCTACCAGTTCCACCACCTGCTGCCCGAGTTCAGCGCGCTCGACAACGTCGCGATGCCCTTGTGGATCCGGCGCCAGGACCGCGAGAAAGCGGCGCAGACCGCGACCCGGATGCTGGCCAGTGTGGGTTTGAAGGAGCGCATCCACCACCGCCCCGCAGAGCTTTCCGGCGGCGAGCGCCAGCGCGTGGCGATTGCGCGTGCGCTGGTCACGCGGCCGGCCTGCGTGCTCGCCGACGAGCCCACCGGCAACCTGGACCGGACCACCGCCGATGGGGTGTTTGAACTGATGCTGCAACTGGCCCGCGAGCACGGCACGGCCTTCGTGATGGTGACGCATGACGAGTCGCTGGCGGCGCGTTGTGGGAGGCGATTTCGGCTGGTGGAGGGGCGCTTGTCGGAGAGGGATTGATGCTCGACACGGTATTCCTCAGAATACGTTGGCTGCACTTCAACAAGATCGTTCACCGCCTTTGTAGCAACAGCGCGAAATTTACCAGCAGTTGCTGATCAGCAACTGCGAGGTCTTTCATTACTTCTGCAAGCCTTTGAACTTGGTCATTCGGCAGCTCGCTCGTTGCTGCCACCAATTCACTCATTCCCGCATCAAGCGTTTCTGCGATAACCCACAACCGCTCAAGCGACGGAAGTGAAACACCGCGCTCAAACCGGGAAATGGTTTCTGCATCCACCTCAATGAGGCCTGCCAGGTCATCTTGTGTTAGCTTTTTGGACTTTCGTCGGTCAGCTATGGCTTGGCCCAACTTCCGCCGGAAGTCATCAGTCTTATAACGCCTCACTGCACGCGGTCGAAGCTGGATACAAAGATGTGATTTGGTATCGTGGCGGCACCAATGCCTGGAGCGGTGCGAGTCTTGAATTGGTGAAAGCCGAGACGGTCGCCTGGTAGCCTGATCGACCCCGGCAGGGCGGGTATTGTTGCTTGCGGTCAGCGCGTCCTCTTGATTTGTTTTATGTGTCTTCCTAGTGCTGTCCCCGGTTCAGGCTCAGACCGTTGGAGAAAAGGCCAAGCTCAATCATGTTGATTTGTTCGACGGAACACGCTTCGATCCCAAGACCGTCGAAGGCAAGCCGACGCTGATTTACTTCTGGGCAAGTTGGTGTCCGCGCTGTCGCCAGGAGATGGCTGCTCTCGAAAAACACTATCAGGCCAACAAAGAAAAAGGGTTCACCATTGTCGCTATCAACTTTCGGGACAAGCCGGAAAACGCCAGGGCGCTCATTGAGACCGTAAAACCCATTTCTTTTCTTGTCGGATCGATCAACGACAACTGGATGAGCGACTATCCAAAGCTGCGCGGTACGCCGACCTGGATGCTCCTGGATAAAAAGGGAATTATCAGAAAAGTCATTGTTGGTGAGGAAGTCATCGGGGGCTGGCGTGATCGCCTGGACGGTGAGTTGAACCCTTTAAGGCATTATTCGGGAATGCCCGTCTGGATAGACACCCATTGCCACCTCGACGCCGAAGAGTTCGCCGCGGACCGCGCCGCCGTGCGGGCGCGGGCTGCCGCCCAGGGCGTGTTGCATTGCGTGTTGCCGGCGGTCGGAGCGGCCAATTTTGCCGCCGTCCGCGCGCTGGCGCACGCGTTGGGGGACAGCTACGCGTTGGGAATTCACCCCCTGTACGTCAAGCAGGCGCAGGACGGTGATCTGGCGCTGCTCGACGCCGAACTGAATCTGCGAAAGGCCGATCCGAGGCTGGTGGCGGTCGGCGAAATCGGGCTCGATTATTTTGTGCCGGAATTGACACACAGCCCGCTGCGCGAACGCCAGGACTATTTTTACCGCGAGCAGCTCCTGCTGGCGCGCAAACACGGCTTGCCGGTGATTCTTCATGTGCGCCGCTCGGCGGACCGGCTGCTCAAACACTTGCGGGAACTGGTGCCGCAAGGTGGGTGGGGCGGCATGGCCCACGCCTTCAACGGCAGCCGGCAGCAGGCGGATGAATTCATCAAGCAGGGCTTCAAGCTCGGCTTTGGCGGCGCCGTGACTTTCGAGCCGGCCCTTCAGCTCAGGCGCCTGGCGGCCGAATTGCCGCTGGAAGCCATGGTGCTGGAAACCGACTCGCCGGACATTCCGCCGCACTGGCTGTACACCACCGCGGCGCAACGCGCGCAGGGGCGGGCCCCGGGCCGCAACGAGCCGGCCGAGTTGCCGCGCATTGCCGCCGTGGTGGCGCAACTGCGCGGCATGACGGTCGATGCGCTGGCGGCGGCGACCACGGCCAATGCCCTGGCGGCGCTGCCCAAACTGGAGGGCTTGTTGCCGTGCTGACCGGATTGCCGCCGCTGGTTTCCAGCCGGACGCGACTCTTGATACTGGGCAGTTTCCCGGGCGTGGCGTCGCTGGCGGCGCAGCAGTACTACGGCCACCCGCAGAATCATTTCTGGAAAATTTTGCAGGCTATTTGGCTATTTTTTCCAATGGAGACGGGCGCAGAAAGCTATCAAATCCGTAGCGATTGGCTGTTGTCCAGGCAGTTGGGCGTGTGGGACGTGTACGCGGCCTGCGAGCGCGAAGGGAGCCTGGACAGCCGCATCCGCAATCCGGAGGTCAACGATTTCGCGCAGATCTTGCAGCAATGCCCTGCGCTTGAAGCTGTCGCCCACAATGGCGGCGAGAGCTTCAAGCACGCACGCCACACGATGCTGCTGGGCTTGCCGGTTTACAAGCTGCCCTCCACCAGCCCGGCCAATGCCTCCTGGTCGTTTGAGCGCAAACTCGCGGCTTGGCGTGAAGTATTTGAAAAACATGGACTGACGTGATGGCCCGAAAAGAAACAAATAGCAACACAAAACAGGCGGAACTGCCCGAAGTCAATTTCTCCGACTTCGGCGATGTTCGTTGCCTGCATCTCGGCACCGAGTGGGTGCAGGGTTCAATGCTGCTGGACAAGCCTTTCGAGATCGAGCTGGAATACGTTCAGCGCATGATGGTCTGGCTGCTGTTCGCCGAGTCGGGAACCGTCGCGGCGCGGCATGCGATGCAGCTCGGTCTCGGCTCGGCGGCGCTGACCAAGTTCTGCTACAAAAAGCTGAAAATGAAAACCACCGCCGTCGAGTTGAACCCGCAGGTCATTGCCGCCTGCCGCCTGTGGTTCAAGCTGCCGCAGGACGACCTGCGCCTGAAGGTCATTCTGGCCGATGCGGCGCAGGAAATCCGCAAGGCGGAACACCGCGCCACGGTCGATGCCCTGCAGGTGGACCTGTACGACCATGAAGCCGCGGCGCCGGTGCTCGACAGCGCCGACTTTTATGCCGATTGCCGCGAGCTGCTCAGCGAGGACGGGATGATGACCGTCAACCTGTTTGGCCGGGATTCCAGTTGCATCCGCTCGCTGGAAAAAATCGCCGAGGTCTTTGGACCCGAGTCGGTCTGGGCCTTCAAGCCGACGCGGGAAGGCAACACCATCGTGGTGGCGCAGCGTGAGCCAACCCGTCCCGACCGCACGGAGTTGATGCAAAAGGCGGAGGTGATCGAATCCCGCTTTGGCTTGCCCGCCAGAAAATGGCTCAGGCTTTTCAAGCCCGTTTGCTGAGAAGTTCTCCGCCTCAAGTGTGGTTTGATCAGTTAAAGTGCCTGCATGCGTGCAGCCGTGCCCCCCAAACCCCGCCCTGAATCGATCGTCAAACCCGCCCCGGTCGGCCCGCTGGACTGGCGCCGCCTGGTCGAGTGGCTGAGCGAAGACGGCGTGATTTCCGGCGCCGAGGCAGAGCGCACGATTGCCCGCTGCGCGCAGGTGCAAAGCGCCCAGCATCCCTTGATCCGGCTGGCCAGCGTCGGCATGACCCGTGTCGTCGACGGCAAGCCGCTGGACATTGAAACCATCGCCCAGTGGCTGGCCGGCCGTGCCGGCCTGGGTTATTTGCGCATCGACCCGCTGAAGGTGGACGTGGGCAAGGTGGCCGACACCATGTCGGCCCTGTATGCCGAACGCCACAAGGTGCTGCCGGTGCAGGTCAGCGCCGCCGAGGTGGTGGTGGCGACCGCCGAGCCGTTTATCACCGACTGGGTCTCGGAAGTCGAGCGCCAGGCCAAACGCAGCGTGCGCCTGGTGGTGGCCAACCCGATCGAAATTGCCCGCTACACCGCCGAGTTTTTTGCGCTGGCCAAGTCGGTCAAGGCGGCCATGAAGGCCGGCGGCAACGCCGGGGCCGCCAGTTTCGAGCAGTTGGTGGAGCTGGGAAAAACCAACAAGCAGTTAGACGCCAACGACCAGGGCGTGGTGCAGGTGGTGGACTGGCTATGGCAATACGCGTTCGACCAGCGCGCCAGCGACATCCACCTGGAGCCGCGGCGCGACCAGGGCGTGATCCGTTTCAGGATCGACGGCGTGCTGCACCCGGTGTATCAGTTGCCCATGGGCGTTCACAATGCGATGACGGCGCGCATCAAGCTGCTCGGCCGCATGGACGTGGTGGAGAAGCGCCGCCCGCAGGACGGCCGCATCAAGACCCGCAATCCGCGCGGCGACGAAATTGAAATGCGCCTGTCCACCCTGCCCACGGCCTTTGGCGAAAAAATGGTAATGCGGATTTTTGACCCGGACACCACCGTGAAGGATCTCGATGCGCTGGGGTTCTCGCAGCACGATGCAACGCGCTGGGAGCAACTGGTCAAGCGGCCGCATGGCATCATTCTGGTGACCGGGCCGACCGGCTCGGGCAAAACCACCACGCTGTATTCCACGCTCAAGCGCATTGCCACCGAAGAGGTCAACGTCAGCACGATTGAAGACCCGATCGAGATGATCGAGCCGGCCTTCAACCAGACCCAGGTGCAGGCGCACCTTGATTTTGATTTTGCGGAAGGGCTGCGCGCGCTGATGCGGCAGGACCCGGACATCATCATGATCGGTGAAATCCGCGACCTGCAAACCGCTGAAATGGCGGTTCAGGCCGCGCTGACCGGGCATCTGGTGTTCAGCACCCTGCATACCAACGACGCGCCCTCGGCCGTGTCGCGCCTGATGGAGCTGGGCGTGCCGTCGTACCTGATCAACGCCACCTTGCTGGGCGTGCTGGCGCAGCGGCTGGTGCGCACCCTGTGCCTACAGTGCCGCGAAAAAGACGAAGGCAGCTCGCGGGAGGCGCTGGCGGAAATCGTCAAGCCCTGGCAGATCAACGGTGCCTACCAGCCCTACAAGCCGGCCGGCTGCGTCGATTGCCGCATGACCGGCTTTTTGGGCCGCATGGGGCTGTATGAACTGCTGACAGTGACCGATGCCTTCAAGGACAAGGTCACCAAAGCGCCCAGCACGGACGCGCTGCGGCGCCAGGCGGTGGCCGACGGCATGCGGCCGCTGCGGTTGGCGGGCGCACTCAAGGTGGCGGAAGGGGTGACCACCATCGAGGAAATCCTCTCCACCACGCCGCCCCTGTCCTGAGCCCCCGGCTTGTTTCTTACGCAGTACTTGCGGATTTTTCACGCACGCTGCCGGCATAGGTGAAAGCCACATGTCGCGCAAGGACAATTGAATGCACAATTCACCGATTCATTCTTTATCTAGAGGAGACAAACCGTGAATATCAAGAGTCAGAAAGACTTCTTTTGCGGGCTCATGTTCATGGCCGTGGGCGTCGTGTTTGCCTGGGGTGCCAGCACCTACAACATCGGCACAGGGGCTCGCATGGGGCCAGGCTATTTCCCGTTGATGCTGGGTGTTTTGTTGGCCTTCATCGGTGCTACGGTGACTTTTAAGGCGCTGGTCATCGAAACCGAAGGCGGTGGAAAAATCGGCAAGTGGGCCTGGAAGCCGCTGTTCTACATCATTGCCGCCAACGTCGTGTTCGGCATCCTGCTGGCCGGCCTGCCCGCCGTCAAGTTTCCGGCCTTCGGCATGATGGTTGCGATTTACGCATTAACCTTTATCGCCAGCATGGCAGAAGCCGGCTGGAAGGTGAAAAACACCTTCATCCTGGCGACCGTGCTGGCGATGGGCAGCTACCTGGCCTTCGTCGTTGTCCTGAAGCTGCAATTCCCAGTGTGGCCCGCTTTCATTACCGGCTAAGGAAAAAAATGGATCTCATTTCAAATTTATCGCTTGGTTTTGGCGTTGCTTTCACGCCGATCAACCTGCTGTACGCGCTGGTCGGTTGTATTTTGGGCACGTTGATTGGCGTGCTGCCCGGCATCGGCCCGGTGGCCACCATTGCCATGCTGTTGCCAGCCACCTACGCCTTGCCGCCGGTGTCCGCACTGATCATGCTGGCCGGTATTTATTACGGTGCCCAGTACGGCGGCTCGACCACCGCCATTTTGGTGAATCTGCCCGGCGAGGCTTCCTCGGTGGTGACCTGTATTGACGGCTACCAGATGGCGAGAAAGGGTCGAGCGGGGCCGGCGCTGGCTGCTGCCGGCCTGGGCTCGTTTTTTGCGGGTTGTGTCGGCACGCTGATTCTGGCGGCCTTTGCGCCGCCGCTGACCGAACTGGCTTTCAAATTCGGCCCGGCTGAATATTTTGCGCTGATGGTGCTGGGCCTGATCGGCGCCGTGGTGCTGGCATCGGGTTCGCTGCTCAAGGCCGTGGCCATGATTGTGCTGGGTCTGCTGCTGGGCCTGGTGGGGACGGACGTGAACTCCGGTGTCGCACGTTTCAGCTTCGACATTCCCGAGTTGACCGACGGCCTTGGCTTTATCGTGGTTGCCATGGGGGTGTTCGGTTATGGCGAGATCATCAGCAACCTGGCGCAGCCTGAACACGAGCGGGAGGTGTTCACCGCCAAAGTCTCGGGCCTGATGCCGACGAAACAGGATTTCAAGGACATGACGCCGGCCGTGCTGCGCGGCACTTTCCTGGGTTCTGCACTGGGTATTCTTCCCGGCGGCGGCGCCTTGCTGGCTGCTTTTGCCGCCTACGCCCTGGAAAAGAAAATCAAGATGAAGCCGGGCGAAGTCCCCTTCGGGCAGGGCAACATCCGCGGTGTCGCCGGTCCCGAGTCGGCCAACAACGCCGGTGCGCAGACCTCCTTCATTCCGCTGCTGACCCTGGGCATTCCGCCCAACGCCGTCATGGCGCTGATGGTGGGCGCCATGACGATTCACAACATCCAGCCGGGCCCGCAGGTGATGACCAGCAATCCGGAGCTGTTCTGGGGCCTGATTGCCTCGATGTGGATCGGCAATGCCATGCTGATCATTTTGAACCTGCCGCTGATCGGCATGTGGATCAAGCTGCTGACCGTGCCTTACCGCTACCTGTTCCCGGCGATTGTGCTGTTCTGTGCGATTGGCGTGTATTCGACCAACAACAACACCTGGGACATCTGGATGGTGGGCATTTTCGGCGTGATCGGCTACCTCTTCATCAAGCTCGGTGCGGAACCCGCCCCCCTGTTGCTGGGTTTTATCCTGGGTCCCATGATGGAGGAAAATTTGCGCCGGGCGCTGCTGCTGTCACGCGGCGACTGGAGCACTTTTGTGACGCGTCCGCTGTCGGCCGGCCTGCTGGTCGCTGGGCTGCTGCTGCTGGTCATCGTGCTGTTACCGTCGGTGAAAAGCAAACGTGAAGAGGCTTTTGTCGAGGATTGATGCCTTGACGGATTGGCAAAAGCGGCACCTCCGGGTGCCGTTTTTTTTGGCCGACTCAACAAGAGGTCAACTGCGGTTTCTGGGAAAATCATTCACAATTTCCGAATGCAACGCAAACAGATCAGTTTCAATTACAGCAACCCCTACACCTCGACCCGTCTTCCGCTGTTTGCGCGTAATGTCGTGTCCACCTCGCACCCACTGGGTGCGCAGGCCGGCTTGCGCATGCTGCTCAGGGGCGGCAACGCGGTCGATGCGGCGGTTGCCGCCGCCGCGGCGATGACCATCGTCGAGCCGGTCAGCAATGGCCTGGGCAGCGATGCCTTCTGCATGGTGTGGGACGGCAACGCGCTGCATGGGCTGAACGCGTCAGGGCGCGCACCGCGGAGCTGGACGCCTGACTACTTCAGGCGAAAGTATGGCGATGGTGCCAGCAGCCCGCCCAAACGCGGGATGGATTCCGTCACCGTGCCCGGTGCGGTGGCTGGTTGGGTTGCGCTGAACGAGCGATTCGGCAAGCTGCCCTTTGCCGATTTGATGGAGCCGGCCATCGAGATGGCCGAGCGCGGTTATCTGCTGCCGACCGTGGTACAGCAAAAATGGGCGGCGGCGACCGATGAACTGAAGTCACAGCCCGGCTTCGCCCAGTCTTTCATGCCCTGGGGCCGGGCGCCGAATGTGGGCGAGCTGTTCCGGTTCAAGGCCGCCGCCAAGGCGCTGCGCGCGATTGCGCAGAGCCAAGGCGCCGCCTACTACGGCGGCGACATTGCGCAGGCCATTGAGAAGTTTTCGGCGCAGAACGGCGGCAGCCTCACCGCCAAAGACTTTGAAAGCTACAAAGCCGAATGGGTCGCGCCGATCAGCAAGGATTACCGCGGCTACACCTTGCACGAAATTCCACCGAACGGCCAGGGCATTGCCGCGCTGATTGCGCTGGGCATTCTGGACAAGTTCGACCTGGCCGCTTGGCCGGTCGATGGCGTGGACTCGCAGCACCTGCAGATCGAAGCGATGAAACTCGCCTTTGCCGACGTCTACAAATACGTGGCCGAGCCATCGGCCATGCAGGTCAGCGTAGCGCAAATGTTGGACGCCGGCTACCTCGCATCCCGCGCCAAACTCATCGACATGAAGAAGGCGCAGGACTTTCGGGCGGGCACCCCGAATGACCCCCATAGAAAGGGCGGCACGATTTACCTGACCGCCGCGGACGAGGACGGCATGATGGTCAGCTTCATCCAGAGCAACTACATGGGTTTCGGTTCGGGCTGTGTCGAGCCGGAATTCGGCATCAGCCTGCAAAACCGCGGCCATGGCTTCAGCCTGGCGGCCGGCGCCAACCAGGTTGCACCGGGAAAACGCCCCTTCCACACCATCATTCCGGCTTTCCTGACCCAAAACGGCCAGGCAGTTATGTCCTTCGGCGTGATGGGCGCCAACATGCAGCCGCAGGGCCACCTGCAGACGCTGGTGCGCATGCTGGACTACGGGCAGAATCCGCAGGCCGCCTGCGACGCACCGCGCTGGCGCTACAACGCCGGCCTGGAGATCAACGTCGAAGCCGCGATGAGCCCGGCCACGGTGCAAGGACTGGCGGCGCGCGGTCACCGCATGGCGGTCATCAACGATTCCTACCAGGACTTCGGTGCCGGCCAGTTCATCTGGCGCGCCGGTGACCCGAAGGTCGAAGGCTACGTCGCGGCCAGCGATGCCCGGCGCGACGGCCAGGCGGTTGGTTTCTAAGGGCGCATGTTCCGCTGAAAAGCTATTTTTGGGATGCGCGCCTGGGCTCTGGCGTTTGCGGTGCGACACCTGCGCTGCGGCTCGCTGCCGGGCGCTCCATGCGTTGCGCGACGGTCACCGGGGGCTGCTGGCCGGCCAGGCCGTCCAGCCGACTCCCCATGGCCTGCTCCAGCAGGTCCAGCCGCTGCTGGGCCGGCGGGTGGGTGCTCAGGGAGAGCGCAAACTGCGGGTTGTCGGGCGTGGCGGTGCGCAACTGCTGCAGCACCGCGACCAGTCCGTAAGGGTCAAAACCGGCACGCGCGGCCAACGCCACGCCGCTGCGGTCGGCATCGAATTCATCGCTCTGGTCCAGGCCGCGCGAGTACAGGTTGCGCCCCAGGGCGAGGAACTGGGCCGATACCGCGCCGGCCAGATCGCCCTTCACCTGCGAACCGATGATTTGCGTCAACAGCCCGGTCCGCGCCGTTTTGGCGATGGCCTGCAGATGGTGCTTGGCCGTCACATGGGTGATCTCATGGGCCAGGATGCCGGCCAGCTCGGCTTCATCGGCCACCCGGTCCATCAGGCCTTTGGTCACAAACACATAACCGCCGGGCGCGGCGAAGGCATTAAACCCCGGGTCGTCCAGCACCGCAAATGTCCAGGGCAACTGGGGCCGCGATGACTGAAGACTGATCCAGCGCCCGAGCTGGTTCACATAACGCTGCAAAGCCCTGTCAGGGTGCAGCGGCTTGCTGCCGAGCAACACGGCGGCGAGCTGGCGGCCGATCTCGATTTCCTTGGGTTCGTCAATCTGCTCCAGCGACTGCGACAGCAAGCCGACCAGGTCGCCGGCGCGCGCCGCCTGGGTGCCACCGGCGGGGGCCAGACCGGCACCCAGCATAGTGCCCAACATGCCTGTCGGCGAGGCAGGCGGGGGCGTTGCGGATGCTTGCGCCGGCGGGGCCTGGCGCAGGAAGGAGCCCAGCAGGTTCAGGGCTTTGGCCGCGTCCTGGCTATGCGCCGGCGCGCAGCCCAAAGCGGCGCTCAGGGCCAGCGACAGCAGCCAGGCCGGGCGGGCGGAAAGGTGTTGCGGCTTCATGCGCGGCTCCTGGGGCTGTTTTTGTAACTCATGGGCAAGTGACCGTCCGATGCGTGTCATGGCGCGTAAAAAATCTCATTGGCTATTGGGGTTGACGCTGGGGTGGGTGTTTTGCACCGGGGCCGGCTCGGGCAGCGGGTCTACCATCCGGCTGGTCAGCGCGGCGCCACTGGCGAACTGGCGTGCCTGGTTCGCGTCCAGCCGCAGTGCATCGGCTTGCCTCACCGCAGCCATATCGGGTTGCGCGCGGGCAATGTCTTCAGCACCGAGCCCGCGTATGCCCACGGTGGACGTGGCCGTGGTGGTTGCGCCCTGGGCGCTGCCCTTGTTGAAGAAGCTGGTCAGGCCGCGCAACGCATGGGCGCCCATGCCGGGCTGGGCGGCGCTGCTGGACGAACCGACATCGAACATGTGGACCCATCCGGTCGCGCCTTCGGCGGTACGCACCTGAATCCACGCGCCTTGCCGCGCGCCGGAGCGGATGACGGGGGTGTGCTCCGCCAAGGCGGCCAGGCTGCGTGAGTTTTCGCCGGGTGCCTCGCGCAGCTCGGACGCGCGTTTGAGCTGCACCGATTCGCTTTGTGCATGGGCCGGGGCGCTGCCCAGCAGCAGGGCGCAAGAGACCAGCCAGTGAAGACGGTCGAATCTAATCGGTATCATGGCTCTTCAACTTTCAGAGATGAAGCAGGCATTATTATGGATATGGGAATTGCAGGCAAATGGGCGCTGGTGTGCGGCGCGAGCAAGGGGCTGGGTTTGGGTTGCGCCCAGGCGCTGCTGCGCGAAGGCGTCAATGTGCTGATCGTGGCGCGGGATGCCGAAGCGCTGCAACAATCCGCCGCAAGATTAATGGCTGACAGCGCCCGTCCGGCCGCGGCCAGTGTGCAGTTCGTTGCCGCGGATATCACCACCACGGAAGGCCGCGCGGCCGTTTTTGCCGTGCGCAAGGACTTCGACATGGTGGTGACCAACGCCGGCGGCCCGCCAACGGGCGACTTCCGCGACTGGGACCGCGAGGCCTGGATCAAGGCGGTCGATGCCAACATGCTCACGCCCATCGAGCTGATCAAGGCCACGGTGGACGGCATGGCTGCGCGTGGTTTTGGCCGCATTGTCAACATCACGTCGAGCGCCGTCAAAGCGCCCATAGACATTCTGGGCCTTTCGAACGGCGCGCGCAGCGGTCTGACGGGTTTTGTGGCGGGGGTAGCGCGCAGCAGACTCGCCGCCCAGGGCGTGACCATCAACAACCTGCTGCCCGGTGCCTTTGACACTGATCGCCTCAAGGGCACCATGAAAGGCGCGGCCGACAAAACCGGCCAATCGCTGGAAGCCGTGATGGACGCGCGCCGCAAAAACATACCGGCGCAGCGTTTCGGCACGCCTGAAGAGTTTGGTGCGATCTGCGCTTTTTTGTGCAGTGTGCATGCGGGCTACATGACGGGTCAGAATGTGCTGGCCGATGGCGGGGCTTTTCCCGGAACTTTTTAAGCGAATCGGGTGGTGCGTATGCAGACCGTCAGGTGATGGGTTCATCGTTTTTATTTTCAGGTAAGATAGTAACCGATTACTATCTTTAATTCACTTGAACGCCAGCTTTGGATGCTCCCAAAAAAAATCTACCTGCAGACGAACGACGGGCGGTGACTGTCGAAGCCGTCATTGCGCTGGCCGGTTCCCGAAACCCCAGCGACATCACGACAGCAGCCATCGCCAAGCACATGAACCTGACCCAAGGCGCGCTATTTCGTCACTTTCCAAGCAAAGATGCCATTTGGCAGTCTGTCATGGAATGGGTGGCGGATCGACTTTTGGCGCGGATTGACAGCGCTGCACAAGGCATCGACTCGCCATTGGCGGCGATGAAGGCCATGTTCATGAGCCATATCGACTTCGTGGTTGAACACCCCGGCGTACCCCGGATGATGTTCGGTCAGCTTCAAAACACCGAATCCACACCGGCCAAACGCATGGCCCAGACGCTGATCCAGCGCTATGCCGAACGCATCCGGACCCGCATCGAGCAAGGCAAAGCCACAGGCGAGATCACGCTGGAGGTAGACACACAGGCAGCGGCCACGCTGTTCATCGGAACCATTCAGGGACTGGTCATGCAGTCCTTGCTTTCTGGTGATCTTCAACGCATGCGCGCCGACGCACCCGGTGTATTCGCCATTTATCAACGCGGCATGAGGCACAGCCAATGAGAAATTTCGCATCAACCCATGGCCGAAGTCTGGCGCTTGCCGGGGTCCTCATTTTGTTGCTGGGCTTGTTGGGGTATGTCGCCCTGCGCGCAGGGCCGCTGGCACCTGTGCCAGTGACCTTGGTGATCGTCGACAGCCAGGAGATCAAACCCGCCCTGTTCGGCATCGGTACGGTAGAGGCACGTTTCACCCACAAGATCGGACCGACGTTTACCGGTCGGATCAAGCGCGTAGAGGTTCAATCGGGCGATAGGGTCAAGGCGGGGCAATTGCTCGGCGAGATGGACCCCGTCGATCTGGACGACAAGATCGGCGCCCAGGAGGCGACGTTCAAGCGCGCCGAGGCCGGTGTATTGGCGGTGGAGGCGCAAATCCAGGAGGTCAGTGCCCGCAAGACTTTCGCGGAAACCCAGGCAAGGCGCTACGAACAATTGCTGATCGCCCGCGCGGTCAGCGAAGAAGGCGTCGGGGCGAAGCGGCAGGAATTGCAGATCGCGCAGGCGGCCCTGTCGGCGGTCCGCGCCAACCACGACGCATCGCGCCAGGAGCTGGCCCGTGCGCGCGCCGAGCGTGACGGCCTGGTCCGCCAGCGCGCCAATCTGCGCCTGGTGTCGCCCGTCGATGGGCTGGTGACCCGGCGTGACGCCGACCCCGGCACCACGGTGGTCGCGGGCCAGGCCGTCGTCGAGGTGGTGGAGCCCGGCAGCCTCTGGGTCAGCGTGCGCTTCGATCAGCAGCGCGCACAGGGGTTGCGCGCCCAGTTGCCGGCGCAGATCGCCCTGCGTTCCCGTGCCGGTGAAGTGCTGGCCGGACGGGTCTCGCGCATCGAGCCGCATGCCGATGCCGTCACCGAAGAGATCCTGGCCAAGGTCGAGTTCACGGAGCGCCCGCAAACGCTGCCGCCCATCGGCGAGCTGGCCGAAGTCACGGTGGCGCTGGCCGCGCGACAGGCCCTGCCGGTCGTGCCCAATGCCAGCGTGCAGCGGGTTGACGGGCAGCTCGGTGTGTGGGTGGTTGACGACGGCAGCTTGCGCTTTGCACCGGTCAGGACCGGCGCGACCGACCTTGAAGGACGGGTGCAGATTCTTCAGGGCCTCGGCGGCGGTGAACGCGTCGTGGTCTACAGCCACAAGGCATTGACGGCGAACAGCCGCATCCAGATCGTTGAACGCATTGCGGGCAGGCCGTCATGATCAGCCTGGCCGGACGCGACATCCTGCATGCCTGGGGCAAGTTCGTGCTCACGGGCCTCGGACTCGGCCTGCTGATTGGCGTGACGCTCACCATGGCCGGCGTGTACCGCGGCATGGTGGACGACGCCAATGTGCTGCTCGACAACAGTGGCGCCGATCTGTGGGTGGTGCAGCAGGACACGCAGGGGCCCTACGCCGAATCGTCGAGCATTGATGACGACACGTACCGCGGCATTCTCGGCATGCCGGGCGTGGCGCGCGCCGCCAACGTCACCTACCTGACCATGCAGGTGCGCCAGCTCCGGGACGGCCAGGCGCGCGACGTGCGGGCCATGGTGGTCGGCATCACCCCCGACGGCCCGGGCCATCCGGGGCAGCCCGGCTACCTGGTGGACGGGCGCCACCTGACGCGCGGCCACTACGAGGCCGTGGCCGACATCGCCACCGGCTTCGCGCTGGGCGAGCGCATTCAGATACGGCGCAACGTGTACACCGTGGTGGGGCTCACGCGCCGCATGGTGTCCTCGGGCGGCGACCCGATGGTGTTCATTCCGCTCAAGGACGCGCAGGAAGCGCAGTTCCTCAAGGACAACGACGCCATCGTGCGGCAACGCGCCCGCACCGCGCAGAACCCGGCGCTGAACCGACCCGGCGTGCCCGGCCTGCTCGATGCCGTGATCGCCTCGCAAAGCACCAACCGCTCCGTCAACGCCGTGCTGGTGCAGATCGAACGCGGCGCCGATCCGCAGACCGTGGCCGAACCGATCCGGCGCTGGAAGCGGCTGAGCGTCTACACCCGGGTCCAGATGCAGGACATCCTGATCGCCAAGCTGATCGCCACCTCGGCCCGGCAGATCGGCATGTTCCTGGTGATCCTGGCCGTCGTCAGCGCCGCCATCGTGGCCTTCATCATCTACACCCTCACGATGGGCAAGATCCGCGAGATCGCGGTGCTCAAGCTCATCGGCACCCGGAACCGCACCATCGCCGCGATGATTCTTCAGCAGGCCGTGGCCCTGGGGCTGATCGGCTTCGTGGTGGGCAAGGTTGCGGCCACGTTCTGGGCACCGATCTTTCCGAAGTACGTGCTGCTGGAGCCGGGCGATGCCGTTCGCGGCTTCCTGGCGGTGGTGGTCATTTGCGTGCTCGCCAGCGTACTGGCGATTCGCGCGGCGCTCAAAGTCGACCCGGCGGAGGCCATCGGTGGATGAACGACATTCCATATCTTCCGCGCGCGGCATTCGCATCGAAGGGCTCAGCAAGCGTTACGGCCAGGGCGATACCGCGGTGGACGCGCTCAAGGACGTGAACATGGTCGTCGCGCCAGGTGAAGTCGTCGGTCTGATCGGCCCCTCGGGCTCCGGCAAGAGCACCTTGCTCAAATGCCTGGGCGCGGTGATTGAGCCCACGGCCGGGCGAATGACCTTGGGCCAGGATGTGATCTACGACAACGGCTGGAAAATCCCCGACCTGCGCGCTTTGCGGCGCGACAAGATCGGCTTTGTGTTCCAGGCGCCGTACCTGATTCCATTCCTGGACGTTACCGACAACGTGGCCTTGCTGCCGATGCTGGCCGGCGTTCCCAATGGCGAGGCGCGCAAACGGGCCTTGGTGCTATTGAAAGCGCTCGATGTGGAGCACCGCGCCAAGGCCATGCCCTCGCAACTCTCGGGCGGAGAACAGCAGCGGGTGTCGATTGCCCGCGGCCTGATCAATCGCCCGCCGGTCATTCTGGCCGATGAACCGACCGCGCCGCTCGACAGCGAGCGCGCGCTGGCGGTGATCCACATTCTCAACCAGATGGCCAAGCAGTTCGATACCGCGATCATCGTCGTCACCCACGACGAAAAGATCATTCCCACCTTCAAGCGGATTTACCACATCCGCGACGGCGTGACCCACGAAGAGGTGGGCGAAGGTCGGGGTATCGACTAACGGCTATTCATTCCTTTCAATAACCTGGTCAACCAAATGAAACAAAAACCTTCTCGCCATCCCCCCGTCTTGGTGGGCCTGCACTGGCTACTTGCACTACTCATCTTGCTTGCGTTGGCCATGGGCACGTTCGTACTGAAAGAAATGCCCAACACCTCCCCCGACAAGATCGGTGCGCTGCGTGGGCACATGATCGTGGGCCTTGTCATTGGCGGCCTGATGCTGGTGCGGCTGGTAGTGCGCATGCGCACCAGCCTTCCGCAAGCCGCGCCCACCGGCAACACACTGCTGGACCAGTTAGGGAAAAGTTCGCATGCGGGCCTCTATCTTCTGATATTCGTCATGGTGGCAAGCGGTGCCGCCACCGCACTGTTGGCGGGATTGCCTGAAATCGTTTTCGGCGGCGGTGCGGGACCGTTGCAGGAGAGCTTTGCCATCTATGCACCACGCGTTGTCCATGGCTGGATCGCAAAGGCGTTGATGGTGTTAATCGGAGTGCATTGGGTGGGCGTCATCTTTCACCAATTCGGACTCAAAGATCGTCTTTTGTCTCGCATGTGGTTTGGAAAACGGTAGTTCGGCAAAGCAAAAATCGCCGGGGGTCTCATGAAATACGAACGCACTTTCAAAGCGGCCATCACAGCAAGTGTCATCATTCTGACTACAAAACACCAATGAAAAAGGAAGTTCACCATGACTAAATTTACACAGCAGCGCGGATTCCGGATATGGGCGATTTCTCTGATTGCGGTCGGGTTCGGTCTGCTGACCATCAAGGAAGGCGGCACGATCCTGTTCGGCGGCGAGGCGGCGCGTGCTACAGCCGACAACTATGTGCCGTTTGTGCTCTGGTTTAACTTTGCGGCGGGCTTCGCCTATGTCGTCGCCGGTGCCGGGCTGTGGATGCAGCAACGCTGGGCGGTGTGGTTGGCCGTTGCCATCACTGCGGCGACAGCGCTCACGTTCGCGGCTTTCGGCATGCACGTCTATTCCGGTGGAGCCTACGAGCAGCGCACGGTGGTCGCCATGTGCCTTCGAACGCTGGTGTGGCTGGTGATCGCGGCCATTGCCTGGCGCCGGTTGGGGCGGCGCGCAGGCATGGCGCAAAATGGCTCATGAAACCACCCAAGCGACTGCAATCACTGATCGAGGAAGGCCTGATCGACACGGTCGTGCGCCAGCTCATGAGCGGCAAGGAGGCCATGGTCTACGTGGTGCGCTGCGGCGACGAGACCCGTTGCGCCAAGATCTACAAGGAGGCCACGCAGCGCAGCTTCCGCCAGGCCGTGGACTACACCGAAAACCGCAAGGTCAAAAACACCCGCCAGGCCAGGGCCATGGCCAAGGGCACCAAGTTCGGCCGGCAGGCGCAGGAGGCGGCCTGGCAGAGCGCCGAGGTCGATGCGCTCTACCGCCTGGCCGCCGCTGGCGTGCGTGTGCCCACGCCCCACAACTTTTGCGACGGCGTGCTGTTGATGGAGCTGGTGACCGACGAGCACGGCGACGCCGCCCCGCGGCTCAACGATGTGGTGCTCACGTCCGGGCAGGCGCGCGCGCACCACGGGGCGTTGTTGACCGAGGTGGTGCGCATGCT
Source organism: Polaromonas sp. (assembly GCA_030655515.1). Classification (GTDB taxonomy): domain Bacteria; phylum Pseudomonadota; class Gammaproteobacteria; order Burkholderiales; family Burkholderiaceae_C; genus Polaromonas. Next base: position 1,700 of record JAURVI010000051.1, on the reverse strand, counting down.
GTGCGCCGGCGTCGTGCATGGCGACTTGTCCGAGTTCAACATCCTGCTGGCGGCCGACGGTCCGGTGATCATCGATCTGCCCCAGGCGGTCGATGCGGCCGGCAACAACCACGCCAGCCGCATGCTGCTGCGCGACGTTGACAACCTGCGCAACTTCTTCGGCCGCTTCGCGCCCGAACTGCTGCGCACCGACTTTGGCCTGGAGATATGGGACCTGTACCAGCGCGGCGAGCTGCACACGGACACCGTGCTCACCGGCCGCTTCGAGCGCAAGGCCGGGGCGGTGGATGTGGGCAGCGTGATCCGCGAGATCGACGACGCGCGCGCCGAGGAGGCGGCGCGGCGGGTGCGGATGCAAACTGTGGCGTGATGGGACGGGCCACGCGGCTGTCACCGGCCGGAAGCGGCCCTCCCATTTCATTCCTCGAAGCGGTCGGTCGCAGTCGTTTGGCCGTCCGTTTTTTGGGCCAAGCTGGCACCCGGCATGGCTGTTGCCAGACTTCCAGCCGAGGGCATAATCATCAGGGCCGCCCGGGGGGGACTGCCATTGCGCTTACAAGAAGAAATGATTCAATGACCGCCAACGCCTTCCACAACATTTCCCGGATCGAATCCAGCCTTTGGGAAGCGGCGGATCAGCTTCGCGCCAACTCCAAGCTGACCAGCAGCGAATACTGCATGCCGGTGCTTGGCGTCATTTTTCTGCGCCACGCCACCAACCGCTACCAGGCCGCCTTGCAGGCCATCCAGGCGGACCAGGCCACTGGGAAGATGCCCAAGCGTCCGTTGGCCAAAGCTGACTTCATCAAACGCCGCGCGTTGATGCTGCCCGAAGCCGCCCGCTACGACACCTTGCTTAAATTACCTTCAGGATCGAGTCTCGGTACGGCGCTGGTCGATGCCATGAACGCCATCGAAGCCGACTTCGAGCCGCTGGCCGGGCAACTGCCCAGGGACTACGACCGGTTCGAGAACAAGCTGCTCGAAGACCTGCTGCGCAGTTTTGATTCCGAAGCCCGGCGCAATGCCAAGGCCGCCGTCGAGCAGCTCAAGGCCGCCGCCTACCTCCACCGCCAGATCGCCTGGCTGCAAGACCGCTTCCCCAACGCCGAAATGCAGGACGTGCCGGGTCTGTGCAAGGTCGTCACCCGCGCCGGGATCGAAGCCGCCGACTGGAGCCTCACCCCCGGCCGCTACGTCGGCGTCGCCCCGGCGGAAGTGGATGAGAACTTCGACTTCGAGCAGACGTTGCGCGACATCCATGTGGAACTGGCCGACCTGAACCGGGAAGCGGTGGAACTGGCGGCGAAGGTTCAGGAGAACTTTGAGGAGTTGGGGGTATGAGCGATCTTCAGCCACTCCAGAGTCCCGAAGTCGGCCCGCTGCTCGACGACCTCAAGACCCTGATTGATCAGGCGCGACAGCAGGTTGCCGTCGCCGTCAATACCGGATTGACGCACCTTTACTGGCAAGTTGGCCAGCGTATTCGCAAGGATTTGCTACTGGAGGAGGATCGTGCGGCCTATGGCGAACGAATTGTGGCGACACTGTCGCAACAATTGACACAGAGCTATGGCAAGGCTACGCTGAATAAGTCCGTTCGCGTTGAGCCTGTCGAAACGCTGCCCTTGCAAATCAACAACTTGCGAAGGACTTCGACAGGCTCAGTCCGAACGGGGAGACTTATTCAGCATTGCCTT
>JAURVI010000029.1 GCA_030655515.1 Polaromonas sp. | reverse complement strand
TTGGCCTTGATCAGGCCGGTGATCACATCGACACTGGGGCGCTGCGTCGCCAGCACCAGGTGGATGCCGGCAGCGCGCGCCTTTTGCGCGAGCCGCGCGATCAGTTCCTCGATTTTCTTGCCGACCACCATCATCAGATCGGCCAGCTCGTCGATCACCACGACGATGTAGGGCAGGCGCTCCAGCGGTTCGGGTTGCTCGGGCGTCAGGCTGAAGGGGTTGTAGATGAATTCGCCGCGCGCCTTGGCTTCGTCGATCTTGACGTTGTAGCCCGCCAGGTTGCGCACACCGAGCTTGCTCATCAGCTTGTAGCGTTTTTCCATCTCGGCCACGCACCAGTTCAGACCGTGCGCGGCTTGCTTCATGTCGGTCACCACCGGTGCCAGCAGGTGCGGGATGCCTTCGTAGACACTCATCTCCAGCATCTTCGGGTCGATCAGCAGCAGCCGCACGTCGCGCGCATCGGCCTTGTAGAGCAGGCTCAGGATCATCGCGTTGATGCCGACCGACTTGCCCGAGCCGGTGGTGCCCGCCACCAGGCAGTGCGGCATCTTCGCGAGGTCGGCCACCACCGGGGCGCCGCTGATGTCCTTGCCCAGGCCGATCGTCAGCATGGACCTGGCTTCGTTGTAGACCTGCGAGCCGAGGATTTCGCTGAGCTTGATGGACTGGCGCTTGGCGTTGGGCAATTCCAGCGCCATATAGTTTTTGCCGGGAATGGTTTCGATCACGCGAATCGACACCAGGCTCAGGGCGCGCGCCAGATCCTTGGCCAGGCTGACGATCTGCGCGCCCTTGACGCCGGTGGCCGGCTCGATTTCGTAACGCGTGATGACCGGGCCGGGCGCCGCCGCCACGACGCGCACCTCCACCCCAAAATCCTTGAGCTTTTTTTCGATCAGGCGCGAGGTCATCTCCAGCGTCTCGGGGGCCACCGTCTCCTGCCGCGCCAGCGCGCCGTCGAGCAAATCGACCTGCGGCAGCCTGGAGTCGGGCATGTCGCTGAACAACGGTTTTTGCCGCTCCTTGGCGACCCGCTCGCTCTTGGGAACATCGACCCGTGTCGGCTCAATCAGCATCGGAACGGGGTGATGCTCTTCAATCTCGATGCGCTCTTCGTGCAGTGTTTCTGCGCGCTCGCGGGCGGCGGCCCGGCCCATGGCCTGGTCTTCGGCCATCTCGCGTTTTTCCCGACGCGACTCGATCAGCGCGTCAATCCAGGCGCCTATGCGCTGAGCGACATGCGCCCACGAAAAAGCAAATACCACCGACACGGTGATCACACCGACGGCAATCCAGACCAGGCCGGAGCCGGTGAAACCCAGCCACTTCACACTGGCCGGCCCTGCCAGATAGCCCAGCACGCCGCCGGCATGGCCCGGCAGTCTGACCTCAAAGCGGTACAGGCGCGACCATTCCAGCGCGGTGCTGGCCAGCAGCAAAAGCGCCAGGCAGGACCAGAATTTGGCGCGGTCAAGCGCCGTGCGCAAAGCCGACTCGCCGCGCAGGCCGCGCGCCAGCGAGGCCAGCCAGGCGCGAACGCCCGCGGCCAGCGCCCACCACACCGAAAAACCGAACAGGAAATAGCTGGCATCGGCGAGCCACGCGCCAAAACGCCCGCCCCAGTTGCGGGCGGCAGTGTCAGCCGTTTTCAACGCGCCCGCCGCTTCGCTGCTGCCGGTGGTGGACCAGGCCGCGTCTTGCGGCGAATAGCTGATCAACGCGCCCAGCCAGAAGACCAGCGCGAGCAGGCCGAGAATCAGGCTGACTTCATGCGCAAAGCGTCTCACGCCGCCCGCCGATCCTGCGGCGGCAGAGGTTCTGGCGTTCAAGGTGTCGAGTGAATAAGTCATGGCCAGTCCTGAGCTTACCTCAGCCTAGAAACCGCAGCAGTTGGAACGGCCTCCATGACGGGAACGGTAGCGCAAACCGGATGCATCAGCCCAGGGTGTTGAGCCGGTCCTTGACCCACATCGAGCCGTCGTCCCGGGTCTCGATAAAACCGCGTTCTTCCAGGTCTTTCATGACGCGGCTGACCATCTCCCGCGAGGCGCCCACCATTTTCGCCAGGTCCTGGCGCGACACTTTTTCGCGGATGACGGCATTGCCCTCGCGGTCTGGCGTCGCAGACTCCAGCAGAACCCTGGCCACACGACCGTAAACGTCCATCAGGGCGAGGGATTCAATCTTGCGGTCCGCCTGGCGCAGGCGCTGCACCAGGCCTTTCATGACTGCGTAGGCCATGGAGCTGTTTTCAGACAGGCAGCGGGCAAATTCCGTCCGGCCCACGACCAGCACGTCGGTCTGGACTTCGACACAAACCGTTGCCGAATGGGGTTCGCTGTCGATCAGACTCATCTCGCCGACGTAGTCGCCGGGGTGCAGGATGGCCAGAATCACCTCCCGGCCTCTGGCATCGGTGGTCACGACGCGGGCCCGCCCCGTCAGGATGATGGTCAGGGCATTGGACTGTTTGCCCTGCTCGACAATGGCTTCGCCGCGCTTGTAGCGACGCTTGGTCACGGCCCCGGCCACCGCGTCGGCCTGGGCGTGCGTCAACATCGCGAACAAGGGCACCCGGCGAATCAGTTCCAGGTTAGACACCATCGTAGACATATCAAACTTCTCCAGACCACGCCACTGACCGGACCTCGCACGAGTTCTTACAATGGCGTGTGTTGTGCCAACTACTTCCCTCAACCAAGGGGCAGCGCCGACTCTAACTGAGTTCCCATGCTTTCCCAACCAGATTTTCACCATGCAACATTCCAAAGTCCTCATCCTGGGGTCAGGCCCCGCAGGTTATACGGCCGCCGTGTATGCCGCCCGCGCCAACCTCAAGCCGGTGCTGATCACGGGCATTGCGCAAGGCGGCCAACTCATGACCACCACCGACGTGGACAACTGGCCGGCCGATGCGCAGGGCGTCCAGGGGCCTGCGCTGATGCAGCGTTTTCTTGAGCACGCGGAACGCTTCAAAACAGAAATTATTTTCGACCATATCAACCAGGTCGATTTCAGCAAACGCCCTTTCACGCTGCAAGGGGACAGCGGCACTTACACCTGCGACGCACTGATCATTGCCACCGGGGCCTCGGCCAAATACCTGGGCCTGGACTCTGAAACCGCGTTCATGGGCCGGGGCGTGTCGGGCTGCGCCACCTGCGACGGTTTTTTCTACCGCGACCAGAAAGTCTGCGTGATCGGCGGCGGCAACACGGCGGTCGAGGAAGCGCTCTACCTGTCCAACATCGCCAGCAAGGTCTACCTGGTACACAGGCGCGACAAGTTCAAGGCCGAAGCCATCCTCCTCGACAAGCTCCACGAAAAAGTGGCGTCCGGCAAGATCGAGTTGAAACTGCACCAGACCCTTGACGAAGTCCTTGGCGATGCCTCGGGCGTCAATGGTGTGCGACTTAAAAGCACCCAAACCGGCAGGACCGAAGACCTCCGGTTGCAGGGCTGTTTCATCGCCATCGGGCATCAGCCCAACACCGGGATTTTTGCCGGCCAGCTCCAGATGGAAGGTGGCTACATCATCACCCAAACCGGCTTGAAGGGTTTTGCCACCATGACCAGCGTACCCGGCGTGTTTGCCGCCGGCGACGTGCAGGATCATGTGTACCGCCAGGCCATCACCAGCGCCGGCACCGGCTGCATGGCGGCGCTCGATGCGCAGCGTTTTCTGGAGCAAAACAGTTGAAACCGCCGTCGGCAGTGTTCTATGCTCACGGTTTAGCGGTAATTTGTTTTCAGGCTATAATTTAAGGCTTGGCTGAGTCGCCTCCGGGAGGCCGGCATCCTTTTTTCTTTTTTATACGGAGAGTGCTCATGGCACGCGTCTGTCAGGTAACGGGCAAAGGCCCGATGGTGGGAAACAATGTTTCCCACGCAAACAACAAAACCAAGCGCCGGTTCTTGCCCAATCTGCAATACCGCCGTTTCTGGGTCGAGACTGAAAACCGCTGGGTCCGCCTGCGCGTGACCAGCGCCGGTTTGCGCCTGGTTGACAAGCTCGGCATCGACGCGGTCCTGGTGGACCTTCGTGCCCGCGGTGAAATCTAAGGAAGGCAAGGGAAAAGATCATGGCAAAAGGCGCGCGCGAAAAAATCAAGCTGGAATCGACTGCCGGCACCGGTCATTTCTACACGACCACCAAAAACAAGAAAACCACACCCGACAAGATGCTGATCATGAAATTTGATCCCAAAGCACGCAAGCATGTGGAATACAAGGAAATCAAACTGAAGTAATTCAGCCTGGTTCAGCGGTGCTTCGGTCACCGCCCTGCACCTTCAAAAGAACCCGCTGCACTCCAGCGGGTTTTTTCATGCCTGATCCGGGGGAGGCCAGGCGTCCATGAAAAAGCCGCAGCAGCGAGTAGGCGCTGGTGCGGCTGGATGGAGCAAATCAGCCTGAAGGGCCGTGAGACGCTCCGTGACGCTTTATGCGCGTGCGGCGCGCAGCTTCATCGAAAACTCTTGCAGCGCGGCAATGCCGCTTTCTTCGGCGCGGCGGCACCAGGCCTGCAGATCGGTGGCCAACTGCTCACGCGATGCCGACCTCGACAGCCACATCTGGCGCAGCTCTTCGCGCATGGTGACCATTTTGTCGAGCACCGGGTGTTCGGCGCGAGCCTGGGCAAGCTGAGGCTTGGCGGCGGCAGGCACCTGGTCATCATCGCGGTGCAGCCAGCGATTGGCGGCTTGCAGCACCGAAACGTCGGCCTTGCGCGCTTTCAGCGCTTCGATTTCAGTTTTGCCGGCGCGGCGCAACTCACGCGCAAAACCGGCCATCATTTCGTAGCGGTGGGCGATCAGGGCTTCCAGCGTTTTCTCGTCGGCAACAGGCTGGATGCTTCCGAGTTGAAGCTTGGGCGGGACCTTCTTGACGGTGGCCAGGCCCAGTTTTTCCAGGGCCCGGATGTAGCCCCAGCCGATGTCGAACTCGTAGGGTTTGACGGAAAACTTGGCGGACGTCGGGTAGGTGTGGTGGTTGTTGTGCAACTCCTCGCCGCCGATCATGATGCCCCAGGGTAAAACGTTGGTGCTGGCATCAGGCGCCTCAAAGTTGCGGTAGCCCCAGTAGTGGCCAATGCCATTGATGATGCCGGCCGCAGTGATGGGAATCCAGGCCATTTGAACCGCCCAGACTGCCAGGCCCGCCGCGCCAAACAGCGCCAGGTCAATGACCATCATCAGGCCAACGCCCTGCCAACTGTAACGGGTATAGACATTGCGCTCGAGCCAGTCATCGGGCGTGCCATGACCATACTTGACCAAGGTCTCCTTGTTTTTGGTTTCAGCGCGGTACAGTTCGGCGCCTTTCCAGAAAACGGTTTCGATGCCGCGCGTCTGCGGGCTGTGGGGGTCTTCGGCGGTTTCGCACTTGGCGTGGTGTTTGCGGTGAACCGACACCCACTCCTTGGTGACCTGGCCCGTCCCCAGCCACAACCACAAACGGAAAAAGTGTGACGGGATGGCGTGCAGATCCATCGCCCGATGCGCCTGGTGGCGATGCAGGTAAATGGTCACGCTGGCAATGGTGATGTGGGTCGTCACCAGGGTGTACAGCACGATTTGCCACCAACTGGCGGCAACGAGTCCGTTAGCCAGCCAGTCAAGGGCGGCATCGAAAAAAATCATAAAAGTCCTTTAAACAATCTGCTCCAGCCACCCCGCCAAACTTGGCCCCGGAGTCTGCACTAGACAACCTGCCATTATAAACGGAAGTTCCCAAACACCCGGCCCACCGGCGGCTTCTGGCCGCCCCGAAAGCGCCAGAATCTGCAAATCAACCGGCAACGCTCCCTATTTGCCGTCATCTGCCTCTAAATTCATCACATTTTCTGCCACACCGCCGCAAAAAACCCGTCGGTCTGGTGCCGATGAGGCCAGAGCCGAAGGTAGCCCCCCCGGCAAAGCTTTTCTGCATCTCCCACTCCTAAATGGGTCAAAATTTGACTGGTTTCAAGGGGCGTGAAATCTTTATTGGCGGCACTGAAAGCCTCGGCAATCGCCTCGTTTTCTTCGCGCAGAACACTGCAGGTGGCATAAACCAGCCGTCCACCGGGTTTGAGCAGCCGCGCCGCACTTTTCAAAATGGCGGTCTGCTTGGCGCTTAACTCTTCAATGGCTTTCGGGTTCTGCCGCCATTTCAGATCGGGGTTGCGGCGCAAGGTGCCCAGGCCCGAACAGGGTGCGTCCACCAGCACCCTGTCGATCTTGCCGGCCAGCCGTTTGATGCGCTCGTCGCGTTCATGCGCAATGGCGACCGGATGCACGTTGGACAGGCCGCTGCGTGCCAGCCGCGGCTTGAGCGCGGCGAGTCGGTGGCCCGAGGTATCGAACGCGTAGAGTCGCCCGGTGTTGCGCATGGCCGCGCCAATGGCCAGAGTCTTGCCCCCGGCCCCGGCACAGAAGTCCACGACCATTTCGCCGCGTTTCGCGTCAACCAGCAAGGCCAGCAACTGGGAGCCTTCGTCCTGCACCTCGATCACGCCGCGCGTGAACGCGTCGAGCTTGTTCAGCGGCGGCTTGCCGGCCAGCCGCAAGCCCCAGGGGGAGTACGGCGTTGCGACGGTCTTGATGGCCGCTTTCGCAAGCTCCTTCTGCACCTCGGCCCGTTTCTCTTTCAGGGTGTTGACGCGCAAGTCCAGCCCGGCCGGCGCATTGAGGCTTTCGACCAGCGGCCAGAAGTCGTCACCGAGTTGCGCCTTCAGCGGCTCGACCAGCCACTGCGGCAGATTGTGGCGATGCAGCTCCATCAGATCCGAAGGTTTGACCTGATCGCAGCGCGCCAGCCAGTCTTTTTCCTGATCTGTCAGCGCACTGAGCAAATAGTCACGCTCTGCGGCAAAACCGAGGATGGCCAAGCGACGCTCCAGCGAGCCGCTGCCGTGTTGGGCGAGGTAGGTGTAGAGGTTTTTTTTGCGCAAGACGCCATACACTGTTTCCGCCAGCGTGGCCCGCTCCCGGGGACCGAGGCGCTGCTCGCGAAAATAGCGCGACACCACCATGTCCGCGGGATGGTCAAATTTGAGAACCTGCTGAAGAAGCTCGGAACAACTGTCGAGTAAGGCTTTAGGATGCATGGCCCCGATTGTCCCATCAGCCCGCCTTTTCCCACGCTGGATTACCCATGTCTGAAACATTGCCCCCGTTGATTGTCACCCCGCCCGGCCTGTACCGGCACTACAAGGGCTTGCTTTATGAAGTGATGGGCACCGCGCGCCATAGCGAAAGCCTGGAGCCCATGACGCTGTACCGGGCGCTGTATGGCGAACAAGGCCTGTGGGTGCGCCCGGCCGCCATGTTCAATGAAGAGGTGGTGATTGACGGAATACTCCAGCCGCGTTTCGCCAGGCAACCCGGCTAGATAGACACCGTCAACGATAATTGCGGGTTATGTCCGAAACCACCGAAATCGAAAAACAGGTCAAGCGCCGCCGCACGTTTGCCATCATTTCCCACCCTGACGCCGGCAAGACCACGCTGACCGAAAAACTGCTGCTGTTCTCGGGCGCGATCCAGATCGCCGGCAGCGTCAAGGCCCGCAAGGCCGCGCGCCACGCGACCTCCGACTGGATGGAAATTGAAAAACAGCGCGGCATTTCCGTGGCCAGCTCGGTCATGCAGATGGAATACCGCGACTGCGTGATCAACCTGCTGGACACCCCGGGCCACCAGGATTTCTCGGAAGACACCTACCGCGTGCTGACCGCGGTGGACGCCGCGCTGATGGTGATTGATGCCGCCAATGGCGTCGAGCCGCAGACGCGCCGCCTGCTGCAGGTCTGCCGCGCGCGCAACACGCCCATTCTCACCTTCGTCAACAAGATGGACCGCGAGGTGCAAAACCCGATGAGCGTGATGGACGAGATCGAGCAGGAACTCGGCATGACGGTCGTACCTTTCACCTGGCCGGTCGGCATGGGCAAGCTGTTCCACGGCGTGTACGACCGGCGTGAACAACGCATGCGCGTGTTCAGCCCCGGCGAAGACAAGGCCGGCGGCGACGACGAAATCCTGGCCGGCCTGGACAACGTCGAAGCAGCCCAACGCTTTGGCGCCGAATTCACGCAGGCCCAGGACGAGCTGGAACTGCTCAACGGCGCCTCGCCCGAATTTGACCGCGCCGCGTTTCTCGCCGGCAAACAGACACCGATGTTTTTCGGCTCGGCCATCAACAACTTTGGCGTGCAGGAAGTGCTGGACGCGCTGGTGGACCTCGCCCCCGCGCCCGCCGAACGTCAAGCCATCCAGCGCGTGGTGCAGCCCACGGAAAAGAAATTTTCCGGGGTGGTGTTCAAGATCCAGGCCAACATGGACCCGGCGCACCGCGACCGCATTGCCTTTTTGCGCGTCGCCAGCGGCGAGTTCACGCGCGGCATGCGCCTGAAAGTGGTGCGCAGCGGCAAGGAAATCCGGCCCAACACCGTGGTGAGTTTCATGAGCCAGCGCCGCGAACTGCTGGACACCGCCTTCGCCGGCGACATCATCGGCATCCCGAACCACGGCGTGCTGCAACTCGGCGACACGCTGACCGAAGGCGAGGCACTGCAGTTCACCGGCCTGCCTTTTTTCGCGCCGGAAATGTTCCGCGCGGTGGAAGTGGCCGACCCGCTGCGCAGCAAGCAACTGCGTGCCGGTCTCACGCAGCTCGGCGAAGAAGGCGCGATCCAGGTGTTCCGGCCGATTGCCGGCTCCTTGCTCTTGCTGGGCGCAGTCGGTCAATTGCAGTTTGAAGTGGTGGCGCACCGGCTGGAGCATGAATACGGCGTCAAGGCGCGCATCATGCCCAGCAACTTCAACCTGGCGCGCTGGGTCACTTGCGACGATCCCCATGAGCTGAAAAAATTCATGGACGCCAACGCGCACCGCGTCGCGCTGGACGCCGTCGATGCCCCGACCCTGCTGGTGGACCACGGCGCGACCCTGCGCGCCGTCGAGCAGCAGTGGCCCAAGATCAGGTTCCATGCGCTGCGCGAACACGCCGGCCTGGTTTTTCAGTCGAAGATATAGCGTTTCAGGGTTCCAGCGGCTTCAAGCCGCTCGTGGCAAGGGCAGCGCGGTTTTGTAGCGCACCTGTTTGAGCGCAAAGCTTGAACGTATTTTTTCGATGCCCGGTATCGGCGTGAGCTGCTCAAGAATGAATTTTTCGAGCGCGGCAATGTCAGCCACGGCCACGCGGATCAGGTAGTCGCTGTCGCCCGTCATCAGGTAACACTCCATCACCTCGTCGTGTTCGGCGATGCGCCGCTCGAACTCGGCCAGAGACTCCTTGTTTTGCGAGCGCAGGCTGATGGAAATGAACACACTCAAGCCCAGCCCCAGGGCCGCGGCATTGGCGATCGCCACATAACGGTCGATCACGCGCGCGGCCTCCAGCGCCTTGACCCGGGCCAGGCAAGGTGAAGGGCTCAGGTGAACGCGTTTGGCCAGTTCCACATTGGACAGGGCACCGTCGCGCTGCAGCTCGTCCAGAATCCGTAAATCGATGGCATCCAGCTTCATGTTTGTTTAAATCACAGTTTTTCGGAATTTTATGCTGCTTAATATGGATTCCAAGCCGTTTTTTGATAACTCATGTTGACAGGGAGTCGGTATATTGAAGTGCATGAATGCGCCTGTCCCCCACCACACCCTGCTGCCCGCCGGCCAGCTTGCACCCGACCTGGACCCCCAGGAAACCGCCGAATGGCGCGAGGCTTTTGTTGCGCTGGCCGCGGCGCAAGGCCCGGCGCGTGCGCGCTACCTGCTCGATGAGCTGGCGCGGCTGGCGCGCGAGCAACGCATGGGCTGGAAGCCGGATCTGGCCACGCCTTATGTCAACACGATTGGCGTCAACGAGCAGCCGGTGTTTCCGGGTGACCTCGCCATGGAAGAACGCCTGGCCTCGCTGATGCGCTGGAATGCACTGGCCATGGTCGTGCGCGCCAACCAGGCCGAGTCGGGCGGATCGAGCGAGCTCGGCGGCCACATTGCCAGCTATGCCAGCGCGGCGGATTTGTTTGAAACCGGTTTCAATCATTTCTTTCGTGCGCGCGAGGGCCTGGGTGAAGGCCAGCACCGCGGCGACCTGGTGTTCTTCCAGCCGCACAGCGCGCCCGGTGTGTATGCCCGCGCTTACCTCGAAGGCCGGCTCGGCGAAAAGGATTTGAGCCATTACCGGCAGGAACTCTCTGCGTCCCGGCAGGGCGCGCAGGGTCTTTCAAGCTACCCGCACCCCTACCTGATGCCGGACTTCTGGCAGTTCCCCACCGGCTCCATGGGCATAGGCCCCATCAGCTCGATTTACCACGCGCGCTTCATGCGTTACCTCACACACCGGCGCCTGCTCAACTGCGCGGGCCGCAAGGTCTGGGGCGTGTTTGGTGACGGCGAGATGGACGAGCCGGAATCGATGAGCGCACTGACGCTGGCCGCACGCGAGGGGCTGGACAACCTGGTCTGGGTCGTCAACTGCAACCTGCAGCGGCTCGACGGCCCGGTGCGCGGCAACGGCCGCATCATCGACGAGCTGGAAAAACTGTTTGCCGGCGCCGGCTGGAACGTCATCAAGCTGGTCTGGGGCAGCGACTGGGATGGCCTGTTTGCACGCGACCTGACGGGCGCACTGAGCAAGGCCTTTGCCCACACGGTGGACGGGCAGATGCAGACCTTCGCCGCCAAGGACGGGCGTTTCAACCGCGACAACTTCTTTGGGCAAAACGAGGAACTGGCGCGGCTGGCGCAGGGCATGACCGACGAGCAGATCGACCGGCTCAAGCGCGGCGGCCACGACCTGGTGAAAATTCATGCGGCCTATGCCGCCGCGGCGAACCACCCAGGCCAGCCGACGGTGATCCTGGCGCACACCAAAAAAGGCTACGGCATGGGCAGCGCCGGCCAGGGCAGGATGACCACGCATTCGCAGAAGAAATTTGACGAAAACGATCTGCTGGAATTTCGCAACCGCTTCAATTTGCCGCTGAGCGACGAACAGGCCCGGCAAATCGCGTTTTACAAGCCGGCCGCAGACAGCCCCGAGATGCAGTACCTGCATGCGCGGCGCGCGGCGCTGGGCGGCTACCTGCCCAAACGCGACACCACGGCGCAGCTTATTCCCGTGCCGCCCCTGCCCAGCTACGCCCAGTTTGCCCTGGCCGCCGATGGCAAGGAAATGAGCACCACCATGGCCTTCGTGCGCATGCTGGGCGGCCTGCTCAAGGACCCGGCGCTGGGCCCGAAGATCGTGCCCATCGTCGCCGACGAGGCGCGCACCTTCGGCATGGCCAACCTGTTCAAGCAGGTCGGCATTTACTCCAGCGTCGGCCAGCGTTACGCCCCCGAGGACATCGGCTCGGTGCTGAGCTACCGCGAGGCGCTGGACGGACAGATCCTGGAAGAAGGCATCAGCGAAGCCGGCGCGCTGGCCAGCTGGACGGCCGCCGCCACCAGCTACAGCGTGCATGGCCTGGCGATGCTGCCGTTTTATATTTATTACTCGATGTTCGGCTTCCAGCGCGTGGGCGACCAGATCTGGGCCGCGGCGGACCAGCGCGCCCGCGGCTTCCTGCTGGGCGCCACCTCGGGCCGCACCACGCTGGGCGGCGAGGGCCTGCAGCACCAGGACGGCTCCAGCCACCTGGTGGCCGCGACCATTCCCAACTGCAAGGCCTACGACCCGGCGTTTGCCTGCGAGCTGGCCGTGATCATCGATCAGGGCATGCGCGACATGATGGTCGAGCAAAAAGATGTTTTTTATTACGTGACGATGATGAACGAGAACTACGCCCAGCCCGATCTGCGGCCTGGCTCGGAGGCGGACATCATGCGCGGATGCTATGTCTTTGACCGTTACGCACCCGCATCCGGCACAGCCCCTGAAAAACCTCGACAGGTGACGCTGCTGGGCTCCGGCGCCATCCTGACCGAGGTGGTCAAGGCGGCGCAGCAGCTCGCCGGACAAGGCATTGCGGCAACGGTGTACAGCGTGACCAGTTGGAGCGAGCTGGCGCGCGATGGGGCCGCCTGTCAGCAGCGCGCGTTGAACGGCGACACAACGCCGCCCGAAGCTTTCATCACGCAGCAACTGCGTGCCAGCCAGGGCCCCGTCATCGCCGCCACCGACTACGTGCGCGCCGTGCCCGAAAGCATCCGTGCTTTTCTGCCGGCAGGCCGCAGCTACCTGACCCTGGGCACCGACGGCTTCGGCCGCAGCGACACGCGCGCCGCGCTGCGTGAATTTTTCGGCGTCAACGCGCAGAGCATTGTCAACGCGGCGCTGCACCAGTTCAAGACCGGATGAAAAAGCCAGGGTAGCCCCAATGCTGTTCATTGAAGCGCTACAACCCCGTTCGCCCTGAGCCTGTCGAAGGGTCGTCACAGTGCAAACAGGCTTCGACAAGCTCAGCCCGAACGGTTAAGCGAACAGTATTGAGCATCCCAATCCCTCGGGCGGGCCAGGCGTTCCCGAAGAAACAGATTTGCGCTGCAAGGTGAACGGCAGCGCCGAGATGACCGACAAGTCATTGGTGCGAGCTCGCGGTGATCGCCCTCACCGCTGAGTGAGCCCGT